>NZ_JADYWY010000009.1:0-168299 GCF_015864635.1 Psychrobacter sp. SZ93C1 | reverse complement strand
ATCGCTATGGACAAAGGTCTTCGCTTCGCTATTCGTGAAGGCGGCCGTACTGTAGGCGCTGGTGTTGTTGCTAACGTTAACGTTTAATACTGATCCTAGTATTTAACTTGTTAGTCAAAAGTCGTTCTCTTTATTGAGAACGGCTTTTTTTATGGGTGATTATAAGCAAAGAAAGCTACTGGGGTAGTCATATATGAACATAGCTATCATAGGATTGAAATTCTAGATAGAATCGATTGCATACAGAATTAATTTATTTCTATTCTAGACTATTGTAATCTGCAGTATAGCTTGATATATTAACGCAGCTTCTTATCAGGTACTCACATTATCAGCCTAATTAAACGGCTAGTTAATAGAGTAGGTATGCTAGATAAGAGAAAACTAGGTAAAAGTAACAATTTTACCGCTAAAGGCTTGCATTTTATGCTCAATATTGTATAATGCTGTCCTTTACACCCATAGGCGATTGGCTCAATTGGTAGAGCATCGGTCTCCAAAACCGAGGGTTGTAGGTTCGAGTCCTACATCGCCTGCCATCTTCTTATCACATCTTTGTTGTACCCCACCATCTCCGAAGCGAGTTCTTTATGAGCAATAATCAAGATAACCTCGAGACTAAGTTATCTGATGCCAAGGCGGTTGCTGGTGGAATGCTGTCTAAAGATAAGCATATCTCAGCGGTCAATACTTCTGCTGTTGAAGTTGCTAAGACTGGCTCAATCAAAGATTTGATCTTGTGGCTACTTGCTGCAGCAGTTTTAATTAGCGCGACTCTGGTCAACCAGTATTTACCTGGCTATTGGCAACCTGCTAATGATGTTTGGGTACGTATTAGTATCATTGTCGCTCTTATTGTATTTGCATTAGTATGCTTGGCATTAACGCATCAAGGCCGCGCTTTTAAAATATTATTAAAAGATGCCGCTGTTGAGCTACGCCGAGTAACATGGCCAGGTAAAGACGAAACCTTTCAATACACATGGCAAGTTATTGTCGTGATTGGTATTGCTGGGCTTTTTGTTTGGCTGTTAGATAATTTTTTCAATTGGTTCGTTGGCATATTTATCGGTTAAATGTTTGAAGTTGAGCACACTATCGTGTATTACGATTCGCTCTAACTTAAATATTGTAACTCAACATTTTACTTATAACGATTAGGAGCGTGACATGCGTTGGTATATTGTCCAAGCGTTTTCAGGATATGAAAAGCAAGTACAGCGTTCATTAACTGATCGTATCAATCGTAGTGACTTCGCTGAATCATTCGGTGACGTATTGGTTCCTACTGAAGAAGTCGTCGAAATGAAAGACGGCAAAAAGCGTAAGAGTGAGCGTAAATTCTTTCCAGGATATGTTTTGATCCAGATGGAAATGAATGACAATACTTGGCACATCGTTAAAGAGTGTCCACGTATTATGGGTTTCATCGGCGGTACGCCTGAAACACCAGCACCGATTACGCAAGTAGAAGCAGATCGTATCTTAAACCGTTTGAACCAAACCGAAACTGATCCACGTCCTAAGACTCTATTTGAGCCAGGCGAGGAGTTATTGGTTATCGACGGTCCATTCACTGACTTTAAGGGAATGGTTGAAAAGGTCGATTACGAGAAGTCTAAACTACATTTGACAGTAAACGTATTTAATCGACCGACTCAGGTTGAGCTTGAGTTTAGTAAAGTTGAGAAGCTAGACTAAACCCACAAAAAATTCATCAACCGGGGAGCTATTAGTCAATCGGATATGTATATATCAGTTTGATTTGGCGTTATTACCCATTTAGGAGAGTATCATGGCTAAGAAGATTGATGGTTACATCAAACTGCAAGTGCCTGCAGGCAAAGCAAATCCTTCACCACCGATTGGTCCAGCATTGGGTCAAAAAGGCGTGAACATCATGGCGTTCTGTAAAGAATTTAACGCTGCGACCTCAAACCAAGAGCCGGGTCTACCGATTCCTACTGAGATCACTGTATATAGCGATAAGTCTTTTACCTTCATCATGAAGTCACCACCAGCTTCATACTTACTACGTAAGGCTGCTGGCGTTGCTAAAGGTTCAGGTACACCTAACACTGCTAAAGTCGGTAAAGTTGACCGCGCACAGTTAGAAGAAATCGTTAAGACTAAAGATAAAGATTTAACTGCTGCTGATCTTGACGCTGCTGTTCGTACCATCGCTGGTACTGCACGTTCAATGGGTATTACCGTGGAGGGTGTGTAAATGAGCAAGCTAACCAAACGTCAAAAAGAAATCCAAAGCCGTATTGATAACGAAAAACACTACACTATGGAAGAAGCCGTTCAAATCTTAAACGATTTGCCTGCGCTAAAATTCAAAGAGTCTATTGATATCGCGATCAACTTGGGCGTTGACCCACGTAAATCTGATCAAGTGGTTCGTGGCGCTACTAACTTACCTGCTGGTACTGGTAAAACCAAACGCGTTGCTGTATTCGCTCAAGGCGCTGCTGCTGAAGCCGCCAAAGAAGCTGGTGCAGATATCGTTGGTTTTGAAGACCTAGCAGAGCAAATCAAAGCCGGTAACATGGACTTTGATATCGTTATTGCTGCTCCTGATGCAATGCGTGTTGTTGGTCAATTAGGTACTATCCTAGGTCCACGTGGCCTAATGCCTAACCCGAAAGTTGGTACAGTAACGCCAAACGTTGCTGAAGCTGTGAAAAATGCTAAAGCTGGTCAAGCACAGTATCGTGTAGACAAAGCAGGTATTATTCATACTACTATTGGTCAAGTTGGTTTCACTGCTGAGCAAGTTATTCAAAATGCTGAAGCACTAATCACAGATCTAAAACGTGCTAAGCCTGCTACTTCTAAAGGTACTTTCATTAAGAAAATCACCTTGTCTAGCACTATGGGTCCAGGTATCACTATTGATGCTGTTCCTTATCGCACTGCTAAATAATTAAGTATTCACTCTTCAAATATTATTGAATAATGAGTACAAACAAATTCTAAAAAATTAGGTCAGCGTAGCATATGCTACGCTGTCTAAGACCGTAGGTAGAGAGTGGTTTAGCGTCATAGATAGCAATTTTCGAATGGTTAAATATGATAACAAGCTGCTTTTTTTAATCGACTACAGATGAAAATCTCAGTTGTCCTACGCAGACGGTGATCCACCCAGTTGTTGATAAGAGCCGATAGTTCAATCTATCACTTGATGTCATTCTGATAACGGTGCCGTAATCAGTCGTTACTAATAAAATCTATTGCTATAGAGTTTAGAAGTAACGTGTCGTATCAAGTCAGTCTAATTTAGTCGTTTAATAATTGAAAATTTCGGTTTTTAAGAATTAAAATACTGAGCAGATTGATAAGATTAAAGGAGTCAACTTATGGCATTAACGCTAGAGCAAAAACAACAAGTTGTGGCTGAAGTGTCTGAAGTTGCTGCTAATGCTTACTCAGCAGTAGCTGCCGAATATCATGGTATTGGTGTTGCAAAGCTTACTAAGCTACGCGAACAAGCCCGTGAAAAAGGCGTTGTTTTAAAAGTGGTAAAAAATACACTAGCAAGACGCGCTTTTGAAGGCACTAAGTTTGAGAGCATGTCAGACCGTATGACTGGTCCACTACTTTTGGCTTTCTCTATGGAAGACTTGGGTTCTGCTGCTAGAGTCGTTTTCGACTTCAGCAAAGAAAACAAAGCTTTAGAGACCAAATTGGTATCAGTTGGTGGTGTTGTTTATGGTCCAGAAGAGCTAGAGCGCGTATCGAAGCTACCAACTCGCGACGAAGCACTCTCTATCTTGATGGCTACTATGAATGCACCAGTGACCAAGCTTGTCCAGACTATGAACGCAGTTCCTGGCAAGTTCGTTCGCACTGTCGCAGCAATCAAAGACGCAAAAGAAGCTGCTTAATTGCTTGTTTTAACGTAACTTTGACATCGTTGATTGCACTTTATTGCCAACACTATTTGAAAATTTGGCAAGCAATCCAAGCGATATTAAAATCAATTAATTTTTATCAGATAACGGAGAGTTCTCATGGCACTATCTAAAGATGATGTGTTAAACGCAATCGCTGAAATGTCAGTAATGGATATCGTTGAATTAATCAGCGCTATGGAAGAAAAATTCGGCGTAACAGCTGCTGTTGCTGCTGCACCTGCTGCTGCTGGCCCTGCTGCTGCTGCTGAAGAAAAAGACGAGTTTGACGTAGTTCTTGCCAGCTTTGGCGAGAAGAAAGTTGGCGTAATTAAAGCCGTACGTGAAGCTACTGGTCTTGGCCTGAAAGAAGCGAAAGATTTGGTTGAAAGCGCTCCAGCTCCAATCAAAGAAGGCGTTAACAAAGCTGAAGCTGAAGAGTTGAAAAAGAAACTTGAAGAAGCTGGCGCAACTGTTGAACTAAAATAAGTTTAACAGCTGTACGAAAAAAAGCTGGTAATGCCTTGCATTGCCAGCTTTTTTTTACTATAATTCGTAGCTTGACCTTTTGTGTCTGCCAACATACGTATGCAACAACACGGTGGATACCCATCAAAAGGACAGACGATATACATGCAAGCACACATGCCAGTTATTAAAATCAGTTAATATGAGCTAAACGTCCGTAGATGTTTGGCATTTTTTTGTGTCTGCATGCTTTCCTATTAACACTATAGTTTATACTGATTCTGAAAGTTATAGTTACCCCGATTATTGTTATTTCTGAAAAGCTATTGATCTTAGGTTATCCATATAGAATGATTTTACTGTCAGTATGTAGGCTCGTAGACGGTATATATCAGCGACGATAACAGTTTTGATGATGAATTTTAAACCGCAGTACAAGATATTCTAAGTGTATTTGTAAATTGAGCCATAAGGGCAATGTATTGTAGATTATATGATATTGAAATTGTCAGTTTGAGTAGGCATATAGACTGACCTAGACACCAATTCCAAGATTGAATGAAGTGTGCTAAATAAGCATTGATTAGTAAAGTAGTAGTTGACCAAAAGACATGAACTGAACACGAACACCCGTTTTATATTATCGTTTACGTCGCCAAGATACATAATATCTATGCATCATGGCCTCGATTTTAATTTGTTTCCACGTTTACTGTAAGGACTCTCGATGGCATATTCTTATACTGAAAAAAAGCGTATTCGCAAAAGTTTTGCTGAATTGCCCACTGTGATGGACATTCCCTACTTATTGTCTATTCAAGTAGATTCTTACGAGCAATTTTTGCAAGAGCACAAAAAGCCAAAAGCTCGTGAGAATACTGGTTTGCAAGCTGCGTATTCCTCTATTTTCCCAATTGAGAGTCACTCTGGTAATGCTGAGTTACAATTTGTTGAGTACTATTTAGGCACGCCTGAATTTGATGAGCGTGAGTGTATCTTACGTGGTTCAACATTTGCTGCGCCGATGCGTGTCAAAATCCGTTTGATCATCAAAGACAAAGATAGCAAAGATAAAGACAGCAAAGCTGCGATCAAAGATATCCGTGAGCAAAGCGTCTATATGGGCGAAATGCCATTAATGACGGCTAACGGTACCTTTATTATCAATGGTACAGAGCGTGTTATCGTATCACAGCTACATCGTTCACCTGGTGTATTCTTTGACCATGATAAAGGTAAGTCGCATTCAAGTGGCAAAGTGCTTTATAACGCACGTATCATTCCTTACCGTGGTTCATGGTTAGATTTTGAATTTGATGCAAAAGATCTAGTATTTGCTCGTATTGACCGTCGTCGTAAGCTACTTGCTTCAATCATTCTACGTGCACTAGGTCTGACCACTTCTGAAATCTTAGATCTTTTCTTTGATAAAGTAGCTGTGTATAAAGGCGAAGAGACGTTTGAGATTGATCTGGTTGCTGATCGCTTGCGCGGTGAGATGGCTCAGTTTGATATCGTGTCGCCTGAAGGTGACGTTATCGTAGAGCAGGGCAAACGTATCAATGCACGTCGTATCCGTCAGCTTGAAGAAGCTGGTATGACGAAAATTGCTGTGCCTGATGAATATTTATATGAGCGTATCTTAGCCGAAGATATTGTGGTTAATGATGAAGTTATCGCTCGTGCTAACACCTTAATTGACCATGAATTATTGGTTAAATTAAGTGCGTTTGAAGCCAGTGAATCTATCAAAGAATTCAGTATTCTATTCACCAATGATATCGATCAGGGTAGTTATATTGCTGACACGCTACGCGCTGATAGCACATCAAGCCGTGAAGAAGCATTGATCGAAATCTATAAAGTGATGCGTCCAGGTGAGCCACCAACGGTTGAGACTGCTGAAAAACTGTTCGAAAGCATGTTCTTCAATGCAGATCGTTATGACTTGTCAAACGTTGGCCGCATGAAGTTTAACCGTCGTCTAGGGTTAGATTTTGATAATACAGATGATCCAGATATTCAGCGTGCACGTAGTGTCCTGACCAATGCTGACATCGTGAACGTATTAAAAGAATTGATTGAGATTCGTAACGGTCGCGGTGAAGTCGATGATATCGATCACTTAGGTAACCGTCGTATTCGTTCAGTCGGCGAAATGGCAGAAAACCAGTTCCGTGTTGGTCTAGTACGTGTAGAGCGTGCGGTCAAAGAGCGTTTGAGCTCAGCGGAATCTGATAACTTGTCACCACAAGATTTGATTAACTCAAAGCCAGTAGCGGCTGCGGTTAAAGAATTCTTTGGTTCAAGCCAGTTGTCACAGTTTATGGATCAGAACAATCCATTGTCTGAAGTTACCCATAAACGCCGTGTATCAGCACTAGGACCCGGTGGTCTAACTCGTGAACGTGCAGGCTTTGAAGTACGTGACGTACATGATACCCATTATGGCCGTGTATGCCCGATTGAGACTCCTGAAGGTCCAAACATTGGTCTTATTAACTCATTGGCAACATTTGCTAAAACCAACAGCTTTGGCTTCTTAGAAACGCCATATCGCCGTGTGGTTGATGGTAAAGTAACGGATATCATTGAATATCTATCTGCCATTGAAGAAGTCGGTACGGTCATTGCACAGGCTGATTCACCATTGACTGAAGATGGTGCACTAAGTGACGAGATGGTCAGTGTGCGTAGCTATGGTGAATTCGTCCGTATGCCGCCAGAAAAAGTGACGCATATGGATGTGTCGCCAAGTCAGGTAGTATCGGTAGCAGCAGGTTTGATTCCGTTCCTAGAGCATGATGATGCTAACCGTGCCTTGATGGGCTCGAACATGCAGCGTCAGGCTGTTCCTACGCTACGTGCTGATAAGCCGTTAGTAGGTACTGGTATGGAGCGTTACGTTGCTCGTGATTCTGGTGTTTGTGTGATCGCTAAGCGTGGCGGTGTGATTGAAGATGTTGATGCATCACGTATCGTTGTTCGTGTAAACGAAGACGAGATGACTGCTGGTGAAGCGGGTATCGATATTTATAACTTAGTTAAATACACGCGCTCTAACCAAAACACTTGTATCAACCAACGTATCATCGTTAACCAAGGTGACGAGATTGCTTTGGGTGATATCTTAGCTGATGGTCCGTCAACGGATCTTGGTGAGCTAGCACTAGGTCAGAACATCCGCATCGCATTTATGCCGTGGAATGGTTACAACTTCGAAGATTCGATCTTGCTATCTGAAAAAGTGGTTAAAGAAGATCGTTTCACTACTATTCATATTCAAGAATTGACGTGTGTGGCACGTGATACCAAATTGGGTACAGAAGAGATTACTGCTGATATTCCAAACGTTGGCGAAGCAGCACTATCAAGTCTTGACGAAGCAGGTATCGTCTATATCGGTGCTGAAGTTGACGCTGGTGATATCCTAGTTGGTAAAGTGACGCCAAAAGGTGAAACGCAACTAACGCCAGAAGAGAAATTGCTCCGGGCTATCTTTGGTGAAAAAGCAGCTGATGTAAAAGACACGTCTCTACGTGTTCCTACATCAAGCAAAGGTACGGTTATCGACGTACAAGTCTTTACTCGTGATGGTGTCGAAAAAGATGCACGTGCAAAAGCGATTGAAAAATCACAGCTTGATAGCTATCGTAAAGATTTAAAAGAAGAGCTACGTATTTTTGAAGAAGCAGCACGTGGTCGTATTGGTAATCTATTAGATGGCCAAAAAGTCAGTGGTGGTTCTGGTCTAAAAGCTGGTACGGTTATGGCCTTGGCTGATATGAAAGATATGAGCCTTGAGACCTTGCTTGATATTCAGCCAGTTGAAGAAGAAATCTCTGAGCGTCTAACGCAAATCGCTGAGTACTTAGTTGATAAGCAAAAAGACATCGATGTGAAATTTGCTGAGAAAAAACGCAAATTGACCGCTGGTGATGATTTACAACATGGTGTCCAAAAAATCGTTAAAGTTTATCTAGCGGTTAAGCGTCGTATTCAGCCTGGTGATAAAATGGCTGGTCGTCATGGTAACAAAGGTGTGGTATCACGCATCATGCCAGTCGAAGATATGCCTTATGATGAAAATGGTAATACCGTTGACATCGTATTGAACCCACTTGGTGTACCATCTCGTATGAACATCGGTCAGGTTCTAGAGACGCATTTGGGTATGGCAGCCAAAGGTTTGGGCGAGAAAATCGATGGTATGCTCAAATCTCAAGCAGCGATCAAAGAACTACGTGGTTTCTTAGACAAAATCTATAACCAAGTAGGTGGCGAGCAAGTCGATCTTGATAGCTTGAGTGATGATGACATCATGGCATTATCAGACAACTTACGCGGCGGTGTACCAATGGGTACTGCAGTGTTTGATGGTGCAAGAGAGAGCCAAGTCAAAGACTTGCTAGAGCTTGCTGGTATGGACCGTGATGGTCAGCAGACATTGTATGATGGTCGTACTGGTCAGAAGTTTGACCGTAAAGTGACCGTTGGTTATATGTACATGCTCAAACTTAACCATTTGGTTGATGACAAAATGCATGCACGTTCTACAGGTTCTTACTCACTAGTCACGCAGCAGCCATTGGGCGGTAAAGCTCAGTTTGGTGGTCAGCGTTTCGGTGAGATGGAAGTCTGGGCACTAGAAGCTTATGGTGCGACTTACACGTTGCAGGAAATGCTGACTGTGAAGTCGGATGACGTTGAAGGCCGTACACGTATGTATAAAAACATCGTTGATGGTGAGCAGTATATGGATCCAGGTATGCCTGAATCGTTCAACGTACTGACCAAAGAAATCAAATCATTGGGTATTAATATTGAGTTAAAGCAAACCCATTAAGCACGGCTGGCTGAGGCTACCTTTAACATAGCTTCAGTTAATTATTATCCTTAGTGGTCAATCTAAAAGCAGTACGCGCATAGCTGCTGCTTTTAGTGATTTGTCTCAACCCTATTCATTGCCTTCATTCATCTTATTTGCGTCAACTATACGCTATCAGATGATTATAAAGATAACGGAGAAGCAACTTGAAAGATTTACTCGATATCATGCAAAGCCCTACCGGCAACGGTAACCAAGAGTTTGATAGCATTCAAATTACTTTAGCCTCACCTGACGTCATCAAGTCATGGTCACATGGCGAAGTGAAAAAGCCTGAAACTATTAACTATCGCACGTTCAAGCCTGAACGTGATGGTCTTTTTTGTGCCAAAATCTTTGGCCCAGTAAAAGATTTTGAGTGCTTATGTGGTAAGTACAAGCGCCGTAAGTTCCAAGGCGTTATCTGTGAAAAATGTGGCGTAGAAGTTACGACTGCTAAAGTTCGTCGTGACCGTATGGGCCACATCGACTTGGCTAGCCCAGTTGCGCATATTTGGTTCCTAAAATCATTACCAAGCCGCATCGGTCTATTGTTAGACATGACGCTACGTGATATCGAACGCGTTCTATATTTTGAAAGCTACATCGTGACTGAGCCTGGTTTAACTAGCTTAGAAAGATATCAGTTGCTTGATGATGAAGATTACTTCAAAGCCCTTGAAGAGTTTGGTGATGAATTTACAGCCAAAATGGGTGCTGAAGCCGTTCAAGACTTATTAAAAGATATCGATTTAGATATCGAGATTGATGAGCTGCGCGAAGCAATTCCGCAAACAGGTTCTGAGACTAAGCTTAAAAAAATGTCTAAGCGTCTTAAGCTATTAGAAGCATTCCGTGATTCTAATAACAAGCCTGAGTGGATGGTAATGAACATCTTGCCAGTACTACCACCAGATTTGCGCCCACTAGTACCACTAGAAGGTGGCCGTTTTGCGACTTCGGATCTAAACGATCTGTATCGCCGTGTCATCAACCGTAACAACCGTCTAAAGCGTCTGCTTGAGCTTAGTGCACCTGATATCATCGTACGTAACGAAAAACGTATGTTGCAAGAATCAGTTGATGCATTGTTAGATAACGGTCGTCGCGGTCGTGCAATCACTGGTAGTAATAAGCGTCCATTGAAATCTTTGGCTGATATGATCAAAGGTAAGCAAGGTCGTTTCCGTCAAAACTTACTTGGTAAGCGTGTCGATTACTCTGGTCGTTCGGTTATCGTTGTAGGTCCAACACTACGTCTACATCAGTGTGGTCTACCGAAGAAAATGGCTCTTGAACTATTCAAGCCATTTACTTATAACAAGCTATTGTCTCATGGTTTGGCAACAACGATTAAAGCCGCCAAAAAGATGGTAGAGCGTGAAGAGCCACAAGTGTGGGATATGCTGGCCATGGTTATCCGTGAGCATCCAGTACTTCTTAACCGTGCACCAACTCTTCACCGTTTGGGTCTACAGGCATTTGAGCCAGTACTAATCGAAGGTAAAGCAATCCAATTGCACCCACTCGTTTGTACCGCGTTTAACGCCGATTTTGATGGTGACCAAATGGCCGTTCACGTGCCATTGACGCTAGAAGCACAGTTAGAATCACGTGCGCTAATGATGTCTACCAACAACATCTTGTCACCTGCGAACGGTGATCCAATCATCGTACCATCACAGGATGTTGTATTGGGCTTGTATTACATCAGTCGCTCGTCTATCAATGCTAAAGGCGAGAGCATGGTTTTTGCTACCGTCAATGAAGCATTGCGTGCGATTGGTTCAAACGATCTACATGTAAACGCTAAAATCAAAGTGCGTGTTACTGAGACGCATATTGATGAAGAGGGTAACCAAACCAAAGAAATCAGTATCAAAGATACGGTTGCTGGTCGTTTACTTATCTGGAACATCATGCCTAAAGGTATGACGTTTGATGAATGTAACCAAGAAATGACGAAGAAAAACATCTCTCGTCTGATTAACTCTTGCTACCGTAAAGTAGGCGTTAAAGAAAGTGTCATGTTTGCTGACCAATTGATGTATCTTGGTTTTGCTCAAGCGACATTGTCTGGTGTGTCTATTGGTATTGATGACATGGTCATCCCACCATTGAAGAAGCAAATCATCGAAGTAGCAGAAGGCGAAGTTCGCGAAATCGAAGATCAATTCGAGCAAGGCTTTGTAACTGCTGGTGAGCGTTATAACAAAGTAGTTGATATCTGGTCACGTACCAATGATAAAGTCGCTAAGGCGATGATGGATAACTTGGCAACAGATAAGATCTTGAATGCCAAAGGTGAAGAAGAAGAGCAAAAATCGTTCAACTCTATCTTTATCATGTCAGACTCTGGTGCTCGTGGTAGTGCGGCACAGATTCGTCAGTTGGCTGGTATGCGTGGTTTGATGGCTAAGCCAGATGGTTCTATCATCGAAACCCCAATTAAAGCTAACTTCCGTGAAGGTTTGACCGTACTACAGTATTTCATCTCAACTCACGGTGCACGTAAAGGTCTAGCGGATACGGCATTGAAAACGGCTAACTCAGGTTACCTGACTCGTCGTTTGGTTGATGTTGCACAGGATTTGGTTATCACCACTGATGACTGTGGTACTGAGCAAGGCTTGCTCATGAAACCACATATTCAAGGTGGCGAAATCATTGAGAAGTTGGGTGAGCTAGTACTTGGTCGTGTCACTGCACGTGATGTGAATTATAACGATGATGCTGATAAAGTATTGATTCCAGCAGGTACGTTGATCGATGAGCATTGGGTTAATGTGCTTGACGAAAACGCTATCGATGATATCTGGGTACGCTCAGTTATTACCTGTAATGTTGAGCACGGTGTTTGTTCACAGTGCTATGGCCGTGATTTGGCTCGTGGTCATAAAGTGAATATCGGCGAGTCAGTTGGTGTTATGGCTGCACAGTCTATCGGTGAGCCTGGTACTCAGTTAACCATGCGTACTTTCCACGTGGGTGGGGCTGCAAGCTCTGCATCTGTGGACAATAGCATCTCTGTACGTAATGCTGGTCAAGCGCATTTCGAAAACATGAAAACGGTTCAACATACTGATGGCCATTTGGTTATCGTATCGCGTTCAGCTGAAATTGCATTGACCGATGATCTTGGCCGTGAGCGTGAACGTTATAAAGTACCTTATGGTTCTAGCGTTCTTGTGAAACACGAAGATCAGGTTGAAGGCGGTCAGACCATCGCTAAATGGGATCCGCACACGCATCCAATTATCACAGAATTTGCTGGTACAGCACGCTTCAGTGACATCACTGATGGTATGACTGCAACAGTGAAAGTTGATGATGCGACTGGTATGAGCTCATTTGAGATTCTAGCGACTCGTGACCGTTCAAGCTCAGCAAAAGACTTACGTCCTGCTATTATCTTGAATACTGATGAAGGTAAAGAAGTCGTTTACTTCTTACCTGCTGAAACTATCATTCGCGTTAGCGATGGTGAAAAAGTAGCAGCTGGTTCGATCCTAGGTCGTGTACCACAGGCATCATCAGGAACTAAAGATATTACCGGTGGTCTACCACGTGTTGCCGATCTATTCGAAGCACGTCGTCCAAAAGATCATGCGATCATGGCAGAAATGACAGGTGTCGTAAGCTTTGGTAAAGAGACTAAAGGTAAGAATCGCTTTATCATCACCAATGAAGATGGTGAGATTCATGAAGAGCTAATCCCGAAATGGCGTCAAATCAACGTCTTTGAAAACGAGACAGTAGCACGTGGTGAAGTTATCGCTGATGGTCCACAAAACCCACACGATATCTTGCGTCTGAAAGGACAAACTGCACTTGCTGATTATATCGTTAACGAAGTACAGGACGTTTATCGTCTGCAGGGTGTAAAAATCAACGATAAGCACATCGAAGTTATCATTCGCCAGATGTTGCGTAAAGTTGAAATCACTGACGGCGGCGATTCAAACCACTTCAAAGGCGATCAAGCAGAGTATGCTGATATCAAAGCATTGAATGAAAAACTGGAAGCGGAAGATAAATTCCCAGTACAGTTTGAGCGTCAATTACTGGGTATCACTAAAGCAAGTCTGGCAACAGAAAGCTTTATCTCAGCTGCGTCATTCCAGGAAACGACACGTGTACTAACTGCGGCTGCCGTTACTGGTAAAGTGGATGAGTTACGTGGCCTGAAAGAAAACGTCGTTGTTGGTCGCTTGATTCCTGCAGGTACTGGTCTTGCTTATCATAAAGCACGTAAAGAGAAAGCGGATCAAAAGCTACAAGATAAAGATCTTAATGCAGCGTTTGACATGACTGCTAGCACTGATAGTAAAGACTTTGCTAGCTTTGATGAAGCCTTTGCACAAGAGCTGAACCAAGATAACTAATAGTATTAGACATTTTTGATTCATTCTTAGCTTAATAAAAAAGCCAGCCTAAGTTGCTGGCTTTTTTACGTTTATAGATAAGCAAAGCAATGAGAATAATTGGCCTAATGCTATATCTAGTAAGCTAATAAGTCTTAATATAGCGCCGCTATTTTTTAGCTGATATACTTTCTAGCAAGATTGCTCCAGTTATTGTCGGTGAACTACTAAATCGCTACGGCGTTACCCTCCATAGATGTACTACTTGTACAATCTGCAGTCGGCTGCTTTGTACCCATTTTAGAGTTCTTTGACTATAGTAGTACACTCAAGAAGTCATATCATAAGTGGTGTCTCTTTTCACTGGTCATATTTATGATTAATATAAGGATAAGTAGAAAATGGCAGGTAAAACCCGCGTTGCCAAGTATCAAGCTGATCGAACCAATCAAAAACTTTATTTTTGCCGTCTCTCTTGCCAATCAGCAGGAAGTACCAACGATAAGCAGTTGTATCAAGCACATTGTGAGACTGCTATTTTTCATCTATACGGGGCTTTTCTTGCATTTACTCAAGAGCTTGGTTATTTCTATAATTTGAATATGCCAGCACCAACATTGTCAGATATTGAACGAGCCTTGAGTGAAAGTACGCAAGTATCTCCTGAGATTCAGCGTCTGCAACAGCTACAGCAGCAAGGATTTTTGGCCAATATAGAGCGTGCTTATCAGCGCTGTCTTTATGCGGTACCACCAGATACAGTCGTTGATGAACAATTAAGCAACGACACTAAGCAGTCGTCGGATCTTATTGTTAATGTGGTTACTTTATCGAACCAATGGTTACCAGATGAATCGACAATACGTGAATGGCGTCAGCAGTTTTTAGAGCTGATTGAACAGCTTCGTGCTGGAATGGTTGAGTTTTAGAAAATCTACCAGTAGAGTGGTGTAAGTTTGGTGTTGATAGAAAAGCTGACTGATAAGCTTCGTGAAGTAGGAGATCATTGCTATAATTTCCAGATATAAAAAAGCCTGTTTAGAATTGTCTAAACAGGCTTTTTTATATTCAACATCAGTTAGTATTTTAGATAGTTTACTCTGGCATCGGTGGAAGCGTTTCAACTGGTGTCACCGAGAGAGGATTTTGCGGTACGACATCATTATTACGGCGATTCTCTGATCTTGAGTTATTTGATTCTGCAGCAGGTTCAGATGACAATTGCGTCCGCTGTTGTGTTTGCGTAGAAACTGGTTTCTCAGATGTATTGTCGTCAGCCTTACTGGTTCTTGCCGTTTTTTTCTTTTGTCTGGTAGATGTAAAACCTTTATCATTAGGCACCCACTGACGAGGCGTATCTTTAAGCTGGGCTCTCATAAAGTCCATCCAAACAGGTAATGCTGCTACACCACCGTATTCGTGACGACCCATAGTTGTTGGTTGATCAAAGCCCATCCATACAACCGTTGCATTGGTAGGGTGGAAGCCTGCAAACCAAGCATCTTTAGCATCGTTAGTAGTACCTGTTTTTCCACCAATATCATCGCGTCCTAGTGCTTTTGCACGTACTGCTGTACCACGCTGAACAACGTCACGCAAAATATCTGCCATATCAAAAGCAACTCTTGGTTTCAATATTCGAGGAGCTTGTTTGGCCAATCCATACTGAACCGCAGGTGCTTTTAAACGATCCGCTTGTGGGCTAGCATCATAGACACTTAAGTCGATGGCTTTATCATTTTGTTCAGTATCTTCTACATCTTGTTCTGCAACAATTACTTCGCTGTTGGCCGCTTTGCTCTCGTCTTCAATCGACTGATTATAATTTTCGATTGACTCTTTATTACGCTTTTCGAGATCTTTATTGAAGCATTTGGCACATGCTTGTTGTGGGTTCGCCTGAAATAATAGGTTATTACTATAATTATAAATTTGTTCGATAAAATAGGGTTGTACACGATGGCCACCATTGGCAAAAGTTGCATAGGCAGTTGCCATCTGTAGAGGTGTTGCTTGCCCTGCACCCAGTGCTAACGATAAAGTGGTTGGGAGCTTCTCTTTATCAAGGCCGAATTGATCTAATAAGTTACGGGTATCAGCGATACCAATGGCTTGTAATAGACGAATAGATACTAGGTTACGAGACAAATAAAGGCCACGGCGTAGAGTGATATCACCCAAGAAGCGTTGATCGGAGTTTTTAGGTTTCCATTCACCGACTTGAATAGGACTATCTGAAACAATAGTATCAGGACGATAGCCTTTTTCTAGAGCCGCTGTATAGACAAGTGGTTTAATGATGGATCCTGGTTGACGCCAGCCTTGTAAAGCTCTATTGAACTTACTATGATTAAAATCAAAGCCACCAACTAAAGCATTAACGGCACCAGTCGCTGGGTTCAATGAGACTAGACTGCTTTGGATTTTGGGCACTTGCGCTAGCTGCCAATTACCATTGCTAGTTGGAATTAGGCGAATAATATCGTTCTTATTGACTATTTGGCTGGCATTGCTGGGAGCATAGCCAATACGATTAGCAGAGATGTATTTACTTGCCCAGCGCATGCCTGACCAATTAATGGTTACATTCTCACCTGAAGGCATGACGGCATCAAAACTACGAGAGTTCACCTTAGTCACTTTGGCGGGCGACATATTGCTATAGCGACGGAAGTTTTCTAGCGGTTCATCATTCGCTTCAGCACCTCGCCACCCATGGCGATGATCGTAAGCAACGAGACCTTTGAGGACTGCCGCTTCCGCATCTGTTTGTGCTTTACTATCAACCGTAAGACGCACACGCCAACCACTTTGCATGACTTGTTTGCCGTAGCGTTGAACTAAAGTAGAGCGCGTCATTTCTGCCAAATAGGGCATATTGACGTCCAGCTTCTCTTTATAAAGGTTAATACCAATAGGAGAGGCGATCGCTTCATCACGCTGTGCTTTAGTAATATAGCCTAACTCATGCATACGCCCGATAATCCAGTTACGGCGAGTTAATGCACGTTCAGGATTGGCCACAGGGTTGTATTTAGACGGTGCTTTTGGCAGACCAGCTAACATTGCCGTCTCAGCAATAGTGAGGTTATCTAGTGATTTACTATAATATTTTTTGGCAGCGGCACGGACACCGTAGGCACCCTCACCTAAATAGATTTTGTTGACATAAAGCGTCAGAATGTCATTTTTGCTTAGCTCGTCTTCAATCTTACGCGCTAAGAACAATTCAGTTAACTTACGATTTAAAGTACGTTCTGAACTTAAAAAGTAGTTTTTGGCGACTTGCATTGTAATGGTAGAGCCACCTGTTTGGCTGTTATCATCGGTAACCGCTTCAGTCACGGCGCGCCCCAAACCTTTGATGCTAATACCACTATGTTGAAAAAAAGAGGCATCTTCTGCTGCTAGAAAGGCATGAGTAAGGTCTTCAGGAATATCTTCAAAAGTAATCGGTAGTGATAAGCGATTGCCATACTGACCAATTAGTTTGTTATCACTACTATATATTTGTAGTGGCATTTCTAACTTCGCCGTCTTAATCTCTTGAGTGCTAGGCAACGTTGGCGATAAATACATCGCCATACCGTAAAAACCGATAGGCACAGCAAGGGCTAAGATAACGGCTAATGCTAAACAGGCGACAAAAAGCCCTACCAAAAAATGAATTAGTCGGGCGGTAGCATTTTTTTTGATCATAAGAAGACTTATCAATTAAAATTTGCAACAGATAATGTATTATACCTTGAACAAAATAGGCAGGTCATAATAAATGTGTAAGTTAGACTGAATAACTTATTTAAATGCTTGAATCTATCTATTAAGTAAAGTATTGTATTCAATTATTACAAATAACTATCAGATTGTACACTTAATATAAGGTATAGAGTTTGTGAGGCTATTTACTTCCAAAAGTCAACATTTGATTGGTCTGGATATCTGTGCCACTTCAGTGAAGTTGGTTGACATACAGCGCCAACAAGGCATGTTTCATCTAAAATCTTATGGCATTGAGAGACTGCCGGAAGGTGTAGTCGTCGATAAACTTCTCTTAGATACGGAAGCGGTTGGTAATACGATTACCAGCTTAGCTAAACGTTGTCATGTTACTGGTGCTGACGCTGCTACAGCAGTCTCAGGGTCAGCTGTGATTACCAAAATCATTGACATGGATACCACGTTAAACGATGTAGAGCGTGAAGCTCAAATACGTTTAGATGCTGATCAATACGTGCCTTATCCGTTAGAAGACGTTAACTTGGACTTTGAAGTTTTAGGTCCTTCTTTGGCAAGTGATGAGATGGTGCAAGTGCTACTTGCCGCATCTCGCTCGGAAAATGTTGACCAACGAGTTGACGCATTAACCTTTGGTGGCTTGAAAACTAAGGTTATGGATATCGAGTCTCACGCCATTGAACGTGCTTTTGGGCTTATGGTAGATAACTTACCAAGTAACCCAGAACTGGTTGCATTGGTTGACATTGGGCATAATCAAACGACTCTATATGTCGCTAAAAATGGCGAATTCATATACAGTCGTGAGCAGTTGTTTGGTGGTGTTCAGTTGACAGAAGCGATACAAAATCGTTATGGACTATCTGCTGAAGAGGCCGCGATTAGTAAGCGTGAGCGTACATTACCTGACGATTACTACCTCGATGTGCTGACTCCTTTTATGGAAAATACCATTCAGCAAATCACTCGCTCATTACAGTTTTATTTCTCCTCAAGTCAATATAGTAGTATTGATCATGTAGTGTTAGCTGGTGGCAGCAGCTCTATCGCTGGTCTTGCAGGTATGGCACAACAAAAACTGGGTGTGACGGTTAGTATTGCTAATCCTTTTGCCAATATGACTATTGCGCCAAATATTGATAATGAGCAATTAACAATTGATGCACCAAGCTTAATGGCCGCGTGCGGTCTTGCGTTAAGGAGCTTCGACTAATGGCTCGTATTAACCTCTTACCCTGGCGACAAGAAGAACGCGAACGTCGCAACAAAGAATTTATAACGTTGGTAGTTGCGGTGATTTTGCTTAGCCTGTTGGCTGCATTTGCTTCATGGAGCTACTTTAACAATGCACTTGCTGAGCAGCGTGATGCGAATGCCTTGATAGAACAAGAAAACGTTCTTTTGGATACGGCATTGGTTGAAATTGATAGCTTAGAACAGCGCCGTGAAGATATTATCTCACGTATGCAGGTTATTCAGGACTTACAAGGACGACGTCCTGTACCTGTACGTCTATGGGACGATCTTGCTAAAGCTATGCCGCCTGCGCTTTATTTAAACAATCTAAAACGTGAAGGTGACACACTTACTTTAACAGGTCGTGCTGATAACCCTTATGTTGTATCAAGATTGATTCTAAATCTTGATAATAGTAAGTGGATGGGTGATTCTGCAGTGAGCAACATTCAACAGAATATTAGCGCTTATGAATCCGCACCAGTGCTTAACAATACCGTCACTAGTGGTGAGAGCTCTCGTCCTGTTTATCCTGAAGACAGCTATGTTCAGTTTGTGGTAACGACTAAAGTTCAGTCGGAGACCGCCGCACCTGATGATGCCAGTACTGGGCCTGGAGGTGAGTTATGAAACTTAGCCGTAAAAAAAGCCTAATCAAAACCAAAAAAACTGCCTCGAAATCAAAGAAACAGTTTGATTTACAGGAGTTTCGTCGCAGTTTCGAATCGTTAGATTCAGACAACTACGGCAGTTGGCCGCTACCCGTAAAAGTCACCGTAATTGGTCTTATCATCACGCTTATAGCAGCACTATCGTGGTCGCTACCGATTAGTAGCAAAATTGATGAGATAACCGCTGCTGAAAGCCAGCAAAATACGCTGCTTGAGAGCTACCGTGAAAAAGAATCACGTGCGCGTCATTTAGAAGCATATAAAGCACAAGTTGTTCAAATGGAAACAGAGTTCAATACTTTATTGGATCAGTTACCAAAAGATACTCGTGTGTCAGAGTTGGTAGAGGGTATCAATATGACAGGTGTTGGCAGCAATATACGCTTTCAAGATATTTCTGTAGAACCTGAAATTGAGAATGAGTTCTTTATTGAGCAGCCTATTCGTATCGCAGCTTTAGGTGAGTTTCATCAGTTTGGCAGCTTTATCAGTGGTCTTGCAGCGCTACCACGAATCATTACGATGCACGATTTCGAAGTCAGCAATCCGAAGCCAACCTTAGATGTCTTACCAGAACTTAATTTGGTACTGAACACAAAGACGTATCGCTCGAAAGAAGCTGATCCTGAGGCTGTTGATACGGTCGCTACTACTGATAATGCAGGAGGCAACTAATGACTATTCAAAAACTGCCTATGCTACTGGCTTTAAGTGTTGCTGTTTTATCAATGACAGGATGTGCTGATCGTATTGGTATGGCAGAGCAGGCAATGACGGACATCCGTAATAAGCCTGCAAAGCCCATCGATCCACCGCCCAAAGCTGAGCTTGTAGAAGACTTTGTCTATAGCGCCAGTGCACAGCGTAGCCCATTTTTGCCACCTAGTCTGGTCAATACACAAGGTCCTAGCACTTCTATCGATGGTGTTCGTCCTGACATTACCAGAGTAAAAGAGCCACTTGAGCAATATGAATTGTCACAACTGGTCTTTCGCGGCGTCGTTGTTTCACCTGAAGGTCAGCGATATGCGTTAATACAACGTCCTGATGGTTCAGTCGCGAGCGTTAAAGTAGGTGATTATCTTGGAGTAAATGACGGCCGTATTGTTGAAATCACGCCGACTCAGATTAACTTGATTGAAATTGTGCCAGACAGCCGCGCAGGGTTTGTTGAAAAACCCCAGTCGCTGGTTTCCCCTATAAGCTAAGTCGGCAGATTTTTGAGGAATAAATAATGACAGTACGCAATAACAAGGTAATGATGATGAGCAACCGCGTAACTTCTGCTTTTGCCATTTCAGCATTGGCAATCAGCATGGTAGCAGTGAGTAACAGTGCCCATGCTGCACAGCGCATTAATAATGTCTCTGTGGTACAAACTGCTCCAGCAGTAACGCAAATACGTTTAGGATTTGCAGGCGTGCCAGTATTACCTGCAGCCTATCAGCTTGATGATCCTAGCCGCTTGGTACTAGATTTTGAACAAGTGCAAAATGGACTTGCAAGCCGCTTTAGCGAATATAATATCGGTATGGTAAATGATGTTACTACCTTAAGTAGTGACAGTACCACGCGCCTTATTGTTGGTTTAAAACAGACAGGTACTTATACGACGACGATTGACGGTAATGATTTAGTATTGACCATTACTGATCCTAGCCGTTCAGGGAAGACTAATGACCCTGTCCAAGACGTACTTAATAATACAATCACAACGACACCGATTGTAGAGACGAGTAGCGCATATACCGCTGTTGATACAGCCAATAAGACTGTGACTAAAAATCAAGTACCAGCCGATACGATGGTTGTCAGAGTTAACCCACTGCTAAGTCCACAACTTGCTGCTTCGCAAGTAAGAACGCAATATAGCTATGATGGCCTAAGTGCAGTTAATTTTGCAGCAGGAAAAGATGGTGGTGGTAACGTCAGTATCGCCCTGACTAATGAGGCCATTCCAGTTGACGTACAACGCCAAGGCAATAAATTGGTAGTAAACCTAACTGGTAGTACAGTGCCTAGAAACTTATTACGCCGTCTGAATATTAATAGCGGTCTTGTTAATAGTATTGATACCAAAAACCAAGGTCAAAATGGTGTCATTACTATCAATATGACTGAAGATTATGAGTATCAAGCCTATCAGTCGGGCAATCAACTAAATATTAGCATCAATAAGCCAGCATTATTACGTGAGCCGACGCTTGAAGAGCGAGTATATAGTGGTGAGCCTTTGTCTATGGAATTCCAAGACGTTGAGATTCGCAGTGTCTTAGATATCCTAGCTCAGTTTACTGAAATGAACATTGTGGCTAATGATTCAGTCTCTGGCAATATTACTTTGCGTCTTATCAACGTACCGTGGGATCAAGCGCTTGATATCATCTTAAAAAGTAAGAATCTAGGTAAGCGTGAAAACGGCAATGTAATTTTGGTAGCGCCTGCTACTGAACTGGCTGAGCAAGAAGCGAAAGAGCTTGAAGCACAGCAAGCGGTTGACTCATATTCGCCACTGCGCACTGAGTACATTCGTTTAAGCTATGCCAAAGCGCAAGATGTTTTGACGCTGATTTCTCAAGGTAGTGGCTCATCGGGTGGTAGCAATACTGGCAACTCTAGTGATAGTAATAGTCTATTGTCTAACCGTGGTACAGTAACGGTAGATAACCGTACCAATACTTTAATTATCAAAGATGTGGCTGATAGTATTGAAAATATTCATAAACTGATTGCAAAGATTGATGTTCCAGTTCGTCAAGTCATGATTGAAGCGCGTATTGTCAGTGCTTCGGATAGTTTCAGTAAAGAAATTGGGGTAAGTTGGGGTATCTTGTCTGATGGTGCTGCTAGTAACAGCAGTTTATTGGTTGGTGGTAGCGATCAAACCTTATGGGATCTCAGAGATTTTGACATAGACAGTGATGCTGGTACGGTTTCATACGATATTACTCGTCCTGATAACTTAAACGTTGATCTTGGGGTTTCTGATCCTGCTGGTAGTATTGCGTTTGGTTTGCTTGGTTTGTCAGGTTATACACTAGACCTTGAGTTATCAGCCATGCAAGCGGATAATCGTGGTGAAGTAATCTCTACGCCTAAGATTTTGACCGCAGATAAGCAAACGGCCAAAATCTCTTCTGGTACGCAAATTGCCTATCAAGAAGCATCGGCAAGTGGTGCGACCACAACTAGCTTTATAGAAGCTGCACTTAGTTTAGAGGCGACACCGAACATCACACCTGATGGCAAAATCAGTCTAAACTTAAACATCAAAAATGGCGCGCCAACGGTTTATAATGGCGCCGTGGCCATTTCTGAAGATTCTATCACGACCAATATCATCGTAGAAGATGGTCAAACAGTTGTACTTGGTGGTGTCTTCAAAAACCGTATCGCTGACGGCGTAGAAAAAGTACCATTCTTAGGTGATCTGCCTTATGTTGGTCGCTTATTCCGCAAAGATACCCGTAGTAATGAAAAAGAAGAGTTATTGATTTTCATCACCACTAAACTGATTAATGATGGTGTTAGTCGTTTAGATTAATGATGATATTAGGTATGTAAAGCAAAATTCATACTTTGTGATTTCACAAAAGAAAAAAGCAAGCCTAAGAGCTTGCTTTTTTCTTGCCTTATTTTTACTATTAGCCAAGTTTTACTGGTAATAATAAAGCCTCATTACTAGCCAGAATATCGATGACGTTGTATGATAGCTAATTTAACTGAGTAAGTATTATGGTTGAGGAATTGCCATCGGTGTTTTTAGTAGGACCGATGGGAGCAGGTAAGACGACTATCGGTAAATTGCTTGCTAAGCAGTTAGGTCGCACCTTTGTAGATAGTGATTGGTATGTTGAATCGCAAACAGGCGCTGATATTGCTTGGATATTTGCTAAAGAAGGTGAGGCAGGCTTTCGTGAGCGTGAGACACGGGCTATCGATGAGCTGACCCAAAAAAACCAAATCGTATTAGCGACTGGTGGCGGTGCCGTTATGTGTGCTGAAAATAGAGCGTTTTTACAGCAACGCGGTATTGTGGTTTATTTAAATGCGCCCGTTGATGTGCAGATGGCCCGTACTGCTAAAGATAAATCACGCCCATTACTACAGCAGCCTAATCCTAGAAAAATACTGCAAGACTTATATAGCAAACGCGATCCACTATATCGTCAAGTCGCCCATATTATTATGCCAACCGGACATACTTATCCCCGTCATATGGTCAGTCAGCTCTTACAGCAATTAGCGTCGTTTAATAACTCTGCGACGATAACGCCAGAACATAACGAAAATGAATCATAAGTCATAAGAAACCAATAGCACCTCAATTATGATTACTCACATTTAGCGACTTTCATCTCATTCACAATGCTTAAGGAGTGTTGGCAATGCCACTGTTTCATGATGGTTTGACCGTTCATACGCAAAGTCATGACTATCCAATTGTCATTACTGAAAACACTGCGATAGATAATAGCAGTATGGCAAAACAGGTAGCGCCATATATTAGTGGTCGCCAAGTACTGATTGTCACCAATGAGACGGTAGCGCCTTTGTATCTAATTGCGTTAGAAGAAGCGTTGACAGAGCAGTTTACGGTTAGAGTCTGTGTACTGCCAGATGGTGAACAATATAAAAATCAAGCCAGTATCAACCAAATTTATGATGCATTGATGGCGGAGCATTTCAATCGAGACGTCACGCTTATTGCGTTGGGTGGTGGCGTCATTGGTGACATGACAGGTTTTGCTGCAGCAAGCTTTATGCGTGGGGTAAATTTTATCCAGATTCCAACGACGCTTTTGTCGCAAGTGGATTCAAGTGTGGGTGGCAAGACGGGTATCAATCATCCTCAGGGTAAGAATATGATTGGCGCTTTTTGGCAGCCACAAATGGTGCTTGCTGATATGAGTACGCTCAAAACTTTGCCTGCTCGTGAACTATCAGCAGGGTTGGCTGAGGTCATCAAATATGCGCTCATTATGGATGAGGCATTTTTGACCTGGCTTGAGGAAAATTTACCTGCAATGATGGCATTAGATTTGGCTGTACTTGGCGAGGCGGTCAAGCGTTGTTGTCAGTATAAAGCGGATGTGGTTGCACAAGATGAGAGAGAGTCCGGTGTGCGTGCGTTGTTGAACTTTGGTCATACCTTTGGTCATGTGATTGAAACGCATCAAGGCTATGGTAATTGGTTGCATGGTGAGGCTGTTGCTGCAGGTATGTTACAAGCTGCCGAGCTGTCACAAAAAATTGGCTGGTTAACGGTCGAGGAAGTCGCTCGTATTAAACGTATTTTAACATTGGCAAATTTACCCACTACCGCACCACCTATTGATACACAGACTGCTTTAAATCTGATGGGGCATGATAAAAAAGTGAAACAAGGACAAATTCGCCTTATTTTGTTAAAATCACTGGGTAAAGCTGTATTGACCGATGATTTTGATGCCCAGCTTTTGACAGAAGTATTGTCACAACAGAGCGTATAATGTATCAAAAAATCAGCCTTCATAAGTGCATGCTAAAATTAAGCGCTTATAAGAGCTGATTCACAGTAATGCTAATGGCCTGTGCATCTATTTAATGCAGTCAATTTTATTTTTACCAAGGATATTCCCATGGCAGCATCAAGACCGACGCCGCGTAGCGCTAGCCAATCTTATCGACGTCAAGCATTGATCTGGCTGGTAGTGACTTTGCTGTTAGGCGTACTAACGGCTCTGATTTGGATGTTTAGTCAAACGCCAGCGATGGGTGCTAAAATTGAAAATGCGCCAATATCCGCACCGGAAACGCTGAGTACTGAGCTTGAGCAACCTTTAAAAATTGAATCGTTGCATGAGCTAGATACGGATGTACAGCCACTCAGTTTTGATGCAGCGATTCAAGACTTGCGTAATTATCCCGATGAATTCAAAGACAAGGGGTATTTGCTGGCCAATAAAGGTAAATGGACTGTGCAGGTAATGAATGTCGCTGAAAACGATGTGATTATCAGTTATCTAGAAGGTCGCAAAGACCGTAACAAATTTGCTTATTTCCGTTATCTCGATGATGAAAAGCAGATGCGTTATATGCTGACTTATGGACTGATGAGTAGTCCACAGGAAGCGGTTGGAGCAGCCAAGCTTATCGACTTTAGATTACCTGCTGATGTGCGTGTGTTACCAGAAGAAATTAATCGATATGTTGGTATTATCGATAACTACACGCGTGCTGATCCAATGAAAGATTTGAGCACCAAACGTACTCGCTCTATTGACTTAAAACCGACTAAGCGTGAAGTACCAGTACGTCAGAAAAAACCAGTTGCTGAGACCGCAGAAAGCAACACAAATGGCAATGAAAGCATTCGTCAGTCAGCGGATACCTCTGACACCTTGTCTGTTAATGAGCAGCGTACTGTGGTGAACGAAGAGCAATCATCGTCTGTTACGACGACGAAAGATGATAGTGCTACTAGCAAAGCTGAGCAGGATAACAAAAAGCCTGCATCAGGTGCTGACACCACTCCCCCAAAACCTCCAGTAGTGCCAACACCGAAACCACCAACTGCTAGGCCAAAGTCACCAGTAGTACCAGCAGCTAAGACACCGAGTACGGCTAATAGCACAAATTCTAGTAACACAACTGCTAATGCCAACACTCCTAAAAACGGTAATGACAGTATAAAAGCACTGATAGAAGCCAAAAGTAATTAATATTTAATCATCATCATAAAAAACTCACTAATGAATAATTAGTGGGTTTTTTTATGGGGCGTCATATAGCATTTTATTAACATCAAAAATAAGGGCTTTGATGGGATAAGCTCAAATTAATTATTTCAGCCAAACATGGTAATAGCTACTTCACATTAAGTTTTGCACACAGTTTTTAGTTGTCTTATAACCAATAGTAATAAGTTCTCTTACAAAATATGGTTGATGAATCCGTAGAAAAGACTAGATTTTTTGGTCATCATTAACTAATATAACTGTGGGCGACGTTCTGTATAGTTATCGTAAAAACTACTTATTTAACAGTCAATTAGTAAAATCCCACTATTTATAAAATAGGTTACTAATTATTTTGGCTCAAGCGCTGCTACTTGTTATGCATATTCAAGCGATCACAAGTAGAGCAACCTCTCTTATTGTCACCCTTTATTAGGGTTGATAACGCGCTTGAATACAGAGCGTCAGATATTCAAGATTAATCAAATGCATTGTTATTAACTATTCAGCTAATTGGTTTTAAGTGCTGGACGGGGTTTAATAACAAGCGATACTCAAGATAACGATATGACGTTATTGGTAACTAGGTAATTGGTATACAGGGCAGTACTTTCTCTCGCTGCCAACGGCAATTACTTATTATCTATTAAGACGCTAATTATTTATTGAGACAGATGCTATCCGTTAAAAGAGTTGAAGGTTTGACCTTACTCTTAATGCATAATGTCTATGAGCGTTGCATCATTTATTGAATCCTATATACGAATATTAACTATCAGCCCGTTCTGCTTACGGGGACTAGCTTATGTGCCGCATTGGATGTATAGGCAACCCGTTTACTCAAAAGGACCAGCTATGTCAATGATCTCCTCGCAAACTCACCTGGCTACGCCAGATGACTTTTCTGATAACTGTGGTTTTGGTTTGATTGCTCATATTGAAGGGCAAGCCAGTCATGATTTGGTAAAAACAGCTATTCATAGTCTAAGCTGTATGACTCACCGTGGCGGTGTTGCTGCTGATGGTAAAACTGGTGACGGTTGTGGTTTATTACTGGCCACGCCTACTGAGTTTTTTAGAAAGATTGCTGCTGAGCAACAATTAGCCATCACCGAAAACTTTGCGGTTGGTATGGTGTTCGTCAATTTAGATGAGGCTAAAGCCAAGCATAGCCAGCAAGTGCTAAGTGATGAGATTGCAGCACAAGGATTAGAGGTCGCTGGCTGGCGTGACGTACCGCTTGACCTTAGTATCGTTGGTGAGATTGGCCGTGAGACATTACCGGATTTCAAACAGATATTCGTCAATGCCCCTGATGATTTGGCTGCGGATGACTTTAACCGTAAGCTGTTTGTGGCACGTAAAAAAGCAGAGCAGCAACTGATTGATGATGAACTATTCTATGTTTGTTCATTGAGCTGTCAGACTATTATCTATAAAGGTTTGGTGATGCCATCAGACTTGCCAGCGTTCTTTTTAGATTTGCAAGATGCGCGTTTGGCGTCACATATTGTGGTGTTCCATCAACGTTTTTCGACCAATACTTTACCGCGTTGGCCATTAGCACAACCATTCCGTTATCTCGCTCACAATGGTGAATTGAATACCATCACCGGTAACCGTAACTGGTCTGAAGCCCGTACGCCAAAGCTAAAGTCAGACAAACTGCCTAACTTGAATGAATTGACACCGTTGGTCAATAGCAGTGGCTCTGATTCATCAAGCTTGGATAACATGCTTGAAGTACTTATGTCAGGTGGCATGAACTTATTCCATGCGATGTCGATACTCGTACCGCCAGCGTGGCAGAACGTTGATAGTATGGATATGGACTTGCGCGCCTTTTATGAGTTTTACTCGCAGCATATGGAAGCGTGGGATGGCCCTGCTGGTCTGGTCATTCAAGATGGACGCTATGCCGTCTGTATGCTCGATAGAAACGGCCTACGTCCGTCACGTTGGGTAACGACTAAGAATGGCTATATCACTGTCGCCTCTGAAGTTGGCGTTTGGGATTATGACCCTAAAGATGTGTTAGCAAAAGGGCGTGTCGGTCCAGGTCAGATGCTGGTCATTGATACGCTGACAGGTCAGATTTTAGATACTAGAGCCATTGCTACCTTGCTCAAAAAAGCGCATCCATATCGTAAATGGTTACGCGAAGAAGCGACCCGTATCCGTGATGACGAGCGCCTAGAAGAAGAGTTAGCAGCGCAATCATGTCGCGGCGATCAGCTAAAAACATTGCAAAAGATGTATCACATCACCAATGAAGAGCGTACTGAAATCATTCGTCCCAACGCCGAAAATGGTCAAGAGCCTGTTGGTTCGATGGGTGATGATACGCCAATGGCAGTGCTATCACAGCAAATTCGTCATGTCGGTGATTTCTTCCGTCAGCAGTTCGCGCAGGTGACCAATCCACCGATTGACCCATTACGTGAATCCATTGTCATGTCGCTACAGACTTGCTTGGGTGCTGAGACCAATGTGTTTGCGCCGTCAGCGCGAGACGCTCATCGTATTATCTTATCATCGCCAGTATTGTCAGCCAGCAAGATGCAGCAGCTCGAAACCTTGGATGACCCAGCGTTCAAGATGGCTCGTATTGATTTAAACTACGATCGTACTCTAGGGTTATCAGAAGCTATCACCGCTATTTGTGAGCAAGTGGCAACTACTATTCGTGCTGGTAATACTTTAATCGTATTGTCTGACAGAGACATCGATGCGGATAAAGTACCGGCCAATGCCATTATGGTGACTGGTGCCGTGCATCACTATCTTATTGGTCAAGGTATTCGTACCGATGCTAACTTAATCATTGAGACGGGCTTAGCTCGTGACTCGCATCAAGTAGCGGTATTGATTGGCTTTGGTGCGACCTGCGTGTATCCGTACTTAGCTTATGATGTCATTGATGATTTGGTGGCAACTGGTGAGCTGCTCGGCGATCCGATTCAGGCGCGGGTTAATTTCCGTAAAGGCTTGGATAAAGGACTGCTAAAAATCTTATCAAAAATGGGTATTTCTACCATTGTTTCTTACCGTGCTGCTCAATTGTTTGAAGCAGTTGGCCTCTCAGAAGAAGTGGTCAGCTTATGTTTCAAAGGCGTGCAAAGCCGGATTAAAGGCGCTACCTTTGCTGACTTGGCCGCAGATCAAGCACAATTGGCAGCCAATGCCTTTAAGCGTCGTGCACCGCTTGATCAAGGTGGTCTGCTCAAGTTTGTCTTTAATAAAGAGTACCATGCCTTTAATCCAGACGTGATCAACAGCCTACATACGGCTGTACGCACTGGTGACTATGAAAACTACCGCCGCTATGCAGATCTGGTCAATAGTCGTCCAGTCGCCACTTTACGTGACTTGTTAAAGTTAAAAACTGACAACTCCATCGATATAAATGATGTCGAAGATATCTCTAAAATCCTGACGCGTTTTGACTCCGCTGGCATGTCACTAGGTGCCTTGTCACCTGAAGCGCATGAATCAATTGCTATGGCAATGAACACCATTGGTGGTCGCTCAAACTCTGGTGAGGGCGGTGAAGATCCAGTACGTTACGGCACGTTGCGTAACTCGAAGATTAAGCAAATTGCTTCTGGTCGTTTTGGGGTGACACCTGCGTATCTACGCTCAGCAGAAGTCATGCAGATCAAAGTCGCTCAGGGTGCCAAGCCGGGCGAGGGTGGTCAGCTACCTGGTGGTAAGGTCAACGCTCTGATTGCACGCTTGCGTTATTCAGTGCCGGGCGTCACATTGATTTCACCGCCGCCGCATCATGATATTTATTCTATCGAAGATTTGGCGCAGCTGATTTTTGATTTGAAGCAAGTCAATCCTGATGCTTTGGTCTCTGTGAAGCTGGTATCACGTCCGGGCGTTGGAACTATCGCCACAGGCGTGGCAAAAGCCTATGCCGATCTAATCACTATCTCAGGCTATGATGGCGGCACAGCAGCCTCTCCGCTGTCCTCTATCCATCATGCAGGCTCACCATGGGAGCTAGGTCTGGCAGAGACTCATCAGTCGCTACGGGTCAATGGACTACGAGATAAAGTACGTGTGCAAACTGATGGCGGTCTAAAGACAGGCCTTGACGTGGTCAAAGCGGCCATTCTTGGCGCAGAAAGCTTTGGGTTTGGTACCACGCCGATGATTGCGGTTGGTTGTAAATATCTACGTATCTGTCATTTGAATAACTGCCCAACAGGCGTTGCTACCCAAAAAGCCAAGTTACGCGATGAGCATTTCATTGGTGAAGCAGAGATGTTGATTAACTTCTTTAAGTTTGTGGCAACTGAAACTCGTGAGTGGCTAGCGGCACTTGGTGTCAGTAGTATGGAAGAGCTGGTCGGGCGTACTGACTTACTTGAAGTGCTAGAAGGCAATACTGACAAGCAGCGCCATCTTGATTTAACACCGTTATTGTTTAGTCATCCAGCGAGTGCTGGTAAAGCACAAACCTGTCAAGTAGAGCGCAACGAGCCATTTGATAAAGGTTTGCTAGCTGAACAAATGGTTAGTGATATGCTGCTTAATATTCGTCAAGGAATAGGCGGTGATTATAGTTACTATGTCGGTAACTGTGATCGCTCTATCGGTGCCCGTATTTCTGGTGAAATTGCACAGGTATGGGGTAATCTTGGCATGAGTGACATGCCAGTGAGATTGCATCTGACTGGTACTGCAGGGCAGAGTTTGGGTGTTTGGAACGCAGGTGGTCTAAATATTGAACTCGAAGGCGATGCCAATGACTATGTCGGTAAAGGAATGGCAGGCGGTGAGATTGTCATTTATCCACCGAAAGATTCAGTCTTTACTGCGCAAGATACCGCCATCATTGGTAATACCTGCCTATATGGTGCAACAGGTGGTAAGTTGTATGCAGCGGGTACGGCAGGCGAGCGCTTTGGTGTTCGTAACTCTGGCGCACATGCTGTCATCGAAGGCACTGGCGATCATTGCTGTGAATATATGACAGGTGGCATCGTCACTATCCTTGGACGCACAGGCCTTAACTTTGGGGCTGGTATGACAGGCGGTTTCGCTTATGTTCTAGATATGGATGGTGATTTCTTTGACCGCTGCAACCATGAGCTGATCGATCTTAACCGTATCTCAAGTGAGCAAACTGAGGAACATCGCATTCACTTGCAACAAGTGATTGAAACGCATGTAGCTAAAACAGGCAGTGCATGGGGTCAGACGATATTAGATGACTTTGAACACTACGTTCGTAAGTTTTACTTGGTAAAACCAAAAGCGGCGAACATTGCAAGCCTTCTTAAAACGACAATGGCTGATCCGCAATAGTGTGATTGCCGATATATTTTAAGATACGTTTTAACTCACAAGTTTTAAGCAGGTAAGTGACAGCAATGATATTCATATCTTATATGTCAAATGAATCAGTCATCAAAGGCTGTCACCGCCCACTATAGAGAGATAGCATCATGGCAAAACGCTTAGAAAATAGTTTTCAGTTTTTAGATGTACCACGTCTTGAGCCAACCAAAAAAGACATCGCAACCCGTTCGACAGAATTTGTCGAAATTTATAAACCATTTGAAAATGAAGCGGTGGCACAGCAGTCGCATCGTTGTCTTGAGTGCGGAAACCCGTACTGTGAATGGAAATGCCCAGTACATAATTATATTCCTAACTGGCTGAAACTGGCGACGGAAGGGCAGATATTTCAAGCTGCTGAGTTATGTCACCGTACCAACACGTTGCCTGAGGTATGTGGACGCGTCTGTCCACAGGATCGCTTGTGTGAAGGTGCCTGTACCTTGAACGATGGCTTTGGGGCTGTGACGATTGGCAATGTAGAAAAATACATCAATGACACAGCGTTTGCCCTTGGCTGGCGTCCAGATATGTCTGATGTGGTTTGGACAGACAAAAAAGTCGCGATCATTGGTGCAGGGCCAGCAGGTCTCGGTTGTGCAGATATCTTGGTAAGAAACGGTGTGAAGCCAGTTGTGTTCGATAAGCGTCCTGAAATTGGCGGCTTGCTTACCTTTGGTATTCCAGAATTTAAAATGGAAAAAGATGTCATGCGCAATCGCCGCGTCATCTTTGAAGGCATGGGGATGGAATTCCGTCTTGAGACAGAAATCGGTACTGATATCAGCATTGATGAGCTATTAAGCGAGTACGATGCCGTGTTTATGGGTATGGGCACTTATACTTATATGCGTGGCGGTTTTGCTGGTGAAGAGCTAGAAGGCGTATATGATGCGCTAGACTACCTGATTGCTAATGTGAATCGTTGTAATGATTGGGAAAAGAATCCTGAAGAGTATATCGATTTTAAAGGCAAAAAAGTGGTTGTACTAGGCGGCGGAGATACAGCGATGGACTGTAACCGTACCAGTATTCGTCAAGGTGCTGAAAAAGTGGTTTGTGCGTATCGCCGTGATGAAGAAAACATGCCAGGTTCACGCCGTGAAGTGGTCAACGCTCGTGAAGAAGGCGTTGAGTTCTTATTTAACCGTCAGCCAACTGAAATTATTGGCTTGAACGGTAAGGTTAACGGGGTGAAGGTCGTCACTACACATCTGGGTGCACCAGACAACCGTGGTCGTCAACGTCCTGAGCCAATTCCTAATTCAGAAGAAATCATCCCTTGTGATGCAGTTATTATGGCATTCGGCTTCCGTCCTAGCCCTGCTGATTGGTTTGATGCGCAGCAAGTCTCAATGGATAGTTCAGGTCGAGTATTGGCAGCAGAAAAGCAAACCTTTAAATTCCAGACCAACAATCCTAAAATATTTGCCGGTGGTGATATGGTGCGTGGTTCTGACCTAGTCGTGACCGCTATTTGGGAAGGTCGTGAGGCTGCTGAAGGTATATTGGATTTCTTGGAAGTCTAGGACACATCTTAACTGGCTTTATCTAAATTCAGTTAGATATCAGTAAACTCTGAACGTGAACGTCTTTTGTCTTTCGATAGGCAAGAGGCGTTTTTTTTGATTATTACTTTGTAAATAGAGTCGCGGCTGCTAGCATGTCCGTTAGTAACTTATGGTTTTTATCATTCGTCCTGCCTATCCACTAAAAAGAGTAACCTTGCGTGAAATCAATCCTTTGGCAGCGTGTGTCTGCTCCGTTTGTTGAGCCTTACGTCCGTTATCAATATGCAGATGTTTTGCATGCTATACGCTTAGGTGTGGCTGTAATATTGGCCTTGCTAGTCAATGTCCTTACTGGTTTTCCACATGGTGAATGGACGACCATCACAGTATTCATCATTTTAGGTCTATTGCAGTATCAAGGTGCTATTTATACGAAAGCTAAAGAGCGGATACTTGGTACGCTATTGGGTATTGTCGCCGCTTTTAGTATTCTGTGGTTTAGCGACAGTGTGAATGCATGGACATGGGTCTATTATGCGCTGATTGGTTTGGTGAGTGGCTTCATCGGTTATTTAGCAGTCCGAAAGCTTGGTTATACAGGTCTGCTGACTGGTATCACGATGTTGATGATTGTCTCAAATTTGGGGCAAAGCAATATGAGTCAAGACGGAATTTATCGTGCGCTGAATATCTTATTAGGTACGGGCGTTTCGGTAGCCGTGACACTTATCTTGCCACTGAAATCGACGTTGATGTGGCGATTTCTATTGAGCAGTAATCTCGATGCCTGTAGCAACTTGTATGCTGGTGTGGGCAAGCATATTGATGACGCGACTGATGATATCCCAGACAACGTGAATATAAAGCCCAACTCCGTTGTCTTTCCCGATGACGGTGTACCTGTAAATCAGACGTTGGTCAACGCATTACAACAGATTAATAAGCGTCTGTTAGCTGTTCGCCCGCATATCGCGGCGACTGCCAGTGAGTCAGGCATTAACAAGACAACGCTGGAGACCATTCAACGTACTCACCGTAATATCATCGGTACCATTGATTTGTTGTTGAGTGCCGCTCCACGTTTGGCAAACATTGAAATCGATGATGACAATCATATCTTATTGATACATTATCAGAGTGAGTTGACGCAAGCCATGCAGCATATAGCAGCGGTATTGCGTAGTCCAAGTGATGAAGTGTTCCGACCCATTACTCGTATTGCTGTTTCAGAATATCCAAGTGTCAAGCATCTAGCGTTTGAATGGCAAGGGTACTTTTGGTTGACTCAAACGTTACAGACTCAACTACAGCAGATGAGTGAGTTGTTACAAACAACTAAGCCACAATGGTATGCGGCATCTGGGCTTGGCTATCAACGCCGTGAGCAGCGTAGAATGAAAGAGCAGGGCGGCGAGGGAGATCTGCATTTATAACGCAAAAAAACGCTGACTATCTAAAGTCAGCGTTTTTTTGGTCTTATGTATCTTTTCGAACTTCAGAAAAAACAGTAACTAACGTCCCGTTTTTAGCTTATCCCAATACTGCTGATAAAGCTGCAAGGCATCATCACCGACATCTTCTTGAAAATCAGCTTTGGCCAATACTTCTTGAGGAGGGTAGATGGTAGGGTTGTTCTTCACATCATCTGGCATCATTTCACGTGCTGCAATATTTGGTGAGGCATAACCAATTTCTTCACTAACGATTTTCGAGTTTTCAGGGCGTAATAGGTAGTCGATAAATTTATGTGCGGCATCAACGTGTTTGGCATTTTTTGGAATGACAAAGTTGTCCATCCATAAGATTGCGCCTTCGCTAGGATATTTATAAACTAAGCTAGTTAGACCTTCATTATTGGCGATCACCGCTTCGCCATTCCATGTCATACCCACTGAGGTTTCACCCTCCATATATGGCATACGTGAGGCATCTGAGTTAAAGGTTTTCACATTTGGCATTATGGTCGTGAGCTTATTATAAGCTGCTTCAATCTCTTTAGGATCGGTGCTGTTGCCCGAGTAGCCAAGCGTGAGTAGTGCCATACCAAACACTTCGCGCATGTCATTCATTAGCATGACTTGACCTTTAAATTCAGGACGCCATAAGTCATTCCAACTATTTACAGTCGCAGGATCGACGCTATCACCGTTAATCGCTAGACCAGTGCTGCCCCACATATAAGGGATAGAGTACTTGTTCTCCGGGTCTACTTTGGTATTGGTAAATGACGTATCTAGATTTTTAAAGTTGCTTAATTTAGATTTATCGAGCTCTTGTAATAGCCCTTCTTTTGCCATTTTTTCGACATAATACGTCGATGGAATCGCCAAATCATATTGGCTAGAGTCATCGAGAAGTTTCAGCTTGGCATACATCGATTCGTTAGAATCAAAAGTGGTGTAATTTACCGAAATGCCAGTCTCTTCCTCAAAGCCATCAAGAATTTCTTGCGGCATATACTCTGACCAGTTGTATAAGTTAAGCGTCTCATTGCTCGCAGTGGCACTGCCATCAGCAGCTGCATTGTCAGAGTTGCTACAGCTAGCAAGTACAAAGCCAACAGCCATGGTTAATAGTGCTTTTGGTACGATACGGCCAATACGAGCCGACATGCTCGATGACGAACGGGGTGATGAACGGGTCAAAATATCTCTCCTAAACAAAGAATGATGCCAATCAGTGAAAAGTACCGATTGATAAATGCTACTTAATATAGATAGTTACACTATTATGGCTATTTGTTTCAGTGATTTAAAGGGCAATTAAGGCAATCGATGCGAGTCGCTGTGATGAAGCGCTAATTTTCCGTCAATAATAGAGGCTTGATACGAGATATAAGGTTAGGTTTGCTCAGCCTAATGACGGTATATAATCATGCTATGATAAGTGCGGATTTGTAATGACTGTGCCATAAAACCTCTTCTCATGGCGCGCTACATAATAATAAAGGATGTAACCTCATGACTCAGAACCACTCAGTAGATGCAGCGATTCCAATGCTTCTCAAAGACAAAGTTGCTATTGTCACAGGTGCTAGCCGTGGTCTTGGCGCACAAATCGCTAAACAGATGGCCGCAGCAGGGGCCAATGTGTGTGTCAATTACCTGAATAGTAAAGACGCTGCCGAAGCAGTAGTGGCTGATATTAAGGCCAAAGGCGGGCAAGCTTTTGCTTATCAAGGGGATGTGACTGACGCAATCCAAATGCAAGCTATGGCAGCGGCAGTGATTGAGCATTTTGGTACGATTGATATATTGGTCAATAATGCCTTGCCTAGTTACCAGTTCAATCCTAGTGCGGATTACACCAGTATAGAAACGGTTAACTGGACGCACTTCTCCCAACAGATGGATGGCATCGTTAAGGGTGCAGTCAACACGGTGCAAGCGGTATTGCCGCAAATGAAAGCGCAGAAGATGGGCAAGATTATCAATATTTCAACCAACCTTGTCTATAATCCGGTGGTTACTTATTACGACTATACCACTGCTAAGTCCGCACTCATTGGGCTGACACGTAACTTGGCGTCTGAACTGGGGCAATATGGTATCCGAGTCAATCTGCTGGCAGGCGGACTTTTAAAGATGACTGATGCGAGTAGCCTGACGACAGAAGAGGTATTTGATTATATTGCAACGACTACACCATTACGTCAAGCGACCTCAGTAGCTGACTTTGCTAATTCAGTGTTGCTCATGGCCTCTGACTTGAGTGCAGCTATCACAGGACAATCCATCGCTGTTGACGGTGGCTTGACAATGCCTTAACCGATGCCTTAACTGACGCCTTAACCGGTGCCTTAACGTTTGGCTGGATTTGTAGAAGGGATAAAATGAATACTCGTCAAGGTGTTGGAGTCGTCACTGCTACGCTGGCTATCGTTGCATTTATGACGTTTCTCAACTCTGGCTCACCGACACCTATAGTGAACTGGCCTATTGAGACTTATATGGGTCTGACCTTTACGATTGGCTGGTTGAGTGGTGTACCCAACTGGCTAGCTTACGTGCTAGCGGCAGTGCTGCTTATCCTTATCATTGTAGGGTTTTATAAAATTGGTAGCTGGGTTTATGGTTTGGTAGCAGGTAAGCAGTAAATGTTCTAAAAGCCTTTTGCAAAAGAACGTCATTAAAAAACCCTTGTCAGTATCTGGCAAGGGTTTTTTAATAATTCTAGAAAGGATTCTTACGACGCTGTTTCCAACTGATCAAGTACCGTCTGTATGCCGTATTCTTCAATCGTCCCAGTGACAAAATCAGCACGTTCTATCAGTGCGGGTTGCGCATCGCCCATCGCCACGGCAAACCCGACCAGATCAAACATCTCTAGGTCGTTCATACCATCACCAAATGCCATGCACTCGCTTGCATCTACATCATAGTATTTGCACACATCTTTAATACCTCGTGCTTTGGATGCTTCTATTGGCAATATATCGGCGCCAATATGATGCCAATGTACCAGTTTTAAATCGTATTGAGCAAAGTCAATGTCTTGCATTTTGTCTTCTTGACTATTAAAAAAAACAGAACATTGATACACCGTGTTTGATTTATAGTAATCAGGGGCAACGATAGAGTTGGGCGTGATGGCATTGAACTCACGCAAACGCTCGTTTTCACCTGACCAAGCAATATGAGTCGCTGAGTCAAATTTATGGATAAAGTCGCCTTTTAGGCATAGTTTCGCAATCTTATCCGTTTGTTCTGCGGACAGCGGGTAATGGCTAATTCGGCCACTATTGTCGAAGCTATATTGTCCATTCATACAAATAATAGCATCTAGCACATTTGACTCTAGCAACGCTAAGATGTCATCTGGCAATATTGCTTTAGAGCGTCCTGTTGATATCACTAGTTTGATATCAGTCTCAGCAAGCTGCTTCAACGTCGCTTGGTTATGCTCAGCGATAATACCGTTACGGCTGAGCGTATCATCGATATCAAAAAATATGATTTTGGGCATAGGTATGGGTGTGCTCTGAGCCATAATTTCTGTGGCCGTTTTATCTTCAACAAACATGATGATCCTATTGTTTTTTATTCAGGGGTCAGTGACCTAAATACTACTATAACCACGTGAAGGAAGACCATAGCTATAAGGTAACGTACCCATAGATGATCTTGCTTGGTGAGCTGAGATAAGTCTATTATCCTGAATCTTATTTCTTTTTAATTCAAAGGATTAACAAAAATCTTTAAAAGATACAATCAACTTAACAATAATTATCTATTATAAAGTTATCATTAATTATGTTTTACAGGTTTTATGATTGATCAAAGAATGACATTTCTTGTCTGCGCTAATACACCAACTGTCTAAAGGAATGCTTATGAAAGTTTTTACCTTAAAAAAAGTGGTCGCCTTAAGTGCACTCGCTTTGTCTACCAGTACCTTTGCGATGGATGTCACGTTCAATGATAAGACGTGGAATGCTGATCACATACCTGAAGGCCAACAGTGTCTAGATTATGGTGGCAAGAGCCCAGCCACGCCGAGTATGACGGTCTCAAACATTCCTGATGGAGCTGATAGCTTAGTCTTTGTCTACAACGACGTGAGTAACAAACGTATGCAAAAGGGCGGACATGGAATTGTCAGCTACGCATTGTCAGAGGGCAAAACCAGTGTCGAGGTACCACGCGTGTTTGGTCATACTTATGAAGTGCCAGTCGGTATAGAGATGGTGGCTGAATACCGTAGCCGTCAGGGCGATATCCGCGGCGCATACAAGCCACCCTGTTCAGGCGGTAAAGATCATTTGTATACGATAGATGTGCAGTCATGGCAGGGCGATATGATGACTGCTGAGACGACAATTGAGATGGGTCGGTATTAGTCGATTGGGCACTTTAGTCAGCGTAAAAAGCCGTCTAAGTAGTGTGTAGGCGGCTTTTTCATGGTAGTAAGCTAAGTGCCATCTATCTATAAGATGTGCTAGCTTAGTGAATAGGCGACGATTGGCCTGATACTTGCAGCATCTAATGCAATCCATAAGCGTGGGTCAGTCGTATGTTAGGGTAAAGGCAGGACTATAGGAAAATACAGATTAGACATTATAGTTATTAGAATAATGATATTGCACTGGTTGTGTCTGGTTTTATAGTACAATTGTACTCTGATAGATGTCGGTATATTATCTTACTAAAATCTAATGTCATCACAGAACCATTTCATCACAGAACAAAGTCATGGTAGATTATAAAGAGTCATTGGAAGCTAAAAATATTATTGATTGTATTTTATTTTAAAGTATCTATCAATTTGGATTAATTTTTTATAAATGGATTTTCTTATGCATATAACGACAAGCCAACCTCCAGAAAATAGAAAAAGACATGGCGAGCATATTCTTATCCATATGACATATATCGCCAAAAATGTCGACCTAGATTCGGGAATTGAGCTGACTCGCGCACTTGAGTATTGGCGCAGATATTTTGAAGAAAATAATATAGTTTCAGCCTTGGTTATTAGTGAAGGTTATTTCGTTCAAAGTTTTCAAGGAACAAGGCCTGCTATTAATACTGCTTTAGAAAAAATACTTGACGAGCATTCAAGCATCTTTCCTAACATTGTTAATATAGAGGAAATAGAGTCGCGTCAATGGAATGGGTTTTTAGTCAAGCATCTAACATCAAGCATTGAAGATGAAGAGTATGCTCTAAAAAGCTTCTCGGCAGGTTCTGACTACAATCCCTATCTCATGAAAAGTACTCAGATTGAAAGCTTTTTGAAGGCGGTATTTGAAGATACTGAATCTAATAAATTTTAAATGCGCTGCATTTATTTCCTAGATATTTATTTCTTAAGTGTTGGTCTCTTAGGACAGTCACTTATTATAGCTATACTAAAAAAGCCGTCTATATATGTGTGTAGGCGGCTTTTTGGTGATTCCTATTTTTGTCGTATCATTTTAAGGTGTAGACGATAAGAAACGGGTCAATTACCAAGAGTTTTATTGATTACACCTTATAATAGAGTGTATATTAATTTATATAACTATTATATAAATGGATTTTCTTATGCACATAACGACAAGTCAAACTTCAGAAAATAGAAAAAGACATGGCGAGCATGTTCTGATTAGCCTAACGTATATCGGTAAAAACATCGAAATGAAAACAGGTATAGAATTGACTCGTGCTCTTGAGCAGTGGCGAAGATACTTTGAGGAAAGTGGGTTAGTTTCAGCGCTTGTTATCAATGACGGTTATTTTGTTCAAAATATTCAAGGTTCAAGACCAGCTGTCAATACTGCTCTAGCGAAGATAATTGATGAGCATTTCAAGATTCTCCCTAATATTGTTAAGCTGGAGGAAATAGAAGCGCTTCGGTGGGATGGGTTCGTAACCAAACACCTGACGGAAAGTGTCGAAGATGAGGAATATGCCCTAAAAAGCTTCTCAGCAGGTTCTGACTTCAATCCTTATCTAATGAAAAGCACTCAGATTGAAAGCTTTTTTAAAGTGATTTTTGAAGACGGTTAATTTAGAAAATTGTAAGCGCGTAGCATGCGCTCAGTATAAAGGCCATCTGCTCTAACCAGCATAAAAAAGCCGCCTATAAAGTGTCTTTTGATTTAGATAAATTTTTTATAAATAAGGTTTCTTATGCATATCGCTACTAGCCAACCTTCAGAAAATAGAAAAAGACAGGGTGAGCATATTATTCTCAGCCTAACGTATATTGGCAAAAATAGTGACAGTAATAATGGAATAGAATTGGCTCGTTTGCTTGAGCAATGGCGAAGAAACAATGAAAAAAGTGGTGTAACCTCAGCGCTTGTGGTTAATGACAATTACTTCATTCAAAATATCGAAGGTCCAAGACCTCTTATCAATGAAATATTAGTAAAATTGATCAATGAATATTCTCACCTAGGACCTCATCTCAGTATGGTTGAAGAAGTAGAAGTACGTAGATGGGATGGATTTTTATTAAAATATTTAACATCAAGCGTAGAAGACGAAGAATATACCCTAAAAAGCTTCTCAGCAGGTGCTGACTTTAATCCTTATCTAATGAAAAGTGCTCAGATTACAAGCTTTTTGAAAGCGATATTTGAGGATACAGAATCCAATAAGTCTTAGATAATTTCTCTATTTTGATTGGCGTAAAAAAGCCGTCTATACATTACATCGTATAGGCGGCTTTTTTTGTTTTCGATATCTCATATTTATAGATTTTAAAATTAAATATTTTAATTCTACATATGTTGTGTATTATCATCTGAGGCATTTGATATTTGAATAACTTAAACGGATTATATGTATGAAGAAACTGTCTCTATTGCTCGTAACGCTTTTAGGATCATCAATCGTATTAAATGGTTGCGCGACTGCGGGTCTTGTAAATTACACCAAAACTGACCATGTGGAATATCATGAAAAAAATATTTTATCTGAGAAAGTTATTGCCGTTGGATATCCTAATAAGCCAATAACAGGATACGAGGATGCTATGATCTTAGCAGGTAAAAACTATAGCTTTTTAGTGCAACCTACGGTCAGTTCTCACACTTCGTCTGATATATTTAGAAGGATTTTCTCTCAAGTAGATTTAGGCTCATTATATATCGATACTAATCCATTATTCTATTACCCTGACCCCGATGCTCAGACAACATACGGAACTCGTGATATTCAGAAAAAAACTCAAGCTGATTCAAATGAGTTAATTCTTGATATAGATAGAGATAAATCCAGACAAGTTAAGGATATACCAACCCTTATTAACTTAGTGTATGCAAAGCCGATAAATGAAGTAAAGAATAATGAGCAGCCACAGTTGGAAAAACTTGGTTTTAAGTGTCAGACATCAGTCATCGCTGAACAACAAAGTCTAGCCTGTCAGCGTCCAGTGTACATTGAGCTCACAGTAGCTTCTGCGGTACAGAATATTGATCAGATAAACCATAAGCTAAAGCAACCTATGACTATTAAATTGAATGAAAAATGGAGAACTAAGGACAATGCTAATAAACTTGGCGTTGCTTTGTTGCCAGTGAGTGTGGCAGTAGACATAGTTACTTTTCCCATCCAAGCTATAGGTGCTGGACTCTTATATGCAGCTCTTGCAAATGCAGATTGGTAAGTTTTAAGAGATTTAGTGGGGAAATAAGGCAGGTATGGTGCTATTAATGCACAGAATAGTTATTTGTTTTAATTAGCACCAAGAAGCCGTCTATACGTTTGTATAGACGGTTTTTTAGTAAGGAGAGTTGTAGGGTGCGTTTCACGCACCTTTTTGAATTTTGTTTGTATAATCAGTGCGTGAAACTTCCCCTACATTAGCTAATCCGCCCTACATGCTAAAAGCATAGCCTATGTTTGTTGCTATAGTTTAACCAACTACTTTACCCAGTTCGTAAATAGGTAGATAAAGAGCAACAATGGTCAAAGGAATAAGAAGAATAGCCAAAGCTAAGAGAAAAAATACGATGATAGCTTGCCATTTTTTTGACTGTTCCGACAAGTAAACCAAGGGTATTGGGATCAAAGATAATCCTAGCCAGTATTTATGAGTACTTAATACTATTTTAGTAAAGACTGGTATATCAACACCAAAGCTTCTATATAACTCTTCAAAAGTGGGAATGACGAAAATTCCTGCAAGTGCACAGAATAAAAATAAAAAAGATACAACTATCGCTAAAAATTTCATATAGTCACTAATAATTAAAGTCGTAGGCTGCGTCTAGTGTACGATTTTTTTAATGTTAATCTCATCGGTGCGTGGCACGCACCCTACGCGCTTATTATAGCTAGTATTAAGAAGCTGCCTATATTGATAGATTTTTTAGTTGATATGATTATGGTTCTTCATGATAAATTTTATTGAAAATCCGTTATTATACATATAATTATTTATTTCTACAGATATTTTATAAAGCTCATAAGTGATTTCAAAATTTTGGACGCTTAAAACTTTAAAAATAATTATGTCCTGTATTTTCTCGTTTGTAGCATTAAAATATAGGTGTGATATCAGCATGCAAAACTTATCAATATCTTCCTGTTGGGTAGAAATATCGGTAATGCTAAGTTTTAGGCTTAATCGAGTAGCATAATTTTTAGTTCCAGAAATATAGTAAAATATATTATTAAGAAAGCTACTTAATTCATAGCTATTAGAACTTGCGAACCATTCTTCACTATCTATAGACTTATAAAAGCTACATTTTATTTCTTCATCTTTCAAAAAATTAGTAGCTAGATAAGGTGACCAGCCTTGTTGTAATAGAACTACTGGAGGATTGTTTTTTAACTTGTTATATGTATCAATAAGATCAATGACTTCATTGATTTCTGACAGAGTTCTAATGCTTTTTGTAGTAATAATAATTTTTAGCCTATTTAAGTTATCTATTTTGAAGTTTACCCTTCTTAATATGGCTATTTTTATTTCCTTGGCTTCAGCTGAGTGTCTAAAGAGCTGGCTAGAGTAAGTAAAAAAATCTTCATATGACTTAATTATAAATAATATTAGTATTGATGGTAGAGATAGTATTGTTAGGTTGATTGGAGTAATTAAGTTTAGAAGAGTTAATTTATTTAAAAATTTTATAGGGTTATTAATAAAACTGTAAATTGTAATAGCAGAAAGAAAAATTACTATTAAAGAGATAAGAATATTGAAAAAGTGATGTGTTCTTACCTCATTTATCTCAGTGCTTTTTTTAGAGTATATAGACAGTATGAATAATGATGTGGTAATAAATACTAAGAAAATTTCGATAAATATACTAAAAACGTATAAATTTAAGAAAAACTCGAGAAGTATAGTAAGCTTTAGGTTGGCTAAGACCGTGCTTTTAAATAGATTTTTATATTTTTCGCTACTAATGGCTTTACTAGCAATCGCTAAACCTGTAAATACAAACCATAGGACTGTATTTTTTAGTTGAGATAAGTCCCAAAGATTGAGGAACTTGAGAAAATAAACACTACATAAAGTACTGAGTAGTAAAATAAGAAATATTGTTACTAATTTCTTATGAAGTACCGATTTAATTACAGCTTTAAATGCTAAAAATACACCAGTATTTTTCCTGTAACTTTGAACTATCGTAAAGAGAGATATTGCTAGCACCCAAAAAAACGAAGCAATATCTCTGTTATTAATACCTTTTAATATAGTTTCAATCACATATTCAACTTATAAAAAATAATTAAACCAAAACTACCCAACTTCAACACTCGTCACATTCTGAAAGCCTCTGGGCAACTGACCACCACGATTACCACGAACACCCGTATAGTTAGCCAAATCATTTGGCTTGAGTGTCACATGGCGTTTGCCAGCGGTAATGACTAAACTGTCTTGCTGACTGAGTGGCGTGACTGTAAGCACCTCTTCGCCGTCCTTTAACTTGATAAGTTTGTTACCTTTACCGCGCGCCTGTTCAGGCAAATCATCAAGAGCAAATATCAGTAAATATCCCGCATTGGTGGTGACGGCGACGTGATCAGGTGCCACACTTGTATTGCTATTTTCACCATCAGTATTAGCGGTCGAATCTACTGGCGCATCGATACGCGCAACAGGGAGCAAGCGACTATCAGCTGCTAGGTTAATGATGTTTTTACCCGCTTTTTGATTGCTATCAAGATTACCAACGGTATTAATAAAACCATAACCTGCGGAACTGGCGAGTATAATACGTTGATCGTCAGCACCCGTTAATAGCTGCTCAAAGCTGGCACCTGCTGGCGGTTTTAGCACACTGGTCAGCGGGTCGCCTTGACCACGCGCCGATGCGAGATTGTGCGCGTCAATGCTATAGCTGCGACCAGTGCTGTCGAGCACGTAGATTTTTTCATTGGATTTACCGCGCACGTGTGCTTGATAGCTATCACCTGAACGATAACTCATGCCAGCAGCATCGACATCATGACCTTTGGCAGCACGAATCCAGCCCGCTTTCGATAGAATAGCGGTGACAGGCTCGCTTGGTACGAGGTCAGACTCTTTTAGTGCTTGCGCTTCTTCGCGTTCTGCCAATGGTGATACGCGCTCATTACCGTGTTCTTTCATATCGGCTGTGAGCTCATCGATCATCAGATTGGTTAGACTGTCTGGATTGTCTAAGTATTCTTGAATGATGGCACGTTCGGCAGCCAGTTCATCCTGCTCGCGGCGCAGCTCAATCTCTTCTAACTTCGCCAATTGGCGCAGACGAATATCCAAGATAGCATTGGCTTGAATGTCCGTTAGATCATAGTCCTGCATCAACGTCGCTTTTGGATCTTCCTCTTCACGAATGATGCGAATCACTTCATCAATATTAAGATAAGCAATCAGCAAGCCTGCCAAGATATGTAAGCGCTTATCGATTTTATCGAGGCGATATTGCAAGCGGCGTGTGACCACTGAACGGCGACAGATGAGCCATTCTTCTAATATTTCTTTTAGGTTTTTGACCTGTGGTTTACCGTTTAGGCCAATCATATTCATATTGACGCGGTAATTACTCTCAAGCTCCGTACTAGCAAACAGATGGCTCATGACGCGAGCAACATCGACTCGGGTTGATTTTAGCTCAAGCACGATACGACAGGCATTTTCGTGATCTGACTCGTCATGAATATCGGTAATCCAAGGCAGCTTTTTATCGGTCATGAGCTTGGCGATTTGCTCTTGGATTTTGTTGCCTGAAACTTGATAAGGCAGCGCATCGATGATAACGAGGTTTTTCTCTTTAGGATCGACGTGGAAGGTCGCGCGCATCTTATAGCTACCACGACCAGTCTCATACATCGCTTGCAAGTCTTTTTTACTGGTGATGATTTCAGCAGGGGTTGGCAGATCAGGTGCTGGTATTGATTGGGTAAGCTGCTTAACCGATAGCTCAGGATTTTTTAGCAAACGAATTGCTGCACGTACCACTTCGTTGAGATTATGTGGCGGAATGTCTGTTGCCATACCGACTGCGATACCCGTTGTACCATTTAATAGTATGTTAGGTAGGCGCGCAGGTAGGGTGGTTGGCTCTTGCATCGTACCGTCAAAGTTGTCTTGCCAATCGACTGTGCCTTGACCTAACTCTGCGAGCAACGTATTGGCATAAGCAGACATTTTGGCTTCGGTATAACGCATCGCCGCAAATGATTTTGGATCATCAGGGCTACCCCAGTTACCTTGACCAGTGATGAGCGGATAGCGATAACTGAACGGCTGCGCCATCAGTACCATCGCTTCATAACAAGCACTGTCACCATGCGGATGGTATTTACCCAAGACGTCACCGACCGTACGTGCCGATTTTTTGGCTTTAGCAGTCGATTTTAGCCCCAGCTCGCTCATGGCGTAGACGATGCGGCGCTGTACAGGTTTGAGGCCGTCAGCGATATTTGGCAGCGCCCGATCCATGATGACGTACATCGCATAGTTGAGATAGGCTTGCTCAGTGAATTCTGCGACTGAGCGAGTATCCATCGGTTCAGTGGGAATGATTGGGGCAATCGTATTATCAATAACATCAGACATAAAATAGGATTCACTTATCAGTTTTAATAGGTATAGATAATTGGTTCAAGCGTACAAATAGGATAGTGCTATCGTAAAGGAAATTGGCAGAATTAAAAAGGTATAAGTCAGAATAGACGACAGGTCGTGACGCGCTTCATTAGGTTTCTGTATAGCATTTTGGTTGATAGCTTTTACAAAATAGGTCAAGTATAGTTAATTCAACTTTTGATGACTGTGTTGTCTTTGAAAATTTTGTCATCTGTCTATTATACGGAGTAGTTACTATGTTATCTGCGTCATCTGTCTATCCATCAAGTGCATTATCGCGTGCGTGCACTTATCATTTAACCAAGCACACGCTGCTGTTGGGTATTATCGCCAGTGTTGGATTGAGTGCTTGTAGCTCACAGCAGACAGTATCTAAGCAGATAGCACCTAAGCCGATGGTAGAAACCTCAAGTAGTACTACGATGAAAAAACCACGCCGTGCAGTTGCGACATCAAATACGTCACTAGTCTCTGAGATGAGAGCTCCTGACCCTTTCATAATACTGAGAAGTCCAGCATCACCATCTTCAATATCACCATCTATGGTCAGACCTGAACCCATCAGCGCCGAACCAGAGGCAAATGATAATTATCAAAAGAACGATGCAAATCCTGTACATCGCACGACGGATATGGCGGTCTCTACTTTGTCTATCGATACCGATACGGGCAGCTATGCCAATGTGCGCCGCTATCTAAATGAAGGTCAGTTGCCACCCGTTGATGCAGTACGGGTAGAAGAGTTGATTAACTATTTTAACTATCAGTTTGATGATGGTAAACGCCTCGGTAATGCACCATTTGTCGTCGCCACTGAAGTGGTCGATTCGCCTTGGGATAGAGCCGATCAGGACAATAAAATTGTCAAAGTTGGTATCAAAGCCGTGGATAATAGCTGGTCCAATAAAAGTGCCAATCAAGCCATGCCCGCTGCTAACCTAGTGATTTTGGTAGATGTATCAGGCTCTATGTCATCGAGCGACAAGCTACCATTGGCGCAGTCGTCTCTTAAACTATTGACAGAACAGATGCGTGCTGAAGATAGCATTAGTATCGTCACGTATTCAGGCAAAACCAGTGTGGCATTGCCTGCGACCAGTGGTGATCAAAAAGCAAAAATCCTCGCCGCGATTGAGGGGTTAAATGCCTCAGGTTCCACCAACGGAGAAGACGCGTTGAAACTGGCTTATCGTCAAGCTGAGCAAGCGATGAAGAAAGACGGTATCAATCGTATCATGATGCTGACCGATGGCGATTTTAATGTCGGTATCAGTGATGTCGATGATATGCTGGATTTGGTCAAATCCAATCGTGAGCGTGGTATCTCACTATCTACCGTTGGCTTTGGGCGTGGCAATCTCAACGACCATATGATGGAACAAATGGCCGACAATGGTAATGGTAACTACAGTTATATCGATAGTCTGACTGAGGCCAAAAAAGTTTTTGGTGATGAGTTGGCCGCGACCTTTAATACGGTCGCCAAGGATGTAAAAGTACAAGTTGAGTTCAACCCTGATGTCGTGAGTGAATGGCGTTTGATTGGCTATGAAAATCGCGTGCTTAACGAGCAAGACTTTAATAATGATAAAGTCGATGCAGGCGAGCTAGGCGCAGGTAAAGCGGTTATCGCACTATTCGAAGTGACACCAAAAGGACAAAAAGGTCTATATAGTGATCGTCGTTATACTGATAGCAATGCGACTGTTAAGGTAAACAGCAAACAGCAAGCCAATGAGCTTGGTTATCTAAAAATTCGTTATAAAGCGCCTACAGGTGATACCTCTAAACTGCTTAGTCAACCAATTAATAATGACAGTCACTCTCTGGACAAAGCCAACGCTGATACTCAGTTTGCAATGGCGGTGGCAGGTTTTGGTCAACGCTTAACTCAAAGTGAGTACATTAATGAGTGGCAATATAATGATAGCACTAAGCTAGCGACAAGCAGTCTCGCCCGTCAGTTAAGCAATGATAAGGACGGCACTCGCCGTAACTTTGTGACTTTAACAGAACTGGCTAGCGCCCTTGACAGTACAAAGTAATGAACGGGTAACAAACCATAGGATTTCTATGGATGAATGTTCGCCAATAGGACGCTAAAAACTCATTGGTTTTTAAAGTTAAATATTTGATATAAAACATTTTATTTTCCGTCAAGCCTGTTTGCGAACTCAAGCACCAATCTTTTGTATTGAGTAGTTTGTACAAAGTGTGTATGTTAATAAACAAAGGGCTATTTACCGCTATATTGTTTGCTCAGCACTGTACGATTACGCCGTAACCTTGCTTGCCACCGTAATGGTCAGCAACGGCTTGGCATTTCGTATGTTTATCACACTGTGATTAGTATACGCTGACGGTAATGTACTATTACTAGGAGAAAAAAGATTATGGAAAATCAAGTAAATTTTACCCGTCGTGATGATAAAGTTTGGCTAAAAACATATGAAGAGCTTGGACTGGATTACAACATTGAAATGCCAGCTGACGATACCTCACTCATTGATGTTTTTGAAAAAAGCTTTGCTGATAATAGTGATAAGACGGCCTATATCTGCATGGGTTCATCATTAAGCTTTAAAGAAGTGGATTTGTACAGTCGCCAAATGGCTGCCTATCTACAGTCATTGGGACTGGTCAAAGGTGATAAAGTTGCGGTCATGATGCCCAATATTTTGCAATTGCCAATTTCTGTCATTGCAGTACTGCGTGCAGGTTTCACCCTAGTCAACGTCAACCCGTTATATACCACCAGAGAGCTTGAGCATCAACTGACCGATTCAGACGCCAAAGTGCTGATCATGGTCGAAAACTTCGCCAAAACCTATCAAGACATCGGCCGTAGTCTAGTCGATAAAGTCGTGATTACAGGTATGGGCGATTTGATGGGTACGCTCAAGGGCTTTATGGTCAACACGGTCGTTCGCCATGTGAAAAAAATGGTGCCTGCCTATAGTATTAGCAACAGCATCACCTTCAAAAGTGCGCTGAGTCATAGCGCTGCGAGTAAATATAAACGCCCAAGCAATATCACGCTCGATGACATCGCCGTCCTACAATATACCGGTGGTACAACAGGTGTGGCCAAAGGCGCGATGCTAACGCACAAAAACTTAGTGGCAAACTTAATTCAATCCAATACCTTCTTGGGCACCGCTTTTGATGATTTCGATCAAAGAGGTGAGCAGCCTGTCATTATGACAGCATTGCCGATGTATCATATTTTCTCATTTACCGTATGCGGTATGTTCGGTCTATATCGCGGTTGTGTGGTGCTACTAGTACCAAACCCACGCGATCTTGATAGCTTATTAAAAGCATACAAAGCCAATCCACCAGCATTCTTCCCAGCAGTCAACACGTTGTTCAACGCGCTTGCAAATAACGAAGAATTTATCGCGATGGATCATAGCAAGCTGCGTCAGTCGATGGGTGGCGGCATGGCAGTACTGAGTCCAACCGCCGAAAAATGGCGTCAAGTAACGGGTAATATCATTATCCAAGGTTATGGATTGTCTGAAACAGCACCGGTAGCGACTTCTAACCCTAGCAATAGCAAAACATTCACAGGTACTATTGGTGTGCCGATGCCAGCGACTGATGTTGCCATCTTAGATGATGCTGGTAATGAAGTAGAGCTTGGTGAGCGCGGTGAGATTAGCGTTCGTGGCCCACAGGTTATGAAAGGCTACTGGAATCGTGAAGATGCTACCGCCGAAGTGATGACCGCAGACGGATTCTTCCGTACGGGCGACATTGGTATCATGGCTGACAATGGCTACGTGACCATCGTTGACCGTAAAAAAGACATGATTTTGGTTTCTGGCTTTAACGTTTATCCTAACGAAGTCGAAGAAGTTATGGCGGGTCACCCTAAAATTCTAGAGTGCGGTGTCATTGGTATCAGTGACGAAAAGAGCGGCGAGACTCCTAAGATTTATGTCGTGCGCAACGACCCTAGCCTGACTGCTGAAGAAGTACTGGCTTATGGCAAAGAAAATCTAACTGGTTACAAACGTCCTCGTCATGTTGAGTTTATCGATGAATTGCCAAAATCTAACGTGGGTAAAATCCTACGTAAAGATTTGCGATTGCTTGAAGAAAAGAACCATGGCTAATTGATTGATACTCAATACTCAATACTCAATACTCGAAAGCTAGTTATGAGTGCTTGCAAAGACTCAATGCTCACACAGACTTAGTGTTCATAACTAATCGTAATACAGAGTAGGGTCACCACTAAAAATGATAAGATTGCGTATATGCTATCTTGTCATTTTTTTACGTCTATTTTGTCTTTAAGATGTCGCTGGGGTGAGTCTTCATTGCAAAAATGGTAATCAAATAATAGATATTAAAGTCAAAAGAATACAATGACGCCGACAATATCGAGATATTCATCAGCTATTCGATACGGTTTGGCGAAACCTAGCCACCATTAGCCTAGTCATTGTTAGACTGGATAGATAGCCATCGATGGAGTTGAGGGCAGGACTGAGTATAGATAGAGAATTTTTGGCAAAACTGCTATAGTGCTCATCAGCGTATAGTTATATTTAACGACAACAGGATATGATTTTCGCTCTATATTTCTTGTAAAATCAACCCTGTAGGTTTGAATGTTGATTTATCCTTGTTGAGTTATTACACCACTTATCATGGACCTAATACTGCGCTTTGATTTACAAATCTTGTGAATAACGAATGCTTTTACCTTATCATCGTTTCTTATTCACAAGTTTCACTGTCATTGATCAACCACAAAAATAATGGTGTTTCCATTAGATTATTCTACGTTTTTAACGGCAACATTTAGGAAAAGTTATGACCGACAGTACCAATAAAAAGACCACAAACAATAATGCTGCGACTAATAATAACGACAGCGCATTTCCTACTATGCCGATGATACCGAGTGATAGTCCATGGTTAGGTACTTATGAGCGCTATGGTATTGCGGCTACTATTGATATGCCGGATGACAGTACTTCTTTACTGGAGGTGTTCGAGCGTAATTTTAGCCGTTATGGCCAAAAGCCTGCTTATATCTGTATGGGTGCATCGATTACCTTTAAGCAATTGGATTTGTTTAGTCGTCAAATTGCCAGCTACTTACAGTCGTTAGGATTGGTCAAGGGTGACAAAGTTGGGGTGATGATGCCTAACCTCCTGCAGTATCCAGTGGTTGCATTGGGTATCATCCGTGCAGGCATGGTGCTGGTCAACGTCAACCCTTTATACACGAGTCGTGAATTATCACATCAGCTACATGATAGTGGCACAAAGGCTTTATTTATCGTAGAAAATTTTGCAAAAACGTATCAAGAAGCAGAAGATAAAGGTCAAGTCGAGCATGTCATCGTTTGTAAGATTGGCGATATGCTAGGCACGATCAAAGGAGCAGTGATCAACCTCGTTGCGCGCCATATCAAAAAAATGATTCCTGCTTATAGCTTGCCAGAGAGTGTGAGCTTCAAGCATGCATTAAATGCTGTTTCTGCTAGTAAGTATAAACGTCCTGATCTGAATTTAGGTGACGTGGCATTGCTGCAATACACGGGTGGTACTACAGGTGTGGCTAAAGGGGCAATGCTGTCGCATGGTAATTTAGTGGCTAACATGCTACAGATTAGTGCGTTGATGAACAGTGCATTTGACGATGATGCTGATGCCGATGAGGTTATCTTAACAGCGTTACCGCTCTATCATGTATTCTCATTTATGGTTTGCGGTATGTATGGTATGTACCAAGGCTATGCGGGTTTACTTATCCCGAATCCACGTGATCTTGACGGTCTGATTAAAGAGATGGGCAAATATAAACCATCATTTATTCCTGCGGTAAATACGTTATTCAACGGCTTGGTACACAAAGACAGCTTTGCGGATTTAGACTTTTCTAATCTAAAAGCCTCTATCGGTGGTGGTATGTCGGTACTGCCAAGCGTGGCAAAAGAATGGCATAAAATCACAGGCTTGCCTATCGTAGAAGGTTATGGTCTATCTGAAACATCACCAGTGGTTGCTTTTAACCCAATGACCATTGCTGAATTCACAGGCAAGATTGGTATTCCTGCTTCTAGTACAGATGTCATACTGATTGACGATGATGAAAAAGAAGTCGCTCTGGGTGACCGTGGCGAGATCTGTGTCAAAGGCCCGCAAGTGATGATTGGGTATCAAAATCGTCCAGACGAAACAGCGGAAACCTTTACTGCCAATGGTTATCTCAAAACTGGTGATATCGGTATCATGGATGAAAAAGGCTTTATTAAAATCGTTGATCGCAAGAAAGATATGATTTTGGTCTCTGGCTTTAACGTCTATCCGAATGAGATCGAAGAGGCTATGAGCGAGCATCCGGCAGTGGTTGAGTGCGGTGCGATTGGTGTTCCTAACGAAAACCGCGGTGAAGAGCCAAAGTTGTTTGTGGTCAAAAAAGGCGAAGTGACAGAGCAAGAGTTACTCGATTTTGGCAAAAAGCAACTGACTGGCTACAAGCGTCCGCGTAGTATTCAGTTCGTTGATGAATTACCAAAATCAAACGTGGGCAAAATCCTGCGTAAAGAATTGCGTAAGATAGAAGGTTTAGAATAAACTTAACACCAAACTTTACTGAAGCAGCGGCGTAATAGCGTGAGTGAATCTTGCTATTGCGCCGCTGTCACGTTAGGATATCTCCATATTTGCGTCTACTAAGGCACGCAGTCGCTATTTGTATTCGAGTTATATTCCTGTATGTCAATTTTTATGAATTGATATGCGATTAATAAATATACGATAATAAATACTGGTCTACCATGTAGCGACAACCTCTTATTTTAAGACCATTTTTATCACCCTGCTTTTCAAACATTGTACTAGGAATTTTTATGCGTAATGACAATCGTGAGCTTGACCAACTTCGCTCTATCAGCTTTGAGCGCCATTATACTAAGCATGCCGAAGGGTCAGTGTTAGTGAGCTTTGGCGATACCAAAGTACTATGTACTGCTAGTGTCGAGTCTGGCGTACCACGCTGGTTGAAAGGCAAAGGCAAAGGCTGGATTACCGCTGAATATGGTATGTTGCCACGTGCGACCAACACGCGCAACCAACGTGAAGCGGCACGCGGCAAGCAATCAGGTCGTACCCAAGAGATTCAGCGTTTAATCGGTCGTAGCCTACGTGCGATGATTGACTTGAGCAAGTTGGGTGAAAACACCATTTATCTTGACTGTGACGTGTTGCAAGCCGATGGTGGTACTCGTACTGCTAGCGTGACTGGTGCAGCGATTGCCCTTATTGACGCATTAGAGACCGTTCAAAAAGCTAAAAAACTAAAAGCAGACCCATTAATTGGCTTAGTTGCTGCTGTGTCTGTCGGTATGAAAGATGGGGAAGCGTATCTAGATTTGAATTATGAAGAAGACTCTAGCTGCGATACTGATTTGAACGTCGTTATGACTCAAAAAGGCGAGTTTATCGAGCTGCAAGGTACTGCGGAAGAAAAACCATTCACTCGCGCTCAAGCTGATGATATGCTGATTCTTGCCGAAAAAGGTATTGCCGAATTGATTAAAATGCAGCAAACCGCTTTAGGCTGGTAGTCTGCTTTTACTCAATTATAAACAGTGCTAATTTTTTAACACTACGACGACCTCTGACAGATAGTTGGCCTTCAATAGCCCGCTATCTGTTGCCAACCAGATATCTCGCAACAGGTAATGATGCATGCTGAAGCTGACCGACGATGGCGCCAAAATCACCTTGCAAGGTCAGTCCCAAACGACTGATAACGGTATTTTTTGGTTTGGATCTGCCTTATTGGTCGGGGCAGTTGCGGTCGCCTTTGCAATGAGTGTGCTACCTGAGCGCTTGGCTATCGGTGCGTTAGCATTGCTAATTATTGGCAGTTTTATTTTTAATCGACAACGCCAAAAAAATAAAAAAGCCATGGTTGGCGCTATCAGTAGCGGCACACTGTGGGTGCGTGCTGGTGAGATGGTGCATGACAATCAAGGTAAGCGTGAGCATATCCATTTGATCGATAGTGACAAGATAACATTGATTGGCGAGCAGTTACAGATTGTCGATAGCAGTGACACACGTAAGTACAATATCAGTGGTTTTGAAAGTATCCAAGAAGCAACTGCTGCTAAAGCGATATTACAAGGTCAAGCGTTGTCCAAGCGTCATGTCAATATTAAAATGAATGATAATTAAAAACTATCTCCTCTTACTTGTCCAAATCAAACTTTTCTAACAGCATATAGATTACCTTCCTAGCCTCTAATGCTATCTTGATTTACCCCTTCTAAATTAGCGTTGTAACGCTACCATCAATCTATAATTTAATACCTTCTGTCATCTATTCAAAATGAATAGTGCTTGCAGATTTACGTATAAATGGTTTATAAGTAGGATTATAAAATCCATCCCTATTACTGATATTGTCATTGATATTTAATTGACAAGGAGTTCGTCATGTCGCGTTTGCCCAACCTCTCAGTCGCAGCGTCGTGCAGTTTATTGTTATTTACCTGCGGTATGGTAGGACAAGCCCATGCGGATAGCATGAGTGCGCTCATCGCCCAAAAATCTGCTCAAGCAACCACGAATACCTCTTATCGCTATCCTGATGTGCAACGTTCGGTACCGACAGTATTGCCAGCATTTTTGTCAGGGAATTACGACAATGTCGATAGTGAATATTTACCGCTATTGAGTAGTGCTGAAACGCAAAGCAGCATGGCGGCACGCGAAGTGGTCAGTACTGCACGCAAGATGGCACTCAATGAGCGTACGATTATTCAAGGTGGTTGCTGGGATTATCTAAATGCCGTATTCAATCGGGCAGGGGTGACACGCGATACCATTCATAAAGGCACGTATGGTCAAGGCCCTTATGCGAGTAGCAGTGAGATTGAAGCGGGTGATTGGCTTTATTATATCAATCATGGCTACAATGGCGTCGAGCACAGTGGACTGTTTGTGGGCTGGGTCGATGAGCGTGCTAAGCAAGCGCTGATATTGAGCTATGCTGGTGAAAATCGCCGCGAGCCTGCTCGTTACCGCGTTTATGATTTGAGTAATGTCTATCAAATTATGCGCCCTAGCGTCTAGGCATCATCAGCACTATATAATGTGATAAAAAAAGCGTCCGCAACTCATTGAAGTTGCGGACGCTTTTGGTTTGCAGCTATCCGTAATATTTTTGGTGTTAAAACGGTTTTACCACGACTAGAATGACGATAATCACTAAGGCAAAGACGGGCACTTCATTAAACCAGCGCCAAAACTTATGCGATTTATAATGTGGATTTCCCATCAGTTTTTTACGATAAAAACCGCAAGCGCCATGATAGCCTGATAGCAGGATCACCAATAGCAATTTGACGTGTAGCCAACCTTGGGTTTTGTAGACGTCCCAGCCCAAACCTAACATCCATAGACCAAAAACCCATGTCGCTATCATCGATGGCGTCATAATGCCACGATACAGCTTACGCTCCATAATGGTAAAGCGCTCTTGGCTGATGGTGTCATCACTCATCGCATGATAGACAAATAGACGCGGCAAGTAGAAAATGGCCGCAAACCAACAAACCATAGAAATAATATGTGCCGCTTTAATCCAGTTAAAATAATCTGCCATCATAGTCTCTCTTTCTTAGCTTGTACTTTTGGCTTGTATTTTGACTTAATCTGCCAATACCACTTGTGTTTGATGACCATTCATAGCGTCTAATACAGGCAATACTTTAGGTGCTCTTGGCGCGGCAAACTGTTTGGTTAGGCCAAGCTCACGCATGAGTCGGTCATCGCCTGATTGGCTTGCATTGCCAGTCGTCAGCAGTTTATCACCATAAAAGAACGAATTGGCGCCTGCCATAAAGGCCAAGGCCTGCTCAGAGTCAGATAGGCTTTCGCGGCCAGCAGACAGACGCACATAGCTGGTCGGGCAGCAAATACGCGCCACGGCAATGGTACGAATCCACTCAAGTACAGATAGCTGACCTTCGGCAAGTACTTTGTCACCGATAGGCGTCCCTGCTATAGGCACGAGCAAGTTGACTGGGATCGATTCTGGCGCTTTTGGCATTTTTAGCAGTTCGTGTACCCAATCGATGCGGTCATCGCGGCTCTCGCCCATGCCAACGATATTACCGCTACAGACATTGATGCCTGAGTTGCGCACATTATCTATGGTATTTAATCGCTCGTCATAGCTGCGCGTGCTGACGACTTGCTCATAATAGCTGCGTGAGGTATCTAGATTATGATTGTAATAGTCTAATCCGGCATCCGCCAACTGCGTTGCTTGATTGGTATCTAACATACCAAGCGTCATACAGGTCTCAAGCCCCAATGCCTTGACTTCTTTAACTAACTCAACCACGTAAGGCATGTCTTTGGCGCTTGGGTGTTTCCATGCTGCACCCATGCAGAAGCGTGACGAGCCACTGTTTTTGGCACGTTTAGCAGCAGCAATGACTTTGTCCACTTCTATGCGTTTTTCTGCTTGTAGTTTGGTGGTGTCGCGATGATGACCTGATTGTGAGCAGTAGCCGCAATCTTCAGGGCAGTTACCTGTTTTGATAGAGAGCAAGGTGCTGATTTGTACTTCATTGGCAGTAAAGTTCGCCCGATGTATCGTTTGTGCTTGCAACAACAAATCCATCAACGGCAAATCAAACAGTGCGGCGATTTCTTCGCGGCTATGCTTATGTGGAGTCGGTTGGTTAGCATCAGTGGCTAAACTGGCCAAAAAATCATCGCTACTGTTTTGATGATTGAGTGTCTCAGTGTGGCTATCGGCATTGGGTTCTGAGATGTTAAGTAATCCTGCCATGAGATAAATCCTTTTATAACGGTATTGGGTACATCTAAATGTTTTTGTGTTTTTAAAATAATAAAAAAGGCTGCGATATAGTATACCGTAACCTTTTTAGAAAATCAGAGTGCTGCTAAATAGTATTTATATTGAATACAATAAAGTAGGTCAATAGTAACTATTTGCTGATCAGTTTACTATTTAACGTTCTAATTATTTGTATCTGGTTATTTTCCCAGTTTGTGCTTGGCAACACCAATCCAATGGTTTGCAAAGTTTTGTGCTTTATAAGCATAAGGCTTTGCTTTGTCCAGATAAGGTTTGCACTCTTCTGGTACCGCTGGAACGATATGCTTGGCAAGCTTATTAAACCACATCATGAGGCTATAGTCGCCCTCGATACTTAGATTACCTTCTTGAACCGCTGTCATAAAGGCTGGAAGATTACCTTTGGTCAATAGCTTAACACCAGTCATAGAGTCTTTAAAGTTGATAGTCAGGTCTGCTGCTTTTGCATGACCACTATACTGGTTGAAGCTCCCATTATCAAAGACAAAATAACGAGCGATATCGGCTTCGGTGCTGGCAAGCTCAATCGTAACATTACGATCAGCGAATAGCTTTTGGACAGCTTCATCATCGCTATCAGTTAGCATAGATAGACGGTAACCGATCACAGCCAATAACACGTCTAAAGGATCAGACTTAATATCTAGAACAGGAATAGTAAACATAATCGAACTCCTAAAAATGAGACGCAAAATAATGCGTACTTTATAACAATTTTTGCGACAAATATATAATTACATTATAAACGATGGATGGGTTGTTATTCTTTAGGAGTTACGTAGAGAGCGTTAAGTATCTTGTAACATTCGATGACGTCAGCATAGTTGCTACAGGATTGACTGCATTAGTGAAAGCGCGGTTTATAGTCATCATCGTAGACAGGCGTATGTTCGATATAGCGTGCTGCCTCTAACTCACGTTGTAGCTGAACCGATTGACTGACATCCTCATAACGTAGCGCCCGATACAAGACCCAAGCCGCTAAAGGCAGCCAGCTGATACCCATGGCGATGATATAGCTGTGCCAGTCTGATAATTCTGACAGCATCAGCCAACTTGATAGTATGCTGTGAATGACTTCTACGCCTAGCCAATATGCCATACCACCGAACAAATACAGTAGTAACCAGCGCTGTGACGAGAAGGCGAGTGCCGCTATTATCACTGCCAATAAGCCGTAACCAAGTAAAGCCGCATTGCTCCATGCCGCTATGTCGATAAAAGAAAATATAGTTAGTAACATCATTCATCTCGCTATTCATAAGGTGAATTCCAATGAGACCATTATGAAAGTTTGCGAGGCAAAGCTAAAGAGGGTAAAGGCGAGTTTGCGACAACCGATGACGTTTGGTTTTTTAGCGTATTTTGATGATTTTCTATTGCAGATTTTGAGAGTAAGCGCCGTAAGGGTAGGCGCTTATTTTGAGAGGGAAATAAGAGGTTTTTTAATTAATAGCGACTAAACGTTGTTATTAATGATGGTTATTACGCTTGCCCCACCACGATAATAACGACACTAACACAGCACCTAATAACATCAACCCTAGTGTGCTGAGCCAGTGTGGACCAGTAGGGTAGTGCCATGGCATGACGTTGTTTATTGCTTCGTTATCTAAGGTGTTCAAGATATCTACTTTCCACGGCCATATCTTCATCAAAGAGCCAGCGATAAAGCCGGTGAGCAATGCTAGCGTTGCTTGATAGTAGCGAGCCAATAGCCATTTCAGTGCGTGGGTAAACAGTAAAAGTCCAGTGAGCATACCAGCCATAAGCGTGAAAATAACCGTAAAGTTCAGGGTATGCACGGCTTCTAATACTGTGTCATAAGCGCCCAATAATAATAGGATAAAGGAGCCTGATATGCCCGGTAATATCATGGCACAAATCGCGATTGCCCCTGCAAAAAATAGATAAGGCAAGCTTGGCGTGGTGGTGAGTAATGGCAAACTACTGATAACCACGGCACTGACGAGACCGATGCCAAATAAGACAATACGCCCTATGTTCCAACGCTTAATTTCAGTTAATAATATAAATATGGTTGCAACGACCAATCCAAAGAAGAACGACCAAATCAGCAGTGGTTGATTGTCTAGCAAGTACTTAATCATGCCCGCCAAGGTGGCAAAACTGGTGGCGATACCTAATAACAGGAATAATAAAAATGTTGCATCAACTTGTCGCCATACCGCAAGCAAACCCTTGATGCCACCTTCTTTTCGGAATGTCTGCCAGAGCTTGGGGCCAATACTGCCAAGCGCATTAATCAATCGCTCATAAATACCAGCAATCAGCGCAATAGTACCGCCAGAGACGCCAGGTACGATATCGGCTGCACCCATCGCCATTCCTTTGATATAAACGCCTAACAGCTGTTTTGGGTTGTCAGTATTAGTAACACTGGTATCTAATGGTTGCGGTGCTGACGACTCGCTTGGTTTAGGGGATTGGGGTGCCGTCATGGACAGTCCTTGATTGATTTAAAATGAGCGTGGAAGGTGAGTGGTAATGGTTAGATTAAAGTTTAGTTAGACTGAAATCATGCTCAGGCAGCAATGTTAACAGTAGTTCTATCAAAGTAGCAGCATCGCTAGATTTTTTCATCAATAAAACATAGAAGCTAGAAGTATAAAAGCCAGATCAATGACAAAGACATTAACCTAGCTTTTTACAGTGTTTCTAGTTTTTAGACATTATTTGGTAGGAGCAAGCGCTGGATAGCCAAGTGCATAAAGCGTGCCTTCAAGACCAGTCACGTTAACCGCCGCATCAGCCCGTGCTTGGACGATAGGTTTTGCATGATAAGCGATGCCTAGATCGGCGATGGCCATCATCGGCAAATCGTTAGCACCGTCACCAATACAGACCACTTGTGACATATCGATGCCTAAGCGCTCTGCCGTATGTTCGACGATGGCGGCTTTTTTGGCACCATTGACGATGGGTAATTGCACGTGACCTGTCACCATGCCTTCGTCAATATCTAAAAAGTTGGCATGAACTTCGTCAATACCCAACTGCTCTGCGATATAGCGGGCAAAATAGGTAAAGCCGCCTGATACTAGTACGGTGTGATAACCCAATGCTTTGAGCGCACTGATCGTGGTGCGTGCGCCTACCGATAAGGTTAAGCGGCTACAAATATCATCCAGTACGTCAATTGGAATGTCTTTTAATAGTGCCACACGTTTGGCAAAAGATTCGTCAAAATCGATCTCACCGCGCATCGCCGATTCAGTGATGGCGGCAACTTCTTCACCGATACCTGCTGTTTTGGCCAGCTCAACGATGACTTCTTGCTCGATTAAGGTGGAGTCCATATCGAAGCAGGCAAGCTTGTGGGTACGTAGCATATGACCAACAGATAAGATATGGCAATCAACGACATTCAAATTATCCGTACTGTCAGCACTGCTCGTACTCTTATACGCTTCAGCCAAATCATGACGCAAGCGTCTGGTCAGCTGCTCATCGATGATATGAGCGGCAGCGGTTTTTTTGGCGGGATGCATGAGCGTATCGGTGACTGGTACCAGTAGATAGCGAAATACTTGTGCCTGTGTAAAAGGAAGGCGCTGTGCATTTCCGTCTGTTGGTTCTGTATCAGAGACAGTGATATTCACAAAACTTGCATCAGTATCTTCAGCGACAGTGACCAAATGCCAGTTCGGCTGCTCATCGACCCATGACTGCACATATTGATGAATATCAAGGGTTGATACTTTGGTCGGTAGCACCACAATTAGTGCAAAAACGGGTAGGGACTGTAGCGCGTCAAAATCCTGTAGATCAGTACCATCAGGTAGGAGCGAGGCAATAGAGTCAACGGCTTGTTGCCATGCTTTGCTGTCTTTTGGTAACGAATAAGATGTATTGTTTGGCATGGCTTAATTGTCCCTTGTATGCTCGTATAAGATTGGGAATAATAGCAGCTTTCCTCGGCAGCGCCTATAGATGACATGCAAAGTATCACGGTTAACTAAAAAGGGCTGTACCAGACAGAAAAGCGTTTGAAATTGAATGTTATTATTATGATAAATTTATAAAGCTGCTAACGCTATAAGGTTTATTATGGTGATATAGTAGATAGGATAAGCGAGCTGTATTTATGATAATGTGTTCAGTCATAACAAGTCTACTATGCGGTCGTTTATCCTATAGTCCTTCCACTATAAAAGTATGACAGCGTTAACCTCGCTTGAAGTATCACATATACATCTACACTCGGTTGCCTTGTACTACTTTTTAATTGAATCGACTATAAGTGATGGTTTACCCAGATATACGTTATAAAGACACGCGTTACAAAAAGATGCCTGCATTACCGTTTTTTAAAATAGCCAAAAAATGAGCAATAGCCTTGTTTTTTAATTTCTTTTATCCAAAAAAGTTTAACATATCATGACGTATTTAGCGCCGCGGCAAGGGTTGTTTGCCATTATTCTTCTGGTTAGTTTTTGTTTGCAGACTCTATTGTTGGTCATTAGTACTGATCAACAGTTGAGCAACAGTCGTGCGTTAAAAGGCGAGCAGATGGTTGCTCAGCTGATTGATGAGGCAAGGTTGTCTTTAGAGAATAAAGACCGTGTCAGTCTAAGCGTGATTGCCAATCGCTATACCAGCGAGCAAGACGTGACGAAGATCTTGATTACAGACAATAACGACGATATCTTGGTGCCAGTTGGCAATGCGCCTATGCAGCAAGGTGATACGATTCGTCAAATTGCTACCAACGGCGATGCTGTGATTGGTAGTGTGGCACTGACATTAAAGGATATTAGCAAAGGTGAAATTATCGCCATGCAATGGCCATTTGTCATCGGTACTATGCTACTGCATTTATTGCTTTGGTTGATTTACGGCTATCTTGCCCGTCCTACCAAAGAGCAAATCAATGCCCTCAGCCGTGATATTCAAGATTTGCATCGTGAGCAATATATGCAAATTGATCAGCGCAGCCGTAACCACGAGCGCCGCTCAGCTGACCGTCAAACAAACGATCTCCAAGAAAATGACTCTCAAACAATGAGCAGCTTGGATGAAGACGGCGCAGAGCATAAGCCAGCTGACCTTCGTAAGTTTGATGTAAATAGTGAAGTAAACCAGTATTTAAGAACACAACAAAATCAAAGTGCGGCGAGCGATACCGCTCATTCTAGTACGGCTATTGATGGTGCGGCAGATGACCAAGTAGAAGAAAGTACGCAAGATGAAATGAGCGGCAGTAGTACTCAGAGATCTAGTAGTGCCTCGCGATTGTCTGCCACACGAGCATTTGACAGCGTGAGAGTACAAATTGTATTCCATGACGAGTTCAATATGCTTGAGCGTCTTGCACCTGCCCAGCGCTTGCCTTATTTGGCATTATGCACTCAGCTATTGAACCAAGCAGCGACTGAGCTACTCAAACAGCCATTGTTGCTAGGTGTCAGCATGATAAATGAGCCTAAGTTCGATGACAGCGGTGCGAGTGTGCTATTAAAAGCTGATAACAGCCATGCCAAAGTGGCGTTAGCAGGCGTGATGCTTGGTAAGCTATATTTAATGCTTAACAAGATTATCCATGACAAGCATATCGAGCTGTCGCGTTTTGCATTACCTGCCAAAGCGGGCGTCAGTGATGATGCACAAAGCGATGCGATGACGCAATTGCTGCACAGTGTTGGCAAAAAAGAGCAGATGCTGATCTTGCTACCGAATGCTGGACTCAAGCAAATCAGCCATCATGTACAAGTACAGAGTATTATGCGCCCAACCACCGTTTATGAGCGTGAATGTGCCGTATTCGATGGTGGGAATGATTCAATGATTCAACGCTTGGCTGATGTCCGAAATTCGGTACTGATGATTGAAAATGAAGATGAGTCACATATTTAATAGTATCTATGTAATGATGTTTCATTAACGATAATTGTTTCTGTTTTTATGTACACAATTGTCTGTTATATTACCTGCATCATTACCTTGGTATTATAGGCGAAATAGGCCATAGTGATAAAAAGCATTGACAACGTTCAGTAGAGACTTTATAAGGCATATATATATTAATGTATTCTTAATACCTTTGCCAAAAATGATAGGAGTTTGTCATGAGTGACGCTGATATTGACAACGATTTTGATGATGATTTCATCGATGATGATGATGCAAAGATGGTGGAAGAGGCTGAGACGAGTGTACGTACGCGCTTAAGCAGTCTTGAGAAACGTCGTCTAATCGATAATTTGTTAGAAGAAAAACGGTTGGCTAAAGAGCTAAAAGACGATTTAGATGACATCGATAACTTCGATGAAGATGGCGATGACTGGGATGATGACGACTTTTAAATTTTAGAATAAAGGTCTCATACAATATAAGAAAATTCAGTCATTTAAGCCGACTAAAGCCACGTAATAATGGCTTATTACCTAATGGTATTAGGTTGATGATATCTTATTTATCACTTTTCTATGGTTGCCAGCAGCCTATTCTATGCAGTCATTCTGACTTTATAATGGTTGTTTGAATGTTTATTCGAATAACCTTTATCCTCAAATTATCACTGATTTTGCACGTAACTGAACGTTTATTGCGCATTTATTAAGACTGTCGCAATCCACCTTTCAAGGACAATTACACCATGAGTAACCAATTAAGTTTTGACGAATTACTAGACTATATGGACAATCAAGAGAGCCAGTTTGTGCTCGACAGTGTCGCTGCGCATGGTTTTTTGACGGCGACAGTCATCGGTCGTCCATTGCCTAACTGGATGGATGCATTATTTGAAGGCCATACTAGTGAGATTCCAGAAAACGTGATCGATGGCATCACACGCTGGCGTGATTCGATCATCGCTGAGTTAAAAAACGAGACGCCTATCGAGCTACCGTTTGGTGAAGACGCTGGTGACGAAGAAGTGGCCGTCGACTTTTCAGATGACTCAGATATCGTTGCTTGGTCAATCGGCTTTGTCGATGCGATGTATGGTGATGAAGCCAGTGATTGGTTTGAAGATGAAGAAACCGCAGAAGACGTAGCGGTTTTGACCTTACCAATGATCGTGTTGAGCGGTATTGATGATGAAGACCCAGAGCTTGCTGAGATGCGTAAAGATGAAGATAAGCTGGTGCAAATGGCCAATAGCATTGAAGGCAATTTGACTGAGCTGTTTTTGTTGTTTCATACCAACGACTAACAGTTAAAAAAATATCTTTTATCTTAATTAATAGTGGTTCTAGCTTTACTTAAGGCGCTGTTATAATAATATTAGCTTGTTAAATTAGAGAGAAATATGAAAAAATCATTATTGCCACTACTTTTAATCGCAGGTTTGGCATCAGGATGCGCAACAACCTCTACTCTATCAACTAAAGACAACGTTAGTGTCGCGAAGGTGAAGTTAGACTCTGTTAATGTTAATTTAAATCAAAAATATGATAACCCTGTATTTTATAGTCAAGCTGATATTGAGCAGTACCTTAGTAAGTGTTTAGTTGCTGAGTTGTCTAAAGAAGGCAAGTATCAAGCGAATGCAAAAGCTAGTGTAAATATAAATATAGACTATAGAAGAATTTATTCGGGCGAAGCATTTGGTATGCAAAAATCTATCGGTAGTCCCGAAATTGCCTATAGATATAAAGTTATTAGTGACAACAAGATCCTACAGCAAAATGAAGAAAAAGAGCTTTTTGTAAACGCAGGATTACTAGGAAATTTTAACTATGTAGGTAATACTGAAAAAGAAGATGAAAATATGTATATAGATGCGTTATGTCGTCATATCGCTCAGAAAATTTACTGATTTTTTAATTAGGTCACGATACTATGCAGCTTTCCAATCTTGAGCACTTGCCTAACTATCAAATCACCGAGCGTTTAGATGTGGTGTACGGCAGTACGGTACGCTCAAAGCACGTCGGTAAAGACTTGTTTGCTGGACTAAAAAACATCGTCGGTGGTGAGTTGACGGCTTATACCGAATTGCTAGAAGAGTCGCGTCAAGAAGCGATAGACCGTATGATCGTCAAGGCAGAGTCTTTGGGTGCTGATGCAGTCGTCGGTTTGCGTTTTTCGACCTCTAGTATCGCGCAGGGAGCCTCTGAGCTATTTGTTTATGGTACTGCTGTCAAAGCGATACCGATGCCGCAGCAATCATCTCAAAACCCGCCAAGCGATTCTCATTATCAAACGGGTCAATCGCATCATTCAGGTCAACACCCAAGTACGCAAACCCCATCATCAGAACCTACTGATGAGTTGCCACGTTTCAATCCTTTTGGTTAAATAACCGAATCTTAAAGCATTGATGCTTTTGTATGATAAGAGACGTGCCATGAACAACTCCCTTACCCAATTCCTCATCAACTATGCACCGTTTGTTTTATTATTCGCGGCTGGTTGGTTTTTTGGCACGCGTCACGAGCGTCAGCATTTGGCACAGTTGAGCATCGACGAGCAAGCACTCAGTCATATCATTGTGTCAAGTGAGCGCTTTTATCGTCCCAATATTGCGGCTAATAGTCAAGGTGAGCTAGTACTGGGTAGTGTGGTGATTGGTCAAGATTATTTCAAAATGATTATCGCCCGTGTCTTAAGTATCTTTGGTAAAAACCTCACCACCTACGAGACGTTATTAGATCGCGCCCGCCGTGAGGCTATCGTACGGATGCGTACCGAGGCCAATGCCAAAGGTTGTAATCATATTTATGGTCTACGCCTTGAGGTGACTAACGTCAATCAACTAGGCAGCATGGTAGAAGCTATTGCCTACGGTACGGCAGTCATTAGTACTGACCGTCACTAAAGTCCCGCCAATTTAAGATATATTCTTAATCTTATCTTCCTTTTTATCCCCAAAATAATCACTTGTCTTAGGGTGTGTCCTCATTTTAAAAATGATGATCAAAATAAGATAAATTGTAGTCAAACGAGGAAAATAGCGCAGATAATATCGGGATATTAACCAGATATTTGACGATGTTTGGCAAAATCTAGCTATTTTTAGCCCATTTAGAGGGCACTCGTTTGAATTGAGGACACGCCCTAGTTATCCTTGCGTTGCTATCAATGTCTAACAAGAAATTATAGAGGGTCGACTATATTATGCTGGAACTTTTCTTCTGGGGCTTCCTGCTACTTTTACAGATTGTTTTTGGGTTACTGATGTTTTATGGTGTGTTTAAAGTGATGCTCTGGTCTAGTCGTACAAAGCTTTCAAAACGTACTTCAAGCTCATCTTCTGGAGATGACATCAACAACAGTAACAGTAATCATAGCGGACATAGCAGCCATGACTCTTGTAGTGACAGTGGTGGCGATGGCGGCGGGTGTGATTGATTCCTTTCTTGGCAGCAAATCTGCTCATTTTAAGCCTAACAATATAAATAATGGTATACCCTAAAGTTTTCCTATAATTTTATATGGCGGATATCCTACGTTTGAATACTGACTGGTGAGTAGTTGAATAAAATAGATAAAACTGCCTTTACAACGATATACTTTATGTTACCGCTTTATTACGATTACTGAATGTATGTGAAAGATGGCATGGAATGCTGTCAAGTAGTGTTGTCATACAAAACATTGATGACGTCGATGGCTTTTACCCAAAATCTCAGCAGGATTGGCTGATTAAGCATCACAAAGTTGTCATAAAACTGCCTATGTAAAGGCTCTATCTACAAGGATGTAGTTATGGAAGGTGTGGAGTTAGTCACGTTTGTAAATTCAAAAGTCATTCCCATTGGTATCTTTTTGATCATGATGGGGATGGGTCTGTCCTTAGTTACCAATGACTTTAAAAGAGTCGTCAAATACCCCAAAGCAGTCGCAATAGGCCTAACCAATCAGCTGATCTTCTTACCGTTGGTTGGTTTTGCTTTGGCAACCTCGATGTCCCTAGAACCTGAATATGCCGTTGGGGTTATGTTACTGGTGCTTTGTCCTGGCGGCACCACCTCAAACTTATTCACTTATCTGGCCAAAGGTGACGTCGCACTGTCGGTCACCATGACCGCTATTGCAAGCGTCATTACCGTGTTTACCATTCCTATCGTCCTCAGTTTTTCGCTCGTGTACTTCATGGGCGCGGGTAGTGAGTTTCAGTTGCCAGTGGTCAAAACCATGGTCAGCTTGATTGCTCTAACTATCTTACCTGTGAGCGTTGGTATGTTGATCAAACGCTATGCGCCCACGGTTGCAGATAAAACACAGGTCATGGTTTCTCGTTTTGGCGTGATATTCCTGAGCTTTTTGGTGCTATTCTTAAGCTATGTGCAAAAAGACATCATTGTAGAAGCCTTGATAGCCACTGGCCCTGTATCATTGATATTGAACGTGTCAACGATGGCGCTTGGTTATTACACCAGTAAATGGTTTGGTCTGAATCCAGCACAAAGAAGATCGATTACCATGGAAGTCGGCCTACAGAACAGTACGCTTTCGATGTTTATGGCATTGACACTATTGGCCAATTACAAAATGTCGCTGACCCCAGCTATTTATACGCTAATCATGTTCTTAACCGCAGGTATTATGGTGAGAGTATTCAGTGCGCAACACAATAAGGCGAAGCAAACGGAGATAGACAGTAGTGTGATGGCAGCACGTAGACTTTAATCTGAAGATTATAAATTACTCAGTCGCTTTTTAATTAACAGCTCTATAAATTGGGACTAGGTCTTTATTGATTGAACCCCATAACCGGCTTGATGTTTCAAAGCTTGTTATGGGGTTTTTGCATTTATGGCCACCATATCTCATTACATAGAGTCTGTAGAATATAGCGCAAGACAGGGTTAAGTACAGAGCTTAACGATGACGTACATCTGCTCTTTCTTTAGCATTGGCTGTCTGCTCTTTTACTTTTTCAATTTCAAACAAGAACGTGCGGTTTTTCAGTACTGCGACAAACACCACGCCACCGACCGTATTGCCCACCAGTACCACTGCCAAGAAGACTAAATAGCGCCATAGGCTGACGGTATTGCCATATAGTAAGGCAGAAAACACCTCAATATTACCTACGATACTGTGATGTAAACCCAAAAATCCGATACTGCCCGTAATGATGGTAACTAAGACAATGCGGCTAAGGGTATCGCGTGCCGAGGTCACCAGCCATGCCGTCACGCCCATCATCCAACCTGCCAGTACGGCGCTACCAAATATCACCCACCATTCAAATCCTAAGACATGCTCGGCATACGCGTCAATGTCGCTGACGCTGAACAACTGCATGTTCAAACCGAGGCCAATCATTAACGCAGCAAATAAACAACCACCAACGACGTTACCAGCGATGACAATGCCCCATAGACGTAGCAACTTAGTTAACGGTTCAATACCGTTGAGTACTGGTAGACTCAAGAGGGAGGTTTGTTCGGTAAACAATAGCGACTGACCAATGACAACGATAATAAAGCCGATGGGGTAAAGTAACGAGGCTAGTACGAGGGCGTATTCACTGGGTAGTACTCTGCTGAGGAACGCAAAAGCCGATAAAATCATAAAGAAGCTAATACCAATCTCAAGCCCAGCGGTAAAAGCACTAGTAAAAAGTGAGCCAAGCGAGCGCTCAAAGGTTTCTTTAGCGTCCATGACTTGCTCAACTAGGATACTGGCATAGCTTTTTGCATGACTCAAATTGTCATCATTGGCGACTTTTTTGATGGTTTCTTTGTCTTCGTCACTGATTTCTTCTGGCAGATCATTATCTTTTAGGTCTTCAGTGACGTTTGTCTCATCGGTGTTCTCATTATTATTGTCATTAGCTTTGCCATTGGGACTGCTTTCTTGAGATTCTTTTTGACTGTTTTCTTGATGGTCTTCTTTCTGGCTTCTTTGAAATTCTTCTTTATGACTGTCATCAGCCAAGTGCTCATAATCTGTAGATGAGGTCTGTAAGGCTTTTTGATGTTCAGTATGACTATCAATATCTTGGGACACGGTAAACTCACTGGTTAAGAGATAATAGTTTTGCTATATAAGAAGTATCGAACGTAGAGACAGAAACTATATTGAGACAGAAGCTATATTCTATCGTACGACGATCGCTAATTATGTTTAGCATTGAGCCGATTGGTGTTGTTAATTGTTTAATAATTTGCTCAAAAACTGCCTTCAGGCTTTATAAATTGCCTTACCATCTAACAAAATATGCCTATCTGCGTTAAAATCACTCTATTCATTATTTTTCTAATTTTTATATTCGCTTTAATTCAATTAACTTTGATCACATTCAATCAATAAAAGATAATGCCATTATGAGTAACCACAACCTAACCGCCTCTATCCAAGCGGCCTTAAGCCAACTTGAAAACGCCTATAACCCTGCGGAAGTCGAAGCAGGCATGTATCAGGGCTGGGAAGAAAGCGGCTATTTTCAGCCGACTTTTGACAAAGAAGAGTCATTTTCTATCGCACTACCACCGCCGAACGTCACTGGCTCGCTGCACATGGGACATGGTTTTAACAATGCAATCATGGATGCGCTCACCCGTTATCACCGCATGGATGGCGATAACACACTGTGGCAACCAGGTACGGATCATGCAGGTATCGCGACCCAAATGGTTGTTGAGCGTCGTTTGGAGGCGCAAGGTATCAAGCGCCGTGATATGACGCGTGAAGACTTCATCGATAAAGTGTGGGAATGGAAAGAAGAGTCGGGCGGCAATATCACCAGCCAGATTCGCCGTTTGGGCAGCTCGGTTGACTGGTCGCGTGAGCGCTTTACCATGGATGATGGTCTGTCTAATGCGGTAAAAGAAGTGTTCGTTCGTCTGTTCGACGATGGCCTTATCTATCGTGGTAAGCGTTTGGTGAACTGGGATCCTAAGTTCCAAACGGCATTATCTGATTTAGAAGTGGAAAATCATGACGAAAAAGGCAGTTTGTGGCATTTCCGCTATCATTTCACGGATAAAGATTTAACGACCCAAGATGGTAAAAACTATCTGGTCGTAGCCACCACGCGTCCTGAGACATTGCTTGGTGATACGGCTGTCGCAGTTAATCCTAGCGATGAGCGTTATGCACACTTGGTCGGCAAAACCATTACCTTGCCAATCACGGGTCGCGTCGTGCCTATCGTCGCTGATGATTATGTCGAAAAAGACTTCGGTACGGGCTGTGTCAAAATCACCCCAGCGCATGATTTTAACGATTATGAATTGGGCCGTCGTCATAGCTTGCCATTGATTAATATCCTCGATGAGCGTGCCAATATCTTAGCATCGATGGAAGTCTATCCTGATCTGCAAACGCGTGAGCCAGAGCTAGAAACCACGCCAAGCGAGTACGCAGGGCTTGAGCGTTTTGCCGCTCGTAAGTTCCTCGTTGAGCAAGCAGGCGAGCAAGGCTGGCTAGAAGACATCGAAGACTACGCACTCAAAGCTCCGCGTGCTGAGCGTGGCGGTACGATCGTTGAGCCGTGGTTGACCGATCAGTGGTATGTCGCTGTTAAAGAGCTGGCCAAGCCTGCGATTGACGCGGTAGAAGACGGCAGCATCGAGTTCGTCCCTGCGCAGTACAAAAACATGTATATGTCGTGGATGACTGATCTGCAAGATTGGTGCATCAGCCGTCAGCTTTGGTGGGGACATCGTATCCCTGCATGGTATGACGATGCGACGGGTGAAATCTATGTCGCCCGTGACGAAGCGGAAGTGCGTAGCAAGTACAGTCTCAGTGACGATATTGTATTGCGCCAAGATAATGACGTGCTCGATACGTGGTTCAGCTCTGGTCTATGGACGTTCAGTACGCTTGATTGGGCAGACGTCAACGCCGATCCACGCGTGATGGATACCTTTCACCCGACCAGCGTATTGGTGACAGGTTTTGACATTATCTTCTTTTGGGTGGCCCGCATGATCATGATGACCATGCACTTCGTGAAAAACGAAGATGGCACGCCGCAAGTACCATTTAAGACCGTTTATGTGCATGGTCTGGTACGTGATGGCAATGGTCAAAAAATGTCAAAATCTAAAGGTAACGTCTTAGATCCGATTGACCTAATCGATGGTATTGATCTAGAAGCGTTGGTAGAAAAACGCACCAGCAATATGATGAATCCAAAAGATGCGGCCAAAATTGAAAAGCAAACGCGTAAAGAGTTCCCAGAAGGCATCCCAGCCTTTGGTACGGATGCACTGCGCTTTACCTTCACATCCTTAGCCAGTACCGGTCGCGATATTAACTTTGATCTAAAGCGTGTCGAGGGCTATCGTAACTTCTGTAATAAAATCTGGAACGCCAGCCGTTTTGTACTTATGAACTGTGTTGATAGTGAAGGCCATGCCAAGCCTATCGATCAAGCGGCAAACCCTGACGTTTGGGAATTACCAGAAAAATGGATCATGAGTCGTCTGAACTCTACCATTGCCGATATCCATCAGCATTTCGCTCAGTATCGTCTCGATATGGTCAGCCAAGATATCTATGAGTTTATCTGGAATGAGTACTGTGATTGGTATGTTGAGCTTGCCAAAGCCAGTCTAAATGATGACTCGGTGTCTGACGAACGCAAAGCGCAAATCCGCTATGTATTGCTGCACGTGTTAGAGACGGCGCTACGCTTTAGCCATCCAATCATGCCGTATCTGACCGAGCAAATCTGGCAGACGGTCGCACCGCTACTGGGTCGTAAAAACACCGACAGCATCGTGGTCGCTGACTATCCAAAAACGGATAAGGCACAAATCAGTGAGCAGGTTGAGGCGGATATGGCATGGCTACAAGAGCTAATCGCTAGCGTCCGTAATATTCGTGGTGAGATGAAACTGGGCAATGCGGTACGTCTGCCAGTATTGCTACAAAATATCTCGCTAGCAGAAGACGAGCGCCTATCACGTATTGCGAACCAGTTTAAAGCGCTTGCCAAGGTAGACAGCTTAACCATTCTAAAAGAAGGCGATGAAGTACCATTATCATCATCAAGTATGGTCGGTCAGTTACGTGTACTCGTACCGATGAAAGGGCTGATTGATCCAACGGCTGAGCTGGCTCGTTTAGGCAAGTCGTATGATAAGTTGAAAGGTCAATCCGAAGGCATCGCGCGTAAGCTCGGTAATGAAGGCTTTGTCAGTAAAGCACCTGTGGAAGTGGTAGAAGCAGAGAAAGCGAAACTGGCTGAGCTAGAAGGACAGTTAACCGCCATGACAGCACAGATGGAAGAGTTAAAGAACCTGTAATTACTACAACAACAGCTGTATGAATAAAAAACGCCGTCACAACTGTGATGGCGTTTTTTATTGTCAGGATGACGTTCAGTAAGATGGCTACCTGATGTACGTAAGATATAGTCAAAGAAATCTAAAACAGCTACAAGGCAGCCGACCGCAGATTGTACATATAGTACCTCTAGGGAGGGTAACACCGTAGCGGTTTAGTAGTTCGCTGACGATAGCGTCGTCCAAACGTACACTGTTAAAGAGTAGTAATACGTTAGTAGCCAAATAGGAATGACTCCTCAGCGTTAAGGGGTGTATATTGCATGCTGTTTTTTTTATTTTTGAGTTTGCTTTACCCATTTGATTTATTTGAAACATTATTTTGAGGGATATTATGTTAGCTGCTTATCGAGATGATACGTTTTTTCTTAGTCGAGCGTTACCTGTATTGGTTGCTTTAGCAGCTATTTATGGATTGTTGTCATTGTTGTCTATTCCGATCAATGCTGTGGTATTGGCCATTGTACTCATGGTTGTATTTTGTCTTATCAAGATTCCTGTTGCGGTCTCATTAGTCTCAGCGGCTTTGCTAGGTGGTATGCATGCGCAAATGGCGTTTCCAGACATCTTGCAAGTATTGAATGACAACTTACTCAGTGGTGCGCAGGTAGGTATGACCTATATCATGGTCGGTGCATTTGCCGTTGCGCTGTCGAGGAGTGGTGTTCTTGATTGGGTCGCGCAGAAAATGGCTCGCAGCCTAAATCGTGAAGGTGCTCATGTACGCAAACAGGTTAAATGGATGCTGTTTATACTGTTCATTGTCGCCTCATTGCTCTCACAAAACTTGATTCCAGTACATATTGCTTTTATTCCCGTACTGATCCCGCCATTACTTGGATTGATGAATCGCCTGCAAATTGACCGTCGTGCCATCGCTTGTATTTTGGCTTGTGGTATCAGTGCGTCTTATCTGCTGTTACCGTTTGGCTTTGGTGCGATTTATCTCAATGAAATTTTATTAGAAAACTTTAATACGGTGGGTGCGGCATCTGGGTTTGTTGCCACCGCGAGCATGGCGCCTAAAGCGATGTTTTTTCCAGTGATGGGTATTTTGGCTGGTATGTTGGTCGCTGTGTTTATCACGTATCGTAAGCCACGCGCTTATATCGAATCACAAAAACAAGAAATGCCAGAATCTGCCGATCAAGAAAAAATAGAAATAGGGTTACAGCCTTTGCTATTTACCGCATTGGCAGTGATAGTGGTATTGCTGTTCCAAATGTATTTTGATTCTTTGTTTATTGGCGCAATGATAGGGTTTATGATTCTTGGCTTTTCTGGTATTTATCGCTGGCGGGCTCAGGATGATGTCTTTACTCAAGGCGTTCGATTGATGGCTGAAATCGCTGTGATTATTACTATCGCCTCCAGTTTCGGAGCGGTATTAACGGCCACAGGTGACATCGACCCATTAGTGGCTTCTGCGACTCAGATTTTAGGTGATAATAAGCTGTTCGGTGCGGCGATGATGCTGATCGTGGGGTTGTTTATCACTATCGGTTTTGGTGATTCATTTGCCTCTGTACCGATTTTGGCGCCGATTTATATTCCATTATGCGTGGCGCTTGGTTTTTCTCCATTAGCGACACTGGCTATGCTTGGTGCGTCTGCGGCATTGGGCGATGCTGGTTCGCCTGCGTCTACTATCACGCTTGGTGCGACTGCTGGTCTAAATGCTGATGGACAGCATGACCATATTAAAGACAGTGTGATTCCGACTTTTTTCCATGCCAATATCGGTATGCTGCTATTTACTTTGGTCGCTGTGGTATGGCTGTTAGGCTAAACTGGCTGAGCTAGAAGGGCAGTTGACCGCGATGACGGTGCAGTTAAAGGCTTTGTAGGTTGATGTCTTAGAAGTTTTATAGATAAAAATGCCTCTGTAATAGGGGTGTTTTTTTGGTCTAATGATTGGTTTCTTAATAATTGGATAGATAATTGTGTGGTATTATTTGTCCTTATAGCTTATAAACATTGGTTTTTCGAAAGGTTGTTATTCATGAGCTGCTCTACTGATAATTGCAAAAATGGAAAGTTTGAGTCTCTTTTTGTAAGAACTATTTGTAATTCTTTAGAGGAGTCTTTTAGTAAGTATAAAAGAGATAAATTTGATAGCAATGAAATAATTTTATTAAATAAATTGAAAAGCCATAGTTTAGATTTTAATTATGATATTTTATTACTTACTGAAGGGATTGAGTTAAATATAGACGGAATAAATTTTCCACATGATTATGAAATAAGTAAAAATATTAAATATATAATAAAAAATATGTATGCTGTGAACTGGAATGGTTGTGCTATAAATTTTAGTGTAGATGAATATATGGAAATATCTACATTTAATAATTGTGTTTTCATAAAAGATTTTTATTTACGGAAAGATATTATAGTTTCTAATATAAGAAAATACTATAATAATTTTATATTTTTTGAATGCACTTTCGAAAAAAATGTAGCTGTTGGATTGGAGGTTATAGACAGGATAGAAATATCTAAAGGATTATTTCTAGATTGTGTTTTTAAAAAAGAATTAAAATTAGAGAATGCAGAATTTAATTTCCCTTTCTTTTCAAATTCAGAATTATATGTGGAAGATGGCTTTCCATGTGAAGAACATATAAGATGTATAGAAAATGTTATAATAGAGAACTGTGTTTTTAATTCTAATTTTACTATGAATGGCTTGGATTTGGAAAAAATTATAATAAAACATAATGTATTGAGATTAGAAAACTCTTTACGTATAAAAGAGATAAGTATCGAAAATAGTAATTTTAGCAAGGAGTTTGAGTTAAAAAATGTTAATGTTGATAATTTAAATTTTAGTAAATCTAATGTACATGGTGTTTTTGATGTATATAAAAGTTGTTTTATAAATACTAGATTTTATAAGGTTGTTTTTGAGGAGTTCGCTACATTTGAATATGTAGTTTTCGGTGATGATTCCATAGATAATAGAGCCGATTTTATCTATGTAACTTTTAATGATTTCTCTAATTTTAGGGATACGGATTTTAAGTCAGGTCTAAATTTTTCAGGGGTAAACCTGAAGCAAGAGCCTAATTTTTTGAATGCCAAAGTAAATGTAAATTATACAGATAGAGAGACTTTAAGAATAATAAAAAACTCATTTGAAAAAGTTAATAATAAAATTGAGTCTAATAGGTTTTTTATACATGAGATGAGTTCCTATAGAGAAGAAGTTAAGAGTATGGTTCACAGTAAGATAGTATATGTGAAAATAATAGAATACAACAAAAAAATAATAAGTTGTATTGATGAAAAAATAGATTGTATCGTTGATTTTGATAATTCGATTTTTGTTGTATTTTTTATTGGTGTTTTAACTTCTACTCTTATTCTATTTGAATCTATATTTTTTTTATTGAGAATGCCAATAATTATATTTAGGTATGTAGGTAATAATTTTAACTTTAAATATCTGGTTTTAAATATTAACTACTTTATATCTAGATTTGGCGAAAGTTATATTAGGCCTATAGTAATATTCTTATTTTCAATAGGTTTTTACACCTATATATTGAAGGTGCACACAGATATTTTTGGTGAGAAGCCTGTAGAATGGTATGTTGCATTACTAAGATACTGCGTAACACAAGACTGGTTTGTATCCCTATCGAAATTTTTAAATGCCTGTGCCGCTAATGTTCCCTTGTTCAGCAAAGCTCTTGAAAGTAAGAATGGTATTCAGTTTATTAGCTTACTGTTTTTTATATGGTTCGGCATACTCACATGGCAAATTATCGTTGCTGTTAAACGAAATACACAACATTAAATAAGATTGGGATAGTTTCATGAACCTCACCGTCGGACAACGCGCGCCTTTAAGCAATCTTGCTATTGACGATACCGTACCCATCACGCTCAAATTCACCCGCCAAAGCCCTATAGAGATGGACATCAGCTGCTTTGCCTTAGACGCAGCGGGCAAACTGATCAATGATGATTACATGGTGTTTTATAATCAGCCAACCTCACCATGCGGGCAAATCAAGCTCACCCATTACGAGTCACAGCCAACGGCGAGTAAGGGCATCCAAGCTGAGTTTGAAGTGAATTTATCTAAACTGGCTGCGGATATAGACAGCTTGTTTTTTGTGTTATCAGCCGACACGCCGCTGAATCAAATTCAATCGTTAGAGATTGGTATTTGGCAGCAATCACAAAAGGCGCAGGCAGAGTATCAAGCAGCAGACTTTGCTCAGCAGCAAGCCAGTATGCTCATGCAGCTGTATCGTAAGAGTGGCGTTTGGCGAGTATCTAATGTCGCGCAAGGCTTTAATGGTGGGCTTGCCGCCATCGTGCAGCATTTCGGTGGCGATGTAGAAGAGGGTAGCTCGACAGCAGAAAATGTGACCGCCACGCCAGTTCAAGCAAAGCCATCGCTAGAGAAGGTCATGCTAAACAAGGCCCCAAAACTGGTCAATTTGGCCAAAAAAGCCACGATTTCGCTTGAGAAACGCCAGTTGCAGCAATTAACCGCAAAGGTCGCGTTGGTGCTAGATGCCTCAGGCTCAATGAACAGGCAGTACAAAAAAGGCCGCGTACAAGAGGTGGTCAACCGCATATTGCCATTGGCAGTGAGCTTCGATGACGACCAAGCGCTAGACTGCTGGGCGTTTGCCCGAGATCCGCAGTATTTGGGCGAGATTGGGCTGAGCAACTATGACGGTTTCATTGACAACGCTCATGGCGGCTGGCGCAAATGGGCACTTGGCCCGCGCATTAATAACGAAGCAGAAGTCATGAAAGCCGTGACGGAGTTTTATCAAAAGGACGGCTTGGATGTGCCTATCTACGTGCTATTCATCAGTGATGGCGGAGTGAATGACAATCGTGGTATCACCAGAGTCATGACGGAAGCCGCGAAACTGCCGATATTCTGGCAGTTTGTGGGCTTGGGTGGTCGTGGTTATGGCATCCTAAAAAAACTAGACGACATGGCAGGGCGCGTGATTGATAATTGCGACTTTTTTGAACTAGATGATTTGGACGACATTAGCGAAGAAGCCTTGTATGAAAACATGCTAGAAGAGTTCCCAATGTGGCTCAAAGAAGCCAAGCAGCTAGGCATAGTGACTCCATTATAAAAGTAGGACTGCGTTAACCTTGCTTGAAGTATTTAATATACGTCTACACTCGGTTGCCTTGCACTACTTTTAAATTGAATCGACTATATCGTGCAGCAATAATCTGATTATTCGATGACAGCTAAATAAAAACCGCTGACCCTATAAGGTGAGCGGTTTTTTAGACATAAAGATATAGCAAGTTTATTTTTTAAGAAGCTTTAGACTTCAATAACTTTAACTGTTCTAGCAGTATGCTGCGCTCATAGCCTCTAAACTCTTCACCACCACTTTCTCTGATCTCGAATCCTTTTATAGCACTAGTCGGCTCCATATTACCTACATACTTACCTTTGCTATTCAGGGCAACAATGAATGGGTAGTAATAAATATTCTCAGGATCAAATCCTGTCATCTCAATCGCTTCATTGCCATTGGCATAGGAGTTATCGATATGTGCTATCACGAAATTATTAGCAACGTATTCATTTAAGCGTTTTGCATCATTGATTTCATCTGAAGATACGTGTTCACGCATTGACCACGTTTGAATGTCACCATAATTATCGCGCCATTCATAATCAAAAGTTCTAAATTTTCCTTTAAAGTAATTATCTAAAACATGGCACCATATACACCATTCACCACCGTATACGATTAACACATTTTTATTTTCTTCATTGGCTGTCGATATAGCAGATTCTAAAATATTAACTTGGTCTGCACATTCGTCATATAATTTGGCTTGACCATCACCACAGTCTCTGGGTATCACAGTAGGAAAGTGAGTAATAGTAAGCGCAGACCAACTAGGTGGCTTATCTTCCATAGAGGTAATTGAGTCAAGAATAGGGTCTTTGACTTGCTTGTCAATATTCATGCAACTAACTATTAATGGGCTAAGAGCGCTTAATATGAATAGAGTCATAAATTTGGATTTTATATTATGCATAGTCAGTGTCCAAATGGGATGGAATTTTAAATATTCCACAAAATATAAGTGCAAAAATACATGTGTGAGTGTAAAAATTAGTCAACTATTTATATTAACATGTGAAATATAAAACCATCTACAACTTAGTAGCAGAGCAGTTTCTATACTCAAAAAATAATCGAAATTTATGAGTCAACTTACCCATCATTAACCAAACCTACCTATTTATAGCAAAAACCTCGCAAAAATAGTCTTGTATCGCTTTCGGTGGTATTGCATGCTTACTTACCTATATAGGTAGCTATCTTATAAATCAGTAGCTGCTTGCCTTTATCGCCGTATTGTCTAAAAACATGACTTCTATGACTCAATCAAAAAAAACGTTTTATCACCGTCCCAAGACCAATCAATCGAAGAGCCCTACCGTACGTTGGCTTTTTTTGACGTTAGGCTGGCTGTTTTTTGTATTGGGAATAGTGGGTGCGTTACTACCAGTGATGCCCACCGCGCCATTTATATTGCTGGCGGCAGGGTGCTGGGCGCGTAGCTCCCGACGTTTTCATTTTTGGCTGATCAACCATAAGTTTTTTGGGAAGTTTGTCCGTGATTGGGAAAATAATCATGCAGTGCCTTACTATGCCAAGTGGCTGGCCACGATAATGATGGCAATATCGACATCTATGTTATTTTATCGTTTGCCTGCCGATATGATGTGGATGGCATGGGCGGTAGCGGTGGTCTGTAGTGGGGTAGCGGTGTATTTGTTCCGATTACCAAATGCCTAAAAAACAGTGAAAATAGGTCAAAAAACAGCGAAAAAAGGCCTCCAGTTACACGAAATCTCAGATAAGACTTGCGAAATCAGGATGTTCCCCTTATAATACGCCCAAGCTTAAGAGCAGTTCTGCACCAAATCATTACCTCGTAGTATTAGTTATAATCCTTCGTTTTAATATTTATCGTTCAGTAGCTATTTGCAAGCGTTACCGGTCACTAGGCCATTAATAAATTAAAAAGTAGGATTATCAATATGTCAGATACTCAAAAAGGTACAGTTAAGTGGTTCAACGAAGCTAAAGGCTTTGGTTTTATCGCTCCAGAAACTGGCGCAGACGTTTTTGCTCATTACAGCGAAATCACTGGTTCAGGCTTCAAAACTTTAGCTGAAGGCCAAGAAGTTGAGTTCACTGTAACTCAAGGTCAAAAAGGCCCACAAGCACATAACATCGTTGCTATCTAATTTGTCTTTATAGACAGATAGATGAACAGATGTAAAAAAAGCGAACCTTCGGGTTCGTTTTTTTATGTCTGTCATTTGTCATTTGATATGAGCCATTAAATATCAAATAGCTTTGACATCAAAATATAGAATCAAAAATGCCTACGTACTATTTCGATAGTTGTAGGCATTCTTGTTTTTATGGATGACGGGTTATTAGAGCTGAAGGCTAGCGTAGCGCTAAAGAAATGAATCTATCAGATAGAGCTAATACCAATATTAATCAGACCACCGCCAATGATTAACCATGCAAACATAATAGCACCCAAGAGGAGTGGCTTAACGCCAGCTTGCTTAATCGCGCTCAGATGAGTCGTCAATCCTAGTGCAAACATCGCCATCGTCAGCAATACATCATCAAACTTGACCATACTTCGCTCAAAGCTGTCAGACATCGGCACCCATGTGTGCAATACAACGATAAGAATAAAAATAAAGGCGAACCATGGCACATTGACTTGTTTAATGCGGTCTACAAACGACAATGTCTCGCCATGACTGTCATTGTCACCCTCGGTCAAAGCAAAGGATAAAATCAGTAGAAAAGGGGCGAGCATCATGACGCGTATCATTTTGGTCACGACGGCTGTATTGCCAACTTCAGGATTGATCGCGTTACCTGCGACCACAACTTGTGCGACTTCGTGTATGGTCGAGCCAGTATAGATGCCATATTGCTGAGCATTTAGCCAAGGCTGTAACCAGCCAAGATGATACAAAAATGGATAGAGCAGCATCGCAATAGTGCCGAAGACGACGACAGTTGCCACAGCGATAGTGACTTTATGCGCTTCTGCTTTGACCACTGGCTCTGCAGCAATGACTGCGGCTGCTCCGCAAATGCTCGCGCCTGAACCAATCAATAAAGTCGTTTTTTTATCGACTTTTAGCCATCTCGTACCCAGCCAATAGGTCAATAGAAAGGTCGATGTCAGTACCAGTGCATCGGTCATAATCGCGGGCATACCCACGCTAGCCACTTGCGTCATCGTCAGCTTAAACCCATAAAACATAATGGCTAAGCGCAATATTTGACCTTTGGCAAAGCATACACCAGCATTTAGCTGCTCGGCGAAATTAGGGTATACCGTATTGCCCAACAGCATACCGAGCAAAATCGCTAATGTTAAAGAGGATAATCCGACGATGCGCCCGTTCGACCAAGTGTCTAGACCAGTATTGAGCCATAAACAAAATAAGCTACCGACCAGCACCACGACCAATCCTGCTAAGTGCCGATTGCTTGGGAAATAGTTGGTCACTGTTTTGGTTAAGGCATTCATGACAGGTTGTCCTATTGTCATTAATCGAAATAAGCATAAGCTTATGAATGGACAGTATAAGATAAGCTGATTTATAATAAAAACAGATTAATAAGATACAAACTATCGATTTTTTAGGTTAATGCTGATGATTCAAGATTGATAGTAAAAATATTGAGATTGAAACAAGATAGGTATAGCGAATAAAACAGGCTAAAAACTGATATAAGGCGTCATGAACTAATGAAAAAAGCGATGCAGACGCTACCGAAGATTACGCTAAAGCAATTGGCGGTATTTGTGAGTATTTATCAGACAGGCAGTACCAGTCGTGCCGGTGAAGAGCTGCATTTATCACAGTCAGCCGTTAGTAGCGCGCTGACTGAGCTTGAATCCAGATTGCAAATGCCGTTGTTTGAGCGCGTTGGACGTCGGCTCAATCAGCATCCCAATGCCCATCCCATTTATGTGCAAGCGCAAGCGATATTGGGACAGTCATTGACGCTTGAGCATTATCATAAGCACCAAGCAGGGCAAATTCATATTGGCGCGAGTACCACCATAGGTAACTATGTACTGCCACCGCTACTGGCTAAGTTATATAAAGCACTGCCAGATGCGAGTGTGAACACTTATATTGCCAATACCCAAGAGGTGGTCGCTGAAGTTGAGCAACTCAACATTGATATTGCCCTAGTAGAAGGGATGCCGCGCCCGACAGATATGAAGGCCATTGAGCAGCGAGCATGGCGAACGGACACGTTAATGATCTTTGCCAAGCGTGACAGTCAGTGGTTACCAAATATCGCGGCCTATAATGATGCGGATAACTGTTACGAGCTTAGTATCGAACAACTGGCACGATTGCCACTATTGGTGCGAGAGGCAGGCTCAGGTACGCGGCAGATCATCGATGAGCAGTTGCTAAAGCATTTACCCGATGCGGAGGTGATTATGGCGATTCAACAATCAGAAGCTATCAAAAATATGGTCAGTGCCGATATTGGCCTTGGCTGTCTATCGCAGCATGTGATTGAGACAGAGCTAGCAGCAGGTACACTAGTACAAGTGACTGTGGCAGGAATCGATCTATCGCGGACATGGTGGCTAGTCTGGCATAAAGCTCGCCATCAAAGCCCCATTTGGCAGACGTTTATTGATATTTTGACATCAGAGTAACGACTGCAAGGGAACGATTGAAAGGTTGAAAACAGACAATAAAAAGCGTTCCATAACATGTGCTATGAAACGCTTTATTAAAGGCTATTTTGATACAAGTTATCTAACTTAGTTCTCGTCACTTGAGCTTTGTCATATAAGCTATTTTGTGACAGGCTTATCCAGTCTGACCACCAAGCTATCACAAGGCACGTTCGGTAGGATGTTATCTGCTGTAGCGCCGCTTAACCAAGCGACAATGCCATGGCGTTCGTGACGACCAATGACCAATAAATCCACATCGTGTTTATGGCAGTAATTGACGATACCTTCGCTGTTTGAGATAGCAGTGGTTACCTCAGAATTGACGGCATTTAACTGGTTGCGTTCCAAAAATTCTGCCAGTTTAGCGCGGGCTTCTTGGCAGCGTTCATCATCAATCTCATCGTATAAGCTTGAGGCGGGCACCAGCTCATAGCCAAAACCAACCATCGTATCTTTGACAATATGTAATACCGATAACTTAGAGCCAGGACGATTATCAACGATACGTTTGGCCTTTTGAGCGACCACGTCAGCATCAGATAATAAGTCGGTAACCAGTAATATATGTTGATAACTCATGAGATGTTCCTCGTAGCAGGTAGTCTTTACTATAGCACTACCCATGGCTGCTGTTAAGTAAGCGTTGGCTATCTTTTTCTGAATAATTGATTACTGTGCTACAGGCTGATCAAGCTTTACTACTAGGCTATCGCAAGGCACGTTTGGTAGTATGCTGTCTGCAGTCGCTCCGACTAACCAAGCGGCAATACCACGTCGCTCGTGGCGTCCGATAATGAGTAAATCGACGGCCTTTTCTTGGCAGTAATTGACGATGCCTTTGCTATTGGATATGGCGGCAGTTACCTCAGCGTCGACTGCGTTCAGCTCATTGCGCTCCAAGAACTGTGCTAGATTTGCTCGAGCTTCTTGCCAGTGTTCGCCATCGACATCCCCTGATAGACTAGAGGCAGGCACTAACTCATACCCAAAGCGTACCATATCATCCTCAACGATATGCAAGACTGTCAGTTTGGCGTCAGGAGAGCCTGCAAGGATGCGTTTGGCTTTTAGGGCAACCTTATCAGCATCGGATAATAAGTCTGTCACCAATAAAACATGTTGGTAGCTCATTAGATGTTCCTATTAATAGTTAACTTCATAGTAACAGTGGCGACTGGCTTTGTTAAGGGTTAAATCCATTATTTAATTGTGGTAATGATTGAGTGCTGCTGTATGATTTTGACCACAAAGGTTTTAACCATAAAAATCTGAGGCAAAAAGGTTTGAGGCAAAAAGGCTTTAATAGAAAAGAGAGCTAAGCCAACCGAGTGCCGATTTGTACGGAATACTCTAAGGAAGGTTAATGCTGGCACTAGTCTATAGAAAATTGACTGTATTATTGCCAGATGGATGGCTTGACTTATGACAGCGCAAACCCCATCTACTTCCGTTAGGCAAATTCTTTTTAATTTATACAGGCGTATCGCTGTCATTTAAAATGATGTATTGATACCTGCCATTAAATTTGAATATTACTCATAGGTTAATCACAATAATACTCACAATATTTTATATGAATAGCATATAAAAACGACCCTACGATAAGTATGACATTCACTAGTTATCTATTGTTTACCCTGATTTTATTTATCGCTACTGGCTAGATTTGGTCATAAATAGCATATTATTCTAAATAAAATAGGGCAATCCATAAGGAAAATTATGACCAACACGTTATTTACTGCTGATCTAACTTTGCATCCTGCATTTGAGCTGCTAGAGCATCGCCATATTGATGCGCTCTCGATGGACGTATTGATAAGCCAACACGTCAAAACAGGCGCCATGCATTATCACTTGGCGCATCCAAGTGACGAAAATGCCTTTTTGGTTGGCTTTCGCACACAGCCGATGGATTCAAAAGGGGAAGCCCATGTGTTAGAGCACGTGGCGCTATGTGGCTCTGAAAAGTTTCCTGTCCGTGATCCGTTTTTCTCAATGATTAAACGTTCGCTCAATACCTTTATGAATGCGATGACCGCCGCTGATTGGACGGCTTATCCATATGCAACGCAAAACAAAAACGACTATTTTAACTTGCTTGCTGTCTATCTTGATGCCTCGTTTTTCCCTAATATTCATCCGCTCGACTTTGCTCAAGAGGGCATTCGTGTTGAGTTAGATGAAAATGACAAGCCACAGTTTAAAGGTATCGTCTTTAACGAGATGAAGGGCGCAATGAGCGGTGAGATTGACCAGTTGTATCATACGGTCGCTCATCATTTGTTCCCAACGACGACGTATCACTATAATTCAGGCGGCGATCCTGCGGATATTCCTGATTTGACGCATACTGAACTGGTTGAGTTTCATCAGAGCCATTATCACCCATCAAACAGTGTGATTATGAGCTTTGGTAATATTCCGGTCGCTGAAACGCAAGCCAAAATTCATGACGATGCCTTGACTCAATTTGAAGCGGGCAAAAAGCACGTATCGCGTCCAGAGCAGCGTTTGTCTGCGCCAGTTAGCGCAGTAGATACTTATACGGCTGACGAAGCAGGCCCTGATCAAACCCATCATGTCGTGGCGTGGTTATTACCATCGATTACTGATCCCAAGCAGCGTTTGGCATTACGTCTATTAGAAGGCGTATTGGTTGAGCATGCTGGCTCGCCGCTGCGTGCCTATCTTGACAGCCATCCACTGGGTAAAGCGCCAAGTCCGCTATTGGGACTTGATGACAGTCATTACGAGATGGTCTTTTATACGGGTCTACGCGGTTCAAACCCTGAACATGCCGAAGCGGTAGAACAGGGTATTCTTGATTTGCTCACAGAAGTTGCCAGCTCGCCAGTCGATGACGAAACCATCGAAACTATTTTGCACCAGATCGAGATTGATCAGCGTCATATCGGCGGCGATAGCATTCCTTATGGTCTGAACTTAATGCTAGAAGGGTTTAGTACCGCCATTCATGATGGTAATCCTATCGATGTCTGGGAAGTTGACGAACATTTGCAGTGGCTGCGCGAGCAAGTAAAAGATGCGCAATGGCTACCGAATTTAATCAAAACCCATCTGTTAGACAATCAGCATCGTGTCCGCGTTACCCTGACACCTGATAGTGAAAAGACAGCCCGTCTTGCTGCCGCTGAGCAGACGCGTCTAGATACTATCGCGATGGATTTGACTGCTGATGATAAAGCTGTTTTGAAGCAACAAGCCTTAGATTTAGCAGCACGCCAAGCGGCACCTGATGATTTAAGCTTATTGCCAAAAGTTGGTTTAGAAGATGTACCAACGGATATTAGCTTTAAACAAGGCACGCAAAAGCAGGTGCGTTTAAGCGGGCAAGACAGTACTTTATTTGAATATGAAGCGGGTACTAACGGTATCTATTACTATCAAGTGATCATCCCGTTGACCGATGCGATTGGTAATGCAAACGCAGATGAACTGCCAGTCAATGACGTGATTAATCATCCATTGCTGCCTATCTATTTAAGCCTATTGTCAGAGTTAGGTACGGACACGCTCAGCGCCCATGAAATGCAAGCCAAGCAAGCGGCGCATTCATCAGGGGTAACGGCTCGTATCAGCCAACGTACCAATGTCGATGATAGCCAAGCGATTAGCAGTTATTTCGTTGTGGCAACGCGTGCGCTTAACCGTAAGCCTGAAGCAATTGATTTGCTCAAAGAAGTCATGGAACACAGTATCTTTTCTGAGCATGACCGTATCAAAGAAATCTTGCAGCAGCGTCAAGCAGGTTGGCAGTCAAACCTAGCAGGGTCTGGTCACTCTTACGCCATGCAAACCGCCAGTCGCGGTATGAGTCGTCAAGCACAGCTAGAATATGTGCGCAGCGGTCTGCCAGCATTGAATGCGTTAAAGGACTTCTTAACGCATGCCAGTACAGATGATGCACAGTGGGATAAATTGGCCACTAGCTTGATGGATTTACATCAACGTTTGATCAGCTTGCCTAAGCACGCCGTTATCATCTGTGAAGCTGAGCAAAGCGAACGCTTAAGCAGCTTGATTGTCGATAGTTGGAAAGACAGCCAAGCGCCAAAGATTGCCGAACAGCTTCGCAATTCTGAGAATAGCATTGAAGACAGTATCCCGAGCGAGTTTGCAGATTTGCAACTTGATACAGCGCTGAATGGTGTGACTGATACGGTTAAAGCGTTAGAGAGTGGCGACGATGTTAAAAACGACGTGCTCGATGTTGAGGATTTGGCTTGGCTAGTACCAACCAACGTCTATCATAATGCCAGTGCTTACACTGTACCTGCTGCCGATCATCCTGATACCGCTGCACTAATGGTATTAGCACCTTACTTACGCAACGGCTATCTACACAGCGCCATTCGTGAGCGCGGTGGTGCTTATGGTGGTGGTGCTGGTTATGATGCCAATGCGTGTGCGTTTAAGTTCTTTAGCTACCGTGATCCACAATGCGCTGAGACCTTTGCTCATTTTGATGCCAGTATCGAATGGTTATTGAATGAACCACAAACAGATGAGCAGTTAGAAGAAGCCATCTTGGGTATTATTTCAGGTATGGATAAGCCAGGCTCTCCAGCTGGCGAAGCTGTCAAAGCATGCTTTGCTGACTTACATCATCGCGGTGTCGATTGGCAGCGTAAAATGCGTGCGTCAATATTGGCAGTGACGGTTGCTGATTTACAGCGCGTTGCCAAGCAATATCTGCAAGGCCAGGAGCATGTACGTGCAGTATTAGCGCCTTATGATAAAGAAGAGGCTGTTAAAAATCTTGGCTTTAACGTTTGTAAAATAAAGAGCTAATATCGCTTTTTATATAAGAAATCTTTAAATAAAAGCCAGATTTTATAGTGATCATTAAATAAGCAGACAATACTAAATTATTGTCTGCTTTTATTTTGTCTGCAAATAATTTAAGATGGAGAAATTTTGTATTAGCAGTTAATTAATAGGAATCGACTTGGCAAATAAACCCATCATAGAAGTGACTGAGTACACTAACTCTTATAAAAGCTTGTTAGGGTATGCTGTTTTTTATGCACTGAGCTATGTGCTGTTGACGTATGTCTTAAATCAACTCAACTTTATAGTGGGCGGTGTGCTTTTAACCGTTGCTATCATTGCTGTGCTAAATATGGCAGTGACGATTTTATTTCGTAAGCGTCAACATCGAGGGTTGGATAAGGCTGAATGTGGTCGTATTGCCGTTCTCTCTGTGCTGATGATTACAGCTGTATCAGTGGTTATGTTTGTACTAAATATTAATGTACTTATAACAAGTATGGACATCAATATCACATGGGTAGACATTCATAATAGTGGTATGCATAAAGTGATGGCAGTGGTGGGAATTGCTACCTTAATTATTCATTATGCCGTCATCTTTTATAGTTTGTGGTACATGCAAAGGTTTTGGAAGACATGATAAGTTTTGCAAGGCGATTAAAGTGTTAGGCAATAAAAAGCCGCTATTTCTATTCGAGATAGCGGTTTTTTTAACAGATAGATTGGTTGTTGAGCCGACGTTTAAAAACGTTTGATACTTTGATCTTTGCCGATATGATCTTGATGTATAGGGAAGTCAGCATGATCATCGAACTGCTTGCGGTCTTCAAAATAGCTTTTTAGAGTACGACGTATCGCTTCAAAGGCCAGTTTATCCCATGGAATATCTTCTTCGGCAAACAAAGCAGAGTCAAGGCTTTCAGAGCCAATCCCATAAGCACCGTCTTTGAGGTCAGCTAAATAAATAGAGTATATTTGCCCGATATCTGGAATGTCATATAGGCAATATAAGTGTGGATTGATAACGACCGCTTCAGCCTCTTCATAGCTTTCACGTGCAGCACCCTCTGCCATGGTCTCCCCATTTTCCATAAAACCTGCCGGTAAAGTCCATAAGCCGTATTGAGGCTCAATGGCACGGCGACATAGCAATACTCGGTTTTTATGTACGACAAGTGAACCACAAATAACCTTTGGGTTCTCGTAATGAATATAGTTGCAGTTTGGGCATACCAAGCGCGGTATATTATCTGTGGGTGGTATCTTTCGTTCTGCTTTATGACCGCATTGGAGACAATAGCTCATATCAACTGCCTTGTATAATGATAGTAGGAATAAAAAATAGATAAGAAAAAGATGTCATTATTTTAAGAATTATCATTCTTATTGTAGGCTGATAGCCCATCTTGTTTTCATGTATGGCCAAGCCGTTTATGACCAGACCATTTATAGCCAAACTGTTTTACATTGGCTAGATCATCGCGTTCACCACTTCTAGCATTCGGCTGTCTTTTATTTAAACTGTTTAGACTTGCCTATAGTAGGCATGCTTCAGTCTAAGATACCACAAATTTTGTCGTACGAGCAGTGCTCGTAAAAACAGCCCGTTTAGAGCTGATTTATTTTGATACGCTTACTCTGTACTTGCGAGTGCACTAGATAAGGAGTCGCGGTCACATAAAGCATGTGCAGTGATAGGGTATACTGCGCTAATATCGTAAAAGAGATAACCTTATTGTGATAATTATGAATACTGATAAAAATATAGGGCAATTATAATGTTACTTCCCCCACAGTCTGTGAGTTTGGATGAATTTTCAGTCGCTGTGCCAACCTTTATTCGTTATCCCACGCTCAGAAAGCTGGCTGAGCGGGTGCAACGTGAAACTTTAAATACCGTTACTGGTTCAATAATGCCTGACTCTTATCAGGGTTCTCTCAGTGCTCGTCTCTTAGAAAGTTTGTATCAAACACCGATTGCGGATGCCTCAGTATTGGTAGCCATTACTCATGAGCGTCACCCTAAGTTGCTACTGACGCTTCGGGCTGCACACATGAACAGTCATGCGGGCGAGGTGTCTTGTGCAGGTGGTAAGCATGAAAGGGGCGACGGCAATAATGTGATCACTGCCTTACGTGAAGCGTGTGAAGAGACGGCGCTACCGCCTAATAAAGTCCAGCTGCTCGGTCAACTGCCTATTCAGACCTCTAAAAGTGGCATGAGTGTCAGGCCTATCGTTGCGCTCATTGCGCCCGATCTGATATTGGTACCAGAACCTGGAGAAATCTCACGTATTTTTTGGGCAGATTTTGAGTCGTTAGTTACTCAGCCTACTGTGGAGTACGCAGTGGAGTATACAATGCAAGATGAAAAGGCGACCATTCTCACGCCCAGCTGGCAAGTGGATGGTGAGACGGTATGGGGTCTGACAGGTCGAGTGATTGCTAGCTTATTAGAGACGGGCTTTGATCGACAGCTTGAATGGTATTACCGTATACAAGACACGCGGTTATAGTCAACCTTCTATAAATTGGCTACGGTGTTAGTCTCACTTAGCCTACTAGCTGTACTTTCACTCGCCTTCCTTGTATCCAAATTATATTGAACTGACTATAGTCAGCGAACTGCTAAACCGCTACGGCGTTACCCTGCTTAGATGTACTATTTGTACAATCTGCAGTCGGCTGCCTTGTACCCATTTTAGATTTCTTTGACTATATATTATGATTATTTACTTATAGTAGTCATCATTTTTCTTTAGCCACCAATTCATATTATCTTGGCGTTTGAATCGGAAGGCTTCTAGTTTTTCAGCAATAGTTTGATTGTGCTGGCGTGCTGTATCGAGTGCAAAAAGAATCGGTACTGAAGACAAGACGCCAAAACGTATCTTAGATTTTGGTAAATCTAATCCATCACCAATGTCGTCACCCACCAACGTACGTGTCACGCTGGCATTGACCATTTCAACGAAGCGTCCACGTCTATTGTCTTCACCCATGAGCTGGCGTGGTAAGTCATGTAGCGCTTTTGCCAGTGGCTGTCCCATCTTAAAATCAAGCTGTTGGATGGAGAGGTAGGTATAGAGCCACTTCCAGCACGCGGCTTCATCTTTTGGCAAGCGATCTAAGTCAACGCCCATCCAGTAGCTGGCCAGATTCCATAAATGCAAAATCCCTTCTGCTTCTTCGGTGCTGATACGCGCACCCAACAGTCGCAGCCCGCGCATAATCAATAATGAGAACTGTAAATGCGTGGCAATCATGTCGGTTTGATTGATGGGAATACCCCAATAGTCAGTATTCCAACTGCCATCAGAATTACGGTGCTGATCTACTTCTGCTATGACGCCAGTGGCTGCATTGCCTTTGCCTTTCAGCAGGTTTTGCCGTACTAAGGTATGAATTTGACGCACCTTGATAGACTGTCGCCAGCCTTCAGAGCCAATAGCTAATACTTGATCAATAGGTTTTTGGTCATTGCTCATGCTCGGCTGAGGATGTTCAGAGACAGCCAGTATGTAGGCATAGGTGCGCATCAGGCGAGGTAGGGCATCGTGCATCAATGCGCCAGTCTGAATCAGTGGTAAAGACAGAGCAGGGATGCTATAGCCTGCCATCAATGCGACATTACGCAATAGCCAAATGAGCATGAGTGGATAACGGCGATAGGCGACCGCACCAATTTGCGCCAGCTTGGGATCGAACCAATCAGGATGGCTACCAAACTGCGCTGTTAACGCATTGAATGAGGCGTTTTGTGTGAGGTCATTATCTACTTTTTCGTCGATGATTAGTTGCTGTAATGGCTTCGCAAAACGGATACCATTATTAGCCAATGCATCTGCTAGAGGGTCGCCAATGTCGTAGCCTGCGATGATCTCATCTAATAGGTCTTGTGAGATGACAAAGTTTTTAGGTAATAAATAGCGTTTGATGCGCTTTAAGACTTGTAGGTCGCTGTGGTCATCTATCGCAGTGGTACGCCCATGACGTAGATAAGATTCTACTGACGGCTGCTTGTGGGGTAAGGTGCTATCAGTTGCTGTTTTATTGATATCGATTGAATCCATATTTATCAAGTGCCGTTATGGTTGGACTTTCTCAGCACGCCCTAATGTCTATTGTTCTGATTTAATGAGTCCAATTGCCTTTGCGTGTTATCGATACGACGTTTGATTTGGCGTCGCTCATCAGCGAGTAATAGTAAACGTGCGCGTGCCTCTTTTTCATTGGCAAAGCCTAGCATCGCACCACCTTCTAACTTATCGAATTCTTCTTGGTACTCTTCTAACAGTCTTTTGTCACTGTCTAGTTGATTCTCTAGATTATAGTACTCTAAACCGCGCTGATTGGCTTGTTGTAGATTGCTCGCTATGGCGACTGGGCAGACATTATTGAGCTTACGTCCGCGTCTGCCAAGGTTATAGGCATTGTCAGTGATGCAGTATTGTTTGAGCCCTAACTGGCGACCGCGCTCCCATGCTTTATAGTCAGGAGCCACGCTGGCCTTGGCACAGGCTTTGGCATGTGATGCTAAGCGGTCTGATTGATAGCCTGCGACGCCATCATTATAGCCAATAGCCTGCCAGTCACCGATGAGGCATTCTTGCTTAGAGAGAGTGGCACATCCTGATAGTAGAGAAATGCTACCGATGATAGCCATACTTGACGAGAGTCGCTGTATAAACCGTCGCATCCTTGTCTCCTATAGCGATGAGCCACTTATGAGCGATATAGCAAATAAGTGGCTTGCCTTATTATCAATGCGGGCGAGTCAAATCAACTGACGTACCACTTACATTGTCTTTCAAGCTGACTTTGAGCATTAAGTAACCAGCCACACCAGAGACGATTGAACCCATGATAATACCTAAGCGCTCATCGAACAGCGCAGTTTCGCCAGCGAATGCTAAGCCACCGATGAATAAACTCATGGTAAAGCCCACACCGCATAGTAAAGCAGCACCGTAAACCTGCTTATAGTTCATGCCTCTAGGCATCGTTGAGATACCAAGTTTAAAGATTAGCCAGCACATGACCATGACACCAACTTGCTTACCGATGAATAGACCAGCAGCGATACCTAGCGGGACAGAGTGGAACAATTCTGCCAACCCTGCACCTTTGAGTGATATGCCCGAGTTGGCAAATGCAAATAATGGCAAGATACCGAAGGCAACGGTATTGTGTAGATCATGCTCTAACTCCTCAAGTGGAGAGTGCTCAGGATCCGTACGGTCAAACATAGGAATAAACAGTGCTAAAACCACACCAGCCAAGGTAGCATGAATACCAGACTTGAGGACGGCGACCCACATAATCACACCGATGAGTAGATAAGGCGTGATACTAGTGACATTGCGGCGATTGAGAATATATAAGAAAGGCAGACACAGCGCTGCTAATGCCAATGACTGTAATGACAAATCACTGGTATAAAATAAAGCGATAATCAAAATCGCACCGATATCATCAAAGATAGCAATTGATACTAAGAATACTTTTAGAGAGTTGGGTACGCGGTTACCTAGTAAGCTTAAGATACCAAGCGCAAATGCAATATCAGTGGCCGCAGGAATCGCCCATCCTTTCCAAAACTCAGGCTCATTATAGTTAAAGAGTAGGTAAACGATGGCGGGGGCAATCATGCCACCCAATGCCGCACCCGCTGGTAGTATGATTTGTTTGACGTTAGATAGCTCGCCAATTAAGACTTCGCGTTTGAGCTCAAGGCCGACTAAGAAAAAGAAAATTGCCATCAGACCATCGTTGATCCAGTGATGCGCGTCTTTAGCGATAGCAAATTCACCGATTTGGATAGCAACAGGGGCATGGATAAAGCCTTCATACCACGTATTAAGAGGGGAGTTAGCAATAATCATTGCAGCAATCGCAGCCAATGCTAAGACGATACCGCCTGCCGCCTCAAACTCAAAAAACGCCTTAATCCTTCGTATTGCCATATCATCCTCATTTGCTAAATACAATTTACTAAATAGTTCAATAACTTCAAATATCTATGCTGCTGCTCTCAACGATATAGTAGCCAGACAAGAACAGTTTCTCATACTCTTATTAATATACACAACAAAATACGTCAATCAAAAACTATTAGCTCAGCATATTAGTAATAGCGATGTGACAAAGTTGAGGTCATAGATAAAAATACAGCCAGTCGATACAATCTTTAATCAGACTGTTTTTATCTTGCGTATTTGGTAAGTGGTTAGACAAATTTAACAGAATTTGCCATGTTTTTGGTTTTTTTTAGCCCTTTATCTCTATAATAAGCGACATTAGCAAAATCAATAGCTACCCTAAAAGCTACTTCAACAGCAACTTTAATAACAGTATCAATAACAATATTAATAGAAATGCTAATAGCAGTATTTTAAATCTAACTTCCAAAGCCGATTTTTAGGGCTTTCTTTTTTTATTATAAATTTTGCAGGTCAGTGTCATGGACTTATCACTTTCACTAGAAGTCATTTTAATGCTTACGGCTGTGGCAGCGTTGGCAGGATTTATTGATGCCATCGCGGGCGGCGGCGGTTTACTGACCATACCAGCCATGTTGCTTGCTAATATCCCACCAGTACTCACGCTAGGCACCAATAAGCTGCAGGCTGCATCAGGTGCGCTTGCAGCGTCTATTACGATGATTCGAAAAGGCGTCGTAAAGCCGCAACGTATAAAAGTAGGTATTATTGCTGCTTTTATTGGTTCCGTTATCGGTACGATTGCCGTTCAGATGTCGCCACCGGATTTGCTCGAAAAGCTGATTCCGTTTTTGATTGCCGCTATTGGTATCTATACATTGTTTGCACCTAGACTGGGTGAGGTAGAAGCGGCACCGCGTATATCCGAAAGTAAATGGCAAAAAGTCGTTGCACCAATCATTGGTTTTTATGATGGCTATATTGGGCCAGGCACTGGTATGTTTTTTGCGCTTGGTAATGTGGCATTGCGCGGTCGCCAGATTATAGAAGCGACAGGTGCCGCAAAAGTATTGAACCTATCCACCAATATTGGTTCATTGATATTCTTTATTTTGGGTGGCAATGTACTGTGGAAAGTAGGACTGGCGATGATGGTTGGACAAACGATAGGGGCGTACTTTGGCTCGCACATGGTGGTCAAGGGCGGTAGTAAACTGATTCGTCCGATGATTGTGGTGGTGTGTTTGGCGATGATTACTAAATACGTATTTGGCTAATTAGTTGTTGGTTTTACTGATTATTGATTATAAAAAAACCTCAGCCAATTTTGACTGAGGTTTTTATTTTATGAACGTCTCTTTAGCAAGCGTGGTTAGCTGCGACGATCGACATCATCGTACTCACTACCCATGATGCCATCGCTAAAGACTTCTGAGAATTCACGCTCATTGTCTTCATCAATATGACCGTCAAACACGTCTTTGGCACCAGCATTAGGGTCGTTGTAAATGGCTACATCCATTTTACCTTCTGATTTTGCTACGATAGCTGTCACAGCAGCATCACCACCAACGTTCACAGCAGTACGTAACATATCAAGAATACGATCCACACCTAAGATTAAGCCAATACCTTCGATAGGCAAGCCAACTTGTGCAAATACCATCGATAGCATGATCAGACCAACACCCGGTACACCAGCAGTACCGACAGAGGCCAATACTGACATCAGAATAACGGTTAGATATTCGGTTACACCCAAATCAATACCATAGATATTGGCAATGAAGATGGTCGCTGTACCCTGCATGATTGCCGTACCATCCATGTTGATGGTGGCACCAAAAGGAACGGTAAACGAGGCAACAGAGTTATTCACACCCATACGCTTAGTAACGGTACGCAAGGTAATAGGAATCGTCGCGTTCGAGCTTGAGGTACTGAATGCAAAAATCTGTACTTCACGCATTTTTGCCAAAAAGGTTTTGATTGATAAACCTGAAGCAACTTTTAGTACAATCATCATGGTGATAAAGAAATGGAACGCCAGTGAGCCGATCAATACAGCCACATAACCAAGCAATGACCAAATCAAATCTAAGCCAAGCTCTGCCATGGCTTTAGTCAATAGTGCAAAGACACCATAAGGTGCTAGGTTCATAATGATAGTCACCATCTTTAAGATGACTTCATTGATGAGCTCTAAACTTTTAACCAAGCCTTTAGCAGGCTTGCCAACCATCAAGATACTGACACCAATCAAAATCGCAAAGAAAATGATGGATAACATATCGCCATTGGCCATCGCGCTGATGGGATTTGATGGAATAATATTAGAGAAAACATCAAGCAAAGGCGGCGCTGATGCGGCTTCAAAGGTAGCATCTGTACCAATGTCCATACCTTTACCAATACCAAACAGGATGCCAAGTCCAATCGCCGTTGCAATAGCAAGTGCGGTGGTGAACATGTAGATCATAAAGGTTTTGGTACCAATACGACCAAGCAGACGAATATCACCAATACCGCACACACCGCAAATCAATGAGATAAGTACTAGTGGTACGACCAACATTTTTAGTGAGTTAACAAATAGCTTGCCAATAATAGCGAGAAAGCCGTTTGTAATATACGTATTAACAAAGCCGCCTTCAGCGTTTAGTCCTGAATAGTTTATAAACAAACCCAGTATGATACCGAGCGCCATGGCAACCATGATCTTGCCCGTCAGTCCCATATTTTTCCACATAACCTCTATCCTTTTGTGTACAACGTCCAATAGCAGGTATGATAGTAAATCAATGCGTAAATGATTGCTGTTTCTACACCCGATCTTGCTACGTCTATAAATTTTGATTGGTCATTTTATGTCAGGCTCTCAAACAATATAAAATAATTGTTAAGGTTACTGCAACATTTTTTTATGATTCAGCCGAGATAAACCTAAGAATAAAGCGCTTATAAGGCTACCCACGATTTCAAGAGAGCAGATAATACTGCTTTTTTCCGCTAATGATAAGCAAAAGTTTTTGTTTGTAACCAAAAAAAAGACTGCCCAAATTGGACAGTCTTTTTAAGTTAAACAATAGTCATGTGGTATTTGAGATTTTTATATCCTGAATACGGTTACATTTGTATATTACCGTGCTTATACATTATCGCTTTCATCACGACGCAGACCATCTCGCCACTTGCTCTCGGATGTAGATGGTTTCTCTACGTTATCCTCTACTTGTGGGGTTTCAGTGCTATCCAGATAATTGGATTTTTGTACGTTGTCATTCGCGATTTCCAAATGATCAGATTTGTCAGCGCTAGACAAGTTGTCAGAATTTTCAGCATTGTATTTATTGAGACGATGGTTATTACTCATGCGTTCGCTTAAATGCGATTCTGCATCGCGGTAACGAGGATCAAGTGCTTCTGTCTCAGGATCGGAGTCTTCAAAGTCGGTCTGCGCCTGTACTTCTTCAACAGTATCCTGCTCAGCAACCATCTCGACATCACCGTGGACCTCATAGCCATGATTGGGGTTGGCATCACCAGTTGGTTTATCGGTATTGGCAGAAGTATTGCTACTAGCATGAACATCCTCACTAGCAGAAATATTGTCGACAGCATGAAGGTCGTCACTAGCAGGAACATCAGAATCATCATCTAGAGCATCGCTATCAGTCGCAATACCATTTCGAGCTTGTGCCGCACTTTTTAGTTCAGCATAGTCAGTCAGCTGCTGTACAGCATTATCGAGGCTATGTGGATTGGCGCGTTCTTGTACCTGCAATAGATGTTCATCGAAGACATCGGTCAATAACGAGTCAAAGCGTATGGCATTATATTGAATAAGCACTTCGGCTTCTTCTTCAGTGATGTCTTCATTTTGGCTGGCATGCACAACATGATCTTCAAAGGTAAGACCTTCAAAGCTGTCGTTGTGTTCTGCTTTTTTAAACTTCTGCCATAACGGTTCGATGCTGGTCAAGGTCTGATATGCATGCTCCATACGCCCAGTCACATCGTCTTCTTCGGTCGTGTAGTAGACCATAGTTTTTAGATAATCACGGAAAGGGTTGGCCTCAAAGTCATCCATAAAGACATCACCCAACTGGCGTTTGAGTTCGTCACTTGGTGGTGTAAAGATACGACCACTTGGGAAAGTCACAAAGCTGACCAATTTGGCTGCCATACGATTTGGAAAGTTATCAAAGAACGATAAGAAAGCTTCTTGAATGGTGTACAAGCTGTTTTGTAAAGCAACCTCAGCATGTAAGCGCTCAGACTTTGATTTGGTGCCATGTTCATAAAACTGCAAAATAGACGTCGCAATAAATAAGTGACTATGAATATCTGATAAACGACCAGAGAGCATTTCTTTACGTTTCAAGTCGCCAGCCAACAGTCCTAGCGCCATATCAGCCGTTAGGGCAAAGCCCGCGCTTAAGCGGTTAATATGTTTGTAGTAGGGACGGGTAAAGCTGTCTGCAAAGCTCGGTGCATTATTGCTGCCACCGACATACCCTGCGACAAAGGCTTTTGCCCCACGATTGAAGGTATAACCCAAATGTCTAAAGAAAAGCGTATCGAATTTTCGAGTCGCACCTTCTTTATCTTTGCTCTGTAGCAGTTGTAGTTCATCAAATAGATACGGGTGGCAGCGCATTGCACCTTGACCGAATATCATCAATGAGCGGGTCAGTATGTTAGCACCCTCAACCGTGATAGAGACTGGAATAGCCTGATAAGGTGTCGCTAAAAAGTTACGTGGCCCCATCTGTACTGCTCGTCCACCAACGACATCCATACCATCGTTGATCACACTGCGCATGGTTTCGGTGGCGTAGTATTTTGCCATGGCCGTCATGACCGATGGTGTACCACCTTGGTTCAATCCGCACGTAACGAGATGGCGAAACGCTTCTAGCATATAGGTATTACTGGCCATGCGACTGGTGGCGTCTTGTACGCCTTCGAACTTGCCAACAGAGATTTTAAACTGCTCACGAACCTTGGCAAAAGCACCAACAGACAGATACGTCATTTCACTGGCTGAGGTTGATAATGCAGGGAGAGAGATGCCGCGACCAACGCCCAAGCATTCCATCAGCATACGCCAACCGCGACCAGCGTTTTCGACACCGCCGATGATGTAATCTAAGGGAATAAAGACATCTTTACCATCGACTGTACCATTCATAAATGGCGAGCCAATCGGGTTGTGACGTGGCCCTGTGATGACGCCTTGATGGCTGGCAGGAATGAGAGCACAGGTAATGCCATAATCGGTTTTTTTAGAATCTCCAAGCAAGCCTTCTGGATCATGCATTTTGAATGCTAAGCCCACGACTGTGGCGATAGGTGCCAACGTAATCCAGCGCTTTGAGAAGTTCATCCGTAGGCCGAGTACTTGCTCGCCTTCATGTATGCCGTAACAAACCACACCTGTATCAGGAATAGCGCCTGCATCTGAGCCTGCTTCAGGACCCGTTAGACCAAAGCAAGGTACTTCCTCACCTTTGGCAAGACCGGGTAGCCAGCGTTGTTTTTGCTCATCCGTACCATAATGCATCAACAGCTCACCAGGGCCGAGCGAGTTTGGCACCATACAGGTTACAGCTGCAGTGGGAGAGCGAGAGGCGATTTTGCTCATGATACGGCTTTGCGCATACGAGCTAAAGTCTAGACCACCAAACTCTTTAGGAATAATCAGACCTAAGAAGCCATTGGCTTTAATAAATTGCCACGCCTCAGGCGACAGGTCTTTATCTTCATGCTGAATTTTCCACTCATCAAGCATGGCACACAGCACTTCTACTTCATTGTCTATAAAGCTTTGTTCTTCTTCTGACAGTTCTGGATACGGATAATTGGCAAAAGTGTCCCAGTTAGGCGCACCCATAAATAGCTCTTTTTCCCACCAGCTCGTGCCTGCGTCAAGTGCCTCACGTTCGGTATCACTCATGCTCGGCATCGCGCCGCCCAATGCTTTATAGACAGGCTTGGTAATCAGTGACTGACGAAGAGGAGCAACGAGTAGTACCAAGCATAGCAGCGCTATCGGCACGCCTAATATAAGTGACCATGGACTGATAACGGCAGTAACGATAACGGTAACAAGGGCAGTAACGCTGCCAGTGATACGTGACAGGGACAACAAAAAGATGGCCAAAACCATGGCTAATTGAATGATGATTGCCAAAATAAATAAGCCAATTGCCATGACTGTCTCCTTTATAACGCTGAACCAAAAGCGTGAGAAATGTAGGTGTAAAAATGTTTGAATCTATATAGTTGTTATTTTTCGGACGTTTAGTAGTCTTATAGCTAGGTTAAGCCAGCTACCAATAATTGGCTTTGAAGTCCAATTAGGAAAAGACAAATAAAAGACGAAGTTAGCCATCAATATGAAACAGTTGTCGGCGACTATCAACGGTTAAAATGCTACGCTGTGTCGATAATATGTATCAAGCTGCATAAAGTATATAGCTAGTGCGACCAAAGACCAAATAAGTCAGATAAAACTACCCAAAAGGTGCCAAACAGCTTTCGGCATAGGATAGAGTATCGTTACGTCCGACGATGATATGATCGACCAAAGATATGTCTAATAAATCACAGGCCTTTTTTAGCTCATAGGTGAGTAAGTTGTCGGCTGTCGATGGTTTGTAGTCGGTATGAGGATGGTTGTGCGCGATGATTAACTGGCTAGCTGCGTGACTTAACGCGTGGCGTAGTACATGCTTCATGCAGACTGAGCATGATGAGATGCCGCCTGTGAATAGTATCTCAAAGTTTAACAGGTTGAGTGCATTGTCTAGACAAAGGACGGCAAAAACCTCGCGATGCTCACCGCGCAACTGGGTGCTGATATAATCTTTGACCGCTTGTGAGCGTCCGAGTGCTTGGCCTGTTTTGAGCTGACTGTCTAGATAGCGTGTACCCATCTCAAGCGAGGCTAATATCTGTGAGTATTTTGCAGGGCCAATACCATGACAGGCAAGGACAATATCTTGCGGGGCTGCCAATAGTTCTGCTAAGCTACCAAACTGCTTGATTAAATGACGAGCCAGCTCAATCGCTGATTGAGACTGGGTGCCTGTCCGCAAAAATATGGCCAGTATTTCAGCATCGGATAAATGAGCCGCACCAAACTTCAACAACTTCTCACGTGGTCTGTCATCTTCGTGCCAGTCTTTGATCGCCATTATCACTCCTTGAAAATGGATTGCTGCTAGAGATATTTGGTAAATATCGAAATTCTTACCCAACTTATCTCATAATTGTTACTATAAGCGCAATTTTATCTTTCAACTTTTTTATTGTTGCCATGCTTATGTCTAATATTGTGCTTGCTATCACTGGCGGTATCGCCGCTTATAAATCTGCTATATTTGCTCGCTTATTAATTAAAGCGGGCTTTAATGTGCGCGTCATTATGACCACAGGTGCACAGGCCTTTATCACACCGCTGACACTGCAAGCCTTGACTGGTAATGAGGTGCATATCTCACTACTGGATGAGCAAGCAGAAGCAGGAATGGGGCATATTGAGTTGGCTAAATGGGCAGATTTAATCGTCATTGCACCAGCCTCGGCCAATACGCTCGCACGTCTTGCGATGGGTATGGCGGATGACCTGCTGACCACCGTTTGTCTTGCTACCACCGCACCTGTCATTGTCGCCCCTGCGATGAATCAGCAGATGTGGGCACATCCAGCGGTAAACCTGAATGTGCAAACGCTGGGCGACATGAATTATCATGTGATACAGCCTGCAAGCGGTGAACAGGCTTGTGGTGATGTGGGAGCGGGGCGCTTACCTGAGCCTGAGGAGCTATTGGCCGAAGTATTATTATTCAATGCCATGCAAACGACGCCGCAATTGCTGGCAGGCAAAAGAGTGGTCATTACCGCTGGACCGACAGTAGAAGCAATTGATCCAGTTCGTTATTTGTCTAATCACTCTACCGGAAAAATGGGTTTTGCTTTAGCGCGTGCTTGTGTGGCTGCTGGTGCCGAGGTGATTTTGATTACCGGTGGTAAAGTAGCACTGCCTACACCGCTTAAAGTCACGCGTATAGATGTTTTATCTGCGCAAGAGATGCTGACTGCCGCGCAACAATGTGTGGATGGTACACATAGCGAGCTACAATACATATCTGAAGACGAGCATGACCACGACCATGATCATCATCATGACCACTCACATTCACATGACCACCACGGTGATTGTGATTGCGGGGACGAACATAATGTTGTCACGACTAGCACCGATGATAGTGTGAGAGTCGCTGATATCTTTATTGCGACGGCTGCTGTTGCTGACTACCGTACGGAAGAGGCTGCTCCGCAAAAAATCAAAAAAACGCAAGATGCTATGGCGCTAAGTTTGGTTAAAAATCCTGATATTTTGGCGACTATTTCTCTTGCTCATACAGAATTGTTTGTCGTTGGTTTTGCTGCAGAGACCCAAGATGTCGAGCACTATGCTCGTGGTAAACTTATTTCCAAAAATTTAGATTTGATTGCTTGTAATGATGTCTCACGGGCTGATATTGGTTTTGCTAGTGACGATAATGCTATGCAGGTATTTTTCTCAGAGCGTTATGAGAATGATAGCGTCATGCTTGAAAAAGCGAGCAAAGATAAGATTGCTGAGCAATTGGCTAGCATCATCGGTGAAACAGTTTGGCAGCGCCATAATAGCTAAGATATGCGTTCAATCTAAATTAGACAGTATGTGATGCGCCAAAACAAAACTGGCTAAGTCCACATTGAATGGCATTAAGGACAGGTAATATGAAAATATTATCTGTCCTTAGTTGCTTTACTTGACTAAGATTTATTGCGTTTTTATCGCCATTATTGAAATTAGGGCAGGCATTAATGCTGTCGCTATAAATGTAAATATAAAGCCCTGAGTGGTATGACATATGATGGAAATGGCGGGTAACGATAGCACGCAGATGCTAATACTGACTTTGATTTTTGCAATGGCATCGCTGCTGCATGGTATTAGCGGGCTAGGTGTAACGTTGGTGACAACCACGGCACTTGCGAGTATTTACCCGTTGCCACACGCGATTGTGTTGGTTATTTTTCCCTCTATATTACTCAATGCGATGACTTGGTTGTCCGGTGGTGGCCGTACGATTTGGCAAAACTTTACTTATTATGGCAGGCGCTATTGGCTGTTGGCATTGACCAGCTTACTTGGCAGTATACTGGGTGCCAAGTTATTGCTATGGATAGATAGTGCTTATATTTTATTGACACTGGCAGCGGTTATTGCCTTTTATGTCATCAGTAGTTTACTTGGCAAACAAATCCGTCTACCAGATACCAAGCCTGTGCTGATTATGGTGGGTTTTAGCGCCGGCGTTATTGGCGGTGCGACCAATGCCATGTCGACCATCCTGATGATGTATCTGCTGTCTGCTAGCGATGATAAAAACACCATCGCGAAAGTCGGTAATATGTGTTATTTCTTGGGTAAAGTTGCCCAGATTATCGTACTACGTGAACCGATTATGGCGTTGACCAGTGGTGAGTGGCAGCTGATTACTTTACTTAGCGTGATATCTATCGTCACTCTTTTGGTTGGTATTCGCTTGCGTCGTTACTTGCCGCAAGCTCGCTTTCGTCAGCTTATTTTATTGATTGTCACGGTGCTTGGTATTCGTGTGGGTTGGCAGGGGATTACGGCATTTTTGTAGTAGCCAACGTCTTTAAGTTGGCATAGGTGCAGTTTACTTACCAAAGAATATCTGCTGCGCCAAGCGAAACGTATTGCAGTGCGCTTCGACCACATCTTTGATATCTTCTGAATAGCCGCCACCCATCACGATAGCAACAGGAATGTTGGCGGTTTTTGCTTGCTGCAACACATACTCATCACGCGCTTTGCAACCTTCCATCGTCAAACCAAGCTTCCCTAATTTATCAGTGGCCAATACGTCTACCGCAGACTGATAAAAAATCATGTCGGGTGCAAACTCTTTTATTAGGCGTGGTAGCGTATCCTTTAATATCTGTAAATACTCGGCATCACCTGTATCATTATCTAGCTCAATATCCAAGTCTGATACTTGCTTGCGAAAAGGATAGTTCTTTGCACCATGCATACTAAACACAAAAACACGTGGCTCGTCTGCCATGATGCTAGCGTTGCCATTACCTTGATGCACATCTAAATCAACAACCAAAATCTTTTGCGCCAATCCGCGATCTAATAATAAATTACTAGCAATACAAACATCGTTAAAGACACAAAATCCTTCGCCATGATCTGAAAACGCGTGATGTGTGCCACCTGCGACATTCATTGCTACGCCATATTGCTGTGCATATAATGCGCATTCATAGGTTGCATGAGCAATATAACGACCACGCTCTACCAGCTCGGGTGTCATCTCAAAACCGATGGCACGGGCTTCTTTCCGTGGTAATGTTTGCGTTTTCAATTGATACCAATAGTCATGCGTATGGGTGGTCAAAATCTCGTCTTCACTTAAGCTTGCAGGCGCAAAAAAGTTATCGGTCGTGATCGTCCCTTCGGCCAGTAAGCGCTCAGGAATCATGGTGTACTTCTGCATAGGGAAGCGATGCTTTTCAGGCACTGAGTAACGAAAAATATCAGAGTAGGCAATTTTTAGCATAAGGGCGATGGTTTTCTAAACGGGTGAGTGGATAGTAGGATAATGACTAACGATGGCTCTATTGTACAAACTGCGTGGGTAAAAAGAACGTGCGAGCGTCTGCTTGTTGGTGTAGCTCTGTAAGTAATGTTTGCATGTCTTCTGCAGGATCTTGATTATTGATCAAATCACTAAATAGTTCATGGGCGACAGTAGTCATAGCAACCACACTTTGTAGTAAGTGTTCGATAAGCGCCTTGTCGATATCAACTGTCTCGACATCGATGGCGGTTTTGTAGCGTATTTCTCCATCATTGACATCCATCTCTAGATTACCAATCATCATGTCATAATTGATTTGAGTGATGAGTAGCATTGCAGCGCTTTGATGACTCTCTGGAATGGAAAATGGCAAAATCCCATAGACGGCCAGCAGTTTATTTTGCTCCTGCCAACGAAATAGATAAGCAGAGATCAGTTGTTTGTGACGCATCGAAAAAGACAAATGATGTGATTGCTGGTCATCATTGGCCTTCGGACGGTGATAAGTATAGTGCCATTTTTTGGTATGAAAATACTGCTTCAGACAGTCGATAATAAGTATGTCAGATTGCTCGGGTTGCTCTTTATCTAAGCTTAAAGCATCAGGTTGTACCTGCTCACTTTCATTTTCAGTGGGAGAGTTAGAATCACTCTTATTATGGTTGTTATGCGAGTCACTATGGTTATCATTATGGTCATGTGAGCTACTATAACCATGTAAGCCACTAGTCTCTCTGCCACTTATATCATCATTACTCATATCAGTATCAGCAACCGCCTGAGGCGCAGCAGCAGTCAATAACTGTTTGAGTTTTTGCCACAAGCTGAGTTTAGTCGTTTGGCTCATAATGTATGTTGCTGATCAATAAGTGAATGATAATGGCATCTGATGTATAACTCAAAATGTTGAGTTACTCGTTATTGAGTGCCAATCCTTCTTTAATATGCGATTGTGCATAAAATGCCTCTAACATCTCATGGATATGTGCCACAAACCATGGGCTATCAAGCGCATCGTGTACGACAGGCAGTAGCGCTGTACTAAACTGTGTCATGGCTTGCTCATCCATATGAAAACTGGCAGCAACAGTCGCAATCGTGTCTGTTTGATGGTTGTCATACCAAGTATCGATGCTTGCTGCTGCTAGTGTATGCAAATAAGGCGACACGCGCAGGCGATTATAGCTCTGCTGAATACTGGCTTCGATATGATCGATACTGCTGTTGTCAGGCTCGTCACGCAGATAAGTTTGCAAATGACTGACAGGTTGCTCTTTGATGCGCGCCCAACCAGTGACTAGTAACCTTGCCACTTCTTCATTTGATAGATGTGCTTGTGCATTGGCTTCTGCCCGACGTGTTAAATCTTTAATATTACGGTGCAAATAGGCTTGCAGCTTTTCATCAAGGTTTCTGTTGGTCGCCTTTTCAAAAGAGCTGCGTCCCAGTTTCATCAATTTACCAACACCGCCTGCTTTATCTAGTGTGCTTTCCATAAAGTCGTTGATCGCGTGATATAGCGTCTGGGTCAGTAAATCTGCAAAGGTTTCATTGCCAACTAGCGTGTGAATTAAAACATGGCGCTGCTGCTCATGACTACCTACATAGGTGGCTAGCGTCTCAACCTGTGTATCATCTACTAGCTCAGATAGCGGCACGTTATCATTGACTGGGTGATAAATAACCGTGTGCAAGATGTCACGGATATCCTCACGCATCACCGCCGTCATGGGCTGGCTCAGTATCCAGTCACTGATCAAATGCTGCAAGTTATCACGACTGATATATTTGTTAAGTGGTTGTGTGCCAAACCATTGCCAAGCTTCCATACTCAGTGGCTCAGCCTGCTGGCGTAACCACTGCTGCATAAAATCAATTTGGGCGTCGATTAAGCTATTAATGGTGAACGTCGACGTGTTTGTTTCTAAATCTAGGTTTTGGTTATCTTTTGAAGTCTGCATAGGTTTTGAGGTCATAGTAATCGACAATTTGTTATACTGAGTGTTTGTAGTAAGCATAAAGTATTATGCCATGAACATCGCATTGGTTTGTGGTGAATATTGATTACTGTTTGATAAATAATGAGAGGTTTTGATGACAGCTTTGGATACGCCTTTACTGGTGCTTGATGGTTTGACAGTCCAGCGCGGTGAAATACCTTTATGTGAAGAAGTCTCTCTCAATTTATCTGCAGGTAGCCTCTGTCATTTAGTTGGTGCGAACGGTACAGGTAAAACGACACTATTGATGCAGCTGGCTGGATTACTGCCAGTCATTACTGGTGAGGTTGTTTACCAAGGGGCTGTAAGTCTGCCTATTCAGCCTTTATATGTCTCGCACCAGCTGGGTATTCATCCAAATCTCACCGTCGCGCAAAATCTAACATTTCTACTGAATTTATATGGTATCACACCCAGTGTCACTGATATCGATGATGCGCTCGCTTGGGTAGGATTACAAGGGTTTGAGACCGTTAGCTCAAGTCATTTATCTGCTGGGCAGACTCGCCGTATTACCCTCGCAAGATTATATCTACTAACCCCTGATATCACACCTTTGTGGTTACTTGATGAGCCTTTTACTGCGCTTGATGTCGATATGGTGGTACGAATGGAAGACAGATTAAGTGACTTTGCCAATGCCGGTGGCTCGATATTAATGACCAGTCATCAGGCCGTTGGTGTTGCCAATCAAGTGCTCGATTTGTCAGATTATATGGTGTGAATGCGATAGCTATAAGAAGTGCGATAGCTCCAATAAGTATGATAACTATAAGCAGTATAGGTAAAAGGACGGATAATGACAGACAGCCCCGTACAAACAACAGATAAAGGCTCGAACGTTATCGTATCAGCTGTGCGCGGCATCAGTTTTATGCAGTTATGGCGTCGTGAATGGCAAGTGAAGCAGCAAGGAGCAGTGCAGTGGTTGTATCCTTTAGTACTGTTTCTGGTCATTATTACGTTATTTCCGCTAGCAGTAGGTAGCGAGCCTGCGCTATTGCAGCGGCTAGGTGTGTCTGCCGTATGGATTGCTGCGCTATTATCACTAGTAATGGGCGTTGATGGGTTATTTAAGCCGGCACTTGATAATGGTACGCTCGCACAGTTGGTCGTTGCCAACGCTTCATTGCCATTGTGGGTATTGATACGTTTGGTGATTCATTGGATTTTTAGTAGTGGTATTGTGGCAGCGCTGAGTTTGCTTGCCGTACCATTGTTTCAGCTCAGTTGGTTTGAGGCGTGGATACTAATGGCCTCTATTGTGACGGGTAGTCCCATGCTGTTGATGCTGTCAGCAGTTGCCAGCAGTTTAACGCTATCATTGAAAAATGGCGCGGTGCTCGTGCCATTAATCGCTTTGCCAATGCAGTTGCCGGTATTGATTTTTGCGACTGGTGCCGTTGATTTATTCGCTTCTGGTCTGAATGGTTTGCCTATTTTAGCGCTGTTATTAGCAGGCAGTATTATTTCAGTTTTGATCATGCCATGGGTAATTGCGATGACCTTAAAAATGGCGTGGCTTAATTAAAAACCAAGTAGGATGCATCAACATTCCTCATAAAAAACCTTTGTATTAACAGCCTGTTGAAAACGGGTAATTTTGCTATAATAGCCAACTTAATACGTAAACAATCACTTGTAGATTCTATCCAGTGTTTAACGCCAGCAGGTTCATAGATAATAGCGCCCATAGTGTGCTGTGTCCGTTATGACCAAAGAGCTGCGCAAATAGGTTTATCCCCATGCCCAACCTGAATAACGTCTCATCTCCTAGCCTGTGGCAGCGCATTTGGCAAGGCTTTTTGACCACTGTGGGTACCAAGGAGTTTTTCCGTATCTTTGGACCTTGGGTTAAGTGGTTGGCCATATTAGCCAGTATTTGCCTGCTGATAGGTAGCGTTTGGGGGCTTGCTTTTGCGCCGCCCGACTACTTGCAGGGCAATAGCTACCGCATTATCTTTATCCACGTACCAGCTGCTGGTCTTGCGATTTCTATTTATTTTGCGCTCGCTATACTAGGGGCAATTTATTTGGTCTGGAAGATTAAGACGGCCAGTTTGGTGGCGCAGGCGATTGCTCCCATAGGCTTCTTGCTCTGTATTATTAGCTTGATTACAGGCTCTATTTGGGCAAAACCCACTTGGGGCACTTATTGGGTTTGGGATGCACGCTTAACATCTATGCTGATTTTGGCATTCTTATATGCCGGTGTCATGGCATTGTTCGCAGCCTTTGAGCATACTGCCAATCGAGGCAAAGCGGCAGCCATTTTATCGATTGTTGGTGCCGTGAACTTACCGATTATCAAGTACTCAGTACAGTGGTGGAATACGTTGCATCAAGGTTCGACTTTTAGTTTGACCTCAGCGCCAAAGATGTCGGCAGATATGTGGATGCCATTGCTATTGATGGTAATTGGTAGCTATTTACTGGTGGCAACGTTAGCGATTTATCGTACCAATACTTTGATATTGTATCGTGACCAAGGCAAAGCATGGGTGAAAGAATACATCCGTGGTCAACATAAATAACGGCTAGGAAACGATTATGCAGCCCTATTTTTATAGCGTATCTGAGTTCATCGCCATGGGTAAGCATGGTGTTTTTGTTTGGTCATGTTGGGCCATCACGGTTGGCGCGATGCTGATTTTTATTGCTTATAGTCGCCGCCAGAGACAAGCTCTTATCAAGCAGCTGACAATTCAGCAAGCACGACAGGCACAGCGTACGACTAAAGCAACACCATCTGCGACCAAGCACTCTCGTTAAAAAAAACATTTCGATATCATGACTTTAGTGCATAGATGGTCAGTGAGCCATTTATCAATGGGTAACATCATACCTCACTATAAGGCCTATTGATTTGTCCGAAAAATGCTACCATATAGCCGTTAGAAGAGTACGATTAGAAAGACATTTTTAGAAAGTTTTTCTAATGGTAGTTTCTTCAAATTTTTCTGTTTTATAGATTGATTATGGTTTGTAAAACAGCGACTCATCAATGAGGTAGTGGTATGAATGCAGTTCGTCGCAAAAAACTGATGTGGGTTATGTTTACGCTTGCAGGAGCCGCAATAGCCGTGGTGCTGGTGCTGTATGCTATTGGGCAACAGACGGATTACTACTTTGACGCTACTGCCATCGCCAAAGGTGAAGCGCCACAAGATAAGCGAATTCGTGCAGGTGGTATGGTGGTTGCAGGTAGCGTACAGCGTGCAGCAGATAATCCACTGAATGTTGAGTTTGCGATTACTGATTTTGAATCAACCGTTCCAGTGACTTATCAAGGGATTTTGCCAGATTTATTCGCTGAAAACTCAGGTGTGGTTGCCACTGGCAAAATGCAAGGCGATACCTTTGTGGCTGGTGAAGTATTGGCTAAGCATGATGAAAATTATATGCCTCCAGAAGTGGCCAAATCAATGAAAGAGAACAATCGTAGCGGTGCCGTACCATCTTCTGAGCAATACAATCCTGCTGAAAAGGTTCATGAGACTGATACGCTGCAGCAGTAATACAGTCATTCCACTATAAAAGTATTACTGCGTTAACCTCGCTTGAAGTATTTAATATACATCTACGCTCGGTTGCCTTGTACTACTTTTAAATTGAATCGACTGTATTTGAACAAATTTAATCAAAAAAAAGAGCCGCTAAAATCAATTAGCGGCTCTTTTTTTATATGATTTTCAGAGTATATCCTAGGGCGTGTCTTCAATTCACCGGATAGTCATCTAAATAGGCTAAAAATGGCTAAATCTTTCCAAACGGCGTCAAATAGCTGACTAATATCTCGATATTATCTGCGCTATTTTTCTTGTTTGACGGCAATTTATCTCATTTTTATCACCATTTTTGAAATGAAGACACGCCCTAATCAAATATGTGCTTTGCTCGTTTAAATTTAGAATACGCTCTAATATGACGGAATATTAGTCATCCCATACAGGGCTATAGTCAGGATGTTCAATTTTACGACCAGCACTACTAGCTAAGTTGCCAATCTCTTCTAATTCTTCAGCACTCAATTGCACATTGAGGGCATCTAAGTTGCCTTGTAAATGGTCAGGGTTTGCAGTCTTCGGAATGGCGACACGATGCTTATCTGATAAAATCCAAGCCAATGATATCTGCGCTGGTGTCACATTATGCTTATCTGCAATTTCTTTGATGGTATCGTTATCAAACACATCACCACGCGCGAGCGGTGAGTAAGCTTCTAATAAAATATGGTGATTGTTCAAAAAATTCTGCAAAGTATTTTGCTTGATGAACGGATGAAACTCAACCTGATTGACCACAATTGGTACGTCAGCGTACTTTTTAGCTTCAATAATATTAGCGATATTAAAGTTAGATACTCCGATGTGACGCGTTAAGCCCTGTTTCTGTAGTTCACACAATGCAGGAATGGTTTCAGACAGTGGGACACGATCATCAGGCCAGTGTAACAGCAGTAAATCAACGTAATCAGTGTCTAAATCTTCCAAAGAGCGCTTAGCCGCTGCGATTAGTTTTTCTGGTTGAAACTTCATATCGTCAGGAAATATCTTCGTGGTCAAAAAGAACTTGTCGCGGGCCACACCGGATTGTTTGATACCTTGACCAACTTCTTTTTCATTGCCATAGGCCTGAGCAGTATCGATATGCTCGTAACCCATTTCTAACGCTTGTTTGACGACCTCAATGCAATCCTGTCCGGTTGATTGCCATGTACCCAGACCTAGTACAGGGATGTTTGCTTGTCCAGCGGTACGGATTTTATAGTTTTTAACACTCATATTATTATCCTTATAGTTTATTATTTAATTTATCAGCAATAGTTATATTTAATTTTGCCTAGTAACTATTGAGCTCATCTACTATAGGAAAAATCAGTGTGAAGTGAAAGAGCGAGTGACGGTTTCCTACAAAGGACTAACAGGTTGTAACGTCATTTTTACTATATAAGTTATTCCGCTATAAAAGTATTACTGCGTTAATCTTGTTTAATCTCCCATTTCTAGTACTTTCACTGGGCTTCGTTATATCCAAATTATGTTGGATAGACTACGAGTAATTGTTTGCCGTTCATAAAATTGAGATCAAAAAAAGCCCATCATTCGTGAATAATGGGCTTTTACTACTTAAGCTCAAAAATGGTTTATTTAGAGCAACCATTTTTGAGTGTTAGTCTACTTACTGAGCAGCTGCTTCAGCTTCAGCTTCAGCAGGTGCAGCGGCATCAGTCTGTGCACCATGATCAGCGCCCCAGATTTTTGGATACTTATAACCTGGGAAAGTGTCATGAGCGTACTTTTTGAAAGCTTCTGAATTATAAGCGTTGGTTACGTCTTCAACCCATTTTTTGCCAGTATCAGCAGACTTAATCGCTGACCAGTTGACATAAGAGAAGCTTGGCTCTTGGAATAGAGCTTCAGTTAGCTCGATACCCGCATCCGTTGCATAGTTACCGTTAATAACGGCAAAGTCAACTTCATCACGGGCGCGTGGCAACTGAGCTGCTTCTAATTCAATGATGTCGATATCGTACTTACTGTTATCAGCAATATCAGCTTTTGAGGCAGTCAATGGATCGATATTGTCTTTTAGGGTAATCCAACCAAGATCGTTCATCATAACCAAAGCACGTGCAAAGTTACTTGGATCGTTTGGTGCAGAGACGCTCATGCCTTTGAAAGCAGCGTCAAGCGTGTTCTTTTTACCTGAGTAAATGCCAAGCGGAGCCGTTGGTACTTGGAATGCTTCTACTAGATCAAGATTGTTTTCTTTTTTGAAATTATCAAGATAAGGCTTATGCTGGAAAATATTGATATCCAAATCACCTTCAGCCAATGCAAGGTTAGGGCGTACATAGTCAGTAAAGGCAATCAGTTCAACTTCATAGCCTTGAGCTTCAAGTGAGCCTTTTACTTGGTTACGTACCATATCGGCAAAGTCACCTTCGGTAGTACCGATAATGATTTTTGTATGCTCAGGATCGATATCACTAGCAGCAGTTTCTGCAGTTGATCCTTCAGTCACAGGCTCTTGAGTCGCTTCTGGTGCTGATGAATTGCTACAGCCAACTAACACTAGGCCTGATACACCAACAGCGGCAAATGCAGTCGCCAACTGACGGCTGATATCTGTTAATTTCATGGAACTTCCTTAATAAGAGGTATGGGATAAAGGGTTAAGTAATGACCATTAAAAAAGCAACATTATCAATAGTAATGCTGCTGAGTTAACGACTGTTAATTTAGTAACAAAATTAAAGGGTCTTAGTAACAAAGTCAAGCGTTTTGCTTAGTATGAATCGGCATCAAGCCTTGAGTATTATTCATATAAGCATTGTCTTACTTGGTTTTGTTTTTTATTGGAACCGTTTCTAGCGTTTATCCAAGCGAGTGGCCAACCAGTTACCAGAGGCCTGAATCGAGATGACCATTATCGACAATACGATAACGATAAAAATCATCACCTCAGTTTGATAACGATAATAGCCATAACGAATGGCCAAATCACCCAGACCGCCACCACCAATCATACCTGCAGCTGCTGAATAAGAGAGCAGGCTAATACAAAGTATAGTCACGGACAATACCAGTCCTGATCGTGCTTCATTGAGCAAAACTTTGATGATGGTCAGAGGACGTGCGCCCATCGATTCAGTGGCTTCAATAATACCGCGCGGCACTTCACGTAAGTTTTGCTCGACCAAACGGGCAAAGTAAAACGAACCCGCGATAGCGAGTACTAATGATGCGGCAATAGGGCCAATACCAGTACCTACGATGGCTTTGGTAAAAGGGCTCATAGCAATCATTAGAATCACAAAAGGGAACGCACGCATAAAGTTGGTGATACCACCAAGCACACCATACAGCGTCTTATTTTGCAAAAACTGTCGATCACTGGACAAAAATAAAAATATGCCAAACAGACCACCAATGACAATTGCGACTGTTGTAGAAATACCAAGCATAATAAAGGTATCGATAAAGGCACTTATAATTTCTTTGCGCAGCACCAATAACTTATCTATCGAGGCGGATAATTCACTACCAGTTAACATGTTTTTTCTCCTGCCTCATTAGTCTTCGTGCACTAAGCCTTGGCCAATAGGGGTGGTTGCCTGAATCAGACCGTCTTTGACATCTGCAACTTCTAGTAGTTGTCCTTGATGTAGCAATGCGGCGCGATCGCAGAGTCTACGAATGACACTCATCTCATGAGTCACAATGACAATGGTGACTCCAAGTTGCTCATTGATATCACGTAAGCATGTCAGCAAACTACGGGTCGTCGCAGGATCTAGCGCACTGGTTGGCTCATCGGCCAACAGTACTTTTGGACTGGGTGCGATTGCGCGGGCGATACCAACACGCTGCTTTTGTCCACCTGATAGCTGGGCAGGGTAGTGGCCAGCACGATCGGTTAAGTCAACGATTGCTAGACAATCCATAACGCGTTTATGAATGTCACGGCTTGGATAACCAGAGATTTTTAAGTTAAATGCCACGTTATCAAAAACAGTTTGATTAGACATCAGGTTAAACTGCTGAAAAATCATACCAATATTATGACGTGCGATACGCAGCTCACTGGCAGATAACGTCGTTAAGTCAGTACCATCGATGATGACTTGACCAGCATCTGGGCGTTCCAGCATATTAATCAGACGCAATAAGGTTGATTTACCGGCACCTGAATATCCCATTAGGCCGAATATTTCGCCTTGTTGGATAGTGAGAGATGTCGGCTCAACGGCAGTAAACCAATGCGGTTTGCCGTTTTTGTCCTTGATTGATCGGTCGCTTAAGAAGCTTTTGGTCACATCGTTTAAGACAATCATGTCATTCATGGAGGGCTCAAAATTCAATAATATTTTAATAGTCATGAACGTGTTGTTTCGCTTCCACTACTGTGTAAGAAGCCAATTAAAAAACAACCGTTAACAACCCTATAATAAGGGGCGCTAATATAGCATATTATCAAGCACTTTGGATATGCACATCCGTGACAGGCTTATGACTAATAGCTATTAGTAGTGAGAACTTTGAGGAAATGAGAGAGTAGTGAAGGCGTGATAGGAAATGTGCATTTGATAGCACGATTAACTAATCATGCTGGTGGTAATGCGGATCATGCTCGACTGGTATGATGACTAAAAACCGAGTATAGCCATTGAGTGTGTCGGTGAGAATACGGCCTTGGTGTGCAGTGACAATTTGCGACACTAAAGACAAGCCTAGTCCAGAGCCTTTATTTTTTTGCTGTAAACGTACAAATGGACTGAATACTTCTTCACGTTTGTCTTCAGGAATACCTGTACCTTCATCAATCACTGCTAGTACTGCATATTTCGGTAATGGGCGTACAGGTTCCACTTTAGCTTTCTTTATATGCTTGGCAAATAGGCTTTCTTTGCGTGGTGAATTCTGAGTTTCAACAGTATTTTGATCATTATTTTTAGAGTCATTCTGCATGCCGGTTTTGGTGTTATTTTTCGCGATGCCAGAATCAATAGATGCTTTATTCGTTTTTTGACCGTCTTTTGAATGAATGCTTGTATCGCTATCAGTAGACACCTCAGTATCGGGAACGATTCTCCAAATAACTTTTTTGATTCTGTCGGTCAAATCATTGGTAAAGCTATAATAGTCAGCAATCAATGAAGATTCGCTACTGGTCTCAACTGTATCGCTGAGGTTTGTTGAATTTTTAGTAACATCAGCATCTGTCTGCTCACCTTTAGCATTGTCTTCTATAAGAGTAACACTAGCTTCTAGGTTTTCGTCATCAGTATCTGGCGTAATGCTTGTACCGTTTTTATAGATAGGCGGTGCTGGTAATATATCTTTGGTATCTGTTATTTCAGACTTGCTCTTATCAATAGTATTCAACGAATCATCTAAATCTGAAGCGTTGTGAGTACCATTTTCGCTGACATCGATGGGTGCATCATAAGATTCGAAATCAGAGCTACCATAATCAGCAAAGCTGTTGCATAACACGGTTTGTAGTAGATAGTCAGGAACGTTATCAGCTTCATCGATCGTTTGAACACCGTACAGCAATACAGTCACTGGCGGTTTGCCATGTAACATTGCATTGGTTAGTAAGTTGCGGATTAAGTGAGTCAACATCGATGACTGGCCATCAATGACGATGTGCTCACCAATTAGAGTGGCTTCAGGATAATGCTGGCGTTCTTGATTGACTAAGTCGTATAAATCTAAATGCTCAACTTGTTGCAGGGCATGACCAGCATCTAAACGGCTGACCAGTAAAATACTCTCTACTAAATCATTAAGTCCTGATAAGTCGCGATTGATTGCATGAGCACGCTTATCAAATTTTGCTTTGGTATCGGTTGGTAGCGCACCAGTCAGCATGTCCATCATTTCGATTTGCAGGCGAATACGCGTAATGGGCGTACGTAGCTCATGAGAGGCATGTGCCAATAGTAAATTATTAGCATCGATAAGATGTTCGATTTTTTGTGCAGCTTGGTTAAATCCGCGTGCCAATGAAGCAATCTCATCGTTACCGCGAGCATTCACTCGTACCGTAAAGTCACCATCACCCAATTGAGTCATCTGTTGGCTCATCTGATTGATACGCCAAGTAATGGTTCGAGCAATCCACCATAGGACACCTGCCATAATGAATAGCAGCAATAGCGTGCCTGTGAATAAATTCAGGGCAGCAGAGAGTACGGGTTTTTTTGGTGGCAAGCGTGATTCATATAACAGTGTATAGCCAGTAGCGCTATAGACCTGAGCTTGCTTGGTAGGAGACGTTTCTGCAAATGAAGGGAAAACACGAGATAACAAAGAAGGCGGTTCTGGCAGCTCTAGCGGTAGGTCACTGTTGTCTGTTTGCATGAGCAGCCGACCTTGGCTGTCATACAAGCCCATCTTAGCTTGTAAAGACTCATCAAAGATATCAAAGCTTTTTTTAACCACTGCCAACATAAAGCGAGACTGTAAGCGATTGTCTCGGCTAATGGAAGTATTTAGTTCGTGCAAGAAGGGGTCTATCTGTCCCAAAATTTGTGTGGCGAGTACTTCTGAGCGAATACCTGCATCTTTATCATGCACAAGTTGCGTCAACAGCACCATAGCCACTGCAAATAAGATAAGTGCCATCATGACACTGGCAAACAACTTGGCAAATACGGAACGAAAACCCAACTGCTGCATTAAACCATCTCTATTATTGGACGCTTATATCGATGCATCCTATTGATTTTGTAAAACTGAATCAACAGGATGGTTGTTTTCTCGATCCGTCAGCTGTTTTCTATGATCAAACCTGATCAGTGGCAAATTGATAACCAACACCGCGTACCGTGATGATACGTTTTGGCTGGCGTGGATTGTCTTCAATTAAAGCTCTCAAGCGTGAGATATGAACGTCAATGGCACGATCGATATTGTCTGAGCTATCATCGTTTGGCATGGCTTGCCAAAGTTGCTCACGATTCAGTACTTTACCAGAATGCGTGGCAAAATAATGCAACAATTGGAACTGATGCGTCGTCAAACGTACAGCTTCATCATCGATAGTGACTTCATGGCTATCAGGGAATACACTCAAACGGCCAAAAGTCAAACTGTCTGACTGGCTATCTGCTTGATTCGGTTGCTCGTGACGACGAATGACAGCACGAATACGTGCTAGCAGTTCACGCGGTTCAAAAGGCTTAGAGATATAGTCATCAGCACCCATCTCAAGACCTAACACGCGATCGGTTGTATCACCTTTCGCTGTCAGCATGATGATTGGCACTTTGTTGGTCATGTTGTTTTTGTTGCCGCGAATTTTTTGACATACCTGCATACCATCCATATCAGGTAGCATCAAATCAAGAACAACCAAGTCAATATCACGCTCTTTGGTGTCTAATAATTCAAGCCCTTCTTGACCAAGACCTGCATGATGCACATCATAATAGTTCATGGTTAAATAATCGCTGATCAATTCAGCTAAATCAGGATCATCTTCAATCAATAAAATTTGCTTACTCATGGGTTATCCTCTAGTTGTTGTTATGGTTTATCAAAAGTTTCATATGCTCTAATATTTAAATCATGACAAATACGTCAATGATTTTAATTTCTAAGGCATTCAAACTATCAAGCCTCTAAGATTTCAAAGTTTCTTTCATGGTTAGCTAGTATCTAGCCAATAATTATTAGCGATTTATAATACTATCTATAGTACCGCTATATTGCCTAATTAGGCTGTTACAAAACAAGAGAGGCTTTGTTAATATTTCTACACAATGTAACTGTCGGTATGAATGACTACGAAACATTGACCTTTTTACCGTCAGAATCAAGCGGCAAATCAGCCAAACAAATCAGACTGTCATTGTTAATACCTGCAATCAAATATTGTTCTGTCGAGGGGTTGTACTCGACTACCTCAATAGGATATCGCTTTAAATGCTGATCTTGTCCGATAATCCAGACATTAGCCGTCAGTGGCTTGAGTGGTTTATACGGTGGCGCTTGCAACTCTGTCAAGTCGACATCGTGTAGCGCGCGCTTTGGCACAATAGTACCCACGTCTATCTGACCATAATTGACTCGCCCGGTTACTTGCATATTTGGTAATAACTGCTTACGACTGACCTCATTGTCAATAACATCAACATTGACCATAAGTCTTTTCGGTTGACTGGTCGCAGTCAGCTTACTGATTTGTCCCGTAAATTTTTCTAAGATATTTTCAGCAGTAAAATTGACAGTCTGACCTACCGACAGTTGGGGTTCAGCTTGAATAGGTAGCATAGCAGTAAAGTGTAATTTAGTCTCATCACTAAATTTCAGGAGTGGCATTCGAGCTTCTAGCTTTTGACCCGCTTTTGCATACAGGTTTTCTACACGTCCTGAAAAGCTTGCACGGATAGTAATCAGTTTATATTGAGGCTTTGAGTTCTCTATACCCTTACTACTATTAACCTCATCATCACCATCACTTGAGCTAGTTATAGCTGCATTTGTCGTTAATGGCTCTGTGCCATTAGATAAAGTTTTCTTAATGGTTGTATCATTATTTACTGCAGGTTGATTGGGTTTAGCGTTTGCGCTGGTATCTTGAGCATTAGTCTGTTTGGCAACATCAGTACCACTTTGCACCTCAGTGTCTTGATCAGGCTTACCGGAATCTGCCGCTGTATCATCTGATGTATTAGATGAGTTGACCGTTTTACTTTCTGTTTCCAATCGTCTGACAATGAGTAGTGGTGTGCCTTTTTCTACCCATTGGCCTTTAGTAACCAAGATCTCTTCTACATTGATAGGATGTACTGTCACAAATTGGGTCTGCTTAATAGGTTCAATATTGCCTTGTAGGCCAAGACTAGGCTGGTAACGCGAGGGTTTTATACTCAATATATGATCAGGTGTAATGGTCACACTGTCATTGGTAATGATAACCGGCGTATCTACTGTTGGATTGTTTTCAGTGGCCACTGGATCATCGGTAGGCGCTGGCGGCTGACAGGCAGCAATGAGTAAAGCACTCAATAAATAGCTGCTGTTTTTTAAAATTTTGGAAACTGTCATCGCGTTCACCATAGTAGTTATCATTTTATTATATAGTGAATTACAGTGCGGTGAAACGGCTGCTAAACACTTACTTCATTTTATAAATATGCGATTACCAGACCGAATAATGTTAAAGATAGCAAATATAGCTAGCAAAAAAATGCTCTACATTACTGGTCAGTTCGTATATTGACTCGGTTATGACTAGAAAAGGATCGATAATTGTGCTAAAAACGAATCTGATAAAGCATATTGATACATTTATAGAACAAAGGAAGATTATTCAGCAATATTTCCATCGTTTCTATATAATGTAGAAATATCATAAAGTTGTCGACTATTTTGATTTGCACTATCTCTGTTTAGATAGCAATTCAAACGGTTAGTGGGGGAAGTGCTTTACGTGATACAAAAAGAGCCCTATCTTAATTAGTGATAACGAAAGTTGAGTGATTCACCTAAAAAGCTTATTTTTTGGCTCATTTTTTTAAGTTTATTAATAAAAAAGTGCGTATAGTAACTCATGTTGACAGCATGTTTGATAGGCCGATACTGACAGATAGTAGGTTCGCTGTCATAACACATGGTAATGCAAATTTAGCTGTTCGTATCAATCCGATAATAAGTGATATGACACGTTTAAATAACAGTTAAATTTTTGTATTGATCGATAGAATTACGAACAAATAGTCGTTTATAGGACAGTGATAATGGAAAATGATTTTAATGGTTTGAAAGTAATGGTTATTGATGATTCAAAAACCATTCGCCGTACCGCAGAAACCTTACTTCAAAAAGCGGGCTGCGAAGTCGTGACTGCTATTGACGGCTTTGATGCTTTAGCAAAGATTGTTGATAACAACCCAGACATTATTTTTGTCGATATTATGATGCCACGTTTAGATGGTTATCAGACTTGTGCTCTGATAAAAAACAACCCTGACTATGCTAACAAACCAGTCATTATGCTGTCTTCCAAAGATGGCTTATTTGATAAAGCACGTGGTCGTATTGTTGGTTCTGATGAGTATCTGACAAAGCCGTTTAGTAAAGACGAGCTGTTTGAGGCAATCAACCAGTACCGCTAAAACAGCAAGTGTCAGTGTCAGTAATAAAGTATGTACATCTGCAAATATAAAGTTTCGTTTAGGCTTATTGTTGGTATGATTTATGCATGTTTTTGTAGGTTGGGTTACAAAGCCAAAATACTTAACATGAGTGACAATTAATAATAATTGCTCAATATTTCATAACAACTGTTAAAAAAGTGATTTTGCCACTTATTTCTGGCAAATGACTTTTACTCAGGTTGTCTCAATAATATAACAACATATCCTCTTGGATATTTTCGAAAATAAAGGAAATTCCCATGACTACCGTTTTAGTCATTGACGACTCGCCATCTGAGATGGCGAAATTTCGCGATATGCTTGCTAGACATAATTTTCAAGTATTAGAGGCGACAAATGGTGAGCAAGGCTGTCAAATGGCTGTTGATCACTTACCAGATGTCATCTTGATGGATGTAGTGATGCCTGAGATGAATGGCTTCCAAGCCACTCGAAAAATTACTCGTGGTAAAACGACTGCTCATATCCCTGTGATTATGATCAGTACTAAAAATCAAGAAACAGATAGAGTTTGGGGAAAGCGTCAAGGCGCTAAAGAGTATATCGCCAAACCAGTTGATGAAAATAGCTTGGTTAATATCATTCGCAAAGTAATGGAGTAGCTTGTGGCTTCCAAAGGGTTTATTGAGCTTCTGCGTTTAGCAGATTTGGCACGCGCGCGCAAAAGTGGTCGCCGCGGTGGACAAGAGTATGATTGGCAAGGTGTGGTGTTTGATATTGGTGGACAGCGTTTGGTTGCGCCGATGGGTCAGGTATCAGAAGTATTAGCCATGCCAGAGTATACCAGCTTGCCTTTAGTAAAACCTTGGATGCTGGGTATCGCTAATATTCGTGGACGTCTACTACCAATAACCGATTTGTCTCGGTTCCTACAGGTTCCTAGTGGCTTAACGCAAATGAGCCAACGTAAAGTCATTGTCATTGATCATGACAATCTCTTTTCAGGACTGGTAGTAGACCAGGTTATTGGTATCGAACAATTTACGCATGACCAGTACCGTGCAGAGGCAATTGAATCTAGTTCGCCTTTTGCACCTTATAATCATGGTAAGTTCTTTAAAAATGAACAAGATTGGTATGTCTTTATGCCCAGTTTACTCGCACAAGACTTACAATATACCGATGCTGCAATATAGCTATCGATAACAGATATTTGACTGTTAAGGCTATGATCAAGTAATAGCGCACGACACAGTTAGATATCAGCATTCACACAGGCTTTGTTAATCACTATTGTTTTATAACAATAAGATTGTCAAAGTCAGTCACGATAAGACTTTGATGATTGTTTTAAAGGAATACGCACGATGAGTGATGTTATAAATAAACCTGTAGCTGGTACACCCAATGCAACAGCGGGTGGTGCAAACGCTAATAGTGAGTGGAAACTATTATTAGTGCTTTTTGTTTCGATAAGTGTGGCTTGTCTGATTTGGTTGGTAAACTCCTTATCATCAGTGAGTCAGTATTTTTCTGACTTTACTCAGTCAGTTGTTTTGCCTGTCGTCGTATTCGTGATAGGGGTGTTAGGGATAATTTTTGCTCTGTACCAATTACTTAAACATCGTGGTGGCTCGGAAAGATTACTTATCGAAAAAGAAACATTACGTCGTCGCCAAGAAGCAGAAGCAGAGTCTGAGCGCGCGCGTCAAATCCAAGAAGAAAACGAGCGTAACCAGGTTGCTATTCTGCGTTTACTTGATGAGTTGGGTGATTTGGCGGAAGGTGATTTGACGGTCAATGCAACCGTATCAGAAGATTTTACTGGCGCAATTGCTGACTCAGTAAACTTTGCAATTGACCAACTTCGTCAGTTAGTACTGGTTATTAACAACACTGCTGATCGTGTCTCGCAATCTTCAGATCAAACGCAGATGAATGCAGTTGAGCTTGCTGAGGCATCTGAACATCAAGCGCAAGAAATTGCTGGTGTGTCAGCGGCCATTAATGAGATGACAATCTCGATTGACCAAGTTTCAAATAACGCTTCAGAATCTGCGACCGTTGCTCAGCGCTCAGTTGCCATTGCTTATAATGGGGCAGAAGTTGTACAGCGCTCTATTGAAGGTATGAACGTTATTCGTGACCAGATTCAAGAGACGTCAAAACGTATCAAACGTCTTGGTGAATCTTCACAAGAGATTGGTGATATCGTTAGTTTGATTAATGACATTGCTGACCAAACCAACGTTTTGGCATTGAACGCCGCTATTCAGGCATCGATGGCTGGTGAAGCAGGTCGAGGCTTTGCGGTTGTTGCTGATGAGGTACAGCGTCTTGCTGAGCGTTCAGCCAATGCAACCAAACAGATTGAAACACTGGTGAAAACGATTCAGGCAGATACCAACGAAGCCGTTGTGTCGATGGAGTCGACGACCTCTGAAGTTGTACGCGGTGCGCGGTTAGCAAAAGATGCTGGTGAAGCACTAGAAGAAGTCCAGAGCGTTTCTAACACGTTGGCTGATTTGATTCAAAACATCTCAAATGCTGCAATACAGCAGGCTGAGTCTGCTGGGCATATCTCTCATACCATGAATATCATTCAAGATATTACTTCACAAACCTCCTCTGGTACGATGGCAACTGCACGATCTATTGGTGAGCTGAGTGAAATGGCTGCAGCACTACAAGAATCAGTAACAGGCTTTAAAGTACTAAGTGATGATGAGTTATTAGATAACGAGCAAGCATTATCAGCAAATGTATGATGATAAGTTTGAACACTATAAGTTGAGCCTTAGAGGCTTTACAGTATTTTTATTAATATGTTAATTATATTGCTATGTAGATAATAATGGTTTGCAGCAGCAATTATAGCGGGTGATATGAATAAATTTATTCAGATAGACAGCCATGCTAATAAGCACATTAAGCCAATACTAGTTGAGGCCTCTTCGCAGAACAATAGCTTTGATGTGCAGCAATGGCGACGATACATAGAACAAGAAATAGGTTTTGTTCTACCCGATGTTCAATTGCAGTGGTTGATTAATGCGATTGAACATACTGCATCGTCGTATGGGTTGACCCCTAAAAATTTATGGCATCGGTTGCCAAAAAACAACGAGATGCGTCAACAGCTATTAGATAACGTACTGATTCACGAAAGTCGTTTTTTTCGTTATATACCTTCTATTAATTTTGTCACAGAGTGTGCAGCGCAACATCAGCGACTCCGGTTAGCTGCTACCAATACTGATAATAGTGCTGAACGTAATTTTGATGAGTTATTTCGCATTTGGAGTGTTGGCTGTGCAAGTGGACAAGAAGTTTGGTCCTTAGCGATGAGCTTAATATCAAAACAATTAAAAAATCATACGATATTGGGTACAGACATTAGCCATCGAGCTATCAAAAGAGCACAGTTAGGACATTATGATCAGCGGCAGCAATCGTTAATTCCAGACTGCTGCCAGCAATTTATACAGCCATTGTGTGCTAATAGTGCAATTAGAAAACCAAGTTTTTGCGATTCAACAATAACGAAAGAAATGATCGCAAGTAATCAAGCACACTGGCAAATAGCACCGAGCTTAAAACAGTATGTTAGCTTTACTTTACACAATATCATTGAACAAAAGCCACCCACTTCGCATCTCCAAAACGTCATTATTTGCCAAAATATGTTGCTGTACTTTCGTAAGTTTGATCAGCGCGATATTTTAGCAAGGCTATCAGAGCAGTGTGCATTAGGTGGTTATATTATATTGGCTCCAGGTGAGGCGTTGTTTTGGCGTCCTTCGAATATGCGCCGTATTGCGCACCCACAGGTTAATGTGTGGCAAAAAATAAATGCCTAAATTAGTGCTTAGACGAGTTAGGATGACCCTATGAAAAACCAGCCCAATGACATCGTGACGCTCGAGTGGTTATTACCACTTTTGAATCAGCAACTATTACAGATAGCTGATGGCTGGCAATTAGGTAATAAAAGCACTGATTACAAGCAGATGGTGCAGAACTATCATCAAGTGGGCGGCGCGCTGACGATGATTCGCCTGCCTCTGCTAGCAGGTCTTGCCAATAAACTGAGTTTATTGGTAGAAGCAAGTGGTCACGATAGTATTTCTATCAATAACAGCCATATCGGTCAGTTTACTCACAGATTGTTAGAACGTGAGCTGAATCAATATGTACGTACCACTAGCCACAACACGACGCTGATTAATAATGCTGCTAATGACCTTACACAAGCACTATCAGAGCTAGGCATAGCGACAGAGTCCCTAGAAATGCTTGCAGCTAGCCAGAATGAAGGCTTAGGCAGTCATACTACCGATGACAATATCATTGATAATATTAAAGTGGTATTTCCAGAAAGTAGAATGACCACAAATCTAGAAAATCATCATTACCAACAGTTATTATTGGTTTGGCGACAGCAAGTACAAGCGTTATTGGTGGCCAATACCAATGAATCTTCTTTATTAAAAGTATTAGGCAGAGTTAGTCAATATTTATGGCAAACCTCTCGGCATGAAGATGAGCAACGTCTTTGGTATCTAACAGACTTATGGCTCAACGATCTTGTAAATAATGAGACACCACTACCTGAAAACCATGCTCCACTGTTGGGTCAGTTGGATCAAGTGATAGAATTTTATGCGGAGCAAACCGAACTCTCGTCGAACGCTATTAGAAGCTTGATTATCAGAGTATATATCGAATTAAGCAATCTTACACAAAATAGCAAAAGCACTCAGTCCATACTAAATAATTTGCCGCACAGTGCGGTTACTGTATCGCGTTTTTTACCGCGAATACTCAATGAGATTGAAACACTTATTTTTAATCTGGATAACCCAGACACAATTTTAGACCCTCTACAAAAAATACAGCATCAACTCGAGAGTCGAGGTTGGATATATTATGTCGCACAAGTAGAGTCTATTCTGGTAAATCTAGAGCACGCACTGTCATCCGAAACAGGGTTTGCACAAGAGCAATGGCAAATTGAGCGTCAGCTTCAAGAGCTATATAATGCGCTCTATAATACAGAACAGACGATATCTCTAAAAATCGGAGATGCCGCCACTTTTATCACTATACCTGATGATATCGATACACAAGCTGAAAATAATCAGGTTGTGAATGCTACCGATGGTAACTTGCGTGAGCTTCGCATTGCAGTAGAAGATGTCAAGCAAAGCTTTCATGAATATGTACAACGTCAAGATATTCATTTGCTGCCTACGGCTACTGATTTTTCTAAGATTGGTGATGCTTTTATTGATATGGGTTTGCCAGAAATTCGTAAAACCATCAATGCGCTATCCAACGTGTTTACACAGTTGGTAGATCATGAAATTGCAACGCTTAGTTGGGACGTCACTCAGGCATTGGCTGAGGGATTGACATCTATTGAGCTACTACTAGACTATCTTGCGCAGCAGGTTTTTGATCAAAAGTTATTGACTCAGGCATATGAGTACACTCTTAAAGCCACAGGTCTACTTAATGACTATATTGCCGCACCAAGTACCGTCAAAGAGACTTTTCTTACTCGAAAGCAAGCCGCAACTAATGTAATTCGTTACGATGATAGTGGTGAGTTGGCTCCTACTACTGCTCAGTCTATTCATGCTGAATCTTTGACTGATACCAGTGTTGATGATGTTCTTTTGCAAGAGAAAGGTGGTGTCGAGAGTAATAGTCTAGAGAGTGAGTTATTAACGAAAGCTCGCACGCAAGTTCAACCCGATAACTTCGAGATGGATGCGGATATTCGTGACATCTTCATTGAAGAGGCGATTGAAGTCATCGCTGATTTAGATGACTTTCTACCTATTTGGCAGCAGGATGCACAAGATTTAACACCACTAACTGAAGTGCGTAGGGGTTTTCATACTTTGAAAGGCTCAGGCCGTATGGTAGGTGCTTTTAGTATCAGTGAGATGGCTTGGTCAATCGAAAAATTGCTCAATCGTCTTTTAGATAAGACACTGCCTGTCACTGATAATGTTGTAGATTTAGTCATTGAAACAGCAAAAAAATTGCCTGCGTTGGTCACAGATTTTGAAGCGCAGCAATTACCAAGTTTGGATCCTGCCATTACGGTTCTACAGAGCCATAATTTAATGGCGCAGCAACCCATGAATGCTGGGTTAAGCATGTCTGAGCCTGTTGAAGCCGAGTTGAGAGTTACTCTCGATACGATTTGTGACTCTCAAACGACAGATGATAAAGATGAAAGCAAACATATAGCTGCTTCATTATCTGATATCGAGATTCCTGCAGTACTCGTACCATTCATGCAAGCCCCACATCAGCTCGCAGCTGATGCTAACGATGCAGACCCTGATATTAAAGAGATATTTATAGAAGAAGCCAATGAAGTGCTGGCTGAAATTGTACCTCTATATGAAAATTGGCGCCTATCACAAAGTGACTTAAGCGGATTGACAGATATTCGTCGCGGTTTCCATACCTTAAAAGGCTCAGGCCGCATGGTAGGTGCCAATTATACTGCTGAGCTGGCTTGGGCAATAGAAAACATGCTCAATCGAATCTTAGATAATAGTATTGCCATTTCAGCAGATATGAGTCAGCTTATTGCAGATGTGTTAGCTGCTTATCCTTCAATGCTAATCGTGTTTGAAAATGACAGTCAAGATTACCCAACGACGCTACCACTTTGGATTGCTTGCGCCAATGCTTATAGTAAGCAGCATGGTGATGAGTTCAGCTATTCTGCTTTACATCAGAATGACATAGTATCTAATGGGTCCGATCTTGAAAGTACTCAAGCATCACTGTTGTCGTCTGAGCTAGGCGAGGCCAATCTTGTCCATGATAATGGCAACAAAGAAATTGATGCTACGCTGCAAACGATTAACTCTGTTAATGAAATGATAGCAGAAGCATCTATTATCATCGTGCCTCAAAGCGATGAAGAGAAAGAGTTTTTTGAGATTTTTATCGACGAAGCAGAAGAGTTATTACAGGAAATAGACCAATTCGTCGATGAGCATCAAGATGAGCCTCATATTGAAGTCACGGATGATATTGTACGTGCATTCCATACTCTGAGAGGTGCTTCTGGTTCTAGTGCTCTTGCGGCTATTAGTGAAGTAAGTGCGACCATAGAGCATAGTTTAGAGCTGCTACAGCAAAAAGATAAAGCCATGAATGCTCAGCATTTAGAGGCATTAGCAAAGTCATCTACGCTCATGGATGGTTATTTGAACAGTTACAAGCAAAACGTTCAACCAAAAAACATGTTATTAGAAGACGTACAAAGCCAACAAGATCTAGCCTCATTACAGGCGATGCTTGGTAAACAACATGTCGCTAGTGATACTGAGTTGATGTCTGATAATAAACCGACGATAGAGCAGTTATTAGATGATAATATTGATGAATTGTTAGATGCTCAGTGGGAGTTGGATGATGCGCTGAACCAAGCTGAAACAGCTAATATTCAAAAATATATAGATCAGCAAGTCTCACAAATAAAATATTTAACCAATAAAGCACAACCATTTCCCAAGTTCATCTCAATTCTTGATGAGTTGGGTAATACTTATAGCTATCTAAACGATAATCCTGAAAAAGCAAGAGATAAAGACATTCAAGCTATTTTGCATACTGGTCATGCTCAGTTGGTTGGTTTGTTTGATGCACTAGCGGGTAGTACCTCATTGAAGGTAGATCAGAAAGTTCTGGCTAATCTACAAAGTATCTACCATGCGGATAACGGCAGTGAAGATGAGGATGTTTTCGCGGTTCGAGCCATTTCGTCATCTGATCTAGAGCTTGAGTCTATCGATACTGATGCTGAGCTATTAGAAATATTTTTAGAAGAAGCGCAAGAGCTAGATGCTGCGTTAGATGAGAGCTTTAACAAGTGGCGAGCAGATATTAGCAATGTCAATGCTCTAAAAGTTTTGCAACGTCATCTGCACACTATTAAAGGTGGGGCACGGATGGCGGGCATTCGCAGTATTGGTGATCTGACCCACGAAGCTGAAAGTGTTTATGAAGCATTTGTAGAAAACAGACGAGTACCGACAGCTCAATGGCTCGAAATTATGCAAATGGTGCAGGACACAATGTCATTGCAAGTCATGCATATCGTGAGCTATAAAAAATCATTTTTTGCATCAGAGCTTATTGAGCAGTTACAACAGCTTCTAAAAGCACGAGTCTTGCCAGAAATGGTAGAGTTAATCATACCTGTACCAAAAAATCATTTTGAACCTGAGGCGCAAAGTAAGGTTGTCAGCAGTACGCATAGTAAAGATGATGTACTAGATAGCTCAAGCTTAGATAGAATGATTAAACAGTCATGGGCTAATGGTTTACCAGACCCTGATATATTAGCGGTATTTTTAGAAGAAGCAGAAGCCCTTACCAATCGCAATAAGTATCTGCAATTATTTTTAGAAAACACGGACAATAGAACAGCATTACAAGCGTTACAGCGTGACTTGCATACTATCAAAGGTGGTGCACGAATGGTTACTGCTACTGGTATTGCAGATTTGTCTCATGAGATGGAGTCTGTCTATCAAGACTTTATAGACAACCGCCGCCCTGCCACCAAAAAAGTATTGGAATTACTAGTTGCCAGCCATGATTGGCTAGCTGATGCGGTGTCTATTCTTAGACATCATGTCAATCCGCCAACGCCTGCGTTACTCATTGAGGCATTGCAGCAATTTAGCAAAAATCCTGATAGTTTAAAGCAAGCACCTAAAGAGTCTCTACAGTCTCAACGTGAAGCAATCTTGATCGCTAAAGAAAATCGAGATTCACAATATTTGGCAAAAGATATTAGTGAAATGCCATCTATGATCCTCAGTACAAGCGAAGAAGATCAGAGTGCCAGCAACAATGAAATGATTCGTATCTCAGGTGGTTTGATTGAGCATATGATTAACTTGTCTGGTGAGTCAGCCATTAACCGTGCTCGTATCGATATGGGCATGAGTAGCTTGACTAACAGCATTGAAGATATGGGCATTACGGTGCAGCGATTGGCTGATCAGTTACGCCGAATGGAAATCGAACTTGAAGCACAAATTTTATCTCAAATAGATGATGAGTTGATTCAAAACGAAGACTTTGACCCTCTTGAGATGGATCAGTATTCTTCCTTAAATCAATTATCGAAATCTTTGACAGAATCAGCTTCGGATTTAATTGATATTAATCATACGTTATTAGAAAAGACACGCGATAGCGAAAGTCTGCTATTGCAATTATCACGGACACAAACTGAACTACAAGACGGTCTTATGAACTCGCGTATGGTGCCATTTACGCATCTGACACCACGTCTCGAACGTATTGTACGCCAAACTGCGAATGAGCTTAATAAATCTGTTGAGCTAACGATTATTAATGCTGATGATGAGATGGATAGAACCATCCTCGAGCGTATGACTTCACCACTTGAGCATATGCTACGTAATGCTGTCGATCATGGTATCGAAAATACCTCGACACGTCTCAGAGCAGGTAAGGAACGTAGTGGGCATATTACTCTCGAAGTCAGTCGAGAAGGCGGTGAAATTGTCATTCAGTTAACGGATGATGGTCGCGGAATCGACGTAGAAGCCGTTCGTAACAAAGCTATTTCTCAAGGGCTCATTGATGCTGGTGATACCAGTCTAACCGACCTTGATATCATGCAATACATCTTTAATGCTGGATTAAGTACCAGTAAACAAGTCACGCAGATTTCTGGACGCGGCGTAGGCATGGATGTAGTGATTAGTGAGATCCGTCAGTTAGGCGGTTCTGTGTCAGTTGTCTCAGAGCTCGGTAAAGGGTCTCGTTTTACGATGCGCCTACCGCTTACGGTTGCTGTATCTGATGCTTTGGTTGTGCGTGCAGCGGATCGTTATTATGCGATACCACTGGTACAGATTGAGCGCGTGGTTCGCGTTAATCCAGAAAAACTGTACGACTACTACCAATCTGGTGATTCAACGTTAAATTTTGAAGATGTTGACTATCGGGTACGCTACTTGAATGAGATTTTGTCGGGCAATAAGCTGAACGAGTTGGTTGTCAATACCAATACAAGTTTACCACTCATTATTATTAAGAACCGTACTGGACAGAATATCGCGTTGCAAGTTGATCAGATTGCAGGATCACGTATTGAGGTAGTCGTAAAACCTTTAGGGCAACAACTATCACATCTATCAGGTATCTCAGCTGCTACTATTATGGGTGATGGCTCGGTGATGTTAATTTTGGATCTAATCGCTTTAATGCGAAATGCACAGATGACTCAAAATATACCGCAACCTATCGACTTTAAACGAAGCGGTTTAGAGGCTAAGTCTACTATCTTAGTAGTCGATGACTCAGTCACCGTACGCAAAGTAACGTCACGCTTCTTAGAACGTCAAGGATTCAATGTAGCGCTTGCGAAAGATGGTGTTGATGCGATTGAGATATTACAAGATATGATACCAGACATGATATTGTTAGATATTGAGATGCCACGCATGGATGGTTTCGAGGTGGCTACCCAAGTCAGATATAGCAAGCGCTTACAGCATATTCCAATTATTATGATTACTTCGCGTACTGGTGAAAAGCATCGCGAGCGTGCACTAGAGATTGGTGTGAATGATTACATGGGTAAGCCTTTCCAAGAACAAGTACTGCTCAATAAAATCCAGCACATACTGGGTCAGAGGGTCAGTCTAACTCATGAAGGATAATACAGGTGTTTTGGCACTGAGGAATAAAAAAAAGAATGATATTAAGGTGATGGTCGTGGCAGAAGACCATCATCAGCGTATGGCATTTTCGGATACTGTCCGCAGCTGTGGTTTTACTCTAGTTGGGTGTATGTCACGGGCGCAGTTGCAAGCAAAAACTGTACTCTCTGATGTGGTCATTGATATCTGGCTGATAGATAGTGACTACGATGATAATATTGTGACTGCAACGACCGTCTCTAAACCTGCTGCAGTACTGGTGGGCTTTAGTCAGGCACCTTATCTCAATGAAGCCACGCAGTATGCAAAATGGCAGCGTAAGCTAAAACGTAAGCTTGCACAAATGCTTGAACTACCTATGCTAATAGATGCGCCAGTTCATAAGCATGATAGTACTGATACCGATTGGCATTATGTGGTTTTTTTGGGTGCCTCTATGGGTGGTCCAAGTGCGATCAAAGAATTTTTAGACAATTTGTCAGCCTCGCTGCCAGTTTGTATCTTATTGGCACATCATTTTAATGTAACCATGATAGATACCTTACCACGCATTCTAAATCGTCATAACGATTGGCAATGTCAGGTCATTACTTCTTCGCAGCGTTTGCGAGCCGGTCAGTGTCTCATAGCACCTATTGATAAACAGATTGTCTGTGACTCGACAGGTCGAGTCATACTGTTAGAGCAAGCTTGGGAAGGTGAGTATAAACCTGCCATCGGTCAAATCCTGAAGAACACCAGTGACGTTTATGGTAGTGATCTTATTAACATCATATTTTCAGGTATGGGTAATGATGGGTCTCAATATCTTGATCTCATTCAAGATAATAATAGTCAACTTTGGGTGCAAGACCCTAGTATGAGTGCTTGTCCTAGTCAGCCTCAGGCCATTATCGATTCAGGATATTGTGGTTTTATTGGTAGTCCGACAGATTTGGCACAAAAACTGACAGACTATATTGGCGAAAGGGCAGTCAAAGCCTCTTCACCCTAACTTATTGTGAGTGATGTATGAAACAAATTTTGAAACATTCGTTTGAAGCTGTGAGCTTGTTGACCACTACCAACGGGATGCTCGACGTTACTATTGTTCCTGCATTCAACCAGCCTGATTGGTTGATTCCAAGTAGTCTGATTTTGAGTGTGGATGAGCATGATCAACATACATCAATTTATGATTGGCAGGATCAAGAAGTTTCTGTGTTTCATTTGCTACCACAAGATAAGGCAGTAGATAAAATAATCGTACTAGAAGGTAATACCTCAGAGCATCGCTTAGCGTTGCAAACGGCAGGTGAGCTACACCAATTACAAGTACGTATTTCAGATGTCAAAGATATAGAAGTACCTGAAAATTTCGATAAAACAAACATCAACGAAACAGCAGTACCCTTTAATGAAAACGTTATGCTATCCTACCTTTTTCAGACCGTTATGATTGAGGACAAAGTCTATTTAGTACCAGACTTAGACAAAATTGCTCATCAGTTGGTTGATGTAAGCAGCTAGATTCGCTTCTATTTTTTATTCATTTACTATGAATTGAATGTTTAAATCATCTCAATGGCTTTTGAATGCTAAATGAGTAGCTGTTTTTATCTATATTGCTGATGACAGATAACTAGTAATGAAGGTGATAGGGTAGCTCATGAGTAATACGAATTCAAAGTGGTCAGTCAGTAGTCGAATTTTTCACTGGATCAGTGCAGTTTTATTATTGATTACGTGGATAATGATGCTGTTAAATAATAATCTTGATAGTAATATTTATATTGGGCTGCACAAAGCTTTTGGCGTTAGTTTATTGTTTTGGATGATAGCACGAGTGATTAATCGTGTATTTACTAAAGCACCACCACCTATATCGATGCCAAAATGGCAGTTATTATTGTCTCACTTGTCGCATTTTGGACTATATGCTTTGCTGATAGCAATGCCAACGGTTGGTTTGCTGATGACGGTCTATGGTGGTCGACCTGTTGATATTTTTGGCTTGTTCCAAATCCCTGTATTTGTCACGCCAGACAGAACTTTGGCTCGTTTCTATAACAACCTGCATACGGACGTTATCTGGCAAGCTATTATTGCCTTTACGGCTGTTCATATTAGCGCGGCTTTGTATCATCAGTTTGTCAAAAAAGACAATCTGATAGCACGTATGAAGTAGTCCGTTGTAAAATAGCTGTGTGTTAAAAAAATTCTGTGTGTTATCAAAAGTAATGTCATGACTTAAACTAAAAAAAGCCCTCAGTAATAATACTGAGGGCTTTTTTGAAATCCAGCATAAAAGCATCAATTGAAACTCTCTGCTGTTATATATCGCTTCAATTTAAAAGTAGTACAAAGCAATCGAGTGAAGATATATATTAAATACTTCAAGCGAGGTTGACGCAGTAATACTTTTATAATGGAATAACTATAACTTTACTTTTTGTGCTCAGGCAAGCTGATATTCATCTCTAGTACGTCTAGGCTATCTTCAGAACGATGATTGATATTGACATCATCAATCTGCACGCCATTGACATACTTATTGACCACTTCTAAAATTTCACGCTTCATCTTTTCGATACGATCAGCAGTGAGACGGTTATTTAAGCGATTTTCACTAGCGACAATAACCTTAAGGCGTTCAGTCGCCAAATTAGCGCTACCTGCTGTGCCATTGCTGTCATCAGTACCAAATAGGCTACTCCAAAATCCTTTTTTCTTAGTCATCATTAACCCCCAAACCAGCGCTGTAATAAACTTTTCTTCTTCACGTCAAGATGACGGAGTGGACGCTCTTCACCCAAGAAACGGGCGACAATATCATCATAACACTGACCAGCAACCGAGTCGGTATAATGGATGACAGGCTCGCCATGGTTAGATGCTTCAAGCACAGCATGGCTCTCAGGAACAACACCAAGCAAAGGTACTTTCAGAATATCATTAGAAATCGTGTCGATATCCATCATTTCATTAGCCGCTGCACGTTCAGGGTTATAACGAGTAATAATCAAGTGCTCACGTACAGAGCCTTGGTTTTCTTCAACCTTTTTGGTCTGACTTTGCAAAATACCAATAATACGATCTGAGTCACGTACTGAAGAAATCTCAGGGTTTGTGACGATGATCGCTTCATCAGCATGATACATAGCCAACTGAGCACCGCGTTCGATACCAGCAGGTGAATCGCAAATAATATAGTCAAACTGTTTAGACAGCTCAGCCATGATCTCTGCCACACCTTCATCTGTCAGCGCGTCTTTGTCACGCGTTTGACTGGCAGGTAGGATGAACAAGTTTTCAAGCTGTTTGTCTTTAACCAGCGCTTGCGATAAACGTGCATTGCCGTTAATAACGTCAACAAAGTCATAAACAATTCGGTTCTCACAACCCATGATCAAGTCTAGATTACGTAGACCCACATCAAAATCGATAACGACTGTTTTATAGCCACGCAATGCTAAACCAGCGGCAAAAGAGGCACTTGTCGTGGTTTTGCCCACACCGCCTTTACCTGAAGTGATTACAACTATCTTCGCCACAATGGCACACTCCTATGAATCAATGGGATATCTTTATATAAATAGCGCAATTATATATTACATTTATAGCATATATGCACTACCTGCGAAGCTAGCCTAGCATAAATAAACAAAAATTTATAGCGAGTCTGCACTAAAGCAGGGAAACTGCTCATATATAGGCTACAAGGTAATATTGCCTAAAATTTATTAGCCAATACTGCCTATGATGAATAATAAAATAAACACTCATTAAAGGTACAAATAGTGGCATAGTCAGTGATTCATCATAGAACAGTTTTGTTAAATAAACTTACTATAGTATTTGAGAGTTTATTTAAAAGCCATTCAAATTAGGTATCACTTATCACCGTAAACACCAAGCCTTCACCTTCTACAAATCTTACTTGTACGGCTTTATCAACGACATGTGGTGGTAAGTTATCTCGTAAGCAATAAGTACCTGCAACCGAGACCAATGAAGGATTGAAAACCTGACAAAAAATGCGAGCATCTTTGTCACCCGTAGCACCTGCAACCAAACGCCCTTGAGCGCGGCCATAGACATGTAGGCTGTTGTCCGTAATCGCTTCAGCACCGCTATTGACACTGTTGGTCAAAATCAAGTCGCCACCGACGTGATTGAGACTTTGTCCTGAGCGTAGCATTTGGTCATAGATTAGGCTAGTTATATGCTCGTCGCTTGCTAGTGACTCTGTTGAGGTATCAGATATGGTTGTCTCAGTAAGTGATTCGTTGGCGGCAGTCGCAGGGTCATTATTGACTGAGTCTGTTTTACTGTCTTCGAGCGCTTTACTCACTGTAACAGCAGGCTTTTTAGTGGGTACGATACGCTCGATACGTTTGCCATCGGCAGGGAAAATCGCCAACCGTTGCGCGCGCGCTTGAGAATCCATCATACCGGTGACCACACCGATGGGCTGTAGACCACATGACCACAACAGTTCCACTAATGCTGATAAGTCTTGCTCGACTTCACTATCAATAAGAATGGGAATGTTGCTAGATTTGTTGCTAAAAGTCTCATTAAGCTGTGATTCAATAGCGCTCAAATCATTTGTATTGAACTGCAAACGTGAAAAGGTCAGCATCTTGCCATAAAATGCCAGTGCTGGCGTTGGTACGGCGTTCGAGGTCTGGTTGTCACTATCTAAAACTGTCATATATAAATCCTCAAAAATTCATTCTATCGCTGTGTTCACGGTGCTGTTTTTATTATCGAGCCATACTGTTTTATGCTATGACTTTAGTCTATGTTATGACTCCGCCATACTATTTTATCATCGAAGTATATGATTAGCAGTAGGGCTTATAGATTAAGCATGTCTTGGTGTTTCCACTGTTGCACTCTTACTTGCGCTTCAAACTCAGCCAAACTGTCTTCAATGATACTCGAAATCAAAGTATCTAGCGCTGTATTATCCGTATTTATTTGTGCGACACCACGGGCAATCGCGACCATTAATGAATCGAGAAGCTTAGGGTCAAGGAGACGTTGATTCAGTGCGTAAACGACGTTTTCACCTATATTATGCCCAACATGTTGCAGTTGTGATTCAATCAAACTGCCAGCGATAGGAATCATGCGTAGATAACGACGTAGCTCAGGCGTATTAGCCAAGCCTTCTTCAATGGCATTCCCTACCTCGGCTGCTAAGATACTGCCGCCACCTGATGCTGCCGTTAATTCCTGCAATTTTGGTGTCAGCTCTGTACGTAGTAAAGACAACAACACCGCTTCAATTTCATCACGATTTCGTGAAATCGTCGATTCAATAAATGATTTGTGCGCCTCAGGGTCGGTCAGCTCCTGCCGAAAGTTTTGGATGGTTGTCAATATGACACGGTCCGATAACTCTTCTAGCAGTAAGTCGATATAGAACTTGATGCGATTAATCCACGGCTGCGGCAGCACTTGGTAGCCAAGCTGATATAAGCGTCGTCCGATGACCACTGCCCGAAACAAACGTAAGGCGCGTAGTTGCGGAAAGCAACCCAATACTTCATACCAGTGTACAAAAGGAAAAAAGAACCAGCGGTAATAGGCTTTTTCTTTAATAGCAATCATCCAACGCAGTAATAGCTCAAGGATTAAGAATATCGTAAAGAAGCCACCAGCAGTACGCAAAGGATCATGCAAGGTGTTTTGATACCAGCTGAGAGCATCGCCAACGGTTAGCCATCCTGCGATATGAGCACTAAAATTACTCATCAAAATAGCATCAATACTAATCAATAACAGATCAATGCTAATGACGATCATCATTACGATGTCGTAAGTCAGCTTTAGGCGATTTGGCTTGGGGCGATTTGGTCGTGACGGCTTATTATCCGACTGATTAGGGGATTGGTCCGTTAATGACGCTGAGTCTAGCGGCGGGCTAGTAGTAGGAGAGGCGGGCACAGTCAAACCTTATAAATAATAAATGGCATAAGAAGTAAGCGGCTTAGCGAGGGCGTGTCATCAATTAGATTGTAAAGCTTAAAATGAGAAAGATTGTAGATAAACAAGGAAGAAATTGCCGTTAATATGAACATATTGGCAAAATTACTGACGATGTTTAGCAAAATTTAGCCATTTTAAGACCACTAAATATATTTATGTGCTAATTGATGATACGCCCTAATATAGCGTTATAAAAGTCGCTACTGTTTAGAAAGTCATACGCTCATGACTGTTCACATTATCAATGAATAGGGCTAAAAAACAACCCATCTTTCATTATAATTAAGCATTACTATTCAAGAGTTATCATTTAAGGTCAGTGTTTAAAAAAATAGTGATTAATCTTGATACTGATATGCGCTGAATAAGGTTACCGTTTGGTTTTTATTTTCCTAATGGTTTTAAGTATCTGTGATTTTAGGATTGGTGTCGAAATCAGCCAGCATATTGGTAATGAGTTGGTCTTTTTCGTGCCATATCTGCTCAACCCAATCGAACATTTGCGCCTTTACCGCATCATCATTTTCGTAGCCACCATTTTGGATACCAGTAAATAATGAATCAGGTATCTCGATGTATCTGACATCGACGCCTAATCGCTTGATATTACCTTTCCATAGATCGCTATAGGTCGGTACACCATCGGGATAAACAATCGTCATATCGAGCATGCCATCGATATCTTCACCCAGTGCGTTAATTGCTAATGACAGGCCACCTGCTCGTGGTTTCAACAGGTGAGTATAGGGTGACTGCTGCTTAGCCTGTTTGGCCTTGGCGAAGCGCGTGCCTTCTAGGTAATTTAATAAGGTAAACGGCTTGTCTTTTAACAGTGCACAGGCGCGTTTGGCCTCTTCGATGTCTTTGCCTTTTAATGCAGGATTTTTCGCAATGGCTTCTTTGGAATGTCGGCGCATCATTGGAAAATCTAAAAAGTAAAAAGCTTGACCAACAATGGGGATATAGATTAATTCAAACTTGGTAAAGAACCGTGTCAGCGGCAGGCGTTTTTCGCTAATGTACTGCACGATACTGGTATCGACCCAAGACTGATGATTGCTGACCAGTAGATATTTGCCATTGATATGAACATCATCGGGTAAGTTAATACGCCAATCTTTACGCGGCAACATGTTGTCGATTAAAGCATTATTACTACTGATCCAATGAGTAGCAATTTTTATCACGGTTTTATCCGCAATAGGAGCACCAGTGATAATCTTTCCAACGCCCATCAACCATAGAGGAATACTACCGCCGAAACTATTGGCTGTGATAACGCCAGTTGCCGTCGCAAGTGAAATCGCTTTTGCTAGTTTAGGCGTGCGTTTGTGTATTTTTTTGATAGTGGAGGTCAGTCGCATACTAATCCTTTTAGGTCAGTCTTATTGGTCTATAAGTTATTCAGTACTTCACTAGTAACTCTTTCGTCAGATACGCTTAAAACAGATAAATAAAGTTAAAATTTCGAAAAATACAGGTGTTTATTTAATAGAGTTATTTATATTTTATGGCTCTGAGCAGTGCTATGGCATAATTTTAGCAGAAACAAATCATAGTGTATGAGTACAAACGTGACTTGTGATAACACCTTAATAGTCAGTAGTTAAAAACACTCGTATCAATGGCATAAATCATGGTTAGATTAATATAGACTTATCATGCGTAGCTGTGACAAAATATTACACATAGTTAGTCTGTAGTTGCCATAATAATGGAGAGTGCATGTAAGTAAACGGATCTAATTAATAGAAAGATTCATAAAAAGCACAATTTTTTAAACTTAAGAGGAAATATTATGCGTAATACATTAATGATTGCAGCAGTAGCATCAGGTTTAGTTCTTAGCGGTTGTGTTACTGATCCAACTACTGGGCAACAAAGTTTGAATAAAACGACGCTTGGGGGTTTAGCTGGTGCACTTGGTGGTGCCGCTATCTCTAAAGCGACTGGTGGCGATGAGACTGGTCGTGATGCTGCTATCGGCGCCGCTTTAGGTGCTGGTGTTGGTTACTATATGGATCGTCAAGCCAAGCAGCTTGAGCAGCAAATGGCTGGTACTGGTGTAACTGTTGAACAAAACCCAACGACTGGTAACATCGATCTAGTAATGCCAGGTAGCATCACATTCTCTTTTGACAATTCAACGCTAAGCTCATCTTTCAAGCCAACGCTTGATAAGCTTGCTACTACTATGAACCAGTATAATCAAAACACGATTACTATCGCAGGTCATACTGATAGCCAAGGTTCAGATTCTTATAACATGGGTCTATCACGTGATCGTGCTTACTCAGTTGCTAACTATCTAACGGCTCGCGGTGTTGCTTCTAACCGTGTTAATGTTGTTGCTTATGGTGAATCACGTCCAGTAGCAGATAACAGTACTGACTATGGTCGTCAACAAAACCGCCGTGTTGAGTTAACTGTTAATGCGCCACAGAGCGTAAACTAATTAGTAGTTCTATATAATGATTGTTTAAATAATCTTTATAAGTGCTAAGATTATTCATAAAAAAGATCAGCGATAAGCTGGTCTTTTTTTGTGGATTGAGTTTGATGATTTTATTTATTTTCAGACTATGAAGCATCGATAGCATGAAACCAACATAGTAGGTAGGCGCTTAAATAGTGCTTTCAATATGATTACTTTTGCAGCTCAAAGGCTAGTGAAAGACCAGTTCAAAATTAAATATTGATAATGATTATCAATACTACTATAATTTGTAAAGTTTTCTTAATGTTTTAATACTATATGTTTTAGTTGTGCATAAGAAAAAATCTATGCATGGATAAACTAGCTTGCCGTAACATGCACTAATATCATTGATGATTTCTCATCAAAACCAATTTTTTTGCTATATTCTGAGGATATGTATGACGATTACTACCGTAATGAGCCGCAAGACTTTACCAACTACTTTAGCTGCTGCGCTTGCAGGGTTGTTATTGGTGTCAGGTTGTACCAAGCAAACCGAAGAAAATACTGATACTAGTGCGGATACTCAAACAGAAGTACAAAACGCAGAAGCTACTGACAATACGGATCTATCAGCTGCTGATAAAGCGCACAATGACAGACTGATCAGCAGTTATGCAAACATGGCACACGCTGCGTACAAAGACTCGCTAGATACGGCTAAATTGTTGCAAACAGCAGTAGAAGCGTACGTAGCAGCACCAACTCAAGAAAAACTTGATGCGGCAAAAGCTGCTTATAAAGCCGCTCGCCAACCGTACTCACAAACTGAGATTTTCCGTTTTGACGAAGGTTTTGTGACCGCAAATGACAAACGTGCCATTGGTAGCATCGATGGTTGGGAAGGACAAATGAACGCTTGGCCACTTGACGAAGCATTGATTGACTATGTCAGTGACAGCTATGAAGGCGAGTACAACAGTCAAGACAATATCATCAATAGCGATACTATTACGGTTGGTAGCATCAATCAAGATACCAGTACCATTACGCCTGAGCTGTTAGCAGAGATGAATGAGATTGGCGGTAGTGAAGCCAATGTGACGACTGGCTACCATGCCATCGAATTTATGCTATGGGGCCAAGATACCAATGGCGTGAACGAAGGTGCTGGTAATCGCCCTGTGACTGATTATGCAAAAGAAGCAGGTCAATGTACCAGTGGTGATACTGTCAATGATGATGCTAGTATATGTGTGCGTCGCGGCGAATTTTTGACATCTGCTACGCAGTTGCTAGTAGACGATTTAACAGCGATGGAAGCCGAGTGGCAGCCTGAGAGCGAAAACACTTTGCGTAGCGATCTGATGGCACGTAAATATGACAATGGTTTGCGCCAGATTATGTATCAAATGGGCAGTCTAGCACTAGGCGAGCTGGCTTCTGAACGTATGCAGGTTGCTTTTGTCACGGGCTCTACCGAAGATGAGCATGAGTGCTTCAGTGATTTGACACATCTGAGCTATGCCAATAATGCGCGTGGCATTCAAAACGTCTTTAACGGTAACTACAAGACAGTCGCTGGTAAAACAGTTGGCGGTTATGGTCTAAAAGACTATCTCGTCGATACTGACAATAAAGCAGCCGCTGATCAGCTGATTGCTGACTTTGCCAAAGTAGAAGCTGCATTCAACGTGATTGTTGAAAAAGGCGAAAAAGAAGGTATCAAAATCGATCAAATGATTGCGACCGCCAGTCAAGTAAGCAATCAAGGTATCTCTGCTGAAGAACAAAACGTTCGCCGTGGTTGGGTTGAGGCTGGTATCACTAGCTTGCAAGAGCTAACCGTTGGTATCGAAAATGCGGCAAAAGCAGTGGGTATCGATAACTTAGACGCTGATGCAGGTTCGCAATTTTAAGTTGAGAGCTATTCATTCTCAGTATGCCAAAAGCCCAACTGTATTTGTTTATAATGCCTGATAAGTCGCTATAAGCTAGGGCATGTCCTCAATTCAATCGATGATAATCTAAATGGGTTAAAAATGGCTAAATCTTGCCAAACGGCGTCAAATAGCTGACTAGTATCTCGATATTATCTGCGCTATTTTCCTTGTTTGACTGCAATTTATCTCATTTTTATCACCATTTTTAAAATGAGGACACGCCCTAATGAGAATTATTTTCCTAGCAAAATAATTTAGGTATAATACGCACGTTGTCGACCAAGTTGGCAACGTGTTTTTTTGCCGTATTAAAATAGCTTGAGAGGTCGGTGTCTAGCTGTGCCTTATCGACTAAAAGTGAAGAGCTTTATAGCCCGCGATTTTAATGGTTCTATGCTAGAACTAAGGTACCTTTTTTATGAACACCGCAAATTCTATGAACACCGCAAACGTCTCAAAAGTCAAAAAACCTGCCTCATTTTGTTCTTCTTTTATCAATAAAAATGTACCGTCAAAACTGACAATTGGTATCTTCTGTGCGCTGTCTCTCAGTGCTTGTCAGCCGAACGACAATACTTCTGATGATGCTGATACTAATGAGCAAGCTGCAGTAGAAAATAGTGAAAACCAAGCGGTCGCTCCTGAGCGTATCGAAACGATAGAAACGCTCGCTGGTGTGCCAATGCAGCAGTTAGCAAGTTTTGATCCACAAGAGATCAAACAGGGCGGTGACACTGGTATCAGTATCAGTAGTGCGGAGAGTTACTCGAAGCCTTCATCAAACCTGACGGCATCACGTAAAGGCTCATTCTTTATTGGTAATGCATTCTTTAAGCAGCCGTGGGTCATCGCACCTGCTAGCACAGACAGTCGTGATGGTTTGGGCGCATTATTTAATGTTGCCGCTTGTCAGTCTTGTCATGTAAAAGACGGTCGTGGCCATGCGCCTATGAACGCCGATGATGATGCCGATAGCTTGCTCATTCGTCTGGCTATGCCTGCGACAACCGATGAGCAGCGTCTACAGTTAAAAGACTCTTTGATCGAAAAAGTAGTACATCCCATGTATGGTGGTCAGCTTCAGGATCGCGGCATCCAAGGTGTGCCTGCTGAAGCGAGGATATCGGTACAGTGGACAGATAAGCCAGTTACTTTTGCTGATGGCTACGTCGAAACGTTACGTGCACCTACTTTTAACCTAACCCAACCTGGTTACGGTAAATTAGATGATGAATTGATGGTATCACCGCGTGTGGCTTTACCTATGATTGGGCTTGGGCTACTGGAGCAGATTCCAGATGAGGCTATCAAAAATCAAGCTATGAAGTCAAAAGGTGATATTAGCGGAAAATTCAACTGGGTAATGGATCCACAAACGGGTAAAAATGCACTCGGACGCTTTGGTTGGAAAGCGGGACAAACCAAGCTGATTACCCAAAACCAGAGTGCCTTTAATGAAGACATGGGGCTGACGTCAAATATCCGCCCTAATGAGTCTTGTATGCCGACGCAGACAGCTTGTCTGAATGCGACGACTGGTGCTGATGAGCAAGGTAATGGTAAACCACCTGTTGAAGTTAATGATGACGTGGCAAAGTTTGTAGAATTCTATACTCGTAACCTAGCGGTTCCAAATCGCCGTGATGCGGATAATGAATTGGTCTTGGCTGGCAAAAAACGTTTCTATGACATTGGCTGCCAAAGTTGTCATACACCAAGATATCAGTTGCCAAAAACCGACGATGATCGTCTTGAGCAGCATGGACAAGTGATTTATCCTTATACCGATCTACTGATACATGATATGGGTGATGATCTTGCTGATCGTACGATTGCTGGCAAGCTACCACCAAAAGAGGCGCAAGTTGAGTTTTTGGCCACTTCTTATGAATGGCGTACCCCTGCATTATGGGGTGTTGGTCTTGCTCAGATTGTAGATCCACAAGCGACGTTTTTGCATGATGGTCGTGCTCGCACCTTGATGGAAGCCGTTCTATGGCATGGTGGAGAGTCTGAAAAACAACAGAAAGACGTGCTCAAACTCGATAAACAAGGGCGTGCTGAATTGAATGCGTTCTTAAAATCATTATAAAAGCGCGGTTGTTTATTTACATTTAATACCTAAATAGGGCAGATATTAATAAAATAGTCTGCCCTATTACAGATACAACGATTGAAATAATTACTCATATAAATACCGAGAAACCTATGAAAATAAACCATGCTTTGGCAATGGCGTTATCTGCATTAAGTGCTGGATTGCTAATCAGCTGTGTTAAGCCTGCTGATGACAATAAAGCACCAGAGACGGATAGCCAAGAAGTTGCGCAAGACAGCGCTGCTGCCAGCAGTCCAGCAGAAGAGAATGGTGATATTACTGCTAAGATTAATGCAGTAGACATCAGTACCGATACCGAAACCGCTTATCTGACCCATGTGGCTGATAACATTGTCATTCCAGCGTATGCTGATGTGGCCAAGCAAAGTGACCTATTGCATGATTTGGCACAAACGCATTGCCAGTCAGGATCAGTTAGTGGTGAGGAACTACAAGCACTGCGCGATCAATGGCTCGTTTTAGCACAAGCATGGGCAAGCGCTGAGATGATTAATTTTGGTCCTGCGACTGCCAGCATGAGTAACTTGTACATTAACTATTACCCTGATGAGCGTGGCTTAGTACACAGTGGCGTTGCAGATCTCATCACTGCTAATCCGCAGCTAACCGCTGAGCAACTCGCCAACGAAAGTGCGATTGTCCAAGGTGTCCCAGGACTAGAAGAAGCATTATATGCGAATGACAGTTTAGACGCTGGCCAATGTGCTTATGTCATCAGTGCAAGCAGTGCGTTGAGCACACGCCTAAAAGAGATTGAGAAAAACTGGCAGCAGAATTCAACGCAGTTATTGGCAATCGATAAAGTAGCTGACAGCGACCAAGGACTGAACCAATGGTTCAACTCTTTGCTATCGTTGGTCGAAACCATGAAATCTAACGCTATCGATCAACCATTGGGTCTAACTGGTAAAGCGAAAGGTCATCTACCTGCTGCTACTGCCGCACAAAGTCGCGCGATTATCAATGCGAAGTTAGCGACATTGAATAAAGTGCTGACTGATCCAGTATTGACCGAAATACTAAACAGTAATAACGACAGTGAAGTGGGTAATAATTTATCAACCGAACTGGCTGAAACCACCACGCTACTGGCGCAAATGCCAGAGGACTTAGCGACGGCAGATAAAGACACGCAGCAAGCGTTGTATGATCATCTAACGACGATAACACGCCTGATTAAACGTCAATTGATTCCAACACTTGGTATTCGTGTCGGATTTAATAGCACAGATGGTGATTAAGCTATGCAGACACAGGGTGATACAGTAAAAGATGCTACCGAAATAGACGCTACTGAAACAAACGGTATCAAGCGTTTAAGTCTATTAGATAGATGCTTTAAGCCAGAAGTGCTGAAAACGTTGGCACTGACAGCGCTTAGTACGGCAGCGTTGGTTGCAATACACCATCGCTATCGTAAGCAGCGCTATCCATCTGCGCGTTTGCAAGACTATGTGGTCGGGCTAGGTACGCAGTTTCAGTCACTGTCGTTACAGGTGTCATCACAGCTATCATTACTGACGTCACCCCAGTTAGCCGCTACGCAGCACTTATCAAGGCTACAGTACGCCTATCAGCAGACTACCAATGCTTGGCATCAGGCTTATCAAAGCTACCCATCGAGCATGGAGTATGATGGCGATAGTTGTGTTGATAGTCATATTAATAATGCTGACGTGGTTGTAGATTTTTCTACAGTTCATACCACCACCATGCTGGCACGTCCAGTATGTTGGGTGAGTGGTGTCGCATCAATGCCGCAGTCAGTCGCTTTAACGAGCGATGATGAAAGCGTTGATGGCTATGGGGTAGTCGGCATCGATGCAGATCGCCAAATCGTTTGGCAAACGACTATGCCAGAGCGTGTGCATGATATTATCGTTCAGCCAGTGTTGTCTGGCTCTCATAGCCAAGCAACTCATGATGTCGTCGTCATGGGTCGCCGTCCCAGTGAAAAATTTTGGGTATTGGATACGGCAACTGGGCAAGTAAAGCATGCTATCGAAGCATCCATGAATCGTCATTTTTATGGTCATGCTTGCTACAGTTTGGACGGCACGTTGCTGTATGTCACCGAAAACAATACGGTAGATTTAGCGGGTAAAGTTGGTATCTATGATATCAATCAAGGCTATCAAAAAATCGCAGAGTTTGACTCACATGGCATCGGTCCACATGAGCTGATTATGCACCCAGATGGTGAGACGCTCGTTATCGCGAATGGTGGTATTAAGACTGAGCAAGCCTCTCGTGAAGAGCTAAATTTAGATACCATGCGACCATCGCTGGTGTATCTGAACCGTCATGACGGCACATTGCTTGAACAGGTCATTCCTGAGCACAATCAGATGAGCGTACGCCATTTAGCCATGCATGACGATGGTACGGTGATGATTGGCATCCAGTTCCAAGGTGAGAGGCATATTAATGTGCCATTAGTGATCACACATAAGCGCGGTGATACTGATTTTGAGCCGCTTACGATGCCGAATAATCAATGGCAACGCTTTCATCAGTATATCGCCAGTGTGGCGGTCGATAGTGAGCGCAATCTATTATGCGTAACGACACCTATTGGTGGATGTGCGGCTATTTATGATTTAACGACTCGCGCGCTGATTGATACAGTAAGTTTGCCAGATTGTGCAGGGGCATCGGTATCTTCTCGTGATAGTTATAACGAGTCTAATGGGCATAATACGCAGTTATCAAACAGTCAGTTATTGGGTTTTATCGTGAGCGATGGGCAAGGGCAACTGACAACTTTGAATGTGGCTCAAGCGGCAAACCAAGCAGATAAACAATTAGATGAGACAATGGCGTTAGCTGATCGAATTATTATAGACAGCAAGCGACACAAAATGTCTTTTGATAACCACTTGCAGGCATTGTTGTGATAAATGATAGAGGCAGGGGATAACGATGACGCTACAGGATACGACATCGTTATCAATAGTCACCAAGCAACAACTGGCACAAGCAGGCATTGAGCTACAGGTTACTAAAAAACGTGTCAAAAATATTAATTTTCGTCTGAAACCTTACCTATTGATGGTGTCTGTGCCAGTATCTATGAGTGCTGCACAGATTGTACAGGCTGTTGCTCAGCGTGTATCGTGGGCAGTGGCTAACCATGCACAAGTATTGGAACAATATAAGCGCAAACAGCACGCCTTAACCGAATCCTCAACTGCCAATAGCCCTCTATTATTATGGGGCATAGCACAGTCCTTTGCGCTCAGCCCCGATGACACAATCGCCTATTATCGGCAACAGCTCTCCGACGTTATTCCTACTTTGTTTGATAAGTGGCAACCCATCGTTGGTGCGCGTGCTAATGAAGTCCGCCTAAAAAAAATGCATACACGCTGGGGCAGCTGCAATACGCGTGTGCGTCGGGTATGGTTATCTGTCTATCTTCCCGCTTATCCCATTGAATGCACCGAATATGTCATCGTTCACGAGCTTTGCCATTTGCATCATGCCAATCATAGTTCTGCATTTTGGCAGACAGTAGCGACAGCGATGCCGGATTATCAGCATTGGCATAATATGCTGGCAGGTAAAACAGGACAGCTAGATTAAATCTAATCTTCAATATCTGTAACGTTAATAAGCCAAACATGATAGATTATAACGGTATATTTTGTACCGTTTAAATGAAATTTAGAGTTTATGATAGAGTCAGGTGGATAAGGATATTCTATGAACAATGTCAATCAGGCTGATTTTTGGCAGCAGCGTTATGAGCAAGACAGTATCGGTTGGGACATGGGCGAAGTGTCGCCACCGCTCAAAGCTTATATTGATCAGTTACCTGAGACTGCGAAAGGTCAGGCTATTTTAGTACCGGGTGCGGGTAATGCCTACGAAGTAGGTTATCTACATGAGCAAGGTTTTACCAATGTTACCTTGGTTGATTTTGCACCTGCCCCGATTCAAGCATTTGCTGAGCGTTATCCCGACTTTCCAGCTGGGCATTTAATCTGTGCAGATTTCTTTGGTTTATCACCTGAGCAACATCAGTTTGATTGGGTGCTTGAGCAGACGTTTTTTTGTGCGATAAATCCAGCACGCCGAGATGAGTATGTCGAGCAAATGGCTGCGTTGCTGAAGCCTAAGGGTAAGCTGATCGGCTTGTTGTTTGATAGAGATTTTGGGCGACAAGAACCACCATTCGGTGGCACGAAAGAAGAATACCAACAGCGTTTTGAGGGCGTTTTTGATATAGAAATAATGGAGCCGAATTATAACTCGCATTCTGCACGGCAGGGTAGTGAGCTATTCGTTAAGCTGCAAGTGAAGTAGCGAATTAATCTCGCGCTTGATATTATCCCGAGCTTGCGCTTCTAACTGATCATAGTAATGGTCAGTCAGATAGAGTTTGGGATGTGCTAATAATCCTTTTAAGACTTCCGTTCGTCCAACGCAGTAATCTGCCATTGAAACATGTATGTATTCTTGGCGTACTGCTTTGACGTATTTCTCGTACGCAGACCATGATGCACCCAAAATACTTAAATCCATATCCAATAGATATGCTGCATCGCTATAACGATCATGTTCTGCTAATACATTAACTTCATGACTAGCAGTCATCATAATCAGAGCGTATATATGTTGGCATTGTTCAACGTTTAAATAAGGCCTTAATACCTCTACCGCAAATTCTGCACTTTTCAGCTCATTGTCTGAGCGTGTCGGCTCATATATTACATCATGATAATACATTGCCAATGCGATAATATCTGGCTCATTAAGGTGGTGCTTAATTTGTTTGAACTGTCCAAATAACTGCTGAATATGTTGAAGGGTATGATAAGCACGTTGATCTTCACTATAACGCACAGCGATATCTTGCCAGAGTACTTGCGCGTTGTCTGGCGTGATATCACCACTGATAGCAGATAGATGCAAATAAAAACGATTGCCCAGCTCAGTGTAGATTTGCGACAACTCGTTCATATTTACCCTTCATAATCTACTATTTATGCTTTATTAGCCGCATCTTCAAAAGCTTGCTTGAATACTTTGCCAAGCAGATTGACATCATCGACACGGGCATAATTCAGACGGGTGACAAAGGCAATATGGCGATGAGGGCCTTGCTCAGCTAATGGCACAGCGACGGCATTTTGGTTTTGTAAATGAAGTTGATCTAATGCCATCTCTGGTACCAACGTTGTGCCCATATTGGCAAGTGCCATTTGAATAAGTGTGTTCAAACTGGCATCTGAAAAGCTTGATTTCATCTGTGCACGATCAAAATGACAGACAGAAAGTGTTTGATCGGTCAAGCAGTGCCCTTCGCCAAGCAGCATGAGATTGGCAGTTGCTAGCTCATCTGCATTGATGGTTTCAAGCTTCGCATGCACATCCTCTTTTGGAAAGACAGCAAAGAAATCTTCGCTCCAAAACTCAAAGCTATGTAGCCCATCTACCGCATAAGGCAGTGCAATAATAGCAGTATCGATATGACCGTAACGTACTTGCTCTAGCAAGCGCTCTGTCTGTTGCTCAACGATGGTCATGCGAAACTCTGGATGGTGAGCTCGCAGGGCAGGCAACACTTTTGGTAGTAGGTACGGCGCAATCGTTGGAATAATGCCGACGGTCATTGGATACGCAAGTGGTGATTGATGGCTGTGGGCACGTGTGGTCAAATCACTAACTTCAGAAAATACTCGCTGCGCCCGCGTTAGAATGTCTTCGCCAATAGGGGTAATCAATACTTGCTTATTATTACGCTCAAAAATCTGTGTATCCAACTGCTTTTCTAACTCGGCAATACCCAAGCTCAGCGCAGACTGAGAGATGTTACAGTCTTCCGCTGCACGTTTAAAATGACGGTGTTTAGCCACTGCTAAGGCAAACTCAAGCTGACGTAAAGTAATCATAAAATCTCTCTATTAGTGGGCTTTTAACAGGGTACACTGTGGTGACTTCTTCGATGCATCTGTGCGATATCTGATCTCGGTGTCACCTTAATGTAATCTATGTGTTATATAGTCAATGACGTATCACGCACTGATGATAAAAAATAGAGATAATAGTTTAACAAGTTTAATAAAACAAAACATCACATTAAAAACTTTTAACTGGATTAACGATAGAATTCGCGTATAGTTTGTCAGGTAGCCCAAAGTACTAAAGGCTTAACAGAAACATCCATACCAAAAAATTCCAATTAACTTAACTATAAAGGAGCCAATCATGGCGTCTATCATCAATCAAGAAATCCCAGAATTTTCAGCAGATGCGTATGTAAACGGTGAGTTCAAAACCATCACTTCAGAAGACGTAAAAGGCAGCTGGGCTATTTTCTTATTCTACCCAGCCGATTTTACTTTTGTTTGCCCAACTGAACTTGAAGACATGGCCGCTCATTATGACGAGTTAAAAGGCTTAGGCGTAGAAGTATACTCAGTATCAACTGACACTCATTTCACGCACAAAGCATGGCATGATTCTTCAGACGCAATCGGCAAAGTACAGTATCCAATGATCGGCGATCCTACTGGTAAAATCACCCGTGGTTTCAACGTTATGATCGAAGAAGCTGGTCTAGCTGAACGTGGTACGTTCTTAGTAGATCCAGATGGCTTGATTCAAGTTGCTGAAATCCATGCTGGCGGTATCGGCCGTAGTGCAAAAGACATGCTACGTAAAGTAAAAGCAGCACAGTACGTTCGTGAAAACGACGGCGAAGTTTGCCCAGCAGCTTGGGAAGCTGGTCAAGAAACGCTAAAACCAAGTCTTGATCTTGTTGGTAAAATCTAAGTAATGGCCTAAACAGTCAAATTATTTAGATATTTGTAGTGTTATATATAGAGCTATTGGCTATATTAATGCTATAAATAAAGACCCCATCAGCATAAGTTGATGGGGTCTTTTTATGTCGTTTACTAATCAGAATCTTTATTGCGTAATCATAAATTAAGCATTAAGCATTAAGCATTAAGCATTAAGCATTAAGCATGAGATTGTAGTTTGTTTTTATCGATTATTTTATAAATCTCATCTTTTAGTTGCAGCTTTCGCCGCTTCATTTGTTCTATTTCTTCATCACGGCTAGCATGCTTTACCAAATCTTTTTCCAGATGATTAATCTGTTGATCAAGCTGAGTATGCTCATCAAAAATACTGGCAAAATGGCTGTCTTTTTGCCTAAGTTCAGTAATAACATCTCGGTTGTCTTGCAAAGTATCAGTCTTTCTCATGTGTTCATCCTTGTTATGAAGCGCAAGCTAACAATAAGCATCCGCGCATTGTCGTTATGATTTTGAGACTTGATTTTTATTAAGCCAAAACGCTCACTCAATATTGATAAGGCTTAATACTAGCAGAGAGGCCTCATGGTAAACCTATGAAAAAGCCAATCTGTTACGAGACAAATAAGAATTTTTCTTATCGGCCTTACTTGATTGTAGCGAAAAAACAACCTCTATACTATGATAATTAATCTGTACGTGAATTAATATTTAATTTTAAATAATGATTTATGATTGGTTTTATAAAACATAAGGTTTGAGTTTCTCAGCTTGCCCAAATCCTCCGAACCTATGATAATAGAGACATCAAAGGGCATAAGTTTATTGCCTATAATATTTTAGACAACATTATTAATACTAAATAATCCATATTTGAACGCGCAATACAACAGTTGCCGTTACATATCCAGTAATGAAGAGGAACAAACATGATAGATCAAGGTTTATTAGACGCGATTAAGAGCTACAGTGAAAACATGACTCGTCCTATTACTTTTGTATTGGGTAGTGGTGAGCATAGTAAGCGTGCCGAGTTGATTGATTTTTTGACTAAAATCGCTGGTACGACGGATAAAATCAATTTTGATGCGACAGCGAATGATGACAGTTTGCCAAGCCCAATCAGTTTTAAAGTAGTCGGTCATATCGATGGCGCACTGACAGACACTGGTATTGTATTTAGCGGTATCCCAGGCGGTCATGAATTTACCTCGCTTATTTTGGCTATCTTACAAGCGGGTGGTCATACGCTAAAATTGGATGAAGGTATCCAGAAGTTAATCAAGCGTTTTAATAAGCCCTTACAGTTCCAGACCTACGTGTCATTGTCATGCCACAGCTGCCCAGAAGTTGTTCAAGCATTGAACCAATTCGCGCTATTAAACGATGGTATTAGCAACGAGATGATCGATGGTGCATTGTTCCAAGAGCAGGTAGAAGCGAACAACATCCAAGGTGTACCAGCGGTATTTTTAAACGGTAAGCCGTTTGCTAACGGACTAATCGACACTGCTAAATTGATCGGAAAATTGCAAGAGCAGTTCCCTGATTTATTGTCAGAAGTAGAAGACGATGCTGATCAGCTAGAGCAGCAAGACGTGACCATCATAGGTGCAGGTCCTGCAGGGGTGGCAGCCGCGATTTACACCGCTCGTAAAGGCCTCAAAGTCACCATGGTTGCTGATCGTATCGGTGGTCAGGTTAAAGACACGCAAGACATCGAAAACTTGATCTCGGTACCATTAACGAACGGTACTGACTTATCAAACAACTTTGTTAAGCATCTGCACGAATACAATATCACGCTAAAAGAACACGTGAGCGTGAAAGAAATCAGTGAAACTGAAGATGAGAACTACCGTATCCATCTGAATACTGGTGAGATGTTTGAGACTCGTAGTATTATCCTAGCGACTGGTGCTCAATGGCGTAAGCTTGGCGTACCGGGCGAAGACGAGAACATCGGTAAAGGTGTGGCGTTCTGTGCTCACTGTGATGGTCCTTTCTTCAAAGGTAAAGATGTATCGGTCGTTGGTGGTGGTAACTCTGGTATTGAAGCAGCCATTGATTTATCAGGTATCGTAAAACATGTGACCGTATTTGAGTTTGCTGATGACTTAAAAGCGGATCAGGTGCTCATCAACAAGGCTAAAGAAAAAGCCAATATTGACATCATTACCAGCGCGGCGACCAAAGAGATTAAAGCCACAGATGGTAAAGTTAGCTCTATTGTTTATGAAGACCGCAACTCGGGTGACACCAAAGAATTAGATTTGGCTGCAGTGTTTGTACAGATTGGTTTAGTACCGAATACTGGATTTATCAAAGGTTTTGTTGATTTAAATCGTTTTGGTGAGATTGAGATTGATGAGCGCTGTCGCACAGATCGCAAAGGTATCTTTGCTTGTGGTGATGTCACAACCGTTCCATTTAAGCAGATCAACATTGCGATGGGCGAAGGTAGTAAAGCAGCACTGTCAGCGTTTGAATATTTAGTCATGCAATAAGCTGTTTAGATCCAAACCGTAAAGTACTAAAGTTAGTCTAAGAAGCCACCTCTTTTGAGGTGGTTTTTTGTTATGATATCCAAACAAATATAAGGTTATATGAAGGCACTTAGATAATGGATGACTCCATGCATCAATATACGATAAAAGATTTAGCTGAATTTATGCAGGCTGCCCGAGAGGATAAGGATCAAAAGCCATTTATATTTATTACTGGTGCAGGATGTTCTGTCACAGCAGGCATACCTTTAGCTAAAAAAATTGTATCAGAATTGAATGAACAGTTTGCTTTGGAATTAAAACCTTTATCTGATGAAGACCGTAGGGATTATGGTAAGTGCATGGGACGTCTTGAGACATCTAAACGTCGTAGATATCTACAAGAATATATTAGGAAAGCAAAAATAAACTGGTCTCATATAGCTTTGGCTTGCTTGATAAAAGAAGGCTATGTTCGTCGTGTGTTGACGTTTAATTTTGATAACTTATTGGCGCGTAGCTGTGGATTGCTTGGGCAATACCCACCTATCTATGACTTTACCGCTGCTAATCTAAACCTGCATCGTTTGATAGATGATCCCGCTATTGTGCATCTGCATGGGCAGGGGGCAGGGACACGGCTTTGTCCAATTAAATACAGATTCTGAGACAGAAGAACATGCGGCACGGCTCAAAGAATTCGTTGGTCATACTTTGAGTGAGTCACCAACACTATTCATTGGTTATAGTGGTGAGAATGATGCATTTCTACCACAAGTTGAAGAGCAGTTCAGTGATCAGCATCGGCTGTTCTGGGTTGATATGGGCGATAAAGCACCAGAGCATCTGCAACAGAAACTTTTAACTTCTAGCTTAGCGCATTATATGAGCTGCGAAAATGGTGCAGATTTATTTCTTATTCAGTTGGCACAGGAGTTAGATTGTTTTCCACCTACTATATTCGCAGATCCTTATCAGCACTTGCTAAATGAGCTAGATGAGATAGCAAATTATCCAATGCCAAAAGAAGAGCTATCAGAAGATAAGAAGGAAAATCGATCAGTTCGTTCAAATACTAGCACGCAAGATATTTTACTAGGAACTAAAAATAAGCTTAAAGATGTTCAGCAGCAAGATAAAGAGGGAGAAACTGATTTCTTACAAGAATATTTACAGAGTGATTATGAAAAAATTATACGAAAATTAGAAGGTAGAAAATCTTTAGACTACGAGAAATCTGTATGGTTGGCACGTTCTTACTTTGGCTTGGCACTAAAAGAATCGAATAAGTTAAAACAAATTGAAATATATGAAAAGTTAATCGATAAATTCAAGACAGTCACTGGAATAGATATACAAGTGCAAGTTGCAAGCGCTTTTGTGAACAAGGCTATTATATTAGGTGAGCTTGAACAGCCATACAATGAAATCAATGTTTATGATGAGCTTATCGCACAATTCTCTGATAGTGATGAGCTGATTTTAAAAGAGCACGTTGCAGTAGCATTGCTGAACAAAACTGTAGCACTTTATGATTTTGGGCAGTTAGATAAGGCTATTGATGTTTGTGATGAGCTTATTATAAGATTTTCTGACAGTAATGAGCTTATTTTACAAAAACAAGTAGCAAAAGCATTATTGAACAAAGCTGTTGCATTAGGAGGGCTCAAGCAGTTAGATAAGGCTATTGATGTTTGTGATGAGCTGATTACACTTTTTTCTGACAGTAATGAGCTTATTTTACAAGAGCAGGTGGCGAAAGCGCTATTTAACAAAGCCGTTGCACTAGAAAAACTAGGGCAGCTGAACAAGGCTGTTGAAATTTGCGATGAGCTGATTACACTTTTTTCTGACAATAATAAACTTGTTTTGCAAGAACAAGTAGCAAAAGCCTTGGTCAAGAAAGGTGGTATACTTGCCGAGCTTGAACAATCAGATAAGTCTATTGAGTTTTACGATAAGGTTATTGCAAAATTTAGTGAGAGCAAAGAAGTTGGTCTACAAAATTCAGTGGCGATAGCACTTAATGATATGGGCTATTTGAGGTTGTTAGCAGCAAAAAAGCAATGGCAGAATCCAAATATTATGAAGGATTATTTGCATGAAGGATTAGAGTACTTTTCGAAAGCTTTAACAAAATCCTCAAGGGATAATCATGCTACGATTTTGGGAAATGTGGCTTACACTGAGTTTTTACAAGGGAACATGGCTGATTCTGAAAGTCATTTACGCAAAGCGCTACAACAGGGTGGACAGTCCATTTATGATGAGGCGGTAAAAGATATCGATAAATATCCTATAGAACTTGATAACGATTTTAAAATTTTGTTAGAAAAATTCTGGAATGAGATAAAAGAATAGAAGTATAAGTATGACGTTCTATACTATTAAAAAACGCCTATCCAATATCTGGACGGGCGTTTTTTTATGTCTACTATAATCAGTTCTTATTCCGAATCAACGCAATAATTGGCAGCGCAATCACATACATCAACACACCATATACCGCCGCAGGTAAAGCGATGGCAGGCAGGCCAACCGCCGTTCCCATAATAATAGGCGCTAAGGTAATCGCAGTCGTACTGTTCTGAATACTGGTCTCTATGGAGATGGTTTTAGTATCAAACCAACTCAGCTTTAATAATTTAGAGGTTAAAATACTAAATATAAATAAAGCCATAATGATAAGGACAAGCTCAAGCCCCATTGATGTCAACTGTGACTTTAGCAGCTCCCAGTTAGAAGCGATGGCAGCGAAGACTATTAAGACAAAAAAGATACTGGCCAAGCCATTTAGAATGCTGCTTCTGCGTACCATAAAGTTAGTGAATTTATAGCGAGCCAGCATACCAAGGGTAACTGGTAACGTCGTCAAGAGAAACATGACAGCGCCAATCTTTACCGCGCTAATAGAGCCCGTGTGGTCTTGCATAAAGTGGTTAAAAGCTAAGGTGATTAGAATAGGCAAAGTAATGACAGATAGTAGGCTGACCACGCCAGTGAGAGCGACTGACAGCGCGACATTGCCTTTGGCATAATAGGTGAGCATGTTGCTCGTGACACCGCCTGGACAAAAGCTAATCAGCATAATACCAAAAGCAATTTCTGGTGGTGGTGCCATTACTAGGATGACTGCCAAAGCAATCAAAGGCACGAAAATAACTTGATTGACGAGGCCTACAAAAAAAGCTTTGGGGTAATTGACGATAACCTTAAAGTCACTGGGTTTTAGCCCTGTTCCTAAGGTAAACATAATGTAGGCAAGAGCCAGTGGGAGTAAAGCCAGAGCAGTACCGCTCATAAAACATTCCTTGTTGAATTAAAAGCCATATTAAAATGGCTTTTTAAATAGATCACATTCCTTGTGTCTCTATCATCTTAAGTGTTATTAAAAATTTAGTAAACCTTTCACCTAAAGTTTGATGTGGGCTTGATTCAGTTTTATTCTGCCAATGCCCCAACCAATGAGACTATCTGGCCCGCTTCATCTTCTTCAATGATACGGGTTTCTGTAAGCGCAGCTTTTCGCCATGCTTGTATATGAGGGTTATTTAGCATTGTCTCACAGTATTGTTTAGTCATTGGTTTTAACTTTACGCTTGAGGCATCCGCATAAGTCTGCAAGCGTAGAACCACAGGGGCAAAAAACGCATCGGCAGCCGTAAATTTACCAAACAGATAGCTGTCTGTTGAGCGAGATTCTAAACAATCTGCAAAGATATCTTCTATACGGGCGATATCAATCAAACATGCAGCACTTGGCTGTATTTTCGCAGTGGCTCTGATATTCATCGGCATCTCACTACGAATACCCATCAGTCCTGAATGCATCTCAGCGACGATACTCTGGCAATAGGCGCTATTTATTCTGTGGCTATTATCATTAGTAGTGTCAGAATCAGACTTGCTTAATCCGGTCCAAATATCTATATCTGTCAGGTAATCATTGGCATGAATGGCAATCGCTAAAGTATCCCATACCGTCACCTTATCATCACCTTGACCATATACTAAAACGGGTACCTTTCCCGTTGGCGCGTGCTCGTCAAGAATTTGTGTAGATGACGGATGAAGTAACTCAATCAGCTGTTCATCGAAATCAATATCGAATGCCTTTAGTAATAACCAAGCCCGCAATGACCAAGATGAGTAGTTTTTGTTGCCGATGATTAGTAGGGGTGTTTGCATAATAAAATCCTTTTAAGCGGTATTAAGTAGAGTTTTATTATGTCTTTAATATTGAAAATTGACCAGTCTATCATTCAAGTAATAATTGAAAAAAACGCCCATCCAAATGTTGGACGGGCGCAATTATTAATATTCTGCAATGATTGTCTTGATGCATCAATCAACGAATTAGTCGTCTAACAAATCCATTTGCTTGGCTGCTTCATAGATACCGTTTGAGCGGTTACCGGTACGGCAGAATATCAGCATTGGCTGTTCAGCTTGATTAAAAAAGTCAGCAAACGTTTCGACATGCGTTTGATTTAGCTCATTACCAGCAAAAGAAATCTCTTTATAAGCAAGTCCTGCTTCTTTCGCAGCGGCTTCAATATCAGCGCTGGTCGGTTGATTTGGTTCTTCACCATCTGGACGGTTATTGATGATGGTTTTGAAGCCGTTTTCAGCAATCATCGGTACTTGGTCAGGGGTGATTTGTCCAGTAAAACTAACTTGATGGCTCATAGGAGCTCCTTGTTATTTTTTATATGAGAGAGTGACATGTTTGGTCTGTAACGACTGTACTAAGCTTAAGCTGAATGCGCAAAATTCTAAAGATGAGCTATGTAAACATCGTAACAGTCTTTATAAATGCAACAATGTTATAGCAGACCTTGCATTAAGGCACTTTGATACAGCAGTTTGGCGCGTGCACCAGTACCACAGAACATAAGTATGGGTTTGGGCATAGAGTGATAAAAATCGGCAAACTGTTCGACAGTTAGCATGCTCAAGCGCTCATCATCAAATGGTAGGTGATGATAGGTCAAATTTGCGTTTGCAGTTGCACTGGCAAAGTCATAGCTATTCGGCTGCGTTTCTGTCTCAGCATCAGGACGAATATTGAGCACAGAGCGGTAGCCAAGCTCAGCAATTTTGAGACATTGGCTTGGATAGATTTGCTTATAAATAGTGATGTTATCGGTCATAAGTTGCTTCGGTTACGGATATAAAAAGGTATTTGAAGATAGAGGGATGGCTAGGTGCCGCTTCTCTATAGTATGTTTGATGACTAGCATAACACAGCTTTTATCATAGCTATATCTTGCCACAGACAATAATGGCTATTGATTTAACCTATAAGCGTTGGTTCATATATCCTTTAGCGCATCTACTGCATCCATTGTACTTAAATAAACGTGTCCTGAGAGGTCGGTGATCACAGGGGTATTTTCAATGATATCCATGACAGGCCCTTTAATGAAGCTAAAATTTAGGTGCTTATCCTGAATAAGTAGCTCTTTATTTAGGCTGATGAGCATCTCTTGTCCAGTCAGATCAATGTGATTGACGGCTGACATGATAAGGACAATCTCGTATGCTTGCGGGTATTGCTGAGTGGCGTGTATCACGCGGCGGTGCACGGATTCACTATTACCAAAAAACAAGCTTTCATCGACACGCAACATTAATAAGTGACTAAACGTCAGAACATCATGACGATTGATATTGCGAAAATGCCCCGTGCCAGCTAACTGTCCGACGATGGCCACATGCGGTTTGCTCGATTGCCAAATCAGGCTAGCAAACGACACCATAAGACCAATGACCAAGCCTGTATTTAGCCCAAATATCAGCACACCTACAAATGCCGCCATAAAGCTGGCCGCATCTAGACGGTCACGTTGCCATGCTGACTTCAGTGTCGTGATATCGATTAGACTGATAATAGAGGCCATGATGGTTGCGCCTAATATCGCATAGGGCAGTGGCGCTAGTGCGTTGCCAAAAGCAATCAAAGCAGCAATCATCACCATCACTGTTACCAAACTGGCAACAGGTGTTTTGGCGCCTGAGTCGGCATTGATAGCAGTACGTGAAAATCCACCAGCGACTGCAAAGCTTTGAAAGAAACCACCAGCAATATTGGCAAACCCAAGTCCAGTCAGTTCGCGGTTGGCATTGAAGCTCTCACCGCGCAGACGGGCATAATTGCTAGCGACTGAACTGCTTGAGACAAATACAATCAGCGCCATCAGCCCCGCTCTAGGTAATAGGTTGAGGGCGACATCAAAGTTGGGTACATAGGGAAAGGTAAAGGTCGGTAGCCCTTGCGGAATACTACCAATCGTTGCGACACCGTTTGTGGTCCAATGTAAGCTCATACTCATGACAATCGCAATGCCGAGTAGGATAAGGGGAAACAAACGCTCTGCCCATTTGGCGTAGATAGATGGCAACCAAGATTGCCATACCCATTGACTGCCGTAACGATTGGCAACCAAAAGCGCAAAAGCGATCATACCAATGAGTAGTGTGAGTGGATGCAGCTGGCGGGCATACAATTGCATACTGGACAAATAACCGAACAAGCCATTTCCCGCTATGGGAATAGCCGTTAAGTATTTCAGCTGACTGATAAAGATAAGCACCGCGGCACCACTGATAAAACCAGCAGAAACCCCGCGACTGATAAACTGCATGATCCAGCCAAGCTTTAGCCACCCAGCTAACGATAACATCGCCCCAACCATCAATGATAACAAGCTGGCCATCAACACATACTGTTGAGCGCCTTCTGCTGCATAAGGATGCAGACTACTGGCGGTCATAATCGCAGTGATAGCGACAGGCCCCACTGCTTGAATATTGCTCGAGCCTATCCATGCATAGACCATGACGGGTACGATAGCGGCGTATAAGCCATATACAGGTGGCAGACCTGCTAGCACCGCATAGCCTAAGCTTTGCGGAATCACGAGCACACCAACGACCAATCCTGCGATGACGTCAGTCGGCAGCGCAGATAGCTTGTATTGACGTAACCAAGCGGGAATTAGACGAGTGGCAAGAGAAAGCATAGCAATACGTCATCATGATAAAAAAGTTAGAGTGTGTTGAACGTTATTACAGCCGATTCTTAAGCGGATAATCTATCCGTCTGTTTTGGCACAAAAGCGTTGGTAAAGGAGATCTAGAACCGCTAAAGCATCGTCACTGGCAATACTATAGTAGATTTGCTTGCCTTCACGGCGTGTCGAGACCAGCTCGTCTTTACGTAGGATACCCAATTGCTGTGACAAGCTTGGTTGTCCAACACCGACTAAGCTTTCAAGCTCACTGACGCAATACTCTCCTTGAGTCAGCTGACATAGCAGTAACAGGCGATCAGGATGCGAGAGTGACTTTAATAGCTGGCTGGCTTGCATCGAAGCTTGTTTCATTTGCTCAGCAAGGTCTTTAGGTGCAGACTCTGTCTCACTAGGTGATATAGGGTCGCTCGGGATAGTAGTAGATGTGCTCAATGCTGAAGGTTTCAGAGCGAGCTCCTTATATTAAGTATAAATAGTAGGGTATAACATTTATAGATAAACGTGATTAATTATCAATGATACATGAGTCTTTATCAAGTTATATTTATTTACATTATATAAATTTATAAAATGTATAATAACTGCTATGTTAGTATGCACAGTCAATTGATATGTCGCTGCAGATACGAGAGCTGAGCGCATATTATACTTAAGAATTTATTAAAAACTAAAATATTCATAGAAATACAAAGAGGCAGCCATGCAAGTCCATTCATTCTTACATAGCGATACAGAGACCTATACTCACGTACTGGCAGATGTCCAGAAGCAAGTATGTGCCATCGTTGATCCCGTATTAGACTTTGATGCCAAGTCAGGACGTACTGGCACTACGAGTGTCGATGAGGTGATTGAGTTTGTCCGTGAGCATGGCTGGGGGCTGGTCTATATTATAGAAACCCATGCCCATGCCGATCATATCTCAGGGGCTGCACACGTCAAAGAGTTGCTAGGTGGTCAGCTCGTCATAGGGCAGCATATCACCGAAGTACAAAAAATATTCAAGCAAATATTTAATTTCGATACCAGTTTTCGCACGGATGCCAGTCAGTTTGATATTTTGACAGATGATGGCGAGACTTTGGCGCTTGGCGATATTACTATTACGGTCATGTATGTGCCAGGTCACACGCGAGCTGACATGGCGTATGTTGCTGCTGATGATGAAAAGACAGTGGTCTTCGTCGGAGATACTTTGTTTGCACCAGATGTGGGTACGGCTCGCTGCGATTTCCCCGGTGGCGATGCCAAAACCTTGTATCATTCAATCAAAAGGCTGCTGGCACTCCCTGAAGATACGATGATGTATCTGTGTCATGATTATCCAAGCAAGGGTCGAAAACACTGTCCAAGCACTACTGTGGCAGCGCAAAAACTGGGTAATATACATGTGAAAGAGGGGATCAATGAAGCCGAGTTTGTAGAAATGCGTGAGCGCCGTGATGCTACGCTTGATATGCCGCGCTTAATTATTCCTTCGGTACAAGTTAATATTGATGCAGGTCATTTCCCAGAGCCGGAAGACAATGGTATTCGTTATCTGAAAGTACCGATTAATGCGCTCGGTAAATAAAAAACGTGTAATAAGTGAAAGTTGTCATCCCGTGCAGCACGATGCAAGTATCGTATGCTAGATATCTATAATAATGCTAATCTGTAGATGGTCCGCTATGTAGAAGCTCGGTATAGCTACCTGCAAACGCTAAGTTCGGCGATAACTGGAGAGAGCAATGAACCCTTACGAACGTTATGTATTGCCCAAGCTGATCGATGTCGCTTGTAGTGCGGGTAATGTGATGAAAGCGCGGTCTAAAATTGTTCCTCAAGCACTAGGTGAAGTACTCGAAGTTGGAATTGGTAGCGGTTTGAATCTACCGTTTTATGATGCCAAACGAGTCTCTTCTATTGTTGGTATCGACCCAGCGGCTCAGATGCATACACTCGCACGTAAGCGGGCGAGTGACATTAGCATTCCAGTTGAAGTGATAGCCGTGGATGTTCAAGGCATTCACGCTGATACGGATCGATTTGATACGATTGTGATGACCTTTACCTTATGTAGTATCGACGATCCGGTATCGGCACTTCAAGAAATGGCACGAGTGCTAAAACCTGATGGTCGCTTGTTATTTTGTGAGCATGGATTAGCACCAGATCTTTCTGTCGAGCGTTGGCAGCATCGATTGACACCATTTTGGAAACCTATAGCAGGAGGGTGTCATTTAGATCGCGATATCCCAGCACTGATTAGAGCAGGTGGTTTTGCCATCGATGAGTTAAGCCAAGCATACTTGCCAGGTCCACGACCGATGAGCTACGTGTATAGTGGTGTGGCAAAGCAAGTGCTGTAGAGAATGACTATAAACCATCATCACAAAGTTGCTTGTATAATCAATCTATCCAAGCCGAACTGTTAAGACAATAAAATAATTAGAATAGGAATCAAATCATGAATGAGCAAAACTTCTATCTAGTCTGCCCACATTGCCACGCGACCAACCGCGTACCAGCAGTCAGATTAGGTGCTGAACCAAAATGCGGTAAATGTGGCCAGCCACTACTGACGGCTAGCCCTCACGAGTTGAATGCGCAAACGGTCAGCAAGTTCATTCAAAAGAATGAGGTATTGACCATCGTTGATTTTTGGGCAAGTTGGTGCCAGCCTTGTATTATGATGGCGCCGCAATTCAAAGTGGCTGCCAGTCAGTTGCCGCAAGTAGTTTTTGCAAAGATACAAACGGATAAATACGAGCAAGCAGCAGCCCCTTATAACATCCGTAGTTTGCCGACTATGGTTGCCTTTAGAGGCGGTAAAGAAATCGCGCGGCAGTCAGGAGCGCTGCCTAGTGACCAAATTATCCAGTGGGTACGAAGCTTAAGTGTTTAAGCGACAAATCAGACCTCGCTCCTGATGATTAGTCATAAAAAAGCCAATACGTTGATTGCGTATTGGCTTTTTTAATCACTACAGTCGTCTAACGCTATGGACACTCGAAGCTATCGAATATAGCTCATCTTATTTAAATGCTACTCACCATAAATTTTGATACCGTTGACGAAGCTACAGCGTTGAATACGTGCAGATTGCACAATCGCATCACTCTCGCCATAGAGGCGTGATAACTTGGCATCGCGTGCTTGAGTACTGTTGCTTTTGCCAAGACCAAAACTGATATTAGGAGAGATACCCCAACGTCCTGCAGAAATCCCAACCCCGACACCAGAGGCCGATAAGCTTGACTGCTCGTTACGTGCTGCGTCTACATAGCGATTGACACGGTTGTACTCTTGGCTGAGTGCTTGGCAATCATAGCTTTGATAGGTGCTTGGCGGCACATACTGTGGTGTGACATTACCTGTAGAAGCACAGCCTGAGAGCCCTAAAATACCAGCTGTGGCTAGTAACGTCGCTGTAGTAAGAGTTTTCATAGTGGCTCCATTAGGCTGAATTATTGTCTTTGTATGTATTCAAGATAGCAAAAATAATGTGATTAAGATATTGAAAGTCCATCGATTATCCAATATTTTGCCTCTGAGTAGTCTTGCTATATGTGCAACTTTAATACGGCAGACGGATCAAAATAAGTTGCCAGGCTTTGTAAAGGCCAGTACCACAATACCAAGATACGCGATACCCGCAATGACAATCCCCGTTTTTCTTTGGGCAGGTGTTGCATGATTCTTGAATGCTTTTACACTAGCGCTAATAGCAGTGAAGAGCAAAATTATTTTGGCGAATGCCCATTGGACAGGGGCATTGACACTCATGAGCTGCATGAGCATCACTGCGCCTGATACGATAATGAGTGCATATAGAATATGAGACGCTATCTTCACCGCACGTGGCGCTCGTCTATTAGAGCTTAATACCAAATAACTCTGGTATATAAATACCACAATGATCAGTAATGCCATTAGCATATGTAAATGTTTCATTGAATATGGTTTTCCTTAAATTTGCATTGGTCAGCTTGTTTGTAGCATTCAATTATTATATGAACACATGCGATCTGAATAACAACATTCTAAGCTTTGTTTTGTCCAGCGCATAACGGGCTATCAGGGCTTTGGCCTTGCCATTCGACAGGAGTATAAGCGTGAATAGCTAGAGCATGTACTTGACCACCTTGTGAGGTCAATAGTGCATTAACCAATCCATATACGAGCTGATGGCGTGCAACCAAGCGTTTACCTTCAAAAGCATCACTGACAATAGTAAGCTTAAAATGGCTCTCTTTACCATCGAAATAACCAGCATGATTCATTGATTCATTGACCAGTTCTAAATGTTGTGACTGCAAAGCTTGTAGCTCCGCATTAAGCGCATCAGCAATCGGTGTGGTAGTCATAACAATCCTTCCATATGTTTTGCTTAATAATATTTTGCTTAATAATATTTAGCAATGTGTAGATTATATATTGCGGGCATTATAGCAGACACAATTATCTAGACTGAGTGCTCTTGAAATGCATAGGCAAATCAATCGTTCTCAATTGTTATCCATAGGGCTAAAAAATATAACCATCAGTAATAACGCGATTAATAGCGATACGCTCAATTGCCAAACTCAATAGCCATTGTCATTTCTTACTAAAAATGAAAAGAGCAGAGCACAATACTTCATGTGCACTCTGCTCTTATAATCTATAAATATTGGCTCAAAACGTGACATCTACCAATAAGTTTTGATTAACGGCGGGCTTGTTGATACAGCGGCGTTACTTTAGGCATTAATGCCTGTAATTGAGAAATACGACTGCTGCTAGATGGGTGAGTGCTTAAGAATTGTGGTGGCTCACCTTCGCTTGCCTTCTGCATTTTTTGCCATAAGCTAACCGCTGCCTGTGGGTTGTAGCCTGCACGTGCCATCAGCTCAAGACCAATTTGGTCAGCTTCAGACTCTTGAGTACGACTATGGGGTAGGCTCAAACCTAAATTGCCAGCAGTACCTGCCAACTCAGCCTGTCCTTGTGATAAGCCAAATATGCTAGCAGCCACACCGATACTTGTTTGCGTTGCATATTCACGCGACAGACGCTCACGTGAGTGTTCACGTAGCGCATGCGACATCTCATGCCCCATAATCGCTGCAATCTCATCGTCAGTCAGGCTCAAGCGGTCGATAATACCTGAATAAAACATAATCTTACCACCAGGTACAACAAAAGCATTCAGTTCATCAGATTGGATAGTATGCACTTCCCAGTCCCACGCTGCCGCATCTGTACGGTAAGTGCCAACCTGACCGATTAAACGATTAGCAATAATCTTTAGGCGATTAAGCTGAGCTGTATTTTTGTCCAGTACGCCCTTTGATTTGGCTTCTTTCAGTGTATTCGCGTAGCTTTCCGCTGATAACTGAAGGACTTGCTCACTAGAAACTAACAGCAGCTGCTGACGGTTGACACCAACGGCACCCGTGTTGGTCGTGCTAGTACAGCCTACTAAAGTCAGTGTGGACAGTGACACTGCCATCACGGTAGTGGTCAGTAGCTTTTTCATAAAAATATCCTCGCTGTAAATGATAAAAGTAAAAGTTGTACAAAGTATATATCTATAAAATAGGTCAAATGATAATTCTTGGCTAATATGTGGACAGCACTTATTACTCTATTTATCTGTCTTAATAGTAAAATTTTACCCGAACCAGCATTGCCCATGAGTATAATAATGTTAATAGCCTAAAACCAATGTAGAAACAGTAACAACACAGCGTATGATTGTAAGTGGCGTATCATCAAACATCACTTGCTCTGCTACTATATCAACTTTGCTATACGTATTATCTCTACTTGATTGGTTTGTATCACACACCTTGAGTTTTGACAGTTATCGTATGTATTAGAGTGGAAAATATTTTTGAGGTTTATTTATAGAATAACGTAGCGATGCACTACGAAAATAGCAGTTTGGCTGATGGGCATAGACGCGATTAAACATAGTTCATGATAACGGTACATAATATTTTCATCATTAGTGAAAATAATGATTACTTCAGTAAATGAGATACTTATTATTAAATCAATTACTTATAGGTAGACTCTCTAGAAATAAAGGCTTAAAGTGAAAATATTGGAAATAAATATGAAAAAGGTGTTGACACACTCAGGAATTTTGATAGAATAGCCAGCCTATCGAGACGGAGTTGTTGTTAACAACACTACAATTCGATAATCAGCGGGAATAGCTCAGTGGTAGAGCATAACCTTGCCAAGGTTGGGGTCGAGAGTTCGAATCTCTTTTCCCGCTCCAAATATGGCTTGAAAAAGCACTAAATCCTCACTTCTTATCATAAGAAGTGAGGATTTTTTTATGGATAAAATTTGGTCGAAACTAATCATAGATAACCACTCATTCGCACCCAAAGAGTCTGGCCGATGAACCAGTAGAAGTACGGAGTACTAATAAAAAGCCAGCAACCAGTCACGAGCATGGCCACAGACGAAACCAGTAAACCCTTAAATATCTTAAACCAACCTGCATCATAAGGGCGCATCATGCCTCCAAGAATCCTCACCCATATTTCCCCTCAGCAAGCCTTCATCATATCAGCCATCGTCATCGCCATCATGGGTGTTACCATGATCGGCTTTGGTTGGGTGCCGCATCTCTCATTGATACTCGCCATCTGTGTCTTACTGGGCATTGGCGCCTTTAAAGGACTGAGCTTTGATGACATGCAAGCACAAATGGCCTCAGGTATTATGCGCGGTATCGGTGCCATCTATTTGTTCTTCTTTATTGGTCTGATGGTCGCCGCTCTCATGATGTCTGGTGCCATACCCACACTCATGTACTTCGGCTTTCAGCTCATCTCACCAGAGTATTATTACATCTCCGCCTTTGTACTTACTTCCATTATTGGTATTGCACTGGGTAGTAGTTTGACAACCGTTGCAACCTTGGGTGTGGCATTTATTGGGATGAGTAATGCCTTTGATGCCAATGTAGCAATTGCGGCTGGTGCCGTCGTCTCAGGAGCGTTCTTTGGCGATAAGATGTCACCCTTGTCTGATACCTGTACCATCGCCTCATCCGTTGTTGGTATCGATCTGTTTGAGCACATTCGCAATATGATGTACACGACGGTACCTGCTTGGATACTCACGGTTATCTTGTTCTGGATGTTTTCAGGCCAGACAGCGGGTTCTGATCTTAGTCAGGTGACTATTCTCCAAGGGCAGCTCATCGACAGTGGCTTGGTACATAATTATGCGGTATTACCGTTTGTGGTATTAGTTGGACTGGCTGTCTTTCGTGTCAATGCCATCTATACGATTATTTGCACCATTGCGGTGGCGCTTATCATCACTTATATACATAGCAGTCCAAGCTTTGGACAATTAGGTGGTTATCTGTTTGCAGGATATGCACCGGCTGAGTCACTAGAGCTGGGTGAAGTAGGGGGTATGCTATCGCGTGGCGGTGTACAAAGTATGTTCTTTACGCAAGCGATTGTGATATTGGCACTCAGTCTCGGCGGGTTACTAACGGCATTGGGTGTGTTACCAGCATTGCTATCGGGTATTAAAGACACGTTGACGACGTCAGGACGGGCGATCTTTGCGGCAGCGATGTCAGCACTGAGCATCAACGTGCTCATCGGTGAGCAGTACTTGAGTATTTTACTATCAGGGACGGCTTTTCGTTCGACGTTTGAGCGTTTGAATTTACATCCAAAGAATCTGTCACGTACGATTGAGGATGCAGGGACAGTGATTAATCCACTGGTGCCTTGGAGTGTATGCGGGGTGTTTATCAGTCAGGCATTAGGAGTGCCGGTGTTGGATTATTTGCCTTATGCGTTTTTCTGTTATTTATCGTTGCTATTGACGCTACTCTTTGGCTTTACGGGAGTGACTATTAGTCGTCGTTTGGATTAGATAAGCTATTATTGAATACAACCTTTTTCTAAATGAAAGTATTTCATTCAATTCTTACCAATAGACTTTCAAAGATTGGTAGTAATGCCTTCAAGAGAAGTACTCAAAATATTATCCTTTCTTATTATTGGCATAAATTAACGTATCAATCGTGTTTATGCCAAGCCATAAATTTGTGACAATCAGGTTTTTCTATTTCTTCTTATCCAAAGACTTTTACTTGGTTGTGAATATTTCTAATAAACGTGCTTTTAGGATTAATATGTGTGTATAATAAAATCTACTAATTAATGTTAATTTTTGTAATAAGTATGGTGTGTCATTTCTGCTAATAATAATTAGTTATTGATGTATCACTGCCATAGATATCTCAAAATTTAATTGTTGCCTTAAAGCAGTTTAACGGCTAAGTTAGTTAACTAGTAATTGGAATTTAGTTTAGTATTGTTAAGTAACGAATGTATTTCATCGATTAAATTACTTTATTGAATCATAACCACATGGATAGGGAAGAATATGTCAAATATTAATGAGTCTTTACAAGAATTAATGAGCCTTGATGGCGCTATGGGCGGCTGTATCGTCGACTATATGTCAGGCATGGTACTGGGTATGACTGGTGGCGGTGTTGATCTAGAGCTTGCTGCTGCAGGCAACTCACAAGTGGTCAAAGCGAAAGTCGCTACCATGAAGTCGCTTGATATCAAAGGTGAGATTGACGATATCTTAATCACGTTAGAGTCACAACTACACATCATCCGTCCTGCATCTAAGCATGAAGATTTGTTTATCTATTTGGTGCTTGATAAGGCTAAAGCCAACCTTGCACTAGCACGTCGTAAAGTACAGTCAGTGGAAAACAATCTAGAACTATAATTTGGTTGGCAATATTCAACCTAATGAATGCTGATCGATATGTTCTTGTTGCTTTTACTTTATTGAAGATTATGAGCAACAAGATCATATTCGTTATATAAACCTATTGCATAACGAATGTGATCTTTATGTCCGACAATGAGTTAACTGATTCTTAGATGTCTTATTAAATGGTGGTAAAATGAAATGTATTGCATACGTTAGCAGAGCACCTATCAGCAGAGCGTCAATTCGTGAACATAGTGTTCGTATGCCTACAGGGTTATCAGAGATTATTAGTGCCTCTCGTGAGCATAATCCAAAGTCGCAAATTACTGGTATCGTCTCTTATCGTGAAGGTCAGTATTTCCAAGTATTAGAAGGGCCAAATTTTGAAGTAGACAAACTCATGGCTAAGATAGCTGCCGATCCTAGACACGAAGATATTTGGGCTTTTTTGGACGTAGATATTATTGAACGTAGCTTTCCCAATTGGGGTGTTAGTGTATTCAACTTTGTAGACCAAGGTGTTTTCTTTAGTACCTTTGTAGAGAACCATAGAATCATTTTCAATAACTTTGATGACTATCAAAAAAAACGTATTAAGCCTTTTATTGATATAGATAAAATCGACACAGTTCCTGATGAATACTATCAAGGTAAGAACTTGCGATTATTGTCATGGCCTGACCTGAATAATGAAAGTAATCCTCAAATGATTATGAATCTATGTATCAAGTTGACCAAAAAACCGTATCCATTTAACTTTTTGGCAGATAGTGGCGAATTTGGCACACCTCAGCAAGTCACAC
>NZ_JADYWY010000008.1:0-192692 GCF_015864635.1 Psychrobacter sp. SZ93C1 | reverse complement strand
TCAATGAGTTAACTGGGTTTTAATTAAGTAATTATCTCCTAATTACTGCCAGTTTCCCCTGTTGAGGGGCGTATTATATAGAGTTTAAGAGCTGTGTCAACTGCTTTGCTAAAGGTTTTTTAACTGATTTGACTGCCTTTTTAATAACTGATAATTTTCAATGGGTTAAGATAAATTTAACTACTCAAAATTTTAGACACTGCTGTTGAAACTCTTATGATTTCTTACTTCTTTAGAAAAGCACTTCTACTTTAGCAATGATATATGATTGAAATCTCCCTAATATACCAATACTGCTATACCACTCTTTTCTGTATAACTGATTATAACTTACCCATTTTTTCAAAAAACGCTTTATAAGCAGCGGCTTTTTTATCTAATGATAAAGGGTATGCCCGTGAAGTTGATGGCAATCTATATAAGGTTAGATTATTCACGTCAGCTTTGTTACCTGTACTCTGCCATTCATAAGGATAATCCATACTTTGATTGGTCTTAGGATACTTGGACTTAGCAGGTGGTTCGCTTAGTAAATTGAGTAGCACCTCTGTCGCTTTGCCACCTGTAGTAAATAACGTTTTCACTTTTGGCACTTGCGGCAAAATGTCATCTAAATTTACAGGAGTAACGACCGTCAAGTTTTTGTCTGAGGCGTTGCCCGTTTCACGAATGGCTTGTTTGACTGTTGGACAAGAGGCAATCCCGCGCTCAAACATAAAGGCGCGAATACGTTCAGGATCAAAGCGCTTCTCGTCCCCTACTCTGAAATAGTCAACATCATCAAAAAATACGCGACCATAGATACGCCACATATCATTATAAAAATTGGGATAATGGAAACTCATTGCCCATTTATCGATAGTCGGTGGAAACGTTCCCATCATCATGACGGTGGCATTGGGCGGCAATACAGGCGGAAATGGATGTGTTTCTATTTTCACAGCATTCGTTTCGGATAATATTGAATTGCTATCGGTCTTATTAGTATTTTTATGCGTGTAAGATGGGCATGTAGTCATAAGATTCTTCATCAGAAAAGCGGTTTTTTTGGTATCATAGCAGGCCTAAACCTTACTTCACTTATTATAGTGCTTCGATAGTGAAATATAGTCGGCTTAACAGGTCAATGGCTTAAATATATAGAATGATGCGGTGTTTGATTCGAATAATTGTGGCTTTCATTATAGTTGCTTAAATTCTAGTTGCTTGAATCATGATGGCTTCAATTGCTTTGGATCTAGTTATTGTGACCCTAAATGTAGGTTATGAATAAAAGCACTGTAAATTAATTAAGGTTAAGACCCTTATATAAGCATTGAATGTATTCAGTTGGCTTTACTAGTAATATATTAAGCTTACTATTTATGTGCCAAAAATACGGTTAAAGTGAAGTAAGTGTTTGTATCTTTTATACTAATAGCAACCGCAGTGACTGCGCAAGCATCAGCCCCAAAATCAAGAGAGATTCTATGAGCGACCTAAATAGCGGTTTGAAAATTACGGTAATCGATCATCCACTAGTTCGTCATAAGCTTAGCCTTATGCGTGAAAAAGATTGTAGTACTTATAAGTTCCGTACATTGACCAAAGAGCTTGCACGCTTGATGGCGTATGAAGCAAGCCGTGACTTCGAGATTGAAACGTTCCCAATGGCGGGATGGTGTGGCGAAATCACTGGTGAGCAAATCATCGGTAAGACAGCGACAATTGTACCGATTTTACGTGCAGGCATCGGCATGCTTGACGGGGTGCTCGACCTGATTCCTACTGCAAAAATCTCTGTCGTGGGCTTGCAACGTGACGAAGAAACCTTACAGCCAGTACCATTCTTTGAAAAATTCGTCAGCCACATGGACAAACGCCCAGCACTTATCATCGATCCGATGCTAGCAACAGGCGGCTCTATGGTTGCGACTATTGATATGCTAAAGAAAAACGGCTGTACTAATATTAAAGCACTCGTGTTAGTAGCTGCGCCTGAAGGTGTGCGTGTGGTCAACGAAGCACATCCTGATGTAACTATTTATACTGCTGCATTGGACAGCCATTTGGATGAGCACGGCTATATCATTCCAGGTCTTGGTGATGCTGGTGATAAGATATTTGGTAAGCAACTAAATCAGTGACCTTTAAACCAAGGTATTCAGTCATCTTAGATAGTCATGACAAAAGCATACAGTATCAATGATAAGGATATAACATGAACGTATTGATTACAGGCGCGAGCGCAGGTTTTGGTAAAGCATTGGCTGAACGTTTGGTGGCAAAAGGCCATCGCGTGATTGGCTGTGCTAGACGCCTCGATAAGTTACAAGCTTTGGCTGCAGATTTGGGCGAGGCATTTTTACCTGTGGTCATGGATGTCAGCGATACGGCTTCTATTCCACAAATCATTGCTGACTTGCCTGACGGTTTTAATCAAATCGATGTCTTGGTGAACAATGCAGGATTGGCGCTGGGCGCTGGACCTGCACAAGAGTCCAATCTAGATGACTGGATGCGCATGACCGATACCAATATCAAAGGGTTGATAGCGCTGACCCATGCGGTCTTGCCAGCAATGGTGGCTCGAGATAGCGGTTATATAATCAATGTGGGCTCGATTGCAGGTAGCTGGCCGTACTTTGGTGGCAACGTCTATGGTGCAACTAAAGCATTTGTAAAACAGTTCAGTCTAAACTTGCGAGCTGACTTACTTGGCACGCAAGTACGCGTGACCAATCTTGAGCCAGGTAACGTCGCGGGCACTGAGTTTTCAAACGTGCGCTACCACGGTGATGACGACAAAGCTGCCAAGGTTTATGACGGCTTCAAAACCATGACTGGTGACGATGTTGGCGATATTTTATTATGGTTGATTGAGTCGCCTGCACATATCAACGTGAACCGCTTAGAAGTGATGCCAGTTGCGCAGACCTATAATGGCTTAACCATTGCAAAAAACAATGGCTAGTCAATATTAATAGTTAACATCACTACCATCAGGCCGCCATGCAATATCTTATTTTGATACTGTATTGCGGCCTGATTTTTTTCAGCCATTTTTACCGTTATTTTATGCTATGGTCAACGCTGTCACTTTTAATGTGACCTACCTGTGACTTACTTCTGTTAATGATATAAGGATATGTTATGCCAAACACTGCACTCACTCTGACGCTAGAATGGTTTTTAAATCCAGATCACCTACCTTTTATTGCGGGCATTCATACTGGTGCTTATCTGGATGCAGGGCTTGATATTAATATGGTAGAGCCAACTGAACATTACGATGGCTTTGCAGAATTAGAAGCAGGCAATATTGATTTACACGTGAACGAACCGATTCACCTATTCGAGCACTATTTTGAAGACTTAAAAGCATTGGGCTGTTTTTTTGTGACGGATGGAGGCGTGCTTATCAAGCAAAGCAGTCTTGATAAATTACATCAGAACCAACCGATTCGTATCACGACACCAGCAGCCAACCCTATTACCAATAAAATTGGCTTTGAGATTTTAAGCCGTTATGCTAAGAAAAATGGTTTTGTGTTAGATGCCGCTAATGTCAGCTTTGTAGAAACCGACTTTCAACATTTAGAAAACCTTCAAAAGGGTGATGAAGCAGGCGAATTCGATGGCGCATGGTTATGCTTTTATAACTTTGAAGGTATTGAGGCCAATCATACAGGGCTTGACTATACCTTTATCGATCAGCACTTATCACCGTATCCCAACTTTTCAGCACTGGAGCTAATGACCACCCATAGTATTTGGGAAGAAAAGTCAGAAGCGTTGACACAGTTTGTAGCTGTCAGTACAGCAATGGCGCAGTTGTGTATCGACAATCCCGAACAAGCACGCACGATTTATTATGCCTATACAGGTGAGACACCATCGGCATTGATGGATGACATTATCAACGATACTTTAAAACGCTTGATAAGCCCAATCAAACCGGATGCTCAACGTTGGATTGCCCTACGTGAGATGCTAGCAACATTAGATATTGCTAACATTAGTGATGCCCACTATGCCAAACTCTGGCAGTAGTAGCGCTGCCAACATGAACACTCTTGCCAATATGATATAAATCAATGATATCCCATATGTTCAAAACGACCTTTAAAATACCTGAGCGATACCAATTGCAAACCAGTCATGTGAGGGCGGCTGACGGTACGCTGATACCGATGTCTGTGATTGGTAAAGGTCAACCTGTGCTGCTATTGCATGCTTTTGGTATGGATGCGCGGCAGTTTCTGCCGTTTATATTATCCCTGACCTCACACTATTGCTTTTATTTGCCGCATTTTCGTGGTTTTGGCTTAGCCAGTGATTTGACGTTACCAACGTTTGATTTTATTGAACAATATGCAGAAGACACGCAACAAGTGGTACAACATATTCGTCAACAAACAACCGTAGACGCCTTGCCTATTGCTGCGATATCAATGGGTGCATTGGTCATGTGGGCGTACTTTAAGCGTTTTGGTCATAACAGTGTCAGCCGCTATCTGAATATTGATCAAGCGCCTCTCATTCATAATCAGCCAGACTGGCAAGATGGCGGCGTATTTGGCACACGTCAAACAGAATTATTTGCTCAGTTTACACAGTTAATTGCTAACGCTGAGCCATATATGCACATTGATGATTTCCGTCATCTGCCCTATCGATTAAAAGCTAATTTGTTAGACATGGAGCGCTCATTTTCACTGCTGTCTGTCAGCACCAAACCTTCACAGATAGTGACGAAAACCTTGAGTTATCGAGCACCACACAAAATCTCATTAATGAAGCACGCGACTTGGCAACACAAACTGCGCTGTCTATCGGCTTATGTTGCGCTGCCCTATGACTACCGCGACGTTTTGCCAACGGTAGCGATTCCAACCACCTTGTTAATTGGTGGACGCTCACAGTTGTATGATCCGAAACGGCAACAGCAGTTGCTTGAGTTACTGCCCAATGCGCACAGCATTATTTTACCAAAATCTGGCCATGCGGTGCCGATGGATTCGCCTGTGGCGTTTTATAATATATTAAAGCAGTTTTTGCATCATTAATTTTTAAGATATTGGTCTGAGTAGACGTAAAAAAGCAACTTCAAGAGTCGCTTTTTTATTTGTTTATTGAGCCGTTCACATTATCTAAAAAACTAATACTAGTCAGCTAAGTCTTTAATCAATTCAAAGCGTGGCACTTGCTTATCTTCTACCATCACTGTCTCTGTAAACATGGCTAACGGGCGTACCCACACGCCGTATTCACCATACAGGCAACGATAAACCACTAGCGACTCTTCGGTTTCGGAATGCTGTGCGGTGTGTAAAACCTGGTAAAGACTGCCTTTGTAATGGCGGTAGATGCCTTGAGCGACAGTGGCTTGATTTTGTTGGGACATAAACAGCTCATTCATATTGATAATTGAAGGATTAATAAACGCTTTGTAATTTTTCTGCGAGCTCAAGCTTTATCTCTGGCCATTCAGAACTAACCATACTATACATGACTGTATCTGAAATAATGCCATCACGGCGTACACGATTGCCTCGAATCACGCCATCTTTTTTAGCACCTAAGCGCTCAATGGCTTGTTGTGAGCGCTTATTGTCAATATCTGTGCGCCAGCCTACGGTTTGATATTTTAATGTTTCAAATATATAGGTTAGCAGTATGAGCTTACAAGTCGTATTAACATGCGTTCGCCAATACGATTTAGCATACCAAGTATAGCCAATCTCTAAGCGTTTGCTGATAGGTAAAATATCATGAAAGCTCGTTGTACCAATCGCTTTACCATTTGATTCATCAATGACCACAAAAGCCTGTCTGTCAGACATTGAATCTGCGATATTGATATAGTCAATAACCTTGTCTGGCTCAGGTACCGACGTCTCGTTTATTTTCCATAACTCACCATCTTGGCAAGCCTCCATTAAGTCAGTTGCGTGACTGAGCATCAGCGGCTTAAGGGTAATACCATTACTGGATAACATAGGTAAATCTAGCATTTCTTTTTCCTTAAGCCACTATGAGTTTAGGCAACCGTCACTTTCGCATAAGCCTTTTTGCCTGCTTGGATAACGACTGTCTGACCTGAGGTTAAGCTAAAGCCACCGTCTACTACTTCGCCATCTACTTTCACTACGCCACGTTTTACCATATCTTTGGCAGATGAGCTGTTTTTCGCAAGCCCAGATTGGTTCAGTACTTGAGTGATAAATAGTGCATCCTGACCTTCTAGATCTAATGTTACTTCTGGCAAATCGATTGGCAGTTCGCCATCAGCCAAGACATTACCGGCTGATTTGTGCGCATTGGCAGCGGCATCAGCATCATGGAAACGCTCGATCAACTCTTCGGCTAAAATACGTTTGATTTCTTGTGGATTGCGACCATTTTCCATTTCTGCTAGTAAACCTTCGACTTCATCCATTGGTTTAAAGCTTAAAAATTCAAAGTAGCGGCGGATTAGCGTATCTGGCATAGATAAGATTTTTTGGTACATCGTACCCGGTGCATCATAAATGGCCACGTAGTTGTTTAAAGACTTAGACATTTTATTAACACCGTCTAACCCTTCCAAAATTGGTACGGTGATACATACTTGCTGCTCTTGACCATAGCGGCCTTGCAACGTACGACCCATCAATAGGTTAAAGGTTTGATCGGTACCGCCAAGCTCAACATCGGCTTTTAGCGCGATAGAATCATAGCCTTGCACGAGCGGATATAGAAACTCATGGATAGAGATTGGGGTCTGTGAGGCATAACGCTTAGAGAAATCATCACGCTCAAGCATACGCGAAACCGTTTGCTGACTGGCAAGCTGAATCATATCAGCGGCGCTCATGTCATTGAACCATTCTGAGTTAAAGACCACACGGGTTTTTTCTTTGTCCAAAATTTTAAATACTTGCTCAGCATAAGTCGTGGCATTGGCTTTGATTTGCTCAACCGTCAATGGTGGACGCGTGCTGTTTTTGCCAGAAGGATCACCAATTTTGGCGGTATAATCACCGATTAAGAAATAAATCTCATGACCCAAATCTTGAAAGTGCTTAAGTTTATTAATCAGCACGGTATGACCTAAATGCAAGTCAGGTGCGGTAGGATCAAAGCCTGCCTTGATACGCAATGGACGATTTAGCTTAAGCTTCGCCACTAAATCCTCTTCAGATAGGATTTCTTGTGTTCCGCGCTGGATAAGGGCAAGTTGTTCTTCTAGGGTGTAAGTTTGCGTGGTCATGATGATCTCTTTATTGTCTTTATTGAAAGGGTAAAGCGTTTGGGCTATTGATACTAAATCATACCAAACCAAAAAACACGATGAGCGATGATAAACTCGTTTAGTCTGCTAAATCAGTACTTGCACTTATTTTCTTGGCTACTCTGATTTTGGCACTGGTATTCGAGTCTTGTCGCCCAAAAAAATGTTAGAATTTGACGGATATACTAGCGTTTTTTAAGGTAAATTGCCATGACCAACCCCGCATCGATTACTGATACTCCTGATAATATTCATCCAGATTTAGATATAAATAGTGATTTGGCTCACAGTTTGGACAATATTGACGATTTAAATTATGCCACACTGACTGAAGCACTTGAGCAGACTGTGTTTGAAAACTTCGATGATGGCTTATATATCGGCATGATGTCGGGCACCAGTTTGGACGGTATGGATGCCGTTCTTTGTCAATTCGGTACAGATACTGGCAATGAAGAAGAAACGCAGCAGCACATGCGTTTGTTAGCCTCTTATAGCCAAGACTTCCCACCGCGACTGCGTGAGGTGCTATTGGCATTATGTCAGCCCAATGGTGTTCAGACATTGACACCCACGGCTGACGAACCAAACAGTGAGCTGGACTGGTTCGGCTGGGCAAGCCGCGAGTATGGTGAGTTTGCGAGTGAGGTGGTCAATACGTTATTAAAACAAGCTGATACCGATGTAGAGTTGGTGCTGGCCATTGGCTGTCATGGTCAGACTGTACGCCATCGTCCGCAGATGGGATTTAGCTTGCAGTTGCTCGATGCCAATATCATCGCTGAGCGTACAGGTATTAGTGTGGTTAGCGATTTCAGGCGGCGTGACATGGCCGTTGGTGGTCAAGGTGCGCCATTGGTTCCAGCCTTTCATCAAGCACTGTTTGCCACGCCTGACAGTACTCGCGTGTTATTGAACTTGGGTGGCATTGCTAATATCACTGTCTTGCCAGCGGCTTCTAATAACTCATCAAATCAACCAGACAATGTCATAGGTAATGTTGTAGATAATGCCGTTGTAGGTTACGACACTGGCCCTGCCAATTTATTATTGGACGCGTGGACCGCATTGCATACAGATAAAGGCTATGATGCTGGTGGTGCATGGGCACAGTCTGGTCAAGTCATTGAGCCACTGCTCAACCAACTGTTAGAACATCCGTTTTTTGCAAAATCTTATCCCAAAAGTACGGGCCGTGAAGACTTTAACTTAGCATGGCTACAAGACGAGCTACAAAAATTCGAACAGGCCTCTGCTATCATTCGTTATTCATCAGCGGATGTACAGGCCACACTCACTGAGCTGACAGCCATTAGTGCGAGTGCGCAAATTAATCAATTTATCGACGCTAATAAAAACACTTCGGTGTACGTCTGCGGTGGTGGCGCATTGAATAGCTATTTAATGACGCGCTTGCAGGCACATCTCCCTCATTGCACAGTAGAAACGACTGCGAGCTTAGGGCTGGATCCAACATGGGTAGAAGCCGTTGCTTTTGCGTGGCTAGCGAGACAGACATTAATGGGTGAAACGGGTAACTTGCCAGCGGTCACGGGCGCAAGTAAAAGTGTGGTGCTGGGTCAAGTGTGTTTTGCTTAGCAGCCCTCATTACCATATCACTTGTCTCACTAATACCTGTTACTATCGCCTGTACCATAAATCATGGATATATTGATATCCTCGGTACATTGATATCCTCGGTACATTGATATAAATAAATCCAGTATAAGTTATACATGAGTATATTTAGCGAGACGACAATACAAGGTCTTTACCGTAGATAGTAACGGCCTTATCGTGGATAAACTGCATAGTCAAAGTATAGGCAGTCATCAGCAATACCTTTATACTATTAAAGCAATAGATACCTAGAACAGCAGGTAGCTAAAATAACAGATAGCCTTTGCTACACTCGTTAGCCTTCGCAAGTACACTACACTTAAGTTTACATATGTACACCTAAGTGTTTTATAATGGTTGTAAAAATGCATGTATGACGCTATAAAGAGTATAACGCGACAGTAACAAACGATATGACGACAGCTCAATCAAATAATATCAGAAAAAACCATCCTTTTAGGAACGCAAGTACAGGACATATAGCATGAGCCAAGACATCAATACAGCCACATCACCGACGACGACTGGCATAAAGCGCCGTCCAAAAAAGCCTCATTATGAGCGCGATGATGACACTCGAGTGGTCGTTACCGGTATGGGAGCTATCACCCCACTGGGCCTAGATCTTGAGAGCACATGGACCAAACTTCTGAATGGCGAAAGTGGTATCGTCCCCATCACTCACTTTGATGCCACAGAGTACCGCGCTCAAATTGCCGGTGTGGTCAAAGACTTCGATGCCAAGCAATATATGAATGCAAAAGATGCGCGCCGCTATGATGAGTTTATGCATTATGCCATCGGTGCAACTACCATGGCCTTACATGATGCTGGCTTCATCGATGAGATTGGTGCAGCTGATGCGCCCGTTAAAAATGTCGATCAAGAACGTTTTGGCGTGATTATTGGATCAGGTATTGGCGGTATTCAAACCATCGAAAATAGCTGTGCGACGCTCAATGCTCACGGGCCAAAAAAAGTATCACCTTTTATTATTCCTGGCTCTATTGTAAATATGGCAGCCGGTCTTGTAGCCATCAAACATAAGCTAAAAGGCCCTAACCTTGCTACATCAACAGCCTGTACAACCTCAACGCACGCCATTGGTTTAGCAGCGCGATTGATTGCGCATGGTGATGCCGATGTCATGCTGGCAGGTGGTAGCGAAAAAGGCTCAAGTCCTTTAGGTATGTCTGGTTTTGCCGCGATGCATGCGTTATCAACACGCAATGATGAACCAACAAAAGCCTCACGCCCATTTGATAAAGACCGTGATGGTTTTGTACTCGGTGATGGTGCTGGTGTAATGGTATTAGAAAGCCTTGCTCACGCTAAAGCACGTGGTGCGACGATATTGGCAGAACTGGTTGGGTTTGGCATGAGTGATGACGCCAGCCACATTACCTCGCCACCAGAAGACGGTAGCGGTGCTGCACGTGCCATGCAAAATGCAATTCATGATGCGGGTATCGAAGCGTCTTGCGTGGGTTATGTCAATGCACATGGTACCAGCACACCCGCTGGCGATGTCGCCGAATCACTGGCTATCGAAACCGTTTTTTCAGCAGTTAAAGACACCATATTGGTCAGCTCCACCAAGTCTATGACAGGCCATTTGCTTGGCGCTGCGGGCGGTATTGAAGCTATTTTCACTGTGATGGCGCTTCAGCATCAGCATGTACCACCTACCATTAACTTGGATAATCTCGAAGACAATTGCAACCTCGACTATGTGGCCAACCAATCACGTAAAGTCGACAACTTGCAATATGCGGTGTCTAATAGCTTTGGCTTTGGTGGCACTAACGGTTCGTTGATTTTTGCAAAATGGTCATAAAAGCAGTCGATCATAACGTCTTAAGAGCGAAAATGTAACGATACCGTCAGACTGACTACGTTTGTCCACTTGCAGCCCCTTATTATACTTGCGTATGATAAGGGGTAATTTTTGGAACATTTATGGAAGATACCATGTCAAGCTACTCATTTTCCCATCAGTTTTACCAACGCTGGACGTGTGCGCCTGAACCCATCCGCGCAGCTATTACTCAAGAGCTAAAAGACATCACCACTTTATTGCAAAGCGATACACCCTTTGAGAGCTTTGAATTTCAAACCCATGACTTAGATGCTCATATCGATGAGCTCTACGAAAACCACGAAGCCGAGCAAGCGATTGCTAAAGCCATTGCTGATAAGCAAGAGCAAGCGCGTGCAGCTGCTGAACAACAACGTGTCAAAGAAGCGCAAAAAATAAAAGCAGCAGAGGACGCCAAGCTCAAAGAAGAAGCCAAACTAAAAGAAGAGGCCAAGCTGCGTGAAGAAGCAGAGGCCGCACAAAAAGAACAAGAAAAGAATGCAACGTTAGCCGCTGATAAGCGCAATGATGACAAGTCAGTAGCAGCGATTGAGATAAATACTGCGGACAAAGCAAATAGTAATAATAGCATCACTGATAATTCTGAAAAAAATAATACCCAAAGTGTGGCTACTGAAAATCCTACACCGAACCATAAAACCATTAGCGAACATGCAAACGCTGCTGAAGATCATACGGTTGATAATGATAGCAACGTTAAAAATGATAGCGCTATTAAAGCCGTTAATGATAAAGCCAGTACTGCCATCAAGTTAGCACTAAAAGATGCTAAACTGAGTACCACGCATCAAGAACTAATCCGTGAACTTGAGGTACAAATTGATGACTATCTCAGTGAGCAAATGATGCTAATGTCTGAAAACCTAAAATCTTGGTTACGTGCTGAAGTCATTCAAAATCTAAGCGATCAAGATAAATCACAGACCAATAAAGAATCATAACGAAGCTAAATGCTGCGTTCCGATAACGAAAAAGCCCTGTAAATGATTTACAGGGCTTTTTCTATTTTAGATTCGCAGATATAGGCTTTTACTTTAAATAGCCTGCGTACGCTCAGTGAGCCATTCAAGTGCTGCACCGTCAACACGGTCTTTCAGCTCCGCATAAACTTGGCTATGATAGTCGTTGAGCCAGTCAATCTCTACTTGATTTAATAATGTTGGCTCAATCAAACGGGTGTCGATTGGGCAGTAGGTAACGGTTTCAAAGTTTAAGAATTCACCAAACTCTGTTTCTGTAGGGCTTGCCACACGCGTATTAACCATTAGGTTTTCTATGCGAATGCCCCATTTTCCTTCACGGTATAGACCCGGCTCATTACTTGAAATCATACCTTCTTTCATCGCACGCTCTTTTGGCGTACTGGCACTATAAGCAATGACTTGTGGACCTTCATGGACATTTAAGAAATAGCCAACACCGTGACCAGTACCATGACCATAATCCATCTGTGCTTGCCATAGAGGCGCACGGCAAATGGCATCAATCAATGGTGAAGCGATACCATCAGGGAAATGCGCTTTTGCCAATGCAATATGGGCTTTTAGCACTGTGGTAAAGTCGCGTTTATGCTCAGAACTGACTTGCCCGATACCGACCACGCGAGTAATATCCGTCGTGCCGTTTTGATATTGCGCGCCTGAGTCAATCAGTAATAGCCCACCCTCGCCCTCGGCCACATCAAGGTAGCTGAATTTTTCTGGTGTTGCGCGGTAATGTGGCAACGCGCCGTTTTCATTAAAACCTGCAATCGTTGGAAAGCTTGGCGATACATAGTGTGGCTGCTGACTACGTACGTCGATTAGCATGCTATCCACGTCCAACTCACTCAAACACTCACCGTTTGCTAGGCGCTGCTCAAATGTCGCAAAAAACTCAGCTAAGGCAGCACCATCTTGACGCATGGCCTCACGCACATGATCGATATCAGCATCAGCTTTAACAGATTTGAGTAACGTGCTTGGCGCCATTTGCTCAATAAAGCCGATACCGTCTGCCATCTTCGATAGCGTACCGACTGCGACCTTGCTTGGATCTAATAACAATAAATCTTCTGGCGTCAACGCGCTCAATGCCTCTTGTACTGCATCATAATCAGCAATCGTGATACCGCTATCTTTTAGGGCTGTGGCGATATCAGCACTGACTTTATTGTTATCGATAAACAACGTCGCGTCATTTTCACTGATGAGCATGTGTGACAAAAACACAGGGTTATAATCAACATCCGCACCGCGTAAGTTGGTTAACCATGCGATGTCATCTAAACTTGAAAGTAAATGATGCGTCGCTCCTGCCTCTGCCATACCTGCACGCACGGCAGCAAGTTTTGAGGTGGCAGACTGAGCAAGAAACTGTTCATCGTGAGCATATAACTTGGCAGCTGGTAGCGCTGGACGATCTGACCATATCTCTGTCAACACGTCACGCTCAGTTATTAAGGTAATGTCATTGGCATCAAATGCATTCAATAATCGATCCTGCTCAGCGATAGACAACACATTGCCATCGACTGCAACACTATCGCCTTCTTGTAAATGCTCGGCGAGCCAATCGATATGATTGGGCTGACCTGGAGCCAGCTTCTCTAAAGTAATTCCGGTGCCTTCTAACTGATCAGCAGCATGTACCCAATAACGACTGTCTGTCCACAGACCAGCAAAGTCAGCCGTCACGACGAGTGTACCAACCGAACCTGTGAACCCTGACAGCCATAAGCGTGCTTGCCAATATTCAGGCAAGTACTCAGATAAATGTGGATCAGCAGACGGTACGATGATTGCCGTCAGGTCTTGTGCAGCGATTGTCTGACGCAGACTATCGATACGAGCGTGGATAGTTTGTTTATTCATTAAAAGTGTCCTTATTAGAGATAGAGCAATTAATTCGCAAGAAATTAGATCTAGAAAATTATTGCTGTGCGGCGACTATAGATAGTCGTCTTATTCGAGTGGAAACAGTTTAAGCATTTATTGACCGATTATTATTAGAATTAGAGTCAGTTACATTCAATCGTTTAAGAGTTAAAGGTTTGCTAATAGACAGATAAATGCAGCTATCTATGATTAAAGCAGAATAGTATGACAGCAGAACACTATTAGATGTTTGGGCAGATAGCAGGGTTTCAATGGCGCAAAAGAAATATCTCACCAATTGAAACAATAAAACGTGCTACCAATAATGGTAACACGTCTCATCATACGTCACTTGTACTGTTGTTATTCACAAATGTACATCAACCTATAGTTAATCCAAAATAATATCGATACAAGGAAACCGAGTGCAAGCTATACATTCGTATGGTTAGCGAGGTTGACACTGTAGCGGTTTTATAGTGGGCAGACTATTCCTTATTGCTTGGCCAATTGTTTTTCACGCTCACTATCTTTAAGCATTTTATTGATAGGTTTTGCTAATATCAGCAAGAATATAGCCGTAACCACCAAGAATATTGTCATGGTTGTAAATAGACCTGGCAATCCTTCGATTTTGTCAGCAGATACATGACCACCAAAGAAGGCGGCAACTAAGTTACCCATAGCGATAGAAGCAAAGAAAAGCCCCATCATTTGGCCTTGCATACCCTCTGGCGCCAGTTTCGTCATTGCAGATAAACCAACGGGACTTAGTGCTAACTCACCCAACGTTAATAGCAGTAGACTGCCTACCAACCATAGTGGTGATGCCAAGCCAGCACCAGGCGCTAAGATGCTTTTTGAAGCAAAAATCATTAAGGCAAAACCAGCAGCAGCCAGTAGCATACCCAGTGCAAATTTGGCCATACTGCTAGGCTCAAGGCCTCGGTTACCAAGTTTGACCCAAATGATACTGATGATAGGTGCCAATATTAGAATAAACAAAGGGTTCAACGACTGGAACCAAATACTCGGTACTTCAAAGCCTAAAACGTTGAGATCGGTATAACGATCCGCAAACAAGTTAAAAGACGTTGGCTGCTGCTCAAAACTCGACCAAAACAGCGTCGAACCAATGATTAAGATAAAGCAAATCAACAAACGCAGCTTGTCTGTTTTATCTAGCTTAGGTGAAATGAACATAATAGCGAAGTATAGGATGACCACCGCAGCAATGATATAAGTCATATACTCTGCAACCATCTCAGGATTGAACGATATCATTCCTGTAGAAACCAATAGCACTACAGCTACTAATAATGCTACAAAACCACCGACCCAGCGACCGACATTTTTGTATTGATCATTGGATTTTTCCCACTCGGCAGTGATGCCTTTAGCTCGTGCATAACGCGTCAAGTTCTTTTGCGCGACGAAACGATATATGAGCAATGAGACCAGCATACCCAAGCCACCAACGCCAAAGCCGACATGCCACATACCTTTTTCTTTGAATACGCCAACGATCAGCGCAGCCAATAACGCACCGATGTTAATACCCATATAAAACAAGGTAAAACCGCCATCACGGCGAGAGTCACCTTTCGGGTATAGAGCTCCAACCATCACTGAGATACAGGTTTTAAACAACCCTGATCCCAAGACAATGCAGATTAAACCGACAAAGAACAGTGTCATGCCAAACATAGCAGAGAGTGCAATACACAAATGACCAAGGGCAATAATAATACTGCCCCACCACAGTGCTCTCTCCTGACCTAGCCAGTTATCTGCTAGCCAGCCCCCAGGTACAGCTGCCAAGTACAATGAACCCGCGAAAATACCGTAGATAGCAGAAGCGGTGACCTCATCAAAGCCAAAACCACCACTACCTACCGTCGCCACCATAAATAAGACCAGTAGCGGGCGAATACTATAATAAGAAAAACGCTCCCACATCTCAGTGAAAAACAATGGACGTAGCGGTGTGGGATGCCCCATAAAGCCAGTATCTAGTGCGTCTAATTCAGCAGCATGAGCCCCCGATCGTGTTTCTGTGCCCATAACTTTATTCCTTTAAAGATCATATTGGTAATGACCAAGCCCCTATTTATTCCGATGAGCGGTCATATAGGCGAAGTATTGTTGCACTTGGTTATATTCAAGTAAAGAAAAAGTTGGTTAAAAATTACACAATTACCCATAAAAAAAAGCCCGTTCTCAATAGTTGAGAACGGGCTTTTTTTATGGGTCTCGAAGACACTACTATTATACTTATAGCACTGTTGATAGAGACTTCATAATGCTGTTACTTGAATATCTGTTACTTGATAGCTAAGTAGCACTATTAGATCAAAATGACCATACTACAGACTACTGTGCCACTGCCGTATCATCAGCTGCGTCGCCAGCTTCTAAATCACCATCTGCCTGCTCTGCGGTCAAATCGGCATCAGCAACAGCGGCTTGGCTTACGGTGCCCGATGCAGTCGCGGTACCTGCTTCGGCAGTTACTACTGCGCTGTCAGTAGAACCTTCAGCAGTAGAATCTCCAGCATCTGTGGCTGGCGTGACAGTTACATCTGCTGCAGTGTCAGTTTCTGCTGGTGCTGTTTCATCAGCTGGCGCAGCAACATCTTCAGCGGCAGTCGCTTCTGCTTCATCCGCAGCGGCTAGTTCTTCAGCAGTCTGAACAGTAATGTGCTGTCCTGCTGGACGTAAAAATCCAGAAACACCAATAAGTAAGACAATACCTAAAAACAAGGCAATGCCACCTAAAGTGTATAACAGCTCTTTTTTGGGATTGTTATTGACGATACCTTCTGACATACCTGATCCACCTTGCACAAAATATTTGAAATATTGGCCTATTATATCGCAATTTGTACCGATTTGTTAAAACCCTTAAGTATTTAAAGGATTTATTATCGACAAATTTTGCCAGTCTCTTTTATAGTCAAGCACCATCTCTTATTTGCGTGACGCGCCCAAACGCAGTTGAGCGACCCCACGCTTGCCAAAATAGCTTAATATCAATAGCAGCGCCATAATGAACAAAATAGGGTAATTACCGAAGCGCATATAAGGCGTACTGCCAACTCGCGCTTGGACATTGCCTCTTAATACAGTGCGCTCAAACTGCGGCGCACGCTCAACGATATGGCCTTTGTGATCGATAATAGCCGTGACGCCAGTATTGGTCGCACGCATAAACCAACGACCATTCTCTAACGCACGCATCTGTACCATCTGTAAATGTTGCAATGGACCTGCCGACTTACCAAACCATGCATCGTTTGAGATAGTCAATAAAAAGTCCGTACCGACCGCATTCCTACGGGTGGTATCAGGATAGGCCACTTCATAACATATTGCCGTACCTAAGTTATGACCACGTACACGCAGTGGTGACTGCTCGTCACTGCCACGGCTATAGCTCATAATGTCTTGACTGCCAGCCAAGTTAGGCAAAACATCTAGCAACCCCTGAAACGGAATGTACTCACCAAACGGTACCAGACGCTGCTTTTTATACAACCCTTCTCCCTCTGCACCTAAAGCAATCACACTATTATAAAAAGGTGCATACTTATCGGTGCTGGCATCGTAGGCGGCTTCATCCACATAAGGTATGCCCGTCACCCATGTCGTATCAGTCTCATTGGCCAATTTTGCCATTTCATTGATAAAGTCAGCTGCAGCGAGCTGAGACATAGGAATGGACGATTCAGGCCATAACACAAGATCACTTCCCCATTCTGTACTCGTTAGCGTTGCATAGATATTTAGAGTTTCGAGTTGATATTCATTCAACCATTTTAGGTCTTGAGGGATATTGCCTTGAATCAACGATACAGATAGATCAGGTGTACCTTTTGGCTTGGTCCATTGCGGATTTATCAGCCATAAAGCGCTGCTAATTACTAACAAAGCGATCGAAGGAATCATATAACCGCCACGGCGACGCAACAGCTCGACCACGCTGGCTGCCAATAATACGGCAACGAACGAGATAGCAAACACCCCAGCGACTGGTGCGAGCGATGACAGCCAAGCTTGCTCTGTAAAGGCGTAGCCAACAAACAACCACGGAAATCCAGTGAGTAACCACGTCTTCATCCACTCTTGTAATATCCAAAGCGCGGCAAAGGATAACGGCTGACGGCCAACCACTCGATTGAAAACCAGTGCCAAAAATCCATGGAACAAGCCCATGCCTAGTCCCATAATGGCAATCATAAGTAGCGCAAGCCATACTGGAATGGCACCATACGTATGAATGGAAGTATAAAGCCAAAACGCGCCTACACAAAAAAGCCCTGTGCCATAGGCTTGACCGATAAGAAAAGCACGCTTGCCACTCATATCAGGCATCAATAATGCATATAAAATAGCAGGCGACACCAATGCTACAGGCCACACACCATAGGGCGCGAGTGCAAAGATGAACACAGCACCTGCCAGCAAGGCAATTAGCACGGTCAATGCTAGAGGTAAGCCCTTTGGCTTCTCGGGGTTCAGGCGTTTTTGCAAATCAACAGTAGACAGACGCATAGCAGGTATCCAAAACCATATTTTTCAAAATTTTAAGCGTCAGTATTCAGGTAAAAACCAAGCTGAAACTGACCGTATAATATTCCATACCGTATCTAAAAATTAAACCTGCCCATGATACCAGTCTCAACCCAGTAATAGGTAACATTGCGTAGCAAACCCTAATAGCAGACCAAAAAAAACACGACCGCAATCGTGTTTTTCTTATATTTCTCGATAAGCTTTTAAATGACTAGCGCGTGTCCTCATTTTAAAAATGGTGATAAAAATGAGATAAATCGCAGTCAAACAAGGAAAATAGCGCAGATAATATCGAGATATTAGTCAGCTATTTGACGCCATTTGGCAAGATTTAGCCATTTTTATCCCATTTAGATAACTATCGATTGAATTGAGGACACGCCCTAGCACCAGATCAATGACTGCCTATCAAAACTTGCTGATTAACATCCGTTTTGGTCAACTCTAAATTTTGGATAAAACGTCCTTCGACATCAGTAATGGTGATTTTCCAATCATCTATTATAACGCTCTCACCTTCTAGATCACCTACGAAGCCAAGTGCTTGCATGACCAGACCGCCCATCGTATCGACATCGGTATCATCAAAATGACAGCCAAGCTCATCATTACAGTCTTCTATCACTGTAGACGCCTGCACACGCCACGTGTTTGGCTTTTCAGGATCGGCGATAATATTATTAATATCACTGTCTTCATCGAAATCATCATGCTCATCGACGATATCACCAACGATTTCCTCGAGCAAATCTTCCATGGTGACCACACCGCCAAAGTTGCCAAACTCATCGACGACAATGGCCATATGCACTTGCGTACGCTGTAGTGAGCGTAACAAGGTATCAGAACGCGCAGTCTCACTAATATATAGCGGCTGACGCACCAAATCTCTGAGACGTTTGCTGTCTATTTTATCTTCTTGGTTACGCACCATATGGACGAGAATAGGGATCAAATCTTTTGCCAATAGGATACCAATGACGGCATCGTCATCTTGACTGTCAAAAACAGGATAGCGCGAGTGTGTGGTCTCAAGAATGATATCCATCACTTCGGCAAGACTGGTGCTCTCATGCAGACCAACCACTTGCGGACGCGGTGTCATGATTTCACGCACTTGTGTCGCAGGCAAATCGAGCACGCCTTCTAGCATATCGACAGTATCAGGCTCTAAGAACTGACGCGAGTCTTGTACCAAACGAATCAATTCATCACGGGTTTCAGGGGCGGTCGATAGCCAGCGTTTTAAGCCGCGCATCGACCAACTACTCGGGCTGGGAGTGTCGTCAGACATGGTGGTGTGATTTAACCTCTTTAGTTAATAAAAATTTAGTTAATAAAAATCAAAGTAAGAACAAACAACAGGTAAAACGTAGATGGGGATAAAAACTGTAAACAAAATAGGTCACGTATCATTAATTCAGTATTAAATCATAAACAAACCACGACAAATTAGCTTCACTTTATCTTATGACTCACCGACATTCAACGACAAATTCACTCAAATTGTATTGTCAGTGTGTTATGAATTTTGCTATGGTCAAAGTCTCAATTCACTAAGAAAAACGCTATGTCGCTACGTTCTGTTTTTTCTCGCCTGCTTTCACCGCGCTCCAAGCATCATCGTTCAGATAACGACATGGCTCGTAGTGGCATAAATCATAGCGGCTTAGATGATCCTAACGTAGATAACAGCAACGTAAATATGCATAACGTAGAAAGCAGCTCTGTGAAAAACAACTCTGTGAATGACACTTCATCAAAGCCTACTTGGCGACATTATATTGTACAGTGTCTAATCATCATCACTTTATTACTATCAGCCATTTGGTTGCTGCTTGCTATTTGGTATCAGTTTGGCGAGCGCTCGGTAATCACTTGGCTAGCAGGAATAATAGTTGTTGGTGTGCTGACCGCATTGCTCAAAAGCCGCTATTGGCCGAAAAGTACTAAGCAATCAGATAGCCAGCCCTTAACGACTAAAGAAAAAACTAGCAGCAAAACCATTACTAAACGACTGACTGCTTTATATGCTGCGATTTGGTTGGTTGGCGTTGGCTGGTTTTTTTCTATTGAGCCGCAGCAAGAGCACGACTGGATGAGCGAGGTCAGCCAGCGCGTCTCTTATAAACGCGATGCGACCAATCCTGATTTGATTACCCTGACCAATATTCGTAACTTTGACTGGCATACTGCCGAGGATGCCACCGAGCATTGGGATACTCGCACAATCGATATGTCCAAACTCTCTGGTGTCGATGTCATCAACTCTTATTGGATGGGGCCATTGATTGCTCATACGTTAGTCAGTTTTCGCTTTGAAGATGATCGACCACTGTCCTTTTCATTTGAGATTCGTAAAGAACAAGGTGAATCATTTTCTGCCCTCGCTGGATTTTTTAGACGCTACGAGCTCAGCCTGATTGCCGCTGAAGAGCGCGATATTATCTACACACGTAGCAACGCGCGCGGCGAGCAAGTTTATCTATTTCCTGTTAGCAGCTTGCAGCAACACGAGGTTAAATCACTGTTTGAGTCTTACTTAACTGCTGCCGATGAGCTAAATGCTAAGCCTGCTTGGTACAATACATTGGTCAGCAACTGTACCAATATTATCTTTTATATGGCGCGTATCGTCAGTGACGATCGTCTACCGTGGGATTATCGAATTTGGGTCTCTGGCTGGCTGCCAAACTATCTATACGCTGTCGGCATGCTGGATGCCGCGCCTGAAAAGGTAGACCTGCCTTGGTCGATGGAGACATGGTACGAGCGTACCCATATCAACCCAAAAGCAAAAGGCTTTAACAATCAAATCAATCTACAGTCTGGCATTCATAGAGATGAAAACAGCCGCGAAAATAGCCATGAATTCTCGCAGCAGATTCGTCGAGGCATCCCTATCCCGCCACTGGCTGACTCACAAGATAGTGCGGAAGCCAAAGCTAAGTCTACAGCTCAGGCTTCTGACTAAAAATAATTTGGCATTTATACAGGGTTGATGAAGGTTGGCTAAGGCTTCACCCAATTAACCACACGATCTTCCATTTCTTCATCAGACATGCCTATTTCAGAGACGCAGCGCCCCGCCACACCGACATTAACAGCACGCATTTGTTGTTGCGTGGCCACCGCATCTTGGGTCAGTAATAGATGCCAGCTTGGTAAGTTTTGTCCTTTGTACAACCGCTTATAGGCACAGTGCGATGGTAGCCACATCATCTGCGGCAGGTTGTCCATGGTCAATTGAATACAATCTGGCACGTGCTCTTGACGTGTCGCATAGTGACCACAATATCCTGTCGCACAGTCCATCAGCTGACAAGTGACATCGGTATATTCGACTAGCTCTTCATCGACATCACCATTCTCATCTTCATCGATGTACTTAATTAAACAACAACTACCACAGCCATCACACAACGCTTCCCATTCGCTATGGTTCAATTCATCCAGCTTAAAGCGTTTCCAAAACTGTGGGCGCAATGTTTCAGACGCTTCATTTGATTCGCTGTCAGAAAACAGGCTCACGATTGGTTTCGATTCTGATTGCACCTGCGAAACAGTAATATCAGGTACGTTATCAGTGGATTTGTTCAACAAATTTATAGTCATAGCGTCGCAGTAGCATTTTGATAAAGAGCGTTACACTATTATAGCTGTTTTTGCTGATTATGGGCGTTAAGGTAGTACAAGTTAGAAAAATGAACTATTACAATGACAAATAAATAAAACTCACAACATAAAAAAGGACAATAATATGTCAATTAAAACATTTGAATTAATCAGCACTACCGAAAATGGCATCGAACTTATTAGCTATGTTGCATTGCCAGAAAACGCATCAGACGATAATTCAGTGCCAGGTATCTTAGTAGCACCAGAATGGTGGGGCGTGGTCGAGCATCCAAAATCAGTGGTCGAGCGCTTGGCAGAAGCAGGTTATGCAGCAGTGGCGATGGATGTCTATGGTGAAGGTAAATTGACCACCGATGCGGCGCAAGCCAACATGTGGATGGAGCAAGTATTGGCTGATCAAGACATGCTGATGGCACGCTGCCGTTTGATTCTCAATGACTTCAGTGATCAACTAGCTGTTGATGGTGACAATTTAGCAGCGATTGGCTATTGCTTCGGCGGCAAAATCGTCCTAGATATGGCACGCGAAGGCATGCCATTAAAAGCAGTTGCAACCTTCCATGGTAATCCATCAGCGAAACAGCCAGCAGACAAGAACTTCACTGCAAAAGTGTTAGTCGCCCACGGCCGTGATGACTCAATGGTCTCAATGGATGCCATCGAAGGTCTAAAATCAGAGCTAGACGCCGCTGATGTGGACTACACTATCGATGTCTATGACAACGCCAAGCATGGATTTACCAATCCACATGCGGATGAGCGTGCTGCCAAAAATGAAGTAGATCTTGGCTATAACGAAGCCGCTGCCAAACAAAGCTGGGAAAACATGCTTGAGTTTATGAAAGCTAACTTGGCATAAGTTGCAATAGTAGAGAATCTCAAAGACTTTCTGTACAGACTCAAAGCAAGATAATAAATGAAAGAAAATAAAAGGGCCGCTTACAACTTAAGCGGCCCTTCTTTATTTATAAACAACCGTTCATCAATAACATTTTGATTGATGCGTAAGGAGAGTCTTGTACTTATAGATAAATAACGTCATTATCACTGCATTATAAATTGTATTAAGTGATAAAGATGTTTTATATATTGAACCAGTTGGGCTGGCTGGCTTTTACCGCACTATTAATCGTTGTGGTTGTATTCTATGTCAGAATAAATCGACAGATTGGACAACTACGCCGTGATGTGGGCAAACTACAAATTCAGCTTAGAAATCAAAGAAACAGTAATGCCAGACGCTCATCTGTTCAACCAACTGACAACTTTATCTCTAGTAATAATCATGTAATAGCAGACAGCGCTGTTGACACTGCTAAACTGAATACAACCGATGAAACAAATACCACCGTGCATGCATGGCCACCATCACGCCCAACGACGCCTCAATCTAGCCTACAAGACAATGCAGTATCCAGCACTTCTACTACTGGCATGAACGAAACGTTGAGCGTCATAAAAAGTAAAACGCCAACTGCCGCTATTCAGCCGGACGAAAGCTCCTTGCCGATCGTCACCTCGCTATTCCACTCGGTCAAGAACTGGTTCTTCGGTGGCAATTTAGTGGTGCGGGTCGGTGTATTGGTACTACTGGTGGGCGTCGTACTATTGCTGCGCTTACTGAGTGATTATATTAAGATTCCGATTGCCTTTAAGCTCATGGCGATAGGGGTCGCAGGGTTAGGATTGGCGGGATTGGGGCTGAAATTAACTGCCAAACGCTTTTCTTATGGTATTACTTTACAAGGCGCTGGCCTAGCCATTGCGTATTTGAGCACCTTTTTTGCATACAGCGTTTATGAAATCATTCCGAGTTTACCGAGCTTTATCGGACTTGGGTTATTGTCCGCTATCACCATTGCGCTCGCCGTCCGTCAGAACGCTTTTCCTTTAGCCTTACTGTCATTATCTGGTGGTTTCTTTGCGCCGATTTTGACCAGTGATGATACTGGCAGCTTGGTCGCCTTGTTCAGCTATTATCTATTATTGAACGTCACGATTGCCGTCATCGCTCATTATCGACCATGGAAAATATTGAACTTATTCGGTGTGACGGTAACCTTTGGCTTGGCCTACTACTGGGGCATCAGTGAGAACTTAACCGCCATCATTGGGACACAGCGCTGGTCATTGGTATTACTGGTTGCTTTACATTTAATGTTGTATCTCTTTGTCGTGATTCGCTATGCACAACAAATCATTGCCTATAACACGCTCAATGAAGAAGATCTCAGCCATACCGATAGCGCAGATAATATAGAGCATTTAAATGAAGTCCATGTAGGCAATAGCACGTATTTATTCCCCATTGATACCGGCTTATTGTTTTCAGTACCGCTACTGGCTTTCGGCTTATTTTCTGCTTTATTAGAAGATATTCCTCATGCTTTGACCATGACCAGTGCGGTTTTAGGCACGGTTTACCTTGGTTTAGGCTGGCTATTTATCCAACGTAGTCAGCGATATGCATTAATCACTGAAGGTATGCTGGCGTTAGGGTTTGGATTTTTGGCCTTAGTGATTCCGTTGGCACTCGATGCAGAATGGATTGCCTTTGGCTGGTCGGTACAAGGATTGGCCTTAGCATGGTTTGGACGACGCTCACTGCGTGCGTGGTCGGTATTATTCGGTGTGCTATTGCAGCTCGTCAGTGTCGTCATGTTGATGGCGACCATCGTATTCTCTAGCAATGACTATCCAATTTTAGCCTTAAGTATTTCAGCGATTGCTTATCTAGCCACCGTATTTATCTTGCGCGCTAGCAACTCGCCAGCCATATTAAACGACCACTTGAATGCCGACTTAAACTCGAACTCAGACAGTCATTTAGCACATGCTAAAGAAAAAAATACCACACCAGACTCAATCACGACATACGCCAGTGCATTGGGTATCAGTGACCAAGCCGCGCAGCAGTGGCTGACCTCAGTCAATAGCCAAAGCAAAGTGTTTGGCCTCGTTTGGCGCAGTCCTAGATTAATCTGGTGTCTGACCCTGACGGCTGTGGTATGGATGATACAAGTCCTAGTACTTGATTTGAGTCATTGGTTTGAGATTTGGCAGCTCGATACGATGACGATTGCATTGGCTGCACTGGTGAGTCTTGCTATCTATTGGAGTATCAACCGCTATCAGCCATGGGCAGAAGCCAAACAGCTAAGCCATGGATTGCTACTCCTGTTTTATCTGATGTTAGTACTGCAACTACCACAGAAGTTTGAGCTGAATCTATTATGGTCAACAGCAGAATGGCTGGTATTTGCCAGTTTACTTATTGGCTGGCTCACTATTGGACAACTGTGGTTAAAGTTCTGGCACGACGATGCCAGTCTATCGCGCTATGATGGTGCGAGTTGGCTCGGCGCTGGCATTTTAGTCATCGCGGCGGCGGCACATTATGGTCTGCCCGCCTCTGCTGGCGTGATGGCTATTTTGATCCCAACTATTTTAATACTAGCAGGATTGTGGTGCAGTTATCGTTATGGCAATCCTCGTCAAATAGACACATCAATCAGTGAAACTGCAACGCATGAATTGCTGTACTGGTTTGATTGGCAACAGGCATTATTAAGCTGCGCAGCCATCTTTGCGCCCTTTGCCCTAGGTTGGGTCATCATTACCAACTGGTCTTATGATGGTGTGATTTGGGACATGTCCTATTTCCCACTGTTGAACCTATATGATATGACCTCAGGATTAGCGCTATTGGTTGGCTTTGGTGTTTATTACCTGAATCAGCAGTATCATAATGAGCAGCCAAACCAAGAAAACATAGTCATCCAAAAGAATATTGAGAAAACTTTCACTGCTAATAATTTGCTGATTATTTTAGGTCTTGTTAGCTTTTGGCTGATCTCCAGCATCCTCATCAGAACGCTTCATGCCTTTATTGGCACGCCATTATGGTATGCAGGCGCATGGCAAAGTGAGCAGGTGCAAACAGGGTTGACCATGTTGTGGACGTTCCTTGCCTTGGTCGCCACTATCATCGCTAGCCGCTACTGGCAGCGTGCGCTTTGGTTTATGGGTATCGGGCTGCTGGGTGTGGTTGTACTCAAACTGGTCTTGGTCGATTTGTCACAGACCGAGGCGATTTGGCGAGTGATATCCTTCCTTGGCGCGGGTAGTTTGATTCTGCTCATTGGTTATTTGGCACCACTACCGCCCACACAAGATGAAATAACGGATAAGACGTAACCATAACCTGATCACGACCTCACATGAGGGTTAAGTGAAATTGTCCCGTGAGCAATGTGGTTCTGTAGTAAACTGAGCACCATTAGAAAGTAAACGTTGATAGTTTTACTTTTAGCATTTTTTATAAAAGGTTATGAAAGCAGATGGATAAGAGAGCAAGTATTCAGTGGTTCCCTGGGCATATGAACAAAGCCCGTAACGAAATCAAAGAAATCATGCCACAGATGGATTTGGTCATCGAGGTCATCGATGCGCGTATCCCTTATAGTAGTGAAAACCCAATGGTCGCGGCACTACGCGGTGAAAAACCTGTCATCAAAATCCTGAACAAAGCTGATCTTGCTGATCCAGAATTGACTCAAATATGGATGGATTATCTCGAGCAACAAAGCGGTGTAAGAGCCATTGCTTGCGATACCGAAAAAGCCAACGACGTAAAACGCATCATTGCCATCTGCAAACAACTCGTTCCTAATAAAGTCGGTACGGGCCGTCAAATCAAAGCCATGATTATGGGTATTCCAAACGTTGGCAAATCAACGTTGATTAACACCTTAGCAGGGCGCGCTGTCGCAAGAACTGGTGATGAACCTGCCGTGACCAAATCGCAGCAGCTGATTAAGCTGGACGATGACATCATGCTCTATGACACGCCTGGTATGCTATGGCCAAAAGTTGAAAACGAAAACTCTGGCTATCGTCTCGCAGCGACTGGCGGTATTCGTGATACGGCTTTTGACTTCGCGGATGTAGCCAGTTACACCGCTGAGTACTTAATGCATGCTTATCCTGAGCTGCTAAAAACCCGTTATAAAATTGAAGAACTACCAAAGACCGATTGGCAGTTTTTCGAGGTCGCTGGACGCAATCGCGGCTGTGTACGTTCGGGCAATCAAGTCGATACGTACCGCATGTCTGAGATTCTAGTTAACGAGCTACGTAGTGCGAAGCTTGGACGTATTACGCTTGAGACTCCAGCCATGACTGAGGCTGAAGAAATTGTGGTCGCCAAACAGCGTGTCACAGCTGAAGAAAAGAAAAAGGCTAAAGAAGAAGAGAAACGCTTACGTCGTTTGAAAACACGGAAGAATCGTAAATAAATTTATTTAAAAGCTCATTCAAAAAGCTACTACCTATATAAAAGCCCTTATGGGCTTTTTTTATATCTGTATTATCTGTATAACATCAGTATCGTATGTCAAAAATACAAATATAGAGAATAAGTAATGACAGATTACAATTTAATGAAAGATTTCACATTTCGTGAAAGAGATGAGTTTACACGTGAGCCTATTGCCGAAAAAATCATTAAGTTATTAGATTCAGAAATTGATGTCTCACCACTTATCATCGACGGTAAATGGGGTACAGGTAAAACTGAATTTTGCTTCAAACTCAGGAACCTCGTTGAAGCAGATAATCCCAATAACTATAAAGTTGGTTACGTGAACGCCTTTCAAGCTGATCATGCTAATGAGCCGCTTTTAACACTTATAGCTGAGGTGGCTCGTTTCTACGATGAAAAAGATGACAAGCGCAAGAATTTTATAAAAAATGCAGTTCCTTACCTAAGGCTTATTTCTGGTATAGGTCTTAAAGCAGGATTGGGATTTGCATTCGGTAGATATGCGGCAGATATTCCTGACGCACTAGCAGATGGAATGGAAGAAATAAAGGATGGGTCAAAATCTTTTATCGACCAATCACTTGAGTCTATGATTAAAGACCAAGTAGAAGCGGAAAAGAATTTATCGACATTGCGTAATGCTCTATCCGATATTGCTTCCACAAACCCTATCATTCTCCTCATTGATGAACTTGATCGTTGTCGGCCTGAGTGAGCTTGCGATGATGTTAGAAACCATTAAGCATGTTTTTGACGTTGAGAATGTACAAATTATTTTGATTACAAATGCTGAGCAGCTTAAAGCCACTATCAAACATAGCTATGGTAGCGAAACCGACTCACACAGCTATTTATATAAGTTTTTTAAATATCAGATCAACTTGCCCACTTCTACAAAAAATACTGAAGGAAGATCAGTCGAAAATAATGTCGCTTACTTTGAAGCCACAGTACAAGCTAGCAAAGTAATTCCACAAGACTTTAAAGACAACCAATTTATATACGAGATTCCAACCTTTCTTGATGTTGGTACGCTGTCTCTACGAAATATTGAGCAAATCGTCCGCTGTATAGAGACTCTAGTAGTATTTGAAAATATTGAGCGGAGTAAATCATTGACTATTGAACAGATTTTAGTGGTCTTTCTATCATTTGTTTATATGATGGATAAAGATTTACTAAATCAAATCGTAACAAGACATATAAATCCGACTAAATTTTCAAATTTTATCAGAGGCACTAGGTTAGATATGAGGCAACCGTATTCTAGGTCTGACATCCTTAATGACTTGTCCGTCAAAAATCTTTTCTCGATTGCATTTGATAAGTATTTTGTAAATTCTTTTCTAGACCTACCAAGTAGTACTATTGAACGACAAGAAGTGCAAAGGCATATTAAGATTAGTTTAGGCAAATATAATTATATCAGCGATATACATAATGATGAATATATTAAGCAGGTAATCAATAACCTCCTGCTATTCGACATCGTTAAGTAGTTATTTTTATTATATTATTTCAATACATTACGTCAGAGTTGGGTCGTAGAAAATACGTATATCAGGTATAATTATTTACCTTCAAAAAACCAAATATAAGAGCCTATGACCCAGCTAACTGCTAACTCTACATCTTCTGAAACTAACTTTAGCCACTCTCCCAAATCTCTAAACTCCTTCGCCCCACGCCTACTAGATTGGTTTGCCGAAAATGGTCGCCATGACTTACCTTGGCAACAGCACCAAACTGATACGCCCAACCCTTATATCGTTTGGTTATCAGAAGTCATGCTACAGCAAACGCAAGTGACAACTGTACTACCTTATTTTACGCGTTTTATGACGTCGTTTCCGACCGTACAGGATTTGGCCGCAGCGGAGTGGGATACAGTAGCAGAGCATTGGGCAGGACTTGGCTATTATGCGCGTGCACGTAATTTGCATAAAGGTGCCAAGCAATTGGTCGAAGTAATCGATGAAACGGGCGAGTTTCCACAGACACTCGCAGGATGGGAAGCGATTTCTGGTGTTGGGCCGTCTACCGCTGGTGCAATTATGGCAATGGGCTTGCACCACTATGGCGTCATCTGTGATGGCAATGTCAAACGAGTCATCACGCGTTGGGCAGCGATTGACGGTGATATCACTAAGTCTGCCACAACGAAAGAACTGTGGGCATTGGCAGAGCGCCTGACACCGACAGAGCACTCAGGATTATTTGCGCAAGCGATGATGGATATGGGCGCAACTTTATGCACCCGTAGCAAACCTGCCTGTCTATTATGCCCATTGAAAGAAGATTGCCTAGCACACTCGCAAGGTCGCGAGACTGATTATCCCGTCAAAGCGAAAAAACAACCCAAGCCCAGTAAGTTTAGTAATGCGCTATTAGTTAAAGATACTAGTGGCAACATTTTATGGCTACAGCGCCCTGATAATGGCATTTGGGGTGGACTCTGGAGCTTACCTCTGCAGTTCGTAGAAAAAATTGAGGGTAAAGCGAGTGGCAGCACTGCGAAAAAAGTAGACGCTAACGATGATAAAACATCAGATGTGCCAAATGAAGTACGTAGTAATGAAAAAGTATATGAGGCAGAATTTACCACCGCTGAGCAAATCATCAATGAGTGGCTGATAAAAAATAAATTAGTAGCAACGCCTATCAGCAAAACCTTATTAGATGAAGCGCCTATTAAGCATTCACTGACGCACTTTCACTGGTATTTGACACCGCAATCAGTAACTCTGAATACTAAGCAAACTGCTGAAATAACTAAAGCACTGCAAGCTGCCGATATTAATATTAACTGGTTGAATGCTGACGATGCTCAAGCAACCCTTGGATTGCCACGGGCGATGGTTAAGATTTTAGAGTAATCTTATAAGCTATATCTCCATACCAATCATGCTTGAACCAACTACTCAAAGCTCGTCTTGCATGCCATAAAAAAAGCGACTCACTATCAATAGTGAGTCGCTTTTTCTTTAGTCTTTATAATATGGTTAGCGCTAAGACTTCGGCACACGTAAGCGCATCAGGCCTTCTTGTTGCACCGTGGCAACCAGCTTACCATCTTGCCAAAACTGTCCGTGGTTCAGCCCTTTCGCATTGGATGTCGTGTCACTCCACATGTCGTACAACATCCATTCGTTCAAATCAAAATCACGGTGAAAGTGCATTGAATGATCGATGCTCGCCGCTTGTAGACCACTGGTCATAAAGCTGACGCCATGCGACATCAATCCAGTACCCACTAAGTAAAAATCAGAAGAGAACGCCAATAATGCTTGCTGAATCGCCACCGGCTGATTGCCCAACTCGCGGATACGTAGCCAGTTCGCCTGCTTAGGTTTCATGGGTTCTGGGCTGATCGGGTTACGTGGTTTGACCGGTTTAATCTCCACATGACGGCGACGCATAAATCTTGATTTTAAGGCTTCTGGTACTTTGCCCACATTTTCTTCTTTTAAATCTTGCTCAGTCAGCAGATCTTCTGGTGGCGGATAGACCGGCATGTCTTCTTGATACTCAAGACCCTCCTCCATTGGAGAAAACGACGCAATCATCGAAAATATTACCTGCTCAACAGGTGGCTTCCCACGTACTTCTTTGTACTGAATCGCGGTCACTTCACGGGCAGACAGGCTACGACCATCGCGCAATCGACGCACTTGATAAATCACTGGTTGGTTGATATCGCCGCCGCGCAAAAAATACCCATGCAATGAGTGACAAGGTTTGTCTTGTTCGAGCGTATGCGCTGCCGCCATGATGGCTTGTGCCAATACTTGCCCACCAAAAATACGACTGCCCACATAGTCATGGCTCTTACCCTCGAAGACATCGGGGGTAACTTCGATAAGTGCCACAGTAGCCAGTAACTCATCAATCAGTTGCAAATAATCGGGCATGACAATATGTTTCCTTATTTTCATCAAAAACGCACAGCACCTCACGATATCAATAGGCTATATCGACAGGTCCTTTGTATTTGTACTTGAAGTTAAAATAATATGAAATCACTTGCTGAATGTAAACAAGAGAAAGTTTAGAACGAAAATACGGCCATAGCAGCACTAGTATTTATTATAAATAGAAAGCGATAAACATCTTAACCAATATCAGTGGCTTTGGCTAGCGACTGACAGCCCACTCGCGAGTATCCATTCGTTTATTTAACTCAAACAGTAAGAACGAGGCGCGTTATAACGCCTCGTTCTTTATGTTTATTTTAAACTTATGGCTTCACAGCTACTAGCACACGGATAGAGTCAGGTACTAATGACAAGTTGCTTAGTGCTTGCTCGCCTTGCGCTTTTAGCTGCTCTAAACGCTCAATCTCTGCAGGGCGCACGTTAGGGTTGATGGTTTGTAGATGTTGTAAACGTTTGATTTCACGTGACCACTGCTGGCTAAAGCGCGCGCTTGCTTGCTCACCAATCTCAACCAGCTGCTGACGGGCAATGTCTTCGGCTTCATAATAACGCTGCTCAATCACATCACCACGTACTTTAATTACTTGACGTGCACGGTTTTTATCCAAACGCTCAATGTGCGGCATAATCATCTCAGCGCTGATACGTGCTGACAAATCACTGCCTTGCTCACTGATAAAGACACGGATATTTTGCGTGGTCAATGTCGCTGGTAAATTCAGCAGTTTTGGTGCTATCGCTTCTACACGGAAATTCACTTCTAGCAGTACCATGCCTTGTGGTACGGCAGCACTTTTCAGCATCGCAACTGTCGTATTACCAAAGGTACTGGTACTCGCCAGCTCATAGATAGCACGCATTAATGGATGCTCATGAGTGATGAATTCGATATCTTCACGCTGTAGCGCTTGATCACGCTCGAAAGTCAACGTCATGCCGTCTTCGTCACCAAGTGGCAAGCCATCGATGTAGTCACTAATTTCAGTGCTATCAATCGGTGCGATAACCCATGAGCCATCACGCTGAATATTATGATCAATATTGGCCGAAGCAAAGAAACGCTCAATGAATTGCGGCAATAGATTATGACCATCAAAATCACGCATGGCATCAGCGATACGCCCAGCAACACGTGGACGGCATGAGTTATATTCTAGCAGACGATCGCGACCAGCTTGTAGCTGTGCTTCTAGTCCCAATCGTGTCTGTAGCGCTTCTGCGATAACATCTTGTAGAATAACCTTGTTTTCAGCCGTATCTGCACCTTCAAGCATTGGCTTTAGATCTTGAATATATTGCTCTTGCACGCTTTGCGCTGTCGGTGAAATCTGATTGAACATATTGAGCGCATCGTTATACCACTGATACAAACGCTCTTGCGCCGTGCCCTGTACATAAGGCACATGCAACATGATTTGTTGTGTCTGACCGATACGATCTAGACGACCAATGCGCTGCTCTAACGTATCTGGATTCGCAGGTAAATCCCACAGGATCAACTGACTGGCAAACTGGAAGTTACGGCCTTCTGAACCAATCTCTGAGCATAGTAGTATCTGCGCGCCTTCACTATCTGCGAAGAATGCGGCTGCTTGGTCACGCTCAAGTAGCGTCATCTGCTCGGTAAAGATAGCGGTCTTGATGCCTGCATGCAGACGTAATACCGCTTCTAAACTCTCTACTGTCGCGCCACTACGGGCAATCAGTAGTACTTTTTGATGTTTGAGTTCGCCGCGCAGGATATCAACCAACCAAGACACACGTGGGTCATCTTCTAGCCAGCCACCATCAGGTTGATTCTCTTCGCCCCATAGCTGCTCACGCAATTTACCCGTGGTTTGATAGCTGTTTACCCATGCATCAGGTAATGGCAGTGGATAAGGCTGGCTACTACGACCATAAAACCCTTTGACACTCTCACGGGTATTACGGAACAGGATACGACCAGTACCATGACGATCTAGCAGCTCGTTAAGTGCATAGGTACGTAGTTTTTCGTCGTCATTAATCCCTGCCAACTCATCAGCACCGAGCGTGAGCAAGCTACTCAAAGCAGCGATTTGTCCGTCACTCAATGGCTTATCTTCTATCAGTACACCAGCGACCGATGCCGTCTCGGCAAAAGCGGCTTGACCATCAATAAACTCATCTAAATCATCAAAACGATCCGGATCAAGCAAGCGCAAACGCGCAAAGTGACTCTGTGCACCAAGCTGCTCAGGTGTCGCTGTCAATAGCATGACGCCTGCCGTCTCTTCTGCAAAGTCAGCAATCAAGTCATATTTATCGTTGCCGCCTTGTGCCTCATCCCAATGCAGATGATGCGCCTCATCGACGACCAATAAATCAAACCCTGCATCCATCGCTTGATCATACAAGTCAGGATGGTCAAGCAATAGATCCATACCAGCGATGATACATTGCTCGGTTGCAAAGACATTTTGTTCAGGATCGTGCTCTTTAATCGCTGCCGTACGCACCAAGTCAAACAAGGCAAAGTTTAGATTAAAACGACGGCGCAGCTCAATCATCCACTGGTATTGTAGACTGTCTGGTACAAGTATAAGTACGCGCTCAGCCTTGCCAGTCAATAGCTGCTGATGAATAATTAAGCCCGCTTCAATGGTTTTACCTAGGCCAACTTCATCAGCAAGCAATACACGCGGCGCGATACGCTTACCAACTTCATGAGCGATATAGAGCTGATGCTCAATGATATCGACACGCGCACCCATCAAACCTTTGAGTGGATGACCAGCCAGCGCTGATTGCATACGCAAGATATCTTGACGCAGCTCATACCAATCACCACGTTCGATACGACCAGCGAGCAGGCGCTCAAGCGGCTTGGCAAGCGTGATGTTGGCAGCGAGACGAGTCTCCATGATGCCGCGCTCGTGTTCATCGACACTATATTTGAGCACACCCATCACTTCATCGACAGCATTTACCGTATAGCATTTGCCATCTTGGTCATAAATGCTGTCACCAGCTTTGAACACCACGCGCGATAGTGGCGCAGAGTTTTTGGCATAGACGCGCGTCTCTTCGCTTTGCGGGAATAAGATATGCACACATCGGTCGTCAACATCGATGACCACACCCAAGCCAAGCTCAGACTCCGTATCAGATAAATAACGTTGACCAACGGCGAATTCAGTACTGTGCAATGAAGCGATAGAGATAGTCATAGGGCGATGTCTTTTGTACTCAGGTAGTAAGAAATTAGATAGATAGCTTAGAAAACAGCAATGGCGGCTAACAACCGCTAAATAAGGTTGTTCACACCGTTAAATGTCAAAAAAACATAAACGAAGTGCCACAACATCAATCAAGCCAGCCGTTTAGCCGACCATTATATAACGTTAGCGGATAGATGAGTGCGTTAAGTTGACTTTTCAAGAGCAGATTCATGCAAGATTATGTCAATGCTAAGCATAAGTTGGTCATATAAAACAATAAGATAACGACTCGCAAGTATATAAAAAACATTTACATCATAAAATTGTTTCTATACTGTTACTTTATGAAAATAGATGTCTTTTTTGTTACGTTGATTATTCATATTTATTATTAACAAAAATATCTAGTGGCCTAATATCTAAAACTAGTTTTGTTCAAAACTGTACGAATATCACTGCTTTTATAGACACTTAACTTTTAAAGAAACATAACAGTTAAGCCTTAAAGCTATTCGCTTGACCTTTTCTTTTAGCCCATTCGACATTTGATATTCAGATTGAGGACACGCTTTAATAATCACAGCTCTTTTTCTACCCAAAATACTGCTGTTGGTATTTTTCGTACTTTATATAATTCAAGGATGAATACATTTATGAGTGCCTCCAAAAAAGTTGGCTTGCTCAACCAAGTCAGTACCCAAGTGACCGTTATTTTGTTTCTTGCTTTTGCCGTTGTTCTTGCCGTTGTCGTCTATATTGTCGAAAAAGAAGGTTATGAAAAAATCCGACTTGAGTCCGGAAAACTAGTGGCTCAACGAGGTAATACGGCAGTCAATAGTATCTCCTCAGATGTCAATCGCGTGATGCGTAGTGCGTTGCAGCTACAGCAAAGTGCCCAGACACTACCACTACAAGAAAATATTTTGCAAGCCAGTACTGCCAATGCTTTTGATAAGCGAGACTATAGCTTGCTAGGCAGTGGTGGCATTTGGCCTGACATTGGTGCGCTTGGTGAGGGTGCAGCTACTCATCCATTTTTGATGGTACGCCAAGATGGTGATTACCGAGCCATACTAACCGATCCAAATCCTGCTAATCCTTACTATAAACAAGACTGGTTTAATAAGGTAAGAGCCCTCAATCCTGACGGTTGTATTTGGGCTGATGTGAGCCCAACTCAGACCAAAGGCGAGCTTGCCATGAGCTGCGGCGTGGCCATCGATCGTGACAATCAGTTTTGGGGTGTGAGCACAGTCAACTTTACACTCAATCAATTACAAGAAAACATCGTCAATCTGAGTGAAAGCTCAGGTTCAGGCTATATTCTATTGCTTGATAATAGCAATAAGGTCATCGCCTCATCCAACCCCGAAAGCCTAAACTATATCGATGAAGACACTGGTACACCGCTTGATATTAAGCAAGTGATTGATTCGGACCCTGCTTGGCAACCTATCTTAGATTTTTTAGATACTCAGCATAGCGATATCATCAAACAAGTTGCGGCGAAAATCTCTCCAGAAGCCCAACAAATCATTGCGACACTTAATAAAACAGAGTCAACTGCTGTTAGTAGCTCTGAGCTTATCAATTATGCAGCTTATGTGAATGCCAGTGAAAACCATCAAAGTACGATGGACAGTCGCCTATTGCAGAATTTCGAGTTGACCAATGACAACTATTATAATGGTAGTCAGGCGTATGTTTTCCAGATTCCTGAAACCTACTGGAAACTCATCGTGGTACAGCCCGACTCTGCCGTCAATGCCATTGCAGATAACTTAAGCAAAAATCTGATCAGATCAATTATGTTAGCGCTACTTATCACCGTTGTGCTGATCTATTTCATGCTGACATTCTTGGCATTTAAACCATTGAAAGAGACCACAGACAAAATCTCTCTCGCTGAAAAACTGATTGATGATAAGCAATACAATAAGCTCAGCGAGGTCAAATTTGCGGGTGGACGTAATGAGATTGGTCTAGTTAACCACTCTATTAATGAGCTACTCCATCGTATTCAGTCTAATGAAGGTAAGCTTGCCAATATCAATCAACAGCTAGAGGTAAAAGTCGAAGAACGCACTGCTGAGTTGCAAGACACCTTAAAAGAGCTAAAGAACTCACAATTGCAATTGATACGTTCTGAAAAAATGGCCACGCTCGGTCAGATGGTCGCAGGCGTTGCTCATGAAGTAAACACACCTTTATCCTATGTGCAGAACAACCTCGAAATCATCGGACAATTGACAGCACAATATGAAGATTTGATTAGTTTGGTGCAAGGGTTAAAGACACTTAATACTAATGAAGCAGTGCCTACCACTGAAATCGAGAAATTATTGGCAGATATCGTTCGTGCCTCTGATGAAATCGAAGAAGATGACTTATCAGATGAGCTCAAAGAGCTGATCAAAGACTCCCTATTTGGTGTCGAACAGATTACCGAAATGGTACTCAATTTGCGTAATTTTGCGCGTCTTGATGAGTCAAAAGTCAAAACGATCGATGTTCGTGAATGTATAGAATCTTCGCTAAAAATCGCTGGTAACTCTATTAGACATCAAGACATTGTCACCAACTTTGGCCCAACGCCTGAAATCAAATGCTCACCATCGCAAATCAATCAGGTACTGGTCAACCTATTGAACAATGCCTCGCAAGCAATGGACGGCAATCCTGATGACAAAATAGAAGTGCGTACCTACACTGATGATATCAACGTTTATATTGAGGTCAGCGATAACGGTAAAGGCATGAGCCAGTCCGTATTGGATCAAATCTTTGAGCCGTTCTTTACCACAAAAGCAGCAGGTGAAGGTACTGGCCTTGGTATGGCTATCAGTCAGCAAATTATGGAACAACATAATGGTGCGATTCAAGCCACATCAACCGAAGGCGTTGGCACGGTGTTTACCCTAACCTTACCCATCGATAATAATTTAACAGAACAAAATATGTAAGCATAAGCGAAGCATTAATTATATTGTCAGTGCAGCGCATAACCGAGCTGCACTGATAAAAGGAACAATACCTATAATTTAGCCCCTACTATTCATCGTAAGGATACGAATATGAATGAGATTGAAGACAATATACAGCCGTCTGCTCTAAGTACTGAACCTAAACCAAAAATTGCGTTTATCGATGATGAAAAACGTATTTTACGCTCAATGAAACTGCTCTTTCGCAAAAGTCATGATGTTTTTATCACCACTGACCCCAACGAATATATTGATTACATCAAAAATAACCACGTGCACGTGGCCGTCAGCGACCAACGTATGCCTGAGCGTGTTGGTGTTGACATATTACGAGAAGTCAAAGAAGTGTCACCATCGACCATGCGTATTCTGCTTACTGGGTATGCCGATCTGAACGCTATTATTGGCTCTATTAACGACGGTGAAATTTATCGTTATTTGACCAAACCGTGTAAATCTGAAGAGCTTCAATCAGTTGTTGGCCGCGCCACCGAAATTGCTTTGACGTACAACCCTGATGAAAATGCAGATCAAATCGACAGCTCAGATAATAAGCAAACACTGTTGGTCATAGATGAGAACGACGAGTTGATTGAGCAAATTCGCAAGCAGTTTTCAAACAGCTACAAAGTACTACATGCAACCAGTTTAGAAACTGCCTACGATTATCTTGCGAACTATGATATCGGTGTTTGTATCACAGATATTAATGTTGCCGGTGAGAATATCGCTCCTATTATCTTCACCTTAAAGCAAGATGCACCGCACCTAGTGGTGTTAGTACAAACACAATTTCAAGATGCCAGTTTATTGATTGATCTTATTAACAAAGGTCAGGTATATCGCTGCTTACCAAAACCGATGCGTGCCAGCCTACTAGAGATTAGCGTCAACCGCGCGTTCCGCCATCATAGCAATCTCAAAGCCAGCCCTGAGTTGGTCAAACGTCACGAAGTAGAGCACGACCCTGAAAATGATATTCGTATTGATTTAAGCAATCGCGTGCGTAGTTTTATTGGCAAATTGCGCAAGCGTTTTTCGCTATAGCATATTATTTATAAAAAACAGCCACGGCGAAACCCTTATAAAAAACCCTTACATCAATTATGGCGTAAGGGTTTTTTATCGTTTTATCTCTCATGTTAAAAACGTTAAGCACCAGACAGCTCATTTATAACTGATACCTCGCAGTTTTGACTCATAGTCACTCAGTAGGTCAGCTTCAATTTTCCACGCATTATTTTTGATTACTGCTTCTGATCCTCGCTTTAATAACATGTTTTTAATCAACCGCTTTTGATTGTCCAAGGCAACATGCTACATTATCTCGATAATCATTAAAACTAACTTTAAAATAACCATTCGATAAGGAGTAACCATGCAAGCGGTTTTTTTAGACAAAGGTACTTTTTCTGAGGGTATCGACTTACCTGCCCCAACAGGCATCAGCGACTACGTCACTTATAACGATGCCCCAAAAGATACTTCCGTTATTTTAGAGCGCTGTAAAGACGCCGATATTATCATTACCAATAAAGTTCAGATTAACGCTGAAGTAATAAGCAAGCTGCCCAAGCTCAAGCTCATTCAACTGACTGCCACTGGTATGAATAACGTTGACCAAGAAGCCTGTGAAAAGCACAGTGTTGCACTTTTTAATGTTGCTGGTTATGCGGTCAAAAGCGTACCCGAACACACATTTATGCTCATGCTAAATGCAATGCGCGCAGGCATTCACTATCATCAAAAAGTCTCTGATGGGACGTGGCAAGCGAAAGGTGATTTTTGCCTGCTTGATATTCCGCTGATAGATTTGGAAGATAAAACGCTAGGTATTATTGGGGTTGGCACTATCGGTAAACGCGTCACCGAAATCGCGCGTGCCTTTGGTATGAATGTATTGTGGGCAGAACAGCAAGGACGTGCGCCACGTAATGATGACTACACAGCATTTGAGGACGTACTTGCTCAGTCCGATGTTCTAAGCTTGCATTGCCCATTAAATGCGCAAACTCAGCACCTTATTAATGCAGATACTTTAGCAAAAATGACCAAACAGCCGCTCATCGTCAATGTCGCTCGTGGTGGTATCGTCGATAGCCAAGCACTGACCGATGCGATTAATAACGAGCAAATCATTGGTTATGCCAGTGATGTGTTTGAACAAGAACCTATTGCTAATAATGACCCGCTATTGAGCTTAAAGAACCATCCACGTGTCATCTTTAGCCCGCACAACGCTTGGGGCAGTAAAAGCGCACAAGAAACGCTGTGGCAGATGCTAAGCAAACAAGTCGCGGATTTTATCAGTACGCATTAAAGAACTATTACTCATCAAAGCTCACGACTGAATCGTAGCCAAACGTCCTTTATTTTACGGTGTTTGAGCACTATTCGGTCGCTGAGATAATTATTTGTGACCCGCCAAGGATAGATATCTCCTTGCTTGGGTAGCTCGTGTTGAGCGCGATTGACATATCCTGAGGATAACGCGCCCATCACAGTCTCTGATTGGGTGTGGGCGGTGCCATGCTCACTCTGCGCTGTTGCTAATACTGCTTGATAGCCATGCTTATTCATATATCCAAGCAGTCGCATCACATACTGACAAGCCAAATCAATCTTTAGTGTCCATGAGGCGTTGGTGTAGCCGAACAGCACTGCCATATTGGGCACACTTTCAACCATGACTGCTTTATAAGTCATGCGTGTACCGATATCTACTGCCTCTCCATCGATATATACTTTTGCACCACCCAGCATTTGTATCTTTAGCCCTGTCGCTGTCACGATGACATCTGCATCGAGATGTTTGCCAGAGTTGAGCATAATACCTGTCTTCGTAAAATGGCTTATTTGGTCAGTCACTACTGCTGCGCGTTTACCTTGTAACGCTTTGAATAAATCACTGTCTGGTACGGCACATATCCGTTGGTCCCAAGGATTATAATCGGGTACAAAATGCGTCACATCGACATCGCTGCCTTTTAGTTCTGTTTTGACGCCGCGCTTTAATAGCGCTTTCATAAATTTAGGGGCAACTATAGCCGCTCGGTAAGTACCTTGTTGTATTAAGACATTGCGGGTACGTAATACCGTATAGGCCTGCTCTTTTGATAAAGGTGAAAACTTGCCCGACAGCCAATCCAGTGCATAATCATCGCCTGGCACGCTCGCCACATAAGTGGGTGAACGCTGCAGCATAGTGACGTGTTGTGCGCATTGCTCAGCTTCCTCATCTACTAACGCTGGCAGCAACGTCATCGCCGTCGCACCGCTCCCGATGATGACTACCTTTTTATCTTGATAGTCCACATTATGCCAATGCTGCGGATGGACTATACGGCCTTCAAACGTTTCTTCTTGATCAAAATGAGGCTTATAACCTTGCTCATAATCGTAATAACCAGTGGCACCGACGACGAACTTGGCTGTTAGAGTAAACACTTCACCGCTAACGTGGTTTTTTACCATGGCTGTCCATCGTTGGCTGCTACTTGACCAAGAAAGCTGCTGTACCTCATGCTGATAACGAATATGCTCAGTGATACCAAACTCCTGCGCCGTATCAGCAATATAACGCTTAATGTCCCCACCTTTTGCCAAAATCCTGTGGTTCAACCACGGCCTAAAACTGTAGCCAAACGTCAATGCATCAGAGTCGGAGCGAATGCCGGGGTAAGTAAATAAATCCCATGTACCACCCAAATCTGCACGTTTTTCTAAAATCGCAAACCGCTGCGAGCTTTTCTGCTGCTGTTTTGATGTTTGACGTTTACATTGATTTGGGCTTTTATGACCAAACAGCCCTTTGTGTTTTTGCTGCTGCAATCGACAAGCCATACCTATACCAGCAATTCCTGCGCCGATGATAAGCACTTCATAATCTACTGGCGTGTCTAAGCGCGCCTTTTTAGATTGAAAGCGTCTCTTCACTGCCCGCTTTGCCGCCTGCTTTGCTGCTATGATATCAAGCATAATACCGTCCTTGTTTTTGCATGATTTATCTAAAAAACTTGGTTAAAAAGGGCTTGGGCTTTCCCAGTCCATCCATGCACCCAATACGGGATGCTTTAGACGTAAGTGTTGTGCATGCAGATTGAGCCTTGGAGCAATCTCTAACGCAGTCCCTTCAGCATAAATAGGGTCGCCAATCATCACGTGATCAACATGCACCATATGGACACGTAGTTGATGGCTACGACCGGTAACCGGCTTTAGCATCACTCGTGTCACTGCATGACCATTACACTCTTCATGAGCCAATATTTCATACATAGTTAACGCATGCTTTGACCAATCGTGGTCGACGATGTGGCGTGGTTTGGTCGCAGGCTCGTAGCGTACTGGCACTGATATCTTGCCAGTTGCGCCAACACTTTCCCACTGTCCAAAGACACGGGCTTGATACTTTTTCTGTGGCAAACGTTCAATAAACTGCTTACTGATATGGGTCTGTGCTGCCGCATTTTTTGCAAAAATGAGCAAGCCTGAGGTGTCCATATCCAGACGATGAATCAACTTAACTGCTGGATTAACGCGCTCAAGCCTTGCCAGCAAGCTCACATTCAGCGTTTTACCATTAACACTTAATAGCCCTACGGGTTTATCCACTATCCAAATATCATCGTCTTCATAGACAGTAATATCTCGTGCAAATGCTTGAAAAAACTCAAGCGGACGGGCATTTTCTTGAGCATTAAGAGCGTTGACTTCTTCATCAGTAAAAAGCATAAAAATGGGCTACTTATATTAGGGCGTAAAGGTAAAAAACAGACTTATTTATGGACTGAAATGTGAGACTGATAGCGATTTCAAGTATAAAGGAGATACGTCAGACATGTTAAACAGTGGCAATCATTCAATCAAAAATACAAATGGCAGAATTAACTGGCAAGCAAAATATAATCTATATGATTGTGTGTCGATTTATTGTGCTAATCGCAATTGTTAAACAATTTAACCAGCCTGCATCTGTCAAGTTTGAGCAAACATGTTAATATAATGGCACATTTTCACCACTTCTAAACGATTCTTTGGTCACTCATCACGCTACTATCTAACCAAGATATTCTGTAATGTATGACGATAGAAATAATAAAACAAGAGAGAAAACTATGTCAGATCTTATTTTCCACACCACCGATGCCGACTTTGATAAAGACGTACTAGAGTCAGACGTACCAGTATTGGTAGACTTTTGGGCCGCTTGGTGTGGTCCTTGTAAAGCCATCGCTCCTATTTTAGAAGATTTAGCTGCTGACTACCAAGGCAAAATCAAAATTGTTAAGGTAGATGTTGATAGCAACCCACAAGCGGCTAGCCGTTTCGGTATTCGCAACATCCCAACCCTATTTGTATTCAAAGGTGGCGAAAAAGTTGATTCAGTCATGGGTCTACAGCCAAAAGCTGAATTGGCAAAAGTACTAGACAAGCATCTATAAGCTTGTGCTAGCCAAGCATATGTCAAAAACTGCAATGTAATAGAAGAAGCCATTATCTGACTAAGATAGTGGCTTTTTTGCTTATTTTTTATGCAAAAGACTCGATTATATGACTTTTTTGGCAAAATTTATTGACAATGCCATTGTGAAGACCGTATAGTCTGCTGACAACAGAAAACTAATTGTTTTCATAAGTGTCTTATCGCTATTCTCCTCGTGTTTATCAACAAAAACACAATCGTCGTTATAAACACCATTGCTGAACGAAATGACTAAACACAATTACTGATATTGAGTTTTTGACGCAGACTCTTATGTAGCCTTCTTTATATTTATTTCTTATTACCTTGCACCAAACGACTGCAATTCGTACATAAGCTGACACGTAATACCCAACTACATAAATCCTAGCTCTGTGCACGCACCCTCTATCGCCATATTATCGTTGTTTTAATCAATGTCGTGACTTGTGCTGCTAATGGCATCTCTCATCTGATCACTTGCTAATGACCTATCTATGAATCTTACTGAATTAAAGAAAAAATCAATCGCTGAGCTATTGGCTATCGCAAAAGAAATGGGTCTTGATAATATGGCACGTAGCCGTAAACAAGACATCATCTTTGCTATCCTCAAAACCCATGCCCGTAACGGTGAAGCCATTTATGGTGACGGCGTTCTTGAGGTTCTTCCTGATGGTTTTGGCTTTTTACGCTCATCAGAAGGCTCTTATTTAGCGGGTCCTGATGATATCTACGTCAGCCCTAGCCAAATTCGCCGCTTTAGCCTAAAGACGGGTGACAGTATCGCTGGTACGATTCGTCCACCAAAAGATTCTGAGCGTTATTTTGCGCTACTAAAGGTCGGCGAAATCAACTTTGATACGCCAGATCGCTCACGTCATAAGCTTATCTTTGAGAACTTAACCCCACTATTCCCAACTGAACAATTAAAGCTCGAGCTGGGTAATGGTACCACCGAAGATTTGACGGGTCGTATCATCGACCTAATCGCACCGATCGGTAAAGGTCAGCGCTCTATTATCGTTGCACCGCCAAAAGCTGGTAAAACGATGCTGCTACAAACTATCGCGCAGTCAATTACCCGTAATAATCCTGAGTGTTATCTCATCGTACTATTGATCGATGAGCGCCCAGAAGAAGTCACTGAGATGGTACGTACGGTACGCGGCGAAGTGGTTGCCTCTACTTTTGATGAGCCACCACAGCGCCATGTTCAAGTGGCTGAAATGGTCATCGAAAAAGCCAAGCGTTTGGTCGAACACAAGCAAGATGTGGTTATCTTATTGGATTCTATTACCCGTCTAGCGCGTGCGTATAACACGGTCATACCATCGTCAGGCAAAGTGTTGACAGGTGGTCTGGATGCCAATGCGCTAGAACGTCCAAAACGCTTCTTTGGTGCTGCCCGTAATGTTGAAGAAGGTGGTAGTTTGACCATTATTGCCAGTGCTCTTATCGATACTGGTAGTAAAATGGACAGCGTTATCTTTGAAGAATTCAAAGGTACAGGTAACCAAGAGATTACGCTTGAACGCGACTTGGCTGAAAAACGTGTCTTCCCTGCGATTAATATCAAAAAATCTGGCACTCGTCGCGAAGAGCGTCTGCTTGATGAAGATAAATTGCGCAAAGTTTGGATTTTACGTAAATTGCTACAACCGATGGATGGTGTACAAGCGACTGAATTCTTATTGGATCGCCTAAAAGAAGCGAAGACCAATGATGAATTCTTTGAGCAAATGAAGCGTAAATCACAGAACTAATGCTAGTTCCGAGTTGCTTTAACATAGTAAGCAAACATTTAGCTTAAATAAAAAAGACTGCTTTCGAGCGGTCTTTTTTGTTTTTAAGACTAATAAGACTAAAGACTGCAATCAGCAGTCTCAACCGACCTACTACCTACCGACCTACTGTCTATGCAAGTGCCATAACTTCCTGAAAAATATCCATCAAGGACACAGTGGAGAAACATCCTTTACAGGATATTTGCAAAGAATAGCGCTTTTACTACGCGCAAAAATTATTAGTTGGGTTAGTATAGGCATACTCTGCTACACAAATCGACAGCAGTATCAATTTTTGATACATTTAATGCAGTCTTTATTAATACAGACCATGATATGTCTTGCGATAACATAATAGGTTATTTTAAGACTATTGCCCAAGTATCTTGATACTTTATATCAGTACCAAAATACTTGGACAATGCAAATATCGTGTTTTGATTATGATCAACCAACTTGATAACTTAACAGGTGATATTATGAAATTTGCTAAAACTATTGCGATGACTGCCCTTACTAGCTCTGCTCTTATCATGGGCGGCTGTGCAACTAACGGATATAGCAGTGGCTTGAGCAACACTGCTAAAGGTGCTGCTGTTGGCGCTGCTGCAGGTGCTGTTCTTAAAAGTAACGGCGACAGCAAAGATATCGCTCGTGGCGCACTTGGTGGTGCTGCTGTAGGTGGTGCTGGTGCTTATATTCTTGACCAAACTCGCTAATTGATCTTATCAAGGCTGAATATTACCTTGATAGAATCTTAGCTGACACAAAAAAGCCTGCAATCAATTGCAGGCTTTTTTGTGTCTAACTCATGAGTTGAAAATAAATTCGCTTATCGTGATCTACGATATGCTTATAACGCTCCGCTAAACGTATCACAAGACTGTACGCTACCACTATCTAAACCACGAGTAAACCATTGCACACGCTGCTGACTGGTACCATGAGTAAAGTTATCAGGTACAACTGCTCCGCCACTGGCCTTCGCTAAACGATCATCACCGATTTGACTGGCTGCATTGATGGCTTCATCGATATCGCCCGCTTCCAAAAACTGTACGCGCTCTTGGTTACGCTGCGCCCAAACACCTGCGAAACAATCTGCCTGCAACTCTTGTAGCACTGACAGCTTATTGGCTTCTGCGCGCGTGACTTGCTGACGGGCCTCGTTGACTTGCTGACTGATACCTAGCAACGTCTGCACATGGTGACCAACCTCATGCGCAATGACATAAGCTTGAGCAAAATCACCCGCTTTGCCTTCGTTACCTTCCTCACTAGAGCCTTGCTTATCACCTGTAATACCAAGATTTTGACTCATTTCTACAAAAAATGATTTATCTAAATAAACAGTCTGATCTGCTGGGCAATAAAACGGACCTGTCGCAGAGCTAGCGCTACCACATGCCGAGCTCACTTGACCATTGAACAAAATCAATGAAGGCTCTTTATAGGTACTACCTGCTTCATTGAATATTTGATGCCACACTTCTTCTGTGTCAGCCAGTACTACTTTTACAAACTGTGTATCCCGATCCGTACTGGTTGCAATTTCAGTAGAGGTTTCACTACTTCCACCGCCAGTAACAGCTTGACCTGTCTGCAAAGCTGTCATTGGATTTACCCCAAATACTAGCCATAAGATACCAGCAATGATAATACCACCGATACCACCACCGACCATCTTTCCACCGCCACCACTACTGGTGCGTACGTTTGAACTACCACGTCGACCTTGCCATTTCATAATTTTATTCCTCAAACATACGATAGGTACTGCTGCTCGTATTGATAGTTATTCATATAATATTACGGCCAATACTGCTTTTTATCTTGGTGCTTTAGCCTATTATATTAAAAATAATAGCCTGAATAGGCCTTTCGATAGATAACACCTCTCTAATTTACTCACATTACATCAAACGTTACATTTATTTACTGATTAATCATCGTGAAAGCAGTAAATTATTGCAAGTAAATTTAGAAGTTAATATTTAAAAAACTTCTTTAAAAACAATCTGATGCCATTGATTATATTTCTTTTAATATCCAACAGGGTGTTAAGAATTATAATCAATATACGAAGTAAAATTAAACTTACAATTTTATTGTTACTTAATTGTACGGACTATTTCCATTTAGATAGAAAACATATAGAATGCGTGCAAGCTGAGTAGCTGTAACTGGAAGTCGTTGAATACTGAGAAATCTCGGATTTCAACCCATGTTGCTGCTATTGATCATTTCATTTTTCCGGAGAAAACACTATGAAACTTAAATTACTTGCTCTAGCTGGTATCATGACTGCAACTATGGGCCTAACTGCCTGTGACAGCAGCAAAGAAAACGCTGCTGAAGATTTATCTGACGCATCAGAAGAAGTGCAAGACGCTTCTGCAGAACTAGACGAAGCGGCTGCTGAAGGCGAAGTAACTGCTGATGCTGACGCTGCTGTTGCTGGCGCTGAAGCTGACATCGCTGATGCTCAAGCTGCAACTGCTACTGACGAAATGGACGCTGAAGTTCCTGTAGACGGCGAAGCAACTACTAGCATGGATGTAGCTAGCGAAACTCCAGCTGTTGACGCTGCTGACGAAGTTGTTGTTGAAGAACCAGCTCAGTAATTTTATCGTTTATACGATGAATATACTGTAGTAAAAAAAGAGAGCATTAGCTCTCTTTTTTTGTGCCTGTTATTTATGATGTATAACAAGCTAATACTGTAATGTTCACTGATATTGCTACTCATATATAGTTTAAGCACATCAACATGCTTAACTTATAGCTTACATACCTAGACTATATAACGAGTATCAATCGACGACCTAAATATCAAAACTTAAGCCGTCATCATCAATACAAACATCTAGATTAGGCATCAAATAGACGCTCATCAACCTGTTGGCGAAATTTCTGTCCTGTTTTAAAGGTAACCACACGGCGTGCTGATACCGCAACGGGCTCCCCTGTTTTTGGATTACGGCCTGGTCGGCTGTTTTTATCTTTAAGCTCGAAATTGCCAAAGCCTGAAAGCTTGACCTCTTTGCCATCAATCAAACTCTCTGACAACTCATCAAAAAAGTGCTCAACCAAACAGCGACCTTCTTGGCGTGTTAGGTTAAGGTGACTCATCAAATGCTCGATCATGTCAGATTTGGTTAAGGTGCTCACAGTACAACTCCTATGCTATGTCGTGATGTCGAATATCATGGTTTAGCGGTATGAGGGTTAATGTTAGCTATTATAAAGGTTTTTGGACGTTTTTTTAATAAAAAGCGCATGAAAGTCCTTTATTAATAACTACTTAACATATTTTAGGGCTTTCTATTAATAGCAATGCCCCGTAGCCTTATAAGTAGAAAAGCTACAGAGCATTGCTTACTGTCTATATTAAATACTAGCTATCGCGTAACTGCGCAGAATGCTGTTCTGTTAGCGCTTGCACAACCTTATCAGTAGACGTTTTTATCACGTCATCAGACAAAGTCTGGCTGCTGTCTTGCCATACTAGTGCAAATGCCAGTGAGCGCTGACCTTCTGGTACTTTATCACCTTGATAAACATCAAATAACCACAGATCCCTCAATAGCTCACCTGCAGCAGCACGAATTGTGGTTTCTAGTGTCTGCAAACTAGTGTCGCTATCGACTAGGATGGCAATATCGCGGCGTACTTGTGGGAACTTGCTAGGTGTGCTGATGGCATGCTGCTCACGAGCGACAGTCAGTAATGGTGCAAGCGACAACTGCGCAACCCAAGTAGCTGGTAGGTCTAACTGTTTTGCGGTATTAGGATGCAACTGGCCAAGCCAACCAACGTACTGATCATCGATATATAATTTAGCGCTTTGACCAGGATGCAAAAAGTTTAGTCCACTGCGCTCATAACGGATACGAGCACCCTCTATTTGCGCAGGTAATAACTGCTCGATATCATGTTTGAGGTCATAAAAATCTAAAGCACGATTTTGATAGGCTTGCTCATCCCACACATTACCGACTGCGACCAAAGCAATACTTGGGGTCTGTACTAATTCGCTGATACTCTGGCCGACAAAGCTAAGGCCTGTTTCAAAAAAACGTACACGTGGTTGCTGACGATTCAAGTTATATTGCACACATGGCAATAGACTTGACAGTAAGGTACGGCGCATAACGGCTAAATCACTAGAGATAGGATTGGCCAGTGCCAACACTTCTCCCAGTGCTTCGTCATCGAGCAACGATTCTATTTTTGCATCACTAAAGCTAAAGCTGATCGCTTCCATATAACCGGTATCGACCAACGCCAGCTTCATCTCATGAGTCAAGTCTGCGGTATCATCATAATCCATGCTGACTTGCAAGTGCGGCAGGACGCTTGGGATATTGTCATAGCCATAAATACGGGCTATCTCTTCGATGAGATCTTCCTTGATACTCATATCAAAGCGATAAGACGGTGGCTTACAGACTAAAGCATCTGCTTGTTGCTCAACCTCAAACCCTAACTGAGTTAAGATACGTACCATTTCTAGCGGCTCAATATCGATCCCAATAACATCACGTACTTTCGCGATTGGCAAAGTAATTGGCGCACGTGCTGGTAAATGCTCACTACTCTCAGCTTTTACGATAGGGCCCGCTTGGCCGCCAGTGACGCTAATAATCAAATCACAAGCGCGTGCCAATGCGAGCTCTGGTAACTCAAAATCTACTCCACGCTCAAAACGTTGCGACGCATCAGTATGTAGACCAAAGCGGCGTGCGCGAGCAGCGATAGCAAGCTGACCAAAGAAAGCACTTTCTACAACGATATTGGTCGTGCTATCAGTAACGCTACTACGCTGACCACCCATGATACCAGCAAGTGCCAATGCGCCTTTATCATCGGCAATCACGAGCTCATCACCCGTTAAAGTAATGGTTTGCTCATTGAGTAAAGTAATGGTTTCTGCAGGCTGTGCCAAACGAACAACGATATTGCCCTCAATCTTATCTGCATCAAAAGCATGTAGCGGCTGACCCAACTCCATCAATACATAGTTGGTCACATCAACCAAGAAGTTGTGTGAGCGTAGTCCTGATTGAACGAGGGCATCTTGCATCCACTTTGGTGTCTCAATACTACGATCAATATTGCTAATCGATTGTAATAAGTAGCGTGGACACGCTTCAACTGCATTTACTGTAACGCTTGGCGTTGCACCATTTTCAGTAATGGTGATGTATTCAGCGATGGTTGGCATTTGCATTGGTAAGTCGTTGATGACTGATATTTCGCGTGCAATACCACGTACACTAAAGCAATCACCACGGTTTGGCGTGATAGAGATATCCAATATCTGATTGTCTAAGCCTAGATATTCACGGATATCTGTGCCAATCGGCGCATCTGCAGGTAATTCAAGCAAACCGTCTATACTATCTGTTAAATCAATTTCGGAAGCACCACAAAGCATACCGTTAGAGGCCACGCCGCGTAGGTTACCGTTTTTAATTTTAAAGCCTTTCTTATCATCGCTTGGGAGTACTGCCCCGACGATGGCAACCGGTGCTTTCATACCGACGGTGACATTAGGTGCGCCGCATACAATTTGTAGCAGCTCAGCTTCACCGATATTTACCTGCGTGACTCGCAGTTTATCAGCGTCTGGATGTTGCTCAACACTGATGACTTCACCGATGACCACACCACTAAAAGCACGAGCAACCGCATAGCGATCATCAATCTCTAGCCCTGCCATGGTTAACTGTTCGGCCAACTGTTCGCTGGTATTCGTGGGGTTTACCCATTGACGTAGCCACTGTTCGCTAATTTTCATAAATATCTCGGATCAGAATTTTATAATAAAGTGTTGGAGTAAAGCTTGGCGAATTAACTTGCTATAGTAAATCCTATATAAACTAGATACAGCGTCAGGCTCGCTCAGTCTACAATTTGTAGCACTTTCACTCACCTTCCTTGAATCTAAATTATCTTGAACTGACTATATAAGCATAAGGAAAACTCTAGCCAAATTGCTTTAAGAAGCGCACGTCATTTTGGAAAAACAGACGTAAATCGTCAATACCGTAATACAGCATCGCAAAGCGCTCGATACCCATGCCAAATGCAAAGCCAGTATACTTTTCAGCATCAATGCCGCAGTTGGTTAGTACTTGTGGATGTACCATACCGCAGCCCATGACCTCGAGCCATTTGCCATTGTCATCTAAGATATCTACTTCAGCAGAGGGCTCAGTAAATGGGAAAAATGATGGGCGGAAACGAACGGTCAGTTCTTTGGCAAAAAATGCTTCTAAAAACTCACTAATCAAGCCCTTTAGCTCAGCAAAAGTGCTCGACTCAGTAACCATAAGCCCCTCTAACTGATGAAACATCGGCGAGTGGGTTTGATCTGAATCATTGCGATAGACGCGACCTGGGCAAATAATGCGAATGGGTGGTTCGTTCTTTTCCATCGTGCGAATTTGCACAGGACTGGTATGTGTACGCAGCAAGTAATGCGCATCAAAATAGAATGTATCATGCATCGCACGTGCTGGATGGTGCGACGGAATATTCAATGCTTCAAAATTATAGTAATCACTCTCAACTTCAGGGCCAGTCGCGACATTGAAGCCTGCTTGAATAAAATACTGCTGCATGCGCTGAGTAATCATCGTTACTGGATGCAAATGACCTTTTTGACCACCACGAGCAGGTAACGTAATATCGATACTTTCTGCTTCAAGCTTGGCATTTAATGCGGCCACTTCCAACTGTTGTTGCTGATCAGTCAATGCTTGCTGAATACGGCTACGGACTTGATGTAACCAGCCACCGTAGGTTTTTTTGTCATCAGCACTGAGTTTACCCATTTGCTTTGACCAGCCAGTTAACGGGCTCTTTTTACCTGTCAACTGCACACGCAAATCTTGCAACTCACGCGCATCAGTAATCTGTAAAACCAATGCTTCAGCAGCACTCGCAAACTCAGTCAGTTGAGCTTCATTCAGCTCACTGAGCTCTGAGGATAAGGTCGGTAGCGCCGACAAATCGTTGATAGCAGCAGGGGTAGTCATAAGACGCATTATTCCTGATTTAAACGGACTATTAATAATAGTGATTGGTAATTGTAGGGGTTTGACCAAATATTGCAAACCATTTACCCATTCATTTTAAAATAAAGGCTAATAATATGAATGGCTTGAATATTTAGACAACGAAAAATTTAATTGCACATCAAACGAAATTTTTCTGAATTCGGATAGTGCAAATAGAGTCAGCTCTAAAATATTTTAATATAAAAAAAGCCACCGACCAGCGGTAGCTTTTATTAATATCGTACTATTAATCAATATTAGTTCTATTCATTTAGATAGGCTAATATTTATGCTAGTTCCGCTTTTGCTTTTTCAACCAATGCAGTGAAAGTCGCTGCATCATGCATAGCGATGTCAGCAAGTACGCGACGATCGATTGCGATGTTAGCTTTTTTCATGCCATTGATAAAGCGGCTATAGCTCAAACCGTTTAAGCGTGCACCAGCATTGATACGTGCAATCCAAAGACGACGGAAGGTACGTTTTTTGTTGCGACGGTCACGATAAGCATATTGACCAGCTTTGGTCACTGCTTGTACCGCTACACGATAAACACGTGAACGGGCACCGTAGTAGCCTTTTGCGCGTTTTAGGATTTTTTTGTGACGACGATTCGCCTGTACACCACGTTTTACACGGGCCATAAATTACTCCAAGATATTTTTAATCATTATTAAACGAATCACGATGTCATCGAATAGTAGACATCGTTATCAGATTGCAAGGTCAAATATTTTTAATTAAGTGGCTATTAATTGAATAGCGCTTGATTAAATGTATATGACGATAGGCTATTAGATGTATGGGCACATACGACGAACTGCTGCTTCGTCAGACTTGTCCACCATCTTAAGACCGCGCAACTGGCGAATACGCTTAGCTGATTTCTTGGTCAAGATATGGCTTTTGTTTGCTTGCTTACGCTTGAAGCCGTTTGCTGTTTTTTTGAAGCGTTTAGCTGCACCGCTTCTGGTTTTCATCTTAACTTTCATGATGATTTGCCTCTTTGTCTTTGATAGAACCTGGTCGTCAAATAGTACATAACGAATAGTGGCTTTAAAAACAACCACTAAACCTCTATTTGCCTTGAGGTGGGAGGCCGTATTTTAGCAGATAGCACGCTGTTTTGCCAAGGAAAGTTTTAATCATGCCCCAGTAAACCATCATAGTAGATAACGAGTATGAACCGACTGCTAGCCTTTCTCATAAAAACACCAATAAAACAGGGAAATCCTCTGCAAATAGATTGAATGTCAGCTTAAGCTGTGCTTAAGTAGAGAGTGAGTATTGGTATAGTTTAGGCGCTAATAATACAAGACTACTTATCACACTTATTAGCCGTATATCATACGGTCGGCATCGTTACGATGTTACCAATCTATATCAAGCTCAGCAGAACTCATCACCTGCCGTCAAACTAGGAAATAATGTGCCAAGAAAAGAGTTGGACTTTGATAACGATTTATTTGTCTTTGAAACAGTCATGCGTGTACGTCATACTGAGGTAGATATAGGCCAGCATCTGACACTTGAATCATTGACAGCATTGGTGACTGAAGCGCGCGCGCGATTCTTGCACTCCAAAGGTATTAAAGAGATCAATGCCGACTATCAAGGCTTAATTATTGATGAGTTACAGTTAAACATTGATAGTCGTGTACGATTGCGTGACCAACTCCTGTTTGAGATAGGCGTCGAGCCGTTGTATGATAACGGCGGCAATATGGTTATAAAAGCCACTCGGATGCATACGGGTGAAACAGTGGCTAAAGCACGACTGCATTTTCTCAGTTACGACTTCCGGCTAAATAAAGTGACTGCGCTCAATAACACTTTAAAAGAAGCGCTATACCCACACTTAGTTAATCTTTAATATTGTTTTTCTTAAAATACTGTCTTTGCTTAAGCAGCTTCTTCGCTCACCATATCAAGAGAGTGAGCACGCTTGATGCATTGACCATTCCTTACTTCATACTTACAAGATGACAGATATACTATGACTTTACCTGCTTGGCTGGCTGCCATAAAATTTAATGATGATGGTTTGATTCCTGCGATTGCTCAAGACCATAAGTCTGGGCGTATTTTGATGATGGCATGGATGAATGCGGAAGCGCTACAACTGACTGCACAAACGCAGACGGCCGTTTATTTTTCGCGCTCACGTGCCAAATTATGGCACAAAGGCGAGTCGTCAGGTCATACGCAAACCGTCCACGATATTCGCTTGGACTGTGATGCAGATGTGATTGTACTGAGCGTCACCCAAGCTGGCGGTATCGCTTGCCACACTGGTAGAGAGTCTTGTTTTTATCAGCGTTTAGATTTATCTGGACAAACGCCTGAGTGGGAAACCGTTGATAAAGTACTAAAAGATCCTGCTGATATCTACCATACAGATGCAACGAGTGCTCCTCATCAAGATAATGAAGCTGATGCAGTTGGCACAGTCGCGAATAATAAGAGCCAAACAGAAAGCGCATCTATTTTGCAGCAGCTTGATAATGTATTGGCTGAACGCAAGCAAGCAGATGCTGATAGCTCTTATGTGGCAAGCCTATACGCTAAAGGGTTGAATAAAATACTAGAAAAAGTCGGTGAAGAAAGTACCGAAAGCATCATCGCTGCCAAAGACTTTGCCAGTTGCGACGAAAGCCTAGACAAAGCGCAATATGATGAGGCACGTCATGAGCTCATTTATGAAGTGGCTGATGTCTGGTTTCATACGTTGGTTGGACTGGCATGGTTCGATATTGAATCGGACGCTGTGTTAAACGAGTTAGGTCGTCGCTTTGGACTCTCGGGCATTGAGGAAAAGGCTTCAAGATAATTTGTGATATTGTAAAATCAATCTAGTGAAGACAGCTTGTGAAATCGTAAAATAATCAGCTCCTCTGTTTGATTATTTTGCGATTTCACCCTTTTGTCACAACTGCAGGTTATAATATAGCTCTTTTAACGTCGCATTATATGTCGATACTTTTTGTTTGCTATATTGCTATGTGATAAACGCAAAGCTATAAATATAAATTATTCATATACAGACTGAAAACCAAGACATGAGGATAGCTTTATGGGCAGTTTTTCTATTACGCATTGGCTGATACTATTGGTTGTGGTGGTCGTCGTATTTGGCACCTCTAAACTGAGAAATGCTGGCAAAGATTTAGGCGGCGCAGTTAAAGGCTTCAAAGAAGCGGTCAAAGACGAAAATACAGAGCATGCTAAAAAGCACGCCGTCCTTGATCATGATAACAATACCCGTACCACAGAGCGCTCAGCTACTGACAACGTCAATAATAGCGATATCAACGCAGCCCCAACTGACGATAAGCACAACGTATAATGCCTATAGCACTTCGCCAGCCTGTAGTTCCTAGATAGTGACATTCAACCATTATGTTTGATATTGGGTTTTCCGAATTACTCCTCTTTGGCATAATCGCCTTGATTGTTCTGGGTCCAGAAAAACTGCCTCAGGCAGCACGGACGGCTGGGCAATGGTATGCCAAAATTCGCCGCACGGTTTCTACTTTACAGTCTGAAATAGAGGCTGAATTAGACTTGGCTGAAACACGGCAGCAAATGCAAAAAGAGCTGGCCAAAATTCGCCAGACTGAGTCGGATATGAAACGCGAGCTAGCAGAAATGCGTGGCAATATGAAAGAGTTTGAAAACGCTCAAAACCAACAATTCAATGCAGCGCATGATACTGTCGGTAAGGCTGCACATGGCAGAGCTGATGAAAATAATAGTGAGCAAAATAGTAGTGAACAAAAAAGGCAGTCCGTCACGCCTAAAGAATTCGATTACGCCTATGGGCAAAATACGACACTAGCAGATACTAAGCAGCCATTAGAAGCAGACGATAGTTTGCACGGCTCTTCCACAGGCAGGACACCCCAAGATGGTATTCCTCAAGTCATTCAAAACATCACAACCAAACCTTGGGAAAATATGTGGTTCCGTCTTGGTGCTTATGACAAAGCTCGACGTCTGCCTATGCCCCCCTACTTACCGAATTATAAAGCCGATGTTTTATTAAATAGTCCTGTAAGCACGCAAACTTCTGACAATAAACAGGAGTCTGATTGATGGGATTATTCAAACGCAAAAAAAGCCGCCAAGAAAAAGCCGCTAGTTCAGACAAAGAAGCAATGACCGATGCAGTGGATAAAAATGAGTCTACAGATGCGCTAAGCGCTGTGGCTGATATGCCTATCACAGAGCATTTGATTGAGTTACGTAGACACTTAATCAAGATATCTGTTGCTGTACTGGTCATATTCTTGGCGCTAGTCGGATTTTCACGCGAGCTATACAACCTATTGTCAGACCCACTAGTTGCACAACTGCCAGCCAATTCAACCATGATTGCGACAGACATCACCTCCAATTTTATGGCGCCGATACGCCTGACTGTCTTTGTCGCTGCATTCTTTGCCATGCCTTATATTTTGTATCAGATCTGGTCGTTTGTAGCGCCAGGTTTATATAAAAAAGAAAAGAAAATCGCGATTCCAGTACTATTATCTTCGATATTCTTATTTTATTCTGGCGTAGCGTTTGCCTACTTCATCGTACTCAAAGGGGTGCTAAAGTTCTTTATCATGTTTGCCCCGCAAAACGTCCTACCGATGACAGACATCGACAGTTATCTAAGCTTTGCACTCAAACTGTTTATGGTATTTGGCTTAACTTTTGAGATTCCAGTCGTCACCTTGCTATTGATATTGACTGGCATTGTCTCCATTCAAAGTCTAGAAGATAAGCGCCGCTATATCATTGTCGGTTGTTTTGCCGTGGCAGCAGTTGTCACACCGCCTGATGGCGTATCGATGCTGATGCTAGCGATTCCGATGTGGTTATTGTTTGAGCTTGGTTTGTTTTTAGCCAAAATCTTAATCAAAGAAGAGCCTAGCGCTGCTCTAGCTGCTAAGACGGCCTCGCACAAAGAATGAACTTACCAGTTAATTCAAAACAGGCCAACGTGCTAATCTGTTAATATGGCTACTTAAGCCTCAAGTAATCGTCGATACATCTTTTGACTATATTATCACTAATCAGCCATTGTCTATGCAGTGGCTTTTTTTACCCCCATCATTTTTGACCATGTTTTACTCTTTTAGGTAACTTTGTTATGTCCGCATCTATGCCAGCTTATATGAGCGATCCCACTGACGAGCAATTAAATGCGCTCAATATGGCGATGGATCACAAGTCATTCAAAGTGGTGGCTTATGCGGGTGCTGGTAAAACCACGACGTTAAAGCTCATCGGTGAGCGCCTGCGTGGACGCGGCTTATATTTAGCCTTTAACAAAACGATTGCCAATGATGCTCGTTCAAAGTTTCCACCGCATGTGGAATGTCGCACCTTTCACTCGCTTGCCTATCGTCATGTCGCACGTGATATCACAGCCAAACTGTCCTTGCCAAGATTCTCCCCCAAGCGGCTTGGCGATGATTTGGGCTTGCAACCCGTCCAAGTACGTCGGCAAATGGATGGTATAAACAAATATATTACGCTCACGCCAGCTCGATTATCGCGCTTCGTCAGTGATGCCGTGAGCAATTTTTGTAGTACGCATGCCAGCTACCCTGCACCCAGACATATATTGTTTCCAAGTTGGCTCGATGACTCAGATGCAGAGCAATTGCGTGAGATGCTCTACCCTGCCGTAGAGCATCGTTGGCTACAATCGATTGATGCACGTCATCCTGCTGGCATCGGGCATGATATTTATCTGAAGCTGTGGGCATTATCAAAACCAAGCATTCCAGCAGATTTTATTTTGTTTGATGAAGCGCAAGATGCAGATCCATTGATGATGGGGATTTTGACTCAGCAACCGAGACAGGTAATCTATGTGGGCGATGCGCATCAGCAGATTTACGAGTGGCGCGGTGCGGTCAATGCCATGAAAAAACTGCCACTGCCGCAAACCTTATTGACGCAGTCTTTTCGCTTTGGTGAGCCAATTGCAGAAGTTGCCAATACACTGCTCAAGGCATTGCAAGAAGATGTGCCGCTTAAGGGTAATCCTAATAAACAGTCCTCTACTGACAAAGGCATGGTGCACAGTAAAAAAGACGCTATTCTATGTCGCACCAATGCCGCTGCGATGGCGCAATTATTGACTGGACTCAAACTCGGTCATAGAGTGGCGCTGCAAGCCGATACCGATCGCATGCTAAAATTCTGTCAGGCCGCCGAAAACTTAAAAAATGGCAAGTCTGCTTATGGCGTGCCTGAACTGGCATACTTTTATAATTGGGGCGATGTGCAAGAATACGCCGAAACCAATGAAGGCAGCGATCTCAAAACTCTGGTGAAATTGGTCGACGATCATGGTACCAACGTATTGAGTCAAGCGGTCAATAGCTTGACCAGTATCGAAAATGCGGACTATGTCATCTCAACTGCTCACAAAGCCAAAGGGCTCGAATGGGGAAAAGTACAGTTGGACGATGACTTTTATTATGATGTCACCACTAATGCCGTCAAAATAAGCCCTGAAGAGTTGCGCTTACTATACGTTGCTTGCACGCGTGCCCAGACCAACTTAGACATTCATAATATTAAAGACTTGATATCAGGATTGCAGACAGGTAAAAAAGTGATTTTTGGTAAGACTTAATTTTCCTCCATCTCTGCCAATCTCGAGCTTCATTCTATCTTTCGTTATAGCAACCTTTTAGTAGTGAACAACAAGCATGAATAATAGTCAGCAACTTCAAGCACGTCAAAACACCATCCGTCAGTTATTTGCCAACCCCGTCCGCTTACTTGCGCCAATGGAAGGCTTGACCGATCCATTAATGCGACAAATTCTCACGCAAATTGCGGCAGATTTAGGTCGTCCCTATGACTGGTCGGTGAGCGAGTTTATTCGGGTGACTCAGCACGTTTTGCCAGCACATGTGTTTTACAAATACGTGCCAGAATTGCGTCATGATGCCAAAACTACCTGTGGCACACCGATTCATTTGCAACTTTTAGGCAGCGAAGCGCAACTTATGGCAGACAATGCTGCTTATGCTGCTGAGCTTGGTGCACCTGCCATTGATATCAATTTTGGTTGCCCTGCTAAAACGGTAAACAGCCATCGTGGTGGTTCAGTATTACTGGATGAACCCGAAACCATGTATCAGATTATCAGCGCGGTGCGTCAAGCAGTACCTGCCGATATTCCAGTATCGGCCAAGATACGTTTAGGCTACACCGATACCAGTAGAATGGATGATATTCGTGGCGCGATTAACGATAGTGGTACTGATTGGCTGACCATTCATGCACGAACCAAAACCCAAGGCTATAAGCCACCAGCCTATTGGGACAAGATTCAAAGTTTTAACGCGCTTGATATTCCAGTGATTGCCAATGGTGAGATATGGAACGCAGAACATGCAAAGAACTGTATGACGCAAGCAGGTACAAAACATTTGATGTTAGGTCGCGGCGCGGTTACCCGTCCAGATTTGGTTGCTCGTGTGGATTGCGGTTCAGATGATGCCATGCTAAGTGCGGCAACGTTGTCGTGGGAAGCGATGGTCACCCATCAGATAAAATTTTTGGAAGGTCGGGCTAAAACTGAAGTGATATTGGTCGGTCGCTATAAGCAATGGCTCGCGATGCTCATCAAAGGCTATAGCGAAGCAAGAGTCTTATGGGATGCTATCAAACGAGAGAAAAATAAAGCGGTGATTATCAGTGCGCTACAATTTAGCATACAACAATAATCACCTGCTCATATTTGGTTGATCTAGGGCGTGTCATCAATTAGATTGTGAGGCTTAAAATGAGAAAAATTATAGATAAACAAGGAAGAAATTGCCGTTAATATGAACATATTGGCAAAATTACTGACGATGTTTAGCAAAATTTAGCCATTTTAAGACCACTAAATGTATTAATGTGCTGATTGATGATACACCCTAGACCCTATAAGAATCAGTTCTCAAGTATTATACACTTACTCGAATCGCTAAATAAAATAGCATCAAAGAACAAGCCATCGATAACGCCCAAAGTATCGAGCGAAAAGCTGACAAATTGGTGATATAAGCCACACAAAAGCCAATACGAATCAGCACATATAGCCAAGCCAATACATTGATAATCGCCTGCGGAACGAAGAACAGCATCGCCGTTAGGACAGCCGCCAAAAATATAGGCAACGTCTCATAGCTGTTTTGCTGTGCCGCATTAGCACGTGCTGCAACCCCTGTCGCATGCTGAAAAAAATCTCGAGGATGTGCGTTATTTCTGAGCTTAAAACCGCCAGATGCTTTTGCAACGATTGATACTAACCATGGTAGTAAGCTTGCCACCACCATTGCCGAAATGGCAGATGCTGCGGTATTAGAGACCAACTCCAAAAGTGCATTCATTAATATATTCGCCTCTATCCTGCTACAACTTCAAAATCATGAGTGACGTTCACGCCGCCCTGTACCAACATTCTGCTGGCTGAGCAGTATTTTTCTGCTGATAAATGGATGGCTTTTTCGACTTGTTTTTCTTTGACATCTTGACCCGTCACCACGAAATGCATATGAATATCGGTATATACCGCTGGTACGGTTTCAGCACGTTGTGCGGTTAGCTCACAACGTACATCTGTCACTGCTTGGCGTGATTTTTGTAAAATCTCTACCACATCATAGCTAGCACAACCACCAAGCCCTAATAGAATAAGCTCCATTGGACTGGCGCCTTTTTCTTTATCGGCATCGATCTGTACATTATGTCCTGACGGTGACACGCCCATAAATGCTTTGTTTTCTTGCCACGTAACACTTGCTTTTGACTCTGACATTTTGCCTTTTCCTTATTTCAATTATTAGATTTCAATTAGCAGGTTCTCTGCTTTTTATTTTTAATAATACCCGTTGCCTTAATACTGTATGGGTAGTTATATCACGTTGCTAGTGTAGCATAAGCCAAAGCAAGATTTTATATCCCCATTGTCGTTAACTGTCGTTGGCTATTGCCATGACCTTAGTCATTTGTAGCTAGTCTAGCTGCTTTACTGCATGGTCTATTGATAACGATATTTTTTGAGTCGTAAATTAATACCAATACACTTATATTACCGTCATTACTGAAACTTACCCCTGCCGTAATATCCTTTAAATAAACTTACAAAAGTCTATTTATAACTACTTGATTTTAAACAGCTAAACTCGTGAAACATTTTATAGCAAAATACTGTTACACATTTTGCTTGTTTCTTGGTTTAATAACGGTAATGAATCTTATTTTGACCTAATATCGACAACAATCACCTTATAATAATTATGATTTTCGTCATGGTTTTAGATTGAGATAAGCTATTTTAAATAAATTAAAAAGGTTTAGTCATGATAGATGCAGACGGCTTTCGCGCCAATGTCGGCATCATCTTGGCAAATACACAAGGGCAGGTTCTGTGGGCAAAACGTATTGGTCACAACGCTTGGCAGTTTCCGCAAGGCGGTATCGACCGCGGAGAGACGCCGATGGATGCGATGTATCGCGAGCTCTGGGAAGAGGTCGGCCTACATCCGCGTCATGTAGACTTATTGGCAGTGACGCAAGATTGGTTGCGTTATCGTTTGCCAAAACGCTATGTGCGACATGGACAACACCCTTTGTGTATTGGGCAAAAACAAAAATGGTTTTTGCTGCGCTTAGATGAGGCAAACACTCAACATATTCGCTTTGATGAAGGAAAACCAGAATTTGACCATTGGCAATGGGTCAGTTACTGGTATCCACTCGGACAAGTGATTCATTTTAAACGAGGCGTTTATCGCCGTGCCTTGCAAGAACTGGTGCGCGAGCTTCCCTTAAAGCAAGAACTGATTATTCCCGAACAAGAAAATCATTTAATAGTGTAATAAATCGCTCAATTTATAATGTAATAAAAAACACCCTCGGTAATGGCTAGAATTTTAGCGATTACCGAGGGTGTTTTTTATTGGTTTACAACTATTGTTTTCCAGCTATTATTTTCAGTTATTTTGAGTGATGATCAAACTCTCGACTGGTAATATTCGCGGTGAATTTTTCGCCCGTATCGCCCTCTTTGCGCAACGTCAAAATACTTTGGGTACGAGTCCCATAAGTGGGTATATTTTTTTCTGTATTGCCAAAAGCCACTGGTTCAATATAAACAGAAGACAGCATCTGCTCCACCTCAAACGCCACGCCAGTATCAGGCAGCTTATCTGCTGGCGCTGGCGTATTGTCAGATAACACATCGAGAGCTGCCTCATTCCAGTACTCTGGTGCACTATTTTCAGCAATGAGCGGCAATACCTCTTGGCGCAATCGTCCTCGCAGTTTTTCCGTCTTAAACCAGCTGTCTTCTGGCTGACCGTTAGAAAGCACATGCAAACCTGCATATAATGGCGTGGGCGCATGACCGCGATTATTAACGATGACGGCTTGTGCTGTATCACCAATAATAAGATTAAACCCAGCGTAATCCTGCAGAGCAATCTTTCGGGCAAAATCCATCGGGCTAATAGTACTTGTCAAAAAGTCAGTCACGAGCGCACCGCGCGAACGTTCGTCTGTTCCTGCCTGCACGCCATCACGAAAGTTTAATACTGCAGCCCAGCGTCCGTTTTGCTCAAAAAAACCTGTCTTCTTTTCTTGATGAATACCTAGCCACGTGCCTCCGCTTTGCTTATCACGTCCAGCATAAATAGGCTGATCAGACCATTGATGTAGCGACTCCGTTGGACGCTCCAGAAACTCATCACGATTGGACAATAATACCAATGGCAGCTCATCAAATAACTGCCAAGCAATGGCGACGATACACATAGCATTCCTTTTATAATAATCTTCTGTTATACCAATACTTTTTAGCAAAAATAAAGAGCATCGTTTGAGGTTTTACTTATTGATTGCCAGCCAACAGTTTATTGGCGGGATAGCTAACCTGAGACGTTGAGCGTATCACTTGTGACTGCTTACTTGGTAAATCGAACGCCCATGCTACTATGCCTTGGTTGTCATTCCAATCTCGTTCGGTTACAGGTGGCGTATGAGTGACCGTAACCTTCAGACTGTCGTCGCGACTGATAGGCTCACTGCCCAACACCTGCAAGCGTACACTGCGATTATGCTGATTGGTAAATTGATAGGCGTTGGTGGTCGTTATTGTTTGCGTACGGTTTAGCACACCTTTCTCACCTTGCTTGTCTTCATTGGTCAGCTCTTTGACCATCATATTTGGATCACTACCAAACCCAATCCCCTGCTCTTTTAGCATTTGGTAGCTATAACGTGATTGACCTACATAGTTGTCATCACGGTACAGCTGTAGCGAACCATCGACCCAGTCTGGTGTTAGAAATGGCGCTGATGCATACCAGTAGGCGGCAGTCTCGACGCTTGGTGTGCTGCGAATCCATAGCTTACTGCTACCATCCTGCTCTCCAATCACTGTACGCACACGTCTGCCATCACTTGGAATACTAACCAGCTGCGGTAAGCGATACTCGATGATGCCATTTTTATTTTGACTACTGACGGTGAAATTCGGTAGCGGTGCCATAGGCGCTGCTGCTCCTCCTTTGGTATAAGCCGCTTCTACCATCATAATAGGAGCAGCATCCATCATAGGTGACTCACGCCTAACCTTAGCATCTTGATTCTCTTCATATAATGACAGACGCTGCACATATGGCAGTTGCCCTGTCGTACTCTGGTTGGGGTTCACGGTACTGAGCGTCACAGGTACGTTTGTCCAATTCTCACCCGTTTGCTGAGCAATAATCGCAGAGGCCGTGATACTTAACTGCTCACTATTTGTGTTTAGGCGGGCTTGATACGCAGGCTCCCAACCTGCGCCGCGCACTTGGTAGTGCAACTTAATATTACTTGGCGAGCGACTGGCCGTGCGCACACTCACCTGTGTCACATTATTAAAGGTTGATGTCGCACTGCCTGACATAAGCTGATTAAGTGCGTCTTGAGCGCGTGCCTGACGTTGCTGAATCTCTAAAATTCTTTGGTTAATACTGGTCGCTTGAGACTCTATATCACGCGCATTATTAGCAATCGTACTATCCGTATTGACCTGCGTGACTTTGGTCAAATTCTGTAAATATGCTTTTGCTAAGCGTGCTGCTTCCAATTCTGCATTGATATTGGCTAAAGTACTTTGCTGCGTCTGTACCTTAGCATCACCTTGATATTGGCATTGCGCTGCTTGCTCTCCAGTCAATTCTTCAATACTGATTTCACCGACATTGACGTTACCCACCGCTTGTACGCTTAGACTCTCTTTGTCCATTTGAGGTGACAAACATGAAAACACAACGGTTTGTTCACCATTACCTGTGATGGGCAGCGCCCGTGTCACGCTTGCCAGCCCTTGATAGATAGTCACTTGCTCGACGCTGCTCGTTGCCGCTTGCGCCGAAGACAACCCCAATATGGCACTACTACCAAACATAAGCGGCAAAGCAAGACATCTGGCCATGTTATTAAGCGGCGATAATACGCTGCCATGGTCCGTTAAAACTGACGACTGTATTACATGTGCGTTCATACATCATTCCTTAGAAGTAAAATCCATCATGGCAGCAGCGCACTCTTTCTATAAGGTTGGCTATCAGATCAGCGCGCAAGATAATTCCTATCAAAAAATACTATCTCTCAAAGATATAACCGTAGCGTTTTTGACACTTTTTAGCAACAAATGTCTCTATCAAAGCTAACGTCATATTTTTATATTCTGCACGGTTTATCTATTTATTCCCTTTTATGGTGCAACCTACCAAGATCTATGCACTAGATTAATGATAAAACGCCACAATTCTTAATTATTGTACTGTTATTTCCCAAATAACGGCCTTTTTAACTTGGCATAGAACTTGAACTATTAATTACTGTTAAGTAACAGTATTTTATCTTTTGTATTTACTTAGGAGATGTCCATGTTTTCGTTACCAATTTTAGCCAACCCTCAGTTTGTTGAGTCGAATACTCCTAGCAAACTCAAATCACGCGTTTCACTATTGGCGATAGCCGTCATCAGTAGTTTGAGTCTCGCTGCCTGTCAAAAACCTGCAGAAACTGCGACATCGACAGAGACAACAGCCGAAACCACCACAGAAACAACGACTGAGCCTGCTGCTGATGGCGAGACCATCAAAGTGGGTATATTGCATTCATTGTCTGGCACCATGGCCATCTCCGAAACCTCTCTAAAAGATACCGCATTAATGACCATTGATGAAATCAATGCCAATGGCGGTGTACTGGGTAAGCAGCTAGAACCTGTAGTCGTTGACCCTGCCTCTGATTGGCCATTATTTGCTGAAAAAGCACGTCAGTTATTAACTCAAGATAAAGTGGATGTTATTTTTGGTGGTTGGACATCGGTATCACGCAAATCAGTACTGCCAGTAGTTGAAGAGTTAAATGGCCTGATGTTCTATCCAGTGCAGTACGAAGGACAAGAGCAGTCAGAAAATATCTTTTACACGGGTGCGGCGCCAAATCAGCAAGCTATTCCAGCAGTAGAATACTTGATGAGTGAAGAAGGCGGCGGTGCAGAGCGATTCGTATTGCTAGGCACTGATTACGTCTATCCACGTACCACCAATCAGATTTTAAAGGCATTTTTGAAATCAAAAGGCGTGGCTGATGCAGACATTATGGAGGAGTACACACCATTTGGTTTCAGCAATTATCAAACCATCGTATCTAATGTCAAAAAATTCTCGACGGGCAAGAAAACAGCGGTAATTTCTACCATCAACGGCGATTCAAACGTTCCGTTCTATCGTGAGCTTGCCAACCAAGGTATCAAAGCGTCAGATATTCCAGTCATGGCATTCTCAGTCGGTGAAGAAGAGCTGCGTGGCATCGACACCAGCCTATTGCAAGGTCATTTGGCGGCATGGAACTACTTTATGTCAATCAAAAACCCAACCAACAGTGAATTTACCAAACGCTATAAGCAATATGCATTAGACCAAAAACTACCGAATGCTGAAAAAGTCGTGACCAATGATCCAATGGAAGCCACCTATGTCGGTATCAATATGTGGAAGCAAGCCGTTGAAAAAGCAGGCACTACTGATGTCGATAAAGTACGTATCAGCATGGCTGGTCAGACGTTTGATGCACCTTCTGGTTACACATTAAAAATGGATGACACAAATCATCATTTATGGAAGCCTGTGATGATTGGACAAATTCGTGCGGATGGACAGTTTGACACTATTTTTAAAACGCCAGAGGTCATTCAAGCTCAGCCTTGGAGCGAGTACATTCCTAAATAGGCTGTCCACTGAATAAATTTGTGCTGACAGGTGCATTAATCGACGCCTACTCTCCACATTTATTTTCAACACGCTATATACCTAAATGTCTTATACATATCTCTATTGCTTAGTCCTCTAAGCAATAGAGCCAAGAATTTGTTGACCGTGGAAAACAGGGAGCCGCACATGCAGCGTCACATTTTATGCCCCTTTGCAGGGCAAATATCATCTAAGAATGGTAATGATCAGCAAGCATCAACGAGCGGGTTAATGAGGCACGCTGCGATTTTTTCAATATTTATACCTTTGCGGCTACTTGCTCTGACTGCATTATTTATAACGATTTTCACCACTTCTGCGTATGCTGACCATGATGGCCCAGCACATGATCATGATACGAATACTACTCATAGTGAGCCATCACTGGTCACAACTGCGAATGTATCTACTTCTACTCAAGCCAGTACCTCAGATACCTCGACAGCAGCTATAAACTCAGGCGATGCCATTCAACAATTTGTAGCTGGCGATTTTAGTAAGCGCCAAACCATGTTAAGCGACTGGCCTGGATCGGTTGAGAGTTTAGATAGCTTGGTTGAATTCATTGCCAATGATGAGCTATATCAAGGCAACGGTGGGCAAACGTATCTACTCAATGCAGATGATCAGCTATTTACTTATCCTGATAAAAAAGAGACTGACGATTGGCCAAGTGATTTATCACAAATCACCTTAACCAATGCGCTACGCTCAGCACTCATCTTTGGACAGGCTAAGGTCAAGCTAGCTTCTGACAAGCCCGCTCAGCGACTACAAGCCGTCGATATTTTAGCGAATAATATTGACCAAGTAGATCCAGCCATTATTACGGCAGCAGCGGTAAATGAAGACAATACTAAAGTCAAAAAGGCACTAACTGCGTTACAAGCTCGTATTGATTTCAAAAACGGCGACCTACCCACTCAGATTGCAGCTGTGCACCTACTCGCTGATAGCGATAGCCCACAAGTACTGGTCGATATCAAGTCTGCACTCGCGGCTGATAACTTAGACTCTACTCTTAAAGCTGCCCTTATCGATGCGGAGTCCAGCGTATCACGGCGTATCGAAATCAGCACATGGACGGGACATATTTTCACTGGCATGAGTACCGCTAGTATTTTACTACTCGCCGCGCTTGGCCTCGCTATTACTTTTGGTCTGCTTGGCGTGATTAATATGGCGCACGGTGAGCTAATCATGATTGGGGCTTATACCACTTATATGGTTCAAAACTTCTTTCAAGCTTATATGCCAGATATGGCAGGCTGGTATTTGCTTGCCGCTATTCCAGCCGCTTTTTTAGTCAGCGCTGTTATCGGTATGATTATTGAACGTATCGTGATTCGCCCATTATATGGTCGGGAGCTAGAAACCTTACTGGCGACCTTTGGCGTCAGTCTGATTTTGATGCAATTAGTACGGATGATTTTCGGTGCTCAGAACGTTGAAGTCAGTAACGTGGCATGGCTCAGCGGTGCATATCAAGTGTCATCCAGCCTTGTACTACCTTATAACCGTATCGCCATTATTGGTTTTACCGTTATTGTCGTGGCGCTACTGGTGTACTTACTCAACAAAACGCGCTTTGGATTGTTTATACGAGCTGTCACCCAAAATCGCCAAATGGCACGTGCTGTCGGTATCCCCTCTGCACGTATCGATATGATGGCATTTGGGTTGGGCTCTGGACTTGCTGGCATGGCAGGCTGTGCCCTTGCCCAAGTAGGCAACGTGGGTCCTGATCTGGGTCAAACCTATATCATTGATACCTTTTTAGTCGTCGTTGTCGGCGGTGTCGGACAAGTATGGGGCGCTGTACTAGCTGCCTTAGGACTTGGTGTGAGCGGTACGGTACTTGAGATTGGTATCGGTGCAGTACTGGCTAAGATTGTATTGTTGGTTCTTGTGATTCTGTTTATTCAGAAACGGCCACAAGGTTTATTTGCACTCAAAGGCCGCTTTGTCGAATAAGGAGATTTCTATGATACTGACCAAATTACTGTCTGATACCCCGCGTAGTGCTGTTTTAATTGGATTATGTTTTGCCGTACTACTAATACTGCCTTGGTTACATCTTATGCCGGAGACATCAGCCTTTCACCTTTCAGCCTACTGGATTACCTTGATTGGCAAAATCATGGCGCTAGCGATGGTGGCGTTGGCGCTAGATCTCGTCTGGGGCTATGCCGGTATTTTAAGCTTGGGACATGGCCTGTACTTTGCTTTAGGTGGTTATGCGTTTGGCATGTACCTAACACGCGAGACAGCAGGCGACGCGCTTCCTGATTTTATGCGATTTTTGAGTTGGACCGAGATGCCATGGTACTGGGCTGGCACACAGCACTTTTGGTGGGCAGTCGCACTGGTTGTATTGGTACCTGGCTTAGTTGCTTTTATCTTTGGTTTCTTTGCCTTCCGCTCAAAAATCAAAGGGGTGTATTTTTCTATCATCACTCAAGCCATGGTCTATGCAGCAGCCTTGCTATTCTTCCGTAATGAGACAGGCTTCGGTGGCAACAATGGCTTTACTGGTTTTACCACCTTACTCGGCTATGACATCACCGCTGCCTCTACCCGCTCTATGCTGTGCTTTGTCACAGCCTTAGCATTGTTAGTCTCTTATATGGGTTTACGTCATTTGATGAACCAACCTTATGGACGAGTGCTAGGTGCCATTCGTGACAGCGAAAATCGCTTGCAGTATCTAGGCTACCGTACGTTATGGTACAAGCTATCCGCTTGGGTATTGTCAGCTGTCATCGCTGGTATCGCAGGTGCGCTATACGTGCCGCAAGTAGGCATTATCAATCCGAGTGAGATGAACCCAGTGAACTCAATTGAGATAGCTGTCTGGGTAGCGACTGGTGGTAGAGGAAGCTTAATTGGCGTGATCTTAGGTACTGGTGTGGTGAATGCTGTAAAAACCTACTTTACGGTCGCCTACCCTGAGTTTTGGCTATTGATATTAGGTGGACTGTTCGTCGTCGTGACGTTGTTTTTACCCAATGGCATTATGGGCTTGTTCGATCGATTCAAAAAGGAGAAGCAATAATGCTAAATGATAAACCGTCAACGACTGAGCAAATTATTAACGAGTATGGACGTAATCATGGCGGTACTGGCCGCAGTCACCCAAAGCCATCAGGCGTCGATTTTAGCCATGGCATTGCATTATATTTAGAAGATTTAAGTGTTTGGTTTGATTCATTTCGAGCACTCAACAATCTGTCACTCTATATTGAAGAAGGTGAGCTACGCTGCATTATTGGCCCCAACGGTGCGGGTAAAACCACATTAATGGATGTCATCACAGGTAAAACCCGCCCTACCGAAGGCAGCGTTTTTTTTGGTCAAACCCACAACCTTGCTAACTTATCCACCGAAGAAATCGCCGAAGCTGGCATTGGACGTAAGTTTCAAAAACCTACTGTCTTTGAAAATTTTACAGTGATGGACAATCTGTTACTTGCTGCGCCGAAAGACAAGCGTGTGGTCAAAAGCTTATTTAATAAACTCAATGCCGATACTCGCGATACCCTCGACGCTACCCTACAACAAATTCGCCTGACCGATAAAATCAACAAGCCCGCTGGTTTGCTCTCACACGGGCAAAAACAGTGGTTAGAGATTGGCATGCTGCTAATGCAAAGCCCCAAGCTAATTTTGCTTGATGAGCCCGTGGCCGGTATGACTGATGCCGAAACTGAACATACCGCCGAGCTGTGTCTACGCCTCAAAAAGAACCATACCTTGGTTGTGGTCGAACATGACATGACTTTTATCGATGCCATCAGTGAAAAAGTCACGGTATTGGCACAAGGAGCGATTTTGGCTGAAGGTACGTTAGCGGAAGTGCAAGCTAATGAAGCCGTGATTGAGTCCTATTTAGGTCGATAGCTGAATTGATAGCTGAAATAATAATATTGACAAACTGCTATGCCATTTAGAGATTAGGAAACGATTCGAATGTTAGGAGACAGCCATGTTACAAGTTAACGATATCAATCAATATTACGGCGGCAGCCATATTTTACGAGACGTCTCGCTTACCGCGCCCATCGGCGAATGCAGTGTGGTACTTGGTCGTAACGGCGTGGGGAAGACTACCCTACTCAAATGTTTGATGGGGATATTACCGATTAAATCAGGAGAGATTTTGCTCAATGATAAAGACATTAGCAAAATGTCATCCGAGCAGCGAGTACGAGCAGGATTGGCTTATGTGCCTCAAGGTCGTGATATCTTTTCGACACTGACCGTAGAAGAAAATATCTTGATTGGTATGGCTAAGTTTTCACGCAGCAAGGCAAAACACGTACCCAAACATTTATACGATATTTTTCCCGTACTCGATGAGATGAAACATCGTCGTGGTGGTGACTTGTCTGGTGGTCAGCAGCAGCAACTTGCCATTGCCCGCGCCTTAGCCTCTGAGCCGACTGTGTTGATTTTAGACGAGCCAACTGAAGGTATCCAACCGTCTATTATTAAAGATATTGGTCGAGTTCTACGTGACTTGGCTGACAAAGGTGACATGGCAATTGTACTGGTTGAGCAGTTTTATGAGTTCGCAGAAGAGCTGGCTGACAATTACACCGTGCTATCACGCGGCAAAGTAGTGTCACAAGGCGCTGGCGATACGATGGTTGAAAACAAAGTACAAGATCTGGTCGCTATCTAGCTGCTTTTACTTAACTGCATTTATTTATGAGCACTTGGTAGTGAACACTCAATAACGCTAAAAATTGCGTTTTTATCCTGAGCTGCTAGCTACCAAGATTGGCGCTTGTTCGACAAGTCATCACGAAACCTTTTCACGATTACAGTCATTTGTCCTATTTCCTCCATCATCTTACCTGCTTCCTACCCTATGTGTTCTGCACTGTATCGACCGTTCAACTTCTCGATGCTAACTGATTGGCATCATAGCAATTGTGTATGCTCGACGAATGAAATTTGCTATTATAGTCAGCACTTTATTACCAATATTATGATGCCCTTATGATGATTCATCCTCAGTACGATCCTGTAGCGTTAGCCATTGGGCCTGTTGAAGTCCATTGGTATGGGCTGATGTATTTACTGGCATTTGCTGCCGCTTACGGTCTAGCTTGGTATCGCAGCACCAAACGCGATAACTGGACCACCGACATGGTGTCCGACTTGGTATTCTTTGGTGCGCTTGGCGTCATTTTAGGCGGCCGTGTTGGCTACGTCTTGTTTTATCAGTTCGGTGAATTGCTACAAAACCCTGCCTATCTTTTCAAAGTCTGGGAAGGCGGCATGTCATTCCATGGTGGCTTGATCGGCGTCATGCTTGGTATGCTATATTTCGCTCGCAAGTATAAAAAGACACCATTCCAAGTACTGGATTTCGTCGTGCCATGTGTACCAACGGGCTTATTGTTTGGCCGCATTGGTAACTACATCAATGGTGAGCTGTGGGGCCGTGTGTCTGACGGCGGCTATAATTGGTTGACGTACTTCCCGCAAGCTGCTGCTGCTGATATGCAACAATTGCAAACCAATCCTGAACTCCAAGAGCTGATGACTGAAGTCAATGGTCAGTATCTGCTGCCTCGTCATCCTTCACAATTATATGAAGCGCTTGCTGAAGGTCTATTGCTGTTCTTATTCTTATGGTGGTATTCATCAAAACCCCGCCCTCGTATGGCAGCGACCGGTATTTTCATGTTGGGTTATGGCATTAGCCGTTTCATCATCGAGTTCTTCCGTCAGCCAGACGTCGACCAAGGATTCATCCTGTTAGGTTGGATGACCAAAGGGCAAATGCTAAGCGCCCCGATGATAATCATTGGCTTTATCCTATTAATCTACGCCTACAAACGCGGCATCTATGACTGGGGTAAGCAAGCTGCTTATTAAGCTATATACCAATCAGTGTACTAAACAATACCGACGAGCATTTTTATGATTAACAGCAATAACGAGCAGGGCTATTTAGACTTGCTCAAACACGTTTTAACCACAGGTACGGAGAAAGGCGATCGTACTGGCACTGGTACGCTCAGCCACTTTGGCGCACAGCTGCGTTTTGACTTAGCGTCAGGGTTTCCGCTATTGACTACCAAAAAAGTCCATTTTAAATCCATCGCCTATGAGCTATTTTGGTTTTTAAGTGGTAGTACTCACGTTGATTATTTGCAAGCTAATGGCGTACGAATTTGGAATGAATGGGCTACTGCAGAGCAGACGGCGCGCTTTAATCGACCTGCTGGTGATTTGGGCCCTGTCTATGGTCATCAATGGCGCAATTATGGCGCAACCAAAGATGAAGACGGTAATTACCATGCTGATGGTGTCGATCAAATCACCCAAGTTATCGAGCAAATAAAGACCAACCCCAATTCACGTCGCTTAATCGTGTCTGGTTGGAACCCTGGAGAAGCAGATCAAGTCGCCTTGCCGCCTTGTCATACCATGTTTCAATTCTTTGTCGCGGACAATAAACTGTCATGCCAGCTCTATCAGCGTTCAGCAGATTTATTTCTAGGTGTGCCGTTCAATATTGCCAGCTACGCGCTACTTACCCATATGGTCGCGCAGATTTGTGGTCTAGAAGTGGGCGAATTCATCTGGACAGGTGGTGATTGCCATATTTACCAAAATCACCGCGAGCAAGTTGAATTACAGTTGACGCGTTCACTATATACACTGCCAACGTTGACACTTAACCCTGATGTTAATGATATTTTTGCCTTCAATTACGAAGACATTAGCGTCGAGGGTTATGAGTCGCATCCTGCTATCAAAGCGAAAGTTGCGGTATAGCATTGGTCTGATTGACTACTTTAAGTAAGCTTAAAATTGTAAAAGATAATAAAAAGGATAGATTATGAGTTATGCCCACACCGAAGTTGCCCAAATCGCTGCTATCAGCAGCAACCGTTGTATCGGTAAGGATAATGAGCTACCGTGGCATATCTCAGCAGACTTGCAGCACTTTAAGAAGATGACGACCAAACAAAATGATGGTGGCATACAAGGCATCGTCATTATGGGCCGTAAGACGTTTGAATCAATGGGCAGTAAGCCTTTGCCAAAACGTGTTAGCTTCATCATCAGCAGCCAATTGGATTATGCTGAGCAAAAAGGCCTCGTTGGAAAGGACAATGCTTACGTGGTACACAACCTAGACGATGCTTTGACACAAGCAGCCAGTCTGGCACATGGCGCGCATCTAGATACTATTTGGATCATTGGCGGCGAGCGCGTCTTTAGCGATGCATTGATGTATACCGACCGTATTGAACTGACCCATGTAGACACCGACATTACCGATGGTGATGCGTTTTATCCTGAATTGCCAAGTGAATTTGAAGTGGCAGAAGCGTCTGAGCAGATGCATGATGAAAAGAGTGCGTTAGATTTTAAATTTGTGACTTATAAAAGTAAGCAAGGCTAATGCCATTTAATACGGTATTTATAATCTATGACTAGAGAGGAGAAACCAAATATGCAAAATTAAAAAAGCCCAGCAAAATTAATTGCTGAGCTTAAAAAACTTTTAGATAAGACAACTGTGGAGCTAGACTCCGCTATTAGCATACTAATAAAGTTTATTTACCTTGGTAGGGTTCATATATTTTATAGTAAATGCTAATAAGTGTCTATGTCTAGTCTCCATGGTTATGAATTCCTAATCATAATTATGGAGGTCGTTAATGGCCATTCAATGCGGTTACCCTAAAGCTGTGCATGTTCGTTGGTATTTACGCTATCGATTTAATCGTTGGGAGCGCGTCTGCGAGCACTGCCGTAGCTATCCAAACCAGCAGTTAAGTTTTGATTTTTAGCGATTGAAGATTTTAATCTTCTAAATACTACTAACGTTAAAACGACAACAGATTTGCTTCTGTTGTCGTTTTTTTTAATATATCCAGCTACTCATGTAATACTTTATACACCGTTTTTGCAAGTACCGGACCAATACCTTGCACTCCAGACAGCTCTTGTTGGGAGGCGCCAAGCAATTGCTGCATACCGCCAAAGTGATTGAGCAGGTCACGACGACGCTTTTCACCCAGTCCCGGTATCACTTCTAGCACTGACGATGAACGACGCTTATCACGCTTTTTACGGTGCGCCGTAATCGCAAAACGATGTGCCTCATCACGAATATGCATCAATAAATGCAGCGCTTTACTATCCATTGGTAGATCTAGTGGCTCATGATCGATAAAGTACAATACTTCAAGCCCAGCCTTGCGCCCTTCCCCTTTTGCCACACTAATGAGCAAAGTATCACCAAGAATACCCAACTCAGTTAATACTTCTTTGGCGATGCCAAGCTGACCTTTACCACCATCAATAAGCAATAGATCTGGCAACGGCTGCTTTTTATAACGCCGTGTCAGCACTTGTTTCATCGCTGCATAGTCATCACCGCCTACGATGTCATGGATTGCATACTGACGATAATCACGCCGACGCGAGCCACCTTGGTCAAATACCACGCAACTACCAATGGTCGCTTCACCCATCGTATGTGAGATATCAAAACACTCAATCCGATCAATGGTTCGATCGGTGACATCCGCCAATACATCTTTTAATGCACCAAAGCGCGCATGCAATTCTAAATAATCGCCCAGCTTGGTTTTTAGCGCGTTATTGGTGTTCAGTTTTGCCAAATCTAACCACTCTGCACGATGTTCACGTACATTGGTTTTGATAACGACTTTGCTACCAAAGTGCGTCGCCAATGCCTCGCTCACTGCCACTTGATCAGGAAGCTCATGAGTTAGCATAATTTCTGCGGGCAAATCATCCGTCACCTGAAAATAGAAAGAAGTAATAAAAGCAGATAAATTATCCGCGAGCGATTCGCTGCTGTCGACATCAGGGAAATAGTTCTTACCACCCAGCATACGACCGCCACGGACAGTCAGTACGTTGACACACGTCATGCCTGCCTGACTGGCAATGGCAATCACATCAGCCTCACCTTGTACGGTATAGACAGCTTGCTTGGCCTGCACTTCACGCAGCATAGAAAGCTGATCGCGATAAAATACCGCTTTTTCAAAGTCTAACTCTTCAGCTGATGCTTCCATTTTTTCAATCAGCGTGGTGTGAATATCACTAGAGTCACCCTTTAAAAAACGAATGGTATTGTTGACGTCCTCGGCATACTCTTCTGCTGATACCAGACCCACGCAAGGCGCGCGGCAGCGTTTGATTTGATATTCAAGACATGGGCGCTTACGTTGATTGAAGAAAGTATTGGTACATTGGCGCATTTGAAACATTTTTTGCATCAGCACCAATGTCTCTTTTGCCGCATGCGCAGATGGAAACGGTCCAAAGAATCGACCTTTTTGATGATTGCCTTTACCGCGACCGTACGCCAATCTCGGATAAGGCTTGTCGGCTGAGATAAACACATAGAGGTAAGATTTATCATCACGCAATAGCACATTATATGGTGGACGGTATTCTTTAATCAGGTTTTGCTCAAGCAGCAGCGCTTCAGTCTCACTACGCGTGATAATGGTTTCGATATCATGGATACGCGCCACTAACGCTCGAGTCTTTGGATGATCGATCGTCTTTGCAAAGTAGCTGTTTACGCGGCTTTTAAGTGATTTAGCTTTGCCAACGTATAAGATATCACCGTTTTTTCCCAGCATTTTATACACACCTGGTAAATTTGGTAGGCGCTGAATTAAATGTTTAAGACGGGCTTTTTTATCATCGATAGGGCTCGATTCTGAGACATTAACCATAGAATTTACTGCTCTCAAGATACTGATATATAGCTAGTTATGGGGCGATAATGAGCATTTTGCAAGAATACTTATAATACCAATCCTCAAAAATATAAATAGTTTTGTCAAACTCACTTAATCTACTAGATGCAATACTTCCTACTCACCTTACTTGAAACTCAAACCAGAGAAAATATTAGCTTAACAGCAGCCACAAAAAAGCCAGCTCTAAGGCTGACTTTCTCATAGGTAAGCAAGATGCTACTAATGACGGAAGTTTGCCATCAATGCTGGAATGCCTGGCAGCATACCAACGATAGCCATCACGCCTGTCAGTACCACAAACATAATACCTGGTATGATCCAGCGGCTCATTTTAGTCAAATTGGCACTACGTTCTTTAGAGCCAATCAAGCCCAAGTTATCGAGCAACAATGTGAGTGACCAACCAAATGCCGGATTCACCAGTGCAGACGCGAATACCACGATAGCGGCAGACTGGGTCGTTTTTCCTTCGCGCGTCATTTCCATGCCAGCTTCAAGCAGTGGAATAAACACACCAACAATCAATGCCACACACATCACTGGCTGCCAGATGGCCAGATCCATTGGATAGCCCCAAACACCTGCGATAATACAGAATAATGCTGTCAATAAGGCACCGGCAGGAATCGGACGTTTGGCAATCGCTGCTGGGACAATATACGTGCCCCACGATGATGCAAAGTTAGCACCGCCCAATACAGAGCCGACGACCTGACGAAACGATGCACTAGTCATGGTGTCATCGATATCCATGAGCACTTTTTCAGTACGTTTAGGATAGCTGATTTTTTGGAACACCTGATGACCTAAAAAATCTGGTGACCACATCGCAACGGCCAAAATAGCAAATGGCAGTACGACAATAAAGCTTTCAACCGTCGGTAATCCTAGCATCCAACCGGTATTTTCACCCCACCAATACATCGGGTTCATATTCGGCAAGCCTGGTGCAGTTTTGAACTCAAAGGGCGCACCCAATGCAAATGCAAGTCCGCCACCTAGTACACAGCTTAGCGGAACCGCAAGCCAGCGTTTTTGCCAGTGCTCAAGTAATGCATATAGCAGAATAGTGGCCAAAATAATGAAGAAGGCAATATGCGACATGCCGATACCTTCTGCCCATGCAAAGAGGTTTTTGACCTGTGAGGTAGTACCGATAAACCCTAAGTAAATCAACAGGCCACCGCACACACCTTTACTAGTCAGATTTGCCAGCAGACTGCCCCCTTTACTGATTGCCAATAGCAAGCCAAAGGCACCGATGAGCAGACCAAATGCCATTGGATGGCCACCAGCGGCTACAACAATAGGAATTAGTGGAATAAGGGGGCCGTGAGTACCTGCAAGGTTGGCTGTCGGGAGTAGAAATCCTGAAAATAAGATGATAAAAAATGAAACGATTAATAGCTCATAACGAACGTTTTCTAAAACAAACGCATCGCCCAAACCAAGTGGACCTGCAAATGTTGCAGCAATCGCACCCACCATAACCACTTTACCAATCGTCGCTGCCATTGCAGGAATAGTATCTTCATACTCAAAGCGATAATCACGAAAGGGCAAATTGGGACGCCAGCGTTTGGGCTGCATGATTTGCAATTCATGATTGAGATAATCATCACGACTCTCAAAACTCGAACTTGGTTTGTGCAAATCGACATAGCTACCTGATAACTCTGTGTCGTAATCGGATGGGTTTGACGGCTGTTGATTAGACCCTGAAGAAGGGATCTGAGTGTTACTCATCACATTTCCTTGTGTCGTCTGAGGCTTAATTTAACTGATAATTTGATAGTGACATTTAATGTGACTAAAGCGTCCATTAAAAATTGCAAGCCATTGTATGACATGAGAACTCGAAATGCGAACTTAGAACCACTCAAAAAGCCAATACACTATTATAATCTATAAATTAAAGTTTCTATTTAATGTAAAATTGAACTCAATAGAAAACCATGAGGAAAAAACATACCTAATATAGGCTTTAAATTAGAATAAATGAACTTTTTCTTGATAATTATCCGTATCTAGACATTTGTCATCACATAACTAAATATTAAAGATAGGTATAATAAATAGTTTATTATAACTTTTAAGTAATTCTAGAAAATCCATGTCAGTTACGCTTTAAGGCTAGCGGTCTTGATGTTTTTTACTTATGATAAATACCCCCTAATGATTATGCTCAATACAGATACCTTTCAGATAATCAGCTATATCAAAATAAATAGAAAAACTTAGAAGCAATAACAGGATAAGTTCATGCGTTTACTACCATCCAATTTTGAGACCTTAAAACGTCGGGCTAAACAAAGCATCATGCCATTACTGACACCACATTTGCTTAAGCTGCGCATCAACACCTACGCACCTTATGTCGGTGCAGGCATCAAAATCGATCATATAAGTCTGGATCAAGGTCTGTGCGTCGTCAGTATGGGACTCAATGCTTTGAACAAAAATATCGTCGGTACTCAGTTTGGGGGCAGTTTATATTCAATGGTTGATCCATTTTATATGATTATGCTCATGCACCAACTTGGTAGTAGCTATGTTGTGTGGGACAAAAGCTCAAATATTGATTTTATAGCGCCGGGTTATAGCAAAGTTACCGCACGCATGAAGATTGCCAGCTCCGAAATTATTACCATTCAAGAAATGGCGAAAGATGGTGATGCGGTCTTTCGTGAATATAAAGTCGATATAGTCGACGAGCAGCAAAAAGTTATTGCGATCGTCACAAAGACGATATATATCCGACTGCGTAAGTACAGCAAATCTAAAGACCAAAGCAGCCGTATAGATAATTTTGATGACGAAGATTAGAGCCTACTAAACATGTCATGCTCAACTCTCATTTAAAACCCCACATACAAAAACCCCAACCTAGCTTTCGCATAGATTGGGGTTCTGTCTTTTTTGGTATGGCCCGCTTATTTATATGATAAACCTATGAATAAGGGCTTGTATCTACTTTTGCGTAGTTGCCTTGCCACTTCATTAGCAGCTCAGCAACCGTAGCAAGTTTAAGCAGTTGCTTAAACTTATGCCTTAGCGGCAGCTTTCTTTGGAGCAGCTGCACGCGGAGCAAGTTTTTCGCGGATACGTGCTGATTTACCAGAACGCTCACGTAAGTAGTACAATTTCGCACGGCGAACAGCACCACGGCGTTTAACTTCAATGCTTTCAATGATTGGTGAATGCAATTGGAATGCACGCTCAACACCAACACCGCTTGAGATTTTACGTACGGTAAACGCTGAGTTTAGACCGCGGTTACGCTTAGCAATTACAATGCCTTCAAAAGCCTGTAAACGCTCACGCTCACCTTCACGTACTTTTACTTGAACCACAACGGTATCGCCGGGTGCAAAGCTTGGGCGCTCAATCAATTGAGCATTTTCGATGACCTGAACTAATGGATGCTTGTTGCTCATGAGAGTTATCTCCTCACATTAGATAATAGAGGCTTAACGCATATCACCTGTTTGTAATAATTAATCGCATCTCTTTATGGTGAGACACAACGTAAATGGTTTATAACCAACGGCCACTATGCTATGACCTGTTTTATTGTTGCTCAAAATTGTGTTTCTTAACTGTTTATCGAATCCGTGCTTTATAAGACAGTTTTTTATCAATCCTAACCTTATAAAGTCTTATTTTTTTCTGCTTTTGCCAATGCTTTTAACCACTTTGCTTGCTCTACCGTTGGTGTGAACGCTTGCCACAAGTCTGGACGACGCGCTTGCGTGCGACTGACTTGCTGACTAAAGCGCCACTTAGCGATATTGGCATGGTGACCTGACAGTAAAACATCAGGAACCGCCATACCAGCAAAATCATGTGGCTTAGTATAATGTGGACAATCAAGCAATCCATCAACGAAGGAGTCTTGCTCAGCTGACTTATCATCACCCATAATGTCAGGCAGACGACGTATCACACTATCCATTAGCACCATTGCTGGTAGCTCACCACCAGTCAAGACATAATCACCGAGTGATACTTCCATATCGACATACTGTGACAGTAAGCGCTCATCAATACCTTCATAACGACCGCATAATAAAATCATGCCATCGTAATCAGTCATACTGACCACACTACTCTCACTGAGCGTCTGCCCTTGTGGCGACATATAAATCACCGGACAGTGCTCACTATCGACACGGCAGCCATGTTGACTGGCTCGTAAGCGCGCATCCTCAATAGCTTTTGACAATGGCTCAGCCATCATCAGCATTCCAGGACCGCCACCATACGGGCGTTCATCAATACGCCGATAGTTATCAGTGGTATAATCACGTGGATTAATGCATTCTATCGTCACTTGCTCCTGAGTGACCGCCCGACCCGTGATACCAAAATCACGAATCGTGGCAAACATCTCAGGAAAAATACTAATAACGGCAAAATACATCTGATGTCTACTTGGCGTAGTGGTTAATAAGTGTTAAATGAATCGGTATAATTATCGATGACACTTAACAATAAAGCCGAAACTTATATCGTTAAAGCGGATATCAATAATCACTTGGCCAAGACACAAGCACTGTTTTTTCAGTCATATTGACCTTCATTACCGTTTGCTTATGCCATGGAATCAGGCGCTCTTCATTATCCAAACTGTCTGAGTTTGCCGCTACACGCATGATGTCATGGGCACCGGTCTCAAACATTTCAGTGATATTGCCTAGATATTCATCTTGCTCGTTCATCACGCGCAAGCTGACCAAATCCGACCAATAATATTCGTCTTCAGCTGTTTCAGGCAAAACGTTTTGTTCGACCCAAACGGTAACACCGTTCATGGTCTCAGCAACATTACGATCAGGAACTTGCTCAAATTGAGCCACGATTCCTGTTCCTTGCTCACGCCAAGCTTTAACAGTCAAAGGTTTCATGCCTGTGGCAGTTTTCATCCACCACGGATGCATGTCAAATATTGCCGTACGATCATCTGTATCACTAAAGACCCAAAGCCAGCCTTTAATACCATAAGGCTTTTTCAGCTGACCAATTTTCATAAGGGCACTAGCGTTTGGAACTGATGACATAACGGCTAACCTAACAATGATTAAAACAGAAATTATAATTACATTTCAATCAAAAGCGATAAACGCAATCAAAATCAATAAACAGTTAATGGCGTACCCTGGTTAGACCAGTTACGCTATATTTACTAAAGTCTACTGAGGGATGCTCATGATTTTGCTATCAGCATCTCAGTAATAGTAACGAAAACTTAAGCAGTTGCTTCAGTTGGTGCTACAGACTTGTTGTAAGCTTTTACTAATGAAGCAACGCGATCTGAAGGTTGTGCACCTTTTGCGATCCACGCGTTGTACGCTTCCATGTTTAGGCGCACTGCTTCTTCTGAATCTTTAGCGAGTGGGTTAAAAAAGCCGATGTTTTCAATATAGCGACCGTCACGCGCGCGGCGTTGATCAGCAACAACTACTTGATAAAATGGGCGTTTCTTGGCACCGCCCCGTGCTAAACGAATAACAACCATGTGAATTCTCTCTTTCGCAGGTATACCAAAAAGGGCATAATTATATCACAGTCTTTATTTATTGAAAACATAAACTGTGCTTATTTAATTATTTATTAACAATAGCTTAAATGCACATCGATGTAAAACATAATTGCTCATAACCTTTTATTTTCAATCAGTAATTTGACTGTCTTCAGCATATGGAATAGGTAAAATACAAAGTCACCTTATCCCTATTCTCACACGCATTTTAGATAATCCTATGGCTGATTTATCAAGTCAAAGCGACGTCAGTACCTTTCATGGATTATGCTATAGTTGAATTCAAATAATTTCGATACAAGGAAACCAAGTGCAAGTTATACATTAGTATGCTTAGCAAGATAAATATACTGACCAAGTTCGATACCGTCATCTAGTTGATAATAACCAAGTCTAAAAAGCAGAGTTCATCCTACAAGCAGTATAATAACGGTTTGGCTCAATAATCGATTTAATAAAATACCTCTCTCAACATGTTGGATTAATATGACCACCTCACACCCAAAACCACGTCGTAAAGGTTGGCTGCCACGCTCCTATTCCAACACTTGGCTGACAACCTTGATGGTCTCCTTTATTGTCCTTATCAGTGTTGGCTTGTCGATTTTGTTTTTTTGGCGAAGCTTGTATTTGCCAGAGCTAAAAAACCATGCGCGCTATTTAACGAGCGAGCTACAGCTGATGAACAGTGTCAATCAAGACTGGAAAGACCGTCCTGAGGTACGCCGATGGATTTATCAGCATTCTCATGTGGTGGTGGTGAATAATCCGAATGACTTTCCAGAAGTGTCTGATAAGGCGTTTGTTGGTGTCTTTACTGATGTGTTGCAACGCGAAATCGGTGCGCAGTTAGGTAGGCCTGTTGAGGTGTATTTTAAATTTAAACCGACACCGCAGCTTTGGGTACAAGACAGCCGAGACGATAGCTTTTGGATTCGTGAACCAGTGGTCTATTATTCTCAGTACAGTCCAGGATTGTTGGTGCTATTCCTCATTGGGTTACCTATTCTGTCGCTGCTAACCATTATCTTACTGGCACGACAATTGAACCGCCCATTGCGATATTTACAGCGTGCTGCAACCAATTATATTCGCCTTGGTCACGCAACTACCTTACCAACGCAAAAAGGGCCTACAGAGATACGCCAAGTCAATATGGCGTTCAATCGTCTATTTACGACGTTAAACCAAGCGCAAAAAGAGCGCACAATTATGCTTGCTGGTATCTCACATGATCTGCGAACACCATTGACTCGTATGCGCTTGACCGCTGAGATGCTACCAGATGACTTTTTTCGAGAAGGGTTGATTTACGACATCGAAGATATGGATGCTATCTTAGAGCAGTTTATCTCATTTATGAAAGACGGTTCCGATGAGCCAGTGAGCCTGACTAATTTGAATACCATTTTTAATGAAATCATGGTGCAGTTTGCACCGATGGAATTCATTTACCAGTCAGAGTGTCACAAAGTTGTTCCTATACGCCCCATGTCTATCAAACGCCTCATTATAAATCTGGTAAACAATTCGAAGCGTTATGGCAAGGGACCTATTTATCTATCGGCGACTGTGATGCCGACATTTATAGAGACTATTGAAGATGAAGATAGTGACGTGGTCAGTGAAAGTGCTGTCAATCAGGAAGCACAAGAGCAACTAATGATATGCGTAAGGGACTGTGGTGACGGCGTTGCAGAGGATCAATTAGAGCGTATTATGCAACCTTTTGAACGGGGAGAGACTGCACGTACCACCCAAGGTAGCGGTTTAGGTTTGGCTATCGTAGACCGTATCGCAAGATTGCATCATGGCACAGTAGAAGCTATCAACCATCCCGAAGGTGGACTACAGGTTTGTGTACGTATACCTTTGCTTTCTAAAGTTGCTGGAGATAAGACCGTCGCTGCCGATACTGAAGAGCACTCTGGCTCTGATAACAACCTATTGAACAAAGACGACTAGACTGAAAATGACTAGAGCTAGAAAATACTTCATTGCAGTTTTTGCATGAATAAAAACTAGTCTCTAGTTCCGATGACAGGAGGGATATACTTGGCGCTATTGGTAAACTCTAATGGTTGAGTAATACTTTCTTGCGCAGCTTTTAACGTTTGAGTCGTCGAAGGCTGCTGTAAGAATAAGTAATACCCTAGCGTTATTGCGTTCAAAACTACCAAACCACCAAATAAATACGGCATCCTTTGCCCTCCTCTACTTTCAAAAAATCTACTTTTAAAACCATTATTGGTACTGCCATACTGATGATGATTACAGCTAAAAAATAATTAGACTGGTGGTAATTTATAACCTATTAATTTATGTCTCAACTACTCTTTAAGAGTAGCTATGACATTATATACTGCCTTTATTTATCATCACTTGTCATCAAAACCACGTTCACTTTTCTCCTGCGTCAACTCGTCAGCAGCCAGAATTTGTGTCAGTGGTTTAATCGGCCATGTCATAACAAATCGGGCACCACCAAGTGGCTCGCTCTCATCGACTTTCATACTACCATTAAACCAAAAAGCAATACGCGATACAATAGATAATCCTAGGCCATAGCCACCTGATGCTCGCGTACGACTATCATCTAGGCGTGAGAATGGAATAAATACTTTTTCGCGATCTGCTTCTGGAATACCATGACCATCATCTTCAACACTCACAAACGCATTGCCTTTTTTGACGCCTGCGCTAATGACAATCGTTGTCTCTGCATAGCGTAATGCATTGCCTGCAAGGTTTTGAATAACACGATGTAGATAGCGTCGGTCGGCAATGGCGGTTACTTTAGCATTCGGCAGTTTGGTCACTATCTTGATTGGCTTACCTAGTGCATTGGTCTCACGCTCAATCTGCTCAAGTAATTCTCTAAGATTGACCGGCTCCAAATCTAGTTTTGGCGAGCCTTCTTCAAGCTTGGCATAGGTCAAAATCTCATCAATCAAACCATTGAGCGACTCAATATCTTCATCAATATAGTCGCGCTGCATAAAGCGTGAGTCTTCATCATCAGTATCAGCAAGCATATCGACAGCAAAGCGAATACGAGCCACAGGCGTACGTAACTCATGTGACACTGCTCGCGTCAGCTCTCGCTGCGACTCAATCAAACGTTTGATATGTGAGGTCATCGCATTAAAGGTCGCTGCTAAACGAGCAATTTCATCTTGCCCAATCACTTGCACCTGACTTTCAAGGTTACCTTTGCTGACTTCATTGACACCGACCTGAATCAACTGCAATTTGCGTTCAAGCGGGAAAATCAATGCATATACACCCAAGCTGATCAAAAACATGCTGATCAAAATCATACTTATAATCAAATTGAGGGGAAACCAGTTAAATAAAGGTACTGGCCCAATCAAAATTGCCATATCATTGATTTCAGAAGGCACTACTATCTGGATAGCTGAGTTGCTTTTACTGCTATTGGTATCCTGCAGTGAGATAACAACCTCATCACGGCGCAATCGCCCCATCTGATCGGTATCCAAATCTAGCGTATTAACTGCTTTGAATTCCAATGGGAAGGAGAACTTCTCTTCTAACTGAGCCAAGCGTGCACGTTTATCAGGCAGCGTCACGTGATAAGATAAATCATCTAATAAGAATACAGCTATTGCACGCACTTGCTGTTCAGTGACTTGCGTAACCCTAGCCGTTAGGACATTTTTATTGTCAGGTAAACGATAATAGACATCGGCATGCACAGGCTGAGTAACATAGCGTACGACTGTGTTGTCATTTTCAAAACGTCGCAATTCACTGGCATTAAAGTCCACGTCAGTAATAGGCACAATACTGAATTTCGAGCCAAATAAACTACTCGCATCAGACAGCCAGTACTCACGCTGCTCCGCACTCTCCTGATGAGAAACACCTTCGCTCACCAGATGAAAAGCGCCCTTGGCCATATTTTCACGATAGGACTGTACACGCTCTTTATTGATTGTATCCATCAATAACTGGGCAAATAACGCCACACATAAACAGACTATGAGTAGTCCAGCATAGATACGAACAAAAATACTGTGTTTTAAAGAAGAGACTAATGACATACGTGCCGTGACCAACTTAATGAATAAAAACTGCTGATATCATGCAGCACATAAGCGCTGTATAACAAATAATATCAAACAGTATGGAGTAAAAACTATCCTAGCTATTATGTTTTTTGTGTTGAGCTGATACTTAGCACACTTTGTATCATGTGCAGGGTCTCAGTCACTACAATAATTGTTTAATTAAACCACATAACACTATAATTAAGTTCAAAAATTCAAATTTAGCCATAAAAAAACCAGCATAGTTGCTGGTTTTTTATATGACGATTATCAATAATAAGTAATTGCTCAAAGGAACGAAAATTAGTTGCCTTCTTTCACAAATAAATAACCTTTGCTACGTACGGTTTTAATACGTTTAGGGTTTTCTGGATCATCACCAATCTTTGGACGAATACGTGAGATACGTACGTCAATTGAACGATCTTGACCATCATATTCAATACCGCGTAGACGCTCAAAAATATCTTCACGAGATAGAATACGACCAGCATTAGAAGCTAGCAACCATAAAAGGTCATATTCAGCACTGGTGAAATCAACCAGCTCATCGCCTAGATTCACTGAACGACCACCATTGTCGATGACTAACTCACCAAACTCTAGACGCTGTGGCACGTCTTCTGATGGTGCATTTTCTGAACGGCGTAATAATGCACGAATACGGGCAAGCAAGACACGTGGCTGAGCAGGTTTTGCGACATAATCATCGGCGCCCATCTCAAGACCTAGTACCTGATCCATATCTTCAGTACGAGCCGTCAGCATCAAAATAGGATTTTGGTAATGCGGGCGAACTTCACGACAAACCGTTAATCCATCGCTACCAGGAAGCATCACATCAAGTACAACCAAATCTGGTTGCTCATTGACGATACGGCGAATAGCACGATTACCATCTGTTTCAATCGCTACTTCTAAACCGTTTTTGACCAAGTAATCTTGGGTCAGCATGGCCAGACGCTCATCATCCTCAACAATCAAGATTCGGGGGGTGTTGTCTTCTTCATTCGTTGTCATTGTTATATCCTCTAATACATCTAATTTAAAAGTAGTAAAAGTAAGAGCGGTAAATTAATAGCACCATCACGTGGCACAATTGATGTTCGTATAGCTGTTACAAACTTGGTAGCACAGTATACTATTAAATATACGGCTTCCTATACTATAGCTTATAGTCGTTAACAAAACCTATAAACTACACCTATTAAAACGTTAGTTTACGTCCAAAAAATACGTGATTTACGCAAATAACAGCAGACAAGTTGGTTTTATCACTCTTTGAATGTCTAAATATTGGTAAGTAAACTAACCAAATTAGCTTTTCAAGGAACTTCTAATCGCTTTACTCTCACTCAAAACTTACTCTCTATGACATATAATATAGCGACATATTGTTGTTGTCGCCAGTGACTTTTTAGAAATTGTCTAATATTCTTTGATTCACATATATTTAGTATGGTCACTCTAAAAACAGGCATAAAAAAACAGCCCATAATGGACTGTTTTTTTATCATTGAAAGACTAAGAACAAAGCCTAGCCTTTCAAACAAAAATTTTAAGCACGGTTTTTGTACTTACGGATAGTCTGTAGCTGTGCCACAGACTCTGCTAATGATGCTAAAGCTGCATTAGTCTGTACAGTGTCCGATTGATTGACAAGCATTTGCTCAGCCTTTTTACGTGCTTCAACAATTTTGCTTTCATCAAGGTTATGTGCACGCATGGCTGTATCAGCCAATACGGTAACCATCTTCGGCTGTACTTCTAATACACCGCCTGATACATAGATCACTTCTTCTTCACCGTCTGGTGTTTGCACTCGCATCGCACCCGGTTTTAACAAAGTAATAAGCGGTGTGTGACCTGGCAATACACCAATCTCGCCTTCGGTACCCGTAGCTATTAACATGCTAATTTCGCCTGAATACAACTCTTCACGAGCACTTACGACGCGACATTGTAACGTTGCCATACTTAACTCCTTACTATCAAAACGCGATCAAAAAACAGTAAAAACTGCGATGCGTTACTGATGAGTAGATAAACGTATTATAGCCTATCTACTCGTTAGCCAATGCTTAAGCAACTTACGCTGCAGAAGATTTCATTTTTTCTGCTTTGGCAACAACTTCATCGATGCCACCAGCCATATAGAATGCCTGCTCTGGCAAGTCATCGTATTCACCAGCGATGATTGCTTTAAAGCTAGCAATGGTATCGCGTAGTGGTACATATTTACCAGGTGCACCAGTAAAGATTTCAGCAACGTGGAATGGCTGTGATAAGAAGCGCTGAATCTTACGAGCGCGATAAACAACCAGTTTATCTTCTTCTGATAACTCATCCATACCCAAAATTGCGATGATATCTTTAAGCTCTTTATAGCGCTGTAGGATTTCCTGTACGCCACGAGCAACATTGTAATGCTCTTCGCCGATCACTTGTGGATCTAGCTGACGTGACGTTGAATCCAATGGATCAACCGCAGGATAGATACCTTGTGAAGCGATATCACGGCTTAGTACAACTGTTGCATCCAAGTGAGCAAACGTCGTAGCAGGTGATGGATCGGTCAAATCATCCGCAGGTACGTAAACAGCTTGAACTGAAGTAATAGAGCCTGACTGAGTTGAGGTGATACGCTCTTGAAGCATACCCATCTCTTCAGCTAGTGTTGGCTGATAACCAACTGCTGATGGCATACGGCCTAGTAGTGCTGATACTTCAGTACCAGCTAGTGTATAGCGGTAGATGTTATCAACAAACAGCAATACGTCACGACCTTTGCCAGTAGCAGGATCTTTGGTATCACGGAAGTACTCAGCCATGGTCAAACCAGACAGCGCAACACGTAAACGGTTACCCGGTGGCTCATTCATCTGGCCATATACCATTGCTACTTTAGATTTGCTAAAGTCTTCAGTGTTTACAACGCCAGCTTCTTGCATTTCGTGATAGAAATCATTACCTTCACGAGTACGTTCACCAACACCAGCAAATACTGACAAGCCTTCGTGCTTAAGTGCGATGTTGTTGATCAATTCCATCATGTTGACGGTTTTACCAACACCAGCACCGCCAAACAGACCAACTTTACCACCTTTTGCAAACGGGCAAAGTAAATCAATAACCTTGATGCCTGTTTCTAACAGTTCAGTGCTGTTTGACTGCTCTGCATAGCTTGGGGCTTCACGATGGATAGACCATTTTTCATCAGCAGCAACAGGACCTTCTTCATCGATAGGACGACCAAGAACATCCATGATGCGACCTAGTGTACCAATACCCACAGGTACAGAAATAGGTGCGCCAGTGTTAGTAACTGGTAGGTTACGCTTTAGGCCTTCAGTTGAACCCATTGCGATAGTACGTACGATGCCATCACCTAGCTGTTGCTGTACTTCTAGGGTGGTTTCGGTACCGTCTACTTGCAAGGCATCAAAAATTTTAGGAACTTCGTTACGGTTGAACTCAACGTCAAGAACCGCGCCAATAATCTGTACAATACGACCGCTACTCATTGCGTTCTCCTTGAACTTCTATATATAGGTGTAGTCAATTATGAAACAGCAGCAGCACCGCCAACGATTTCCGAGATTTCTCGAGTAATCGCCGCTTGACGCAGCTTGTTATAAACCAACTGTAAATCGTTAATAAGGTCACCAGCATTATCTGTAGCCGCTTTCATCGCAACCATACGTGACGACTGCTCAGAGGCAATGTTTTCCATTACCGCTTGATACACAATCGACTCAATATAACGGCCAAGCAATTCATCAATCAAAGTCTTGATGTCAGGCTCGTAGATATAATCCCAGCTAAGCTCAGTCTGCATGCCGCTGTCTTCATCAATAAGCGATCCCTCTGGAAGAGGTACTAACTGACTGACTGTCGGCTTTTGAGTCATGGCATTGATAAACTGGTTATATACCACATAGATACGGTCTAAATTACCGTTACTATAGTCCTCAAGCATCGCCTGAACAGGTGCATTCAATTGCTCAAACGTTGGCTTATCACCATAATCGGTCACGGCCGAGGTAACTTTACCACCAAAGTTTTTGAAAAAACTCACACCTTTAGCGCCAATAGCTGCAAACTCAGTCTGTACAGACTGGTCTTGGTATTGCTGGATACTTTTAGTTAAAGCTTTAAATAGGTTGACGTTCAAACCACCCGCTAGACCACGGTCAGAGGTAATGACAATATAGCCAACCTTATTGACTGGGCGCGATACCATATACGGATGTTTGTAGTCTGATGAAGCGTGCACCAAATGTGAGATAACCCGGCGCATACTATCAGCATACGGGCGACCCACTTCCATGCGCTCTTGTGCACGGCGCATTTTACTTGCTGCAACCATTTGCATTGCGCGAGTAATTTTTTGGGTGCTTTTAATACTGGTGACTTTGGCACGTATCTCTTTTAAGCTTGCCATAATGATTCCAATATAAGAGGGTTAAAAAGCATTGGCGCAAGCGACAATCATTTAATATACAACATTAATCTGACAGAGTAATATTTTATATCTTGTGCATTACGCGTTCTAATACCGTCAATGGTTAAAACAGTGGCGCTCTATCTTGGCAAAAATATGATCAGACAACGCGCCACTTTATCAGCTATCAAAGATAGCCATAACCAAATTCGGCTTAACCCGTTAAATTAATAACTGTGATTTTGTTTAAATGTCTCTAGAGCTGACTTTAAACGACCTGCGATATCATCGTTGTAGTTCGCAGTGTCATCAATCTCACGCATCAATTCACTCTGCTCATCATGCATATAGCGTAAGTAAGCTTCTTCGAAAGAACCAATTTTTTCAACAGGCACGTCAGATAAAAATCCTTCATTCGAAGCATAAATAACTGCTGCTTGCTCAGAGATAGACATTGGCTGATACTGCTTCTGCTTCATAAGTTCAGTCACACGCTCACCATGATCAAGCTGTTCGCGAGTTGCGTCATCAAGATCTGAGGCAAACTGAGCAAATGCGGCCAGTTCACGATACTGAGCTAGTGCGGTACGGATACCACCAGACAGTTTCTTAATGATCTTAGTCTGTGCAGCACCACCAACACGAGATACCGAAATACCAGCGTTGACTGCTGGACGGAGACCTGATGCGAATAAACTAGACTCTAGGAAGATCTGACCATCAGTAATTGAGATTACGTTAGTCGGTACGAATGCAGAAACGTCACCAGCTTGGGTCTCAATGATTGGCAATGCAGTTAAAGAACCTGTTTTACCAACAACTTCACCATTAGTGAACTTTTCTACATAAGCAGCATTTACACGTGATGCACGCTCAAGTAAACGTGAGTGTAAATAGAATACGTCACCAGGATATGCTTCACGGCCTGGCGGACGACGTAGCAATAGTGAAATCTGACGATAAGCAACAGCTTGCTTTGATAAGTCATCAAAGACAATCAGAGCATCTTCGCCGCGGTCACGGAAATATTCGCCCATCGTACAACCTGAGTACGGTGCGATATACTGTAGTGCTGCTGGCTCTGATGCTGATGCAACCACAACCGTGGTATATTCTAATGCACCAGTTTGCTCAAGCTTACGTACCACGTTGGCGATGGTCGAACGTTTCTGACCGATAGCTACGTACACACACTTAATGCCAGATGATTTCTGTGCAATAATCGCATCGATAGCCATTGCGGTTTTACCCGTCTGACGGTCACCAATGATAAGCTCACGCTGACCACGACCAATTGGGATCATAGTATCAACGGCTTTATAACCAGTCATTACTGGCTGATCTACTGATTGACGGTCGATAACGCCTGGGGCGATCTTTTCGACTTTGTCAGTCATCTTGGCATCGATAGGACCTTTGCCATCGATAGGATTACCCAAAGCATCAACAACACGGCCTAGCAGCTCAGGACCTACGGGTACTTCAAGAATGCGACCAGTACAATAGGCTTTTTGACCTTCTTGTAACTTTAGGAAGTCACCTAGTACTACCGCACCAACAGAATCACGCTCTAAGTTAAGCGCCATTCCATAGACTTCACCTTCAAACTCAATCATTTCGCCGTACATGGCATCTTCAAGACCATGAATCTGCACGATACCGTCAGATACTTTGACAATCGTGCCTTCATTCTTTGCAGTTGCACCCGCATCAAGGTCTTGAATACGCTGCTTAATCAGGTTACTGATTTCCGCTGGATTCAATTGTTGCATTGCCTTGTTTCCTTTAATTTATGATAACCCGCCCACTGACTTAAATGCTCTTACTATCACGCAGATATTAAATGACTGCGTTGATGAATGGCATTAGGCAGTTAGCTGTGTTTTTAACTGTTGTAACTTGCCGCGCATCGAATCATCAATGATTTTGTCACCGACTTTGATCGTAGCACCTGCCAATAGACTTGGATCAACTGATTCGTGAATCACCACACTAGCGTTTAGCGAGGCAGCGAGACGTGTTTGAATCATTTGACGTTGGTCATCCGTTAATGGATAAGCAGAAGTCACATATGCGTCAAGCTGCTTTAAGCTTACTGCCTTGTGATGACGATAATGCTCATAAACTTCAGGAAGCAGCGCCAGACGCTCTTGTTCTGCCAGCTGCTTAATAAAATTATTGAGCGCTGGTGATACTTTAGGATAGCTAATACTATTACCGTAGCGAGAACCTTTGTTCTCACCTAATAGCTGTTTAAAAGCAGAGTCGTTATCACCAGCCACTTGTGAGTCATAAAGATCAACCAAAGCAGCTGACTTATGCTCAGCCGTAACGGCTGGATTTTCTAGCCAAGTACGGAACGCTTTGTCATTGACAATTGCACCAGCGATAAACAAGAAATTTTCCCACTCGTCTACGGCCCCGTTTTCATTGGCATAGTCAAACGCGGCTCTAGCGTAGGGTCGTGCTAAGGTTGATAAGTCAGCCATTATATCCTCACAGTTACAGCTTCGCCGCCAGTTGGTCTAGCATACTGGCATGTTTTTGCACATCGACTTTGTCTTGCAAAATCTTTTCTGCACCAAGTACAGCCAGTTCAGCAACTTGGGCACGTAATGAGTCACGCGCCTGATTGATTTCTTGGTCGATAGACGCTTGCGCTTGTTGACGAATGCGCTCGCCTTCCACTTGGGCCTGCGTTTTTGCATCTTCGACAAGCTGGTTGGCACTCTTGTTCGCTTGCTCGATTAGAGCAGCAGCTTTAGTCTTTGCAAGAGTAAGCTCCTGCTGGACATCTTGCTCCGCGGTCGCCAGATCTGCTTTTGCTTTTTCTGCGGCATTCAGGCCTTCAGCAATTTTACGCTGACGCTCATTGATGGCACCAATAAGTGGTGGCCACACGAATTTCATGCAGAACATCACAAAGATTGCAAAAGCAATGGCTTGACCGATGAGGGTAGAATTGATATTCACGTGATCACCTCTTTGTTAATGAAAAATCAGTTTCATTGATCATATTTGATAGCCAAACTTTGGCTATGGTTAAGATACAAACTTTGACTACCAAACATTTACAACTGAGCTTTCTGATTAACCTGCTAGAGGGTTAGCGAATAACAATAGCATAGCAATACCAACACCGATCATCGGAATAGCATCAAGAAGACCTGCTACGATGAACATACGAGTTTGTAGCTGTGAGCCTAGTTCTGGCTGACGTGCTACGCCTTCTAGGAATTTACCACCTAGAATAGCAAAACCAATACCTGTGCCAAGTGCGCCAAGACCGATAAGTAGCGCTACTGCGATAACTGTGTAACCACCTAATACTGGATCCATTGATGTATCCTCATTTACCTATTGAATGTCTAATTAATGTTCAGTTGATGATGCGAGCGACATATAAACTATCGTCAGCATCATAAATACGAACGCTTGAAGTGTAATAACTAAGATGTGGAAGATAGCCCACGGTACCGATAACGCCCATTGAATCCAAAACGGCATTAGAGCAATCAGTATGAAAATCAATTCCCCAGCATACATGTTGCCGAATAGACGCAAACCAAGTGATACAGGTTTGGCTATTAGAGTAACTGCTTCTAGGATGAAGTTGATGGGAATCAAAATCGCTTGTACGATTGGGTTTTTGGCGCCAAACGGATGTAGTGTTAATTCACCGATAAAGCCGCCCAAACCTTTTTCTTTAATGCTATAAAAGATAATCAGTGCAAAGACAGAGAACGACATGCCAAGCGTGATGTTAGGATCAGTCGTTGGAACAATCTTAAAGAAAACATGATGTGGATCATGGCCCATTGCGGCACCAATTTGTCCCGCAATACCTGGAACGAAGTCAACAGGTATTAGATCCATCAAGTTCATCAAAAAGATCCAAACAAAGATGGTCAACGCCAATGGTGCAATCAGTTTTGATGTACCACTGTATGAATCACGAACGTTGTTATCAACAAACTCAACGATCAATTCAACTGCTGCCTGCATTTTACCTGGCACGCCTGAAGTGACTTTTTTGGCAACCATCCAAAAGATGGTACAAAATAGAATGCCCAGACCAATTGACCATAGCATAGAGTCAAGATGGATAGCTTTAAAGCCCATTAGCCCTGCTTCTTCAGCAGTATAGGCAACTTTCCAACCTTCGCCCGGCAGATAGCCGTACGTCCAATTCGTTAAGTGGTGAGAGATATATTCTGATGATGTTTGCTCGGATGCCATAATGTAAGCTTCTTATTAATCAACGATTTAATCAACTACCAAAAATATGGTTGTCATCTGATGAGGTTTAGTGTTTTATTTGATGTGCTTATAAGCAAGCAAATAATTCATGCTAACGCGCTCATGTAATCAATAACATCCAACCCATAGTTCTATTACTAGTGCGCAACTCAATAGCTACAAATGAAATTTAGCTATCAAAAAAGGGCTTATGATGAATCAGTAATAGCCCTTGCATGTGTACGAAAAATTATTATATATGTGCTCGCCTACTGTCGTGTTCCACGACTGGCGCCTTATACAAGGTTTGTAAGCAAAATATTTAGCTGCCTATATTAATGCAGCGTTGTATTCGTGTAAAGTCAATTGTTACTTTTTTATCCGTTGTATGAATAAGTTAGCAACGCTTAACGTTTACCAATATAGCTTTACGGCTGTAATTTAATTGTAATAATTTAATTACAAATGATAACGATAGCGAAACTTGCCCTACCCTATCACCGCATTCTTAAATGCTACATTCATTTAGAACACTTATACCACAGTTTTTATAGTCACTAGCGCTGTCATAAGACAGGTTTTTATGTTTTGACTTTTTAAAACTAGTCATAGAGAAGCTGGACGGCAGGGTGGCTTGCATAGCGTTATTAATCACAAAACCATATAAATAGTTATATGATCAACCCTAGCGTATATGCCACAACATCCAACTGTGACTAATTTGCATTACCATAAAACCGATAAACAGCGCAGGCGCAGATAGGGGTTGTACGGTAATAAAAATTAGTGCGAAACCTAACACGGCTAATAGCCATTTGGCCATCTGCCCTCGATATAGCTGGCTAACAATATGTTGGCGTGCGCGATATCCAGTATGCCAAAAGATAAAAAAAGCAAATACGGCTTGAGTAGTAAAACTTAGCAACGCACCAATTGCGGCGCTTTTCGTTACAATAAGCTCACTATCTAACCAAGTAGCATCTAGAATCCAAACAACAATAATCAGGATAAACAATATCCATGCTTGGCGTTTGATATAGATACCAATCTTATCTTTCTGCGTGCGTTTGGCAGGCTTGGTCATCGGTATTCCTATAGCCTTACAATATTGGGATAATCTAGTATCCTTTTGACACTTTTATCCGTGAATCGTTCACTCTACAGGTAATGCCTTTCAACCAAAATTAAACGCCACTTATTATAAGGAGCATGTGAGTTTTAAGCAAGCATAATATGAAATTTGTCAACTATTTAGCGTGAAAACACGCTTCAAACTAGGCCAAACTTCATTTCAAAGCACTTAGTTTGAGGCATAGTAACATTTATTTGAAGAATACTTCGATTTATTCCTACTTACCATCCACACAATTGTTAATTTGCTGTGCCATATTCGTCCACCCTTTTACAAAGTCTTGACTGTCGCTCATGTCTTCGATTTGTACAGAAGTACTAATTGGCTGTAATTTAGCAAGCAGTCCTTTAGAAACGACGCCTTGGTTAACCATGCACATTTGCTTAACAGGACGGTTCTCATTTAACCAACGCAATTGACTGGCTTTTGGAGAAATATGGTGGTCTGGACTTAAGCTACCTGCTAGCTCGATATGCGCAGCTTTTTCAATATATTGATAGGCATCATGATAAGCCCAATAAGGACGGTTTTTCTGTGAAGCTTGTTGTATAGTGGCAACTGCTGTATCCATACGAGCCGCGAATTTTTTAACATTGGCTTGATAAGTGCTTGCGTACTCTGGGTTAGCACGGCTATGTATCACGGCCAATGCACGAGTAATGGCTTTGGCATTTTCAGGATCTAGCCAGATATGAGGATCAAGCGTACCTGCAATCGGCATGCCTTTCACATCACGAAGTGGATAGCGGTTGAAGGCCTTAAAGTCAAACATAGCAATGGCATTAGGGGCTGTCTCTAAACTGCCAGTCAGGCTGTTTTCTAATGAAGGTCCAAACCAAACGACGAACTTACTGTCCTTAATCGCTTTAATATCGCTTGGACTGACACTTCCATGATGCCCTACATCACCTGGTTGTAGAATTCTATTGGCGGATGGTGTTCCTTCAGTCACCGCTTCACTGAGTAAAAACATCGGATAGTTGCTCACACTAACGGTTGCTGCTTGAGCGTTTAGCGTTAAAAATCCTAGTAGTGCTCCGGAAACTAGCAGACGTTTTATCTTGATGATTGGACGTAGTAACTGATTGAAAGCTGAGTTCATAGTAGGTGTCTTTGGTATATGAGTGATGGTATTGAGATATCATGTTTAATGAAGAGTGACGATACAGTAGATAACATAAGACAGCTTATCTTCTTTTCGTTTTATTATGTTATACTATAACAATAAAAAAAATAATAAAACAGCCATTTATTTTTAGGAGTCTGCACCATGTCTATCCACTCATCAGATTGTGAACATCTACATGATGCGCAAGACTTTACGCCGCATGATGTTGTCGAGCGCTTAACCGAAGCAAAAGAGCGATGCCGTTTAAATGGATCGCGCTTTACATCTTTACGTCAGCAAATATATCAGTTGGTATTAGAAGCCAATAAGCCCATCGGTGCCTATGACCTAATCACTCTATTACAGAATATGCGCCTGTCAGATTCTCAGAGCAGTGATGATAATAAAGAGGCTGACTCAAAAAAGTCCTCGTCAAAAAAACAAACCAACAAAAACGTCGCCCCACCAACGGTCTATCGCAGCTTGGAGTTTTTATTGAGCGAAGGTTTAATTCATCAATTAACGTCTATCAATGCTTATGTTCCTTGCTGTCACCCAAGAGCGCAGCATACGGCGGCTTTTTTAATCTGTGGTCAGTGCCAGCGGGTACAAGAATGCAGCAGCTTGCCAGTACGAGAGATGATGAGCTTTGCTGAGCAAGATGTTGGGTTTGTTGTGGAGAATAGTGTTATTGAACTTAGTGGTCGATGCCAAGCTTGCCAATAATCTATCAGTCTTGTTTTCACTATTTTTAGTACTTTTTTATTGGTTTTTAATAGCAATATTCTGATTATTCCTATCTTTTACTTATCCATTCGTTGTCATATTATGAGCCCATCTACTTCAATATCTAATCAGCCGCTCTCCTCTACTGCTGATAACCGTCCTATGAAAGATACCAACCAGCTGCTGAGCTTAAGCAATATCAGCTACCATGTTGGACAGCAACGTATCCTTTCAAATATCGATATTGACATTGCGGTCAATGAGACGGTAAGTCTGGTGGGACCTAACGGTGCTGGCAAATCAACGTTGGTTAAACTTATTTTAGGTTTGATCGATCCAACTAAGGGCAATATCACAGCGCATCAGCCACTAGAACTTGGCTATGTGCCGCAGCGATTTACCGTACCGCCTATATTGCCCTTGCGAGTCAGTGACCTACTGGGTCAAGCAAATAAAAAGCGTTTAACCGACGAGCAGCGCCAGTTCATATTTGATAATTTAGCATTGACGCATTTGCTGTCACGGCAGATGCTGCATTTGTCAGGTGGCGAAACACAGCGCGTTTTATTAGCCCGAGCCTTACTGGATAAACCCAATTTATTGATTTTGGATGAACCCATGCAAGGGCTTGACCCTGATACTGAGGTTTGGCTCTATCAGTTCATTGACAAGCTACCAGATTTCTTACATTGTGCCATGTTAGTGATATCGCATGATTTGCATTGGGTAATGAGAGGTAGTCGACGTGTTATTTGCCTCAATAAACATATCTGCTGCGAGGGACAACCAAGCGAGCTGGCCATTAGCACCGAATTTAAAAAGCTATTTGGTCATTATTATGAGCAACCTTATGTGCATCAGCCACATGCTTGCCAGCATCACGCACCAAACGAGCTCGAACCACAATCATCAAAACCAAATATATGATGGCTGTATCTAGCCAGATATTTTTGATATTTACTGATACTGTCTCATGCCTTTATAAAAATTTTACGGATATTCATTATGACCACTTGGTTAGCCATTATTGCTCCTGCTTGGATTGCTGGCAGTATTTTAGCACTACTATCAGCACCATTAGGGTGTTTGGTATTGTGGCGCCGTATGGCCTTTTTTGCTGATGCTCTGGCACATGGCACTTTACTTGGTGTGGCCTTAGCTGCTTGGTGGCAACTGCCGATGGGCATTGGTGTTTTGTTAGTCAGCATTGCGGTAGTGTTAGGACTGGTATTAATTGATGATGAACGCCTACCAACGGATGCCGTATTGGCAGTGGTGGCTGTCTCATTATTATGTTTAGGATTATTGACCTTAACCCAGCTGACAGATCAGCAAGCCAATGTATTAGGCTTTTTATTTGGTAATTTATTGGAGCTAGATTGGGCTGATTTACCTCTACTTGCAGGTAGCGTTCTAGTGGGTTTGGGCTTACTACGCTATATATGGCCAGCGCAAATTAAGCTTGCGACTCACGAAGCATTGGCACGTATTCAAGGTATCAACCCGACACGCCAACGATTATTTTTTATGGGGATATTGGCAGGCTTCTGTGCTGTTGCGCTACAGGCAGTCGGTAGCTTACTAATTAGTGGATTGTTGGTATTGCCAGCACTAACCGCACGCTTATGGGTTACATCACCAAAACAAATGGTCATTATATCTTTAGTTATCGCTCAGTTAGGTGTTACTTTAGGCGTCTGGGGCAGCATTTGGCTAGATATTCAGACTGGACTATCTATTGTATTGATATTGGCCATTTTGTTTTTTTTGGCACTGATTTTATCAAAGGTGATAACCTCAAAATTTTGGGTGGCGCGCCATTAGCAGACTATAAAACACCGCATAAAAGAGATCTCGCTTAATTATTCAACTTTATTTGATTAATATTGCTAGAGCTTTGTTTTACTTTATGTTATAAACTTGCCTCGACACTATTGGTATCATTAATAATAGAAAGCTGCCTATAATAGCTATTGAAAATATAGTGTGGTAACTGCGATTAAATATCATATATGATGAAAAAAGTAGTGAAAACAGATAATAGAGACTCGTTTACTTATGGTCATGTTGACAGCGTCAATTGCTCTGTTTTAATAAGGGACTGACCCAATGCCAAGCAATACTATCAGTAGCATCAGTACGCTAGATGAGCAAGTTAATATCTTACAAGTCACCGATTTACACTTATTGACACCTAGCGCTTTTATTACAGATAACGATAATATTGACAGCGATGAAGCTGCCATTTATCAGCATAGCTTTGAGAAGGTGCTTCAACAAGCATTGAATGAAGATATTCGCTGTGATCTCATTCTCGTGACAGGTGACTTGGTCAATAAAATCATACCTACGATTTATGACCATATCTTTAAGGTATTACAAGCGACCAACATTCCTTTTGCTTGTATTGCTGGTAATCATGACGTCACTGATGAAGTTGGCTGCCATTTGCCGTTTTTGCAGCGCACATTGGTTGCTCAGCCTGCTGACCCTCGTTTATTGAGCCAACATATTATTGAAACTCAGCATTGGCAGTTACTGCTGCTAGATTCCTCCATTAGTGGTGAGGTAGCAGGCAAAATAACGTCTGCCGACATGAACTGGCTATGTGAAAGACTCAGTGCTTGTAACAAGCCTACGCTAATCGCCCTACACCATCATGTTATACCGGTAGACTCTGCCTGGATTGATGCTCACATGGTAGGAAATAGCGAAGATTTTTGGCAGCATATGCTAGCTTTTGAGCATCTAAAAGTAATCATTAGTGGACATATTCACCAAGACCAAGTTCGCTATCGTCAAGGCGTTTCTGTCTATACAACACCCTCAACCTGCTATCAGTTCATGCCTAACGAAGATGACTTTGCTTACGATGAAGACGCTCGACCTGGTTACCGTTGGTTGCAATTAGCCAACAATGGAACGGTTGCAAGCTGGGTTGAAAGACTGGATACTTGATGGCCATAATTACTGGCATAAAAATAGTTTTAACCCTTATATATTAAGCAGTTAGCTAACATTAACCACCTTAATATGAAGTGAATATCGAAGTAAAATAGCCACCAGTATAAAAAATCACTTCATTATTATTAGAAACAATGATACAACTTATAAAATGAAGACTGCCTAACACCTACCATTAGGTACAATCATAATGGCTAGGATGGCTAAGTCGACCATAATTGAGGTTTTAACCGTCAGTGGTTTGCAGTATTTTTTAAACAAGACTATTTAAATAAAGATAAGCGTAACCATATATTTGACCATCGCTATGTTGATGTCAGCATAGCGAGATAGCCATATCATTAGATCAGCTGTGTTACTTGTGTTACCAAGTGGTAAAACGTTTTATAAATGGAAAGCATTATAGCGTTCGTAAAATTAATAACGTCTTATCTATTGATACGTCGTTTTATTGAATTAATTTGAAAAAGTAGGATACCCATATGAGCACCGTGACCACGAATCCGAGTGAAGTGAAGTTTACTCCTTATGTGCCAGCCAAAGACGAAGAATATATGTCTGATGCTCAGTTAGAGCATTTTAAAGCGATTTTATTGGACTGGAAAAACCAACTGATTGGCGAAGCAGATCGTACCAAGACTTATATCCAGGATGAGTCAAGCGCCATGCCAGATATCAATGATCGCGCGACTCAAGAAGAAGAGTTTGCACTAGCTTTGCGTACGCGTGACCGTGAACGCAAACTCATTCGCAAAATCGATAAATCTATGTCAGAAATCGAGAATGATGACTATGGTTTTTGTGAGACTTGTGGTGTAGAGATTGGTTTGCGTCGCCTTGAAGCACGCCCAACAGCGACTCAGTGTATCGACTGTAAAACGCTATCTGAAATCAAAGAACGTCAGAACCAAGGCGCTTAGATAAGATAGCTTCAATCAAGCATAAGAAGAGTATATTTCAGTACGAGCGACCATATTATTGGTCGCTCGTTGCGTTTTAGGCTATCGTTTCTATGTTGAATAACCTTTAATCAATCTATCACTATAGCCCCTACCGATAACAGCCCTTAACGATAAGCATTAAAAAACCAATTTTATTTTTTAGAAGTCATGTAGTCGGTTCAATATAATTTGGATACAAGGAAGCCGAGTGAAAGTACTACAAATTGTAGGCTGAGCGAGGCTGACACCGTATCCAATTTATAGAGGATTGACTATACTCCTAACAAATTATCTCATTTAATAAATATCTTTTTGGACCCAACTTTATTATTCTATCTGAATAACGCTATCATCGATAACCACCTATTTAAAAAATCAAGACTCCTATGCCTACTCCTTCTCAGCCTATCGGCCGTTTCGCACCTTCACCCACTGGTGAATTACACCTTGGCTCTTTAACGACAGCACTTGCCAGCTTCTGTCATATCAAATCACTGGGCGGTCAATGGTTACTGCGCATTGAAGATACCGATACTGAACGCTGCGATCAGCAGTTCACTGAGCAAATTTTGATTGATTTAGAAGCGCTTGGTCTACACTGGGATGGCGATGTCATTTACCAATCTGAGCGTATTGACATCTATAATGATTACTTAAACTCTGCCTTGCATTCACTCACTTACGGCTGCCAATGCTCACGTAAAGGCTTAGAGCAGTATTGGGCCAAAGAAGAACAGAGCCAAATTCATAATGAAAACCAACCAAATAGAAAGCGTTACCCACGCTGCTGTGTCGCCGCTGACCTTGATAGACAGCAGCATAAACTACGCATCCAGCTACCAGACTATAGGATTGGCTTCAATGATGGTATTCAAGGAATGCAATGGGATAACCCGCAACAAACCTTAGGTGATATGGTGGCTCGTCGCCAAGATGGCATGATCAATTATATTTTGGCTGCGAGTCTCGATGATGGCTTACAACAAGTTACCCACATCATGCGTGGCTTGGATATATTACCCATGACCACAGCCCAAATTAGCATCATGAATGCTGCTCACTTACCCGCTATCGACCACTGGTATCACTTGCCGTTGATATGCAATCCTGATGGACAAAAACTTTCTAAACAAAACCTTGCACAACCCATTGATACACGCAATCCAAGTCAATTAATCGCTCATGCACTAAAATTATTACAACAACCCGTCGTTGATAGAGATACTCCTGAAAACATGCTCAAGCAAGCCATTGCGCAATGGGATAACACGCCTTTGCAGAACCAACAACAATTAAACCTGCCTAACTTATAAGAAGTGATACTCAAACAAGAGGCAACAAAAAGCGCCACTCATTAGCGACGCTTTTTTAAAGGAAACCAGACACTATTTACTAAGTACCATGTTATTGAGCAGCATGTTATTAAACATTATGCATAATCATAAAATGCTAATAATAACGACACTGGCTTTTTTCGATCTCAGGGCTTTCTTTATAAATTTTCAGCAATAGCGCAACCATCACTAGGCTAATCAACATAGATGAGCCACCATAACTGAAGAATGGCATGGTCAAACCTTTGGTCGGAATTGCGCCCATATTCATCGCTGCATTAATAATCGTCTGTGCGATAAACACCACGCCAATACCAAAGGCCGTATAACTCATACGCATCTGTCGACGTTTTAACGCATTATAACTGATACGCATCGCACTACCGATAATCAGTGCTTCGAGCACCAACACCATGGTAACCCCAACAAAACCCAACTCTTCACCCGTAATTGCTAGTAAAAAATCCGTGTGTGCCTCTGGCAAATGCGATAATTTTTGTACGCTCTCACCATAGCCAACACCCGTAAACTGCCCACGACCAAAGGCGATCAAACTGCGTGCTAACTGGTAATCGGTGTCTTGCACATCATCGAACGGATCCATGAACGACATCACACGTACCAATCGATATTGCGCTGTCGTAACCATCAATACTGCGCCGCCAACGGCAGCCGCAGCCAATGCTAAGAAGTGCTTATAAGGCGCACCAGCGATATAAAAAATCGCAAAGATGGTCCCTAAAATCACGACAAAAGATCCAAAATCTGGCTGCGATAATAACAGCATGGTTATCAATGCCACTACCAACATAATTCGCAAAAAGCCATCCAAGCCATTACGAACTTCGAAAGACCGGCGCACTACAAAGTCAGACACAAAAACAATCATGACCAGCTTGGCAAGCTCTGCTACCTGAAAGTTAAAAACCCCCAAGTTCAACCAGCGCTTAGAGCCATTAATAGGCGTACTAAACAAGGTTGCTACTAATAGCACACCCGTAATACCGAGTAGCATAAATTGGGTTTCGGTCTTATATAGTGTTCGTAAGGACACGCTATAATAAGGAATAGACGCGATAACCAGACCAATCGTCATATACAGCAGTTGGTTGTTAAAAAAGTACAGCTCTGTCATACCGCGACTGAGCGCAAAAGGAATAGAAGCAGAAGCAACCATTAGTAAACTGAGCACCAGCATGCAGCCGACGCTCGATATCAAAACAGCACGTGCTGACGGCATAGAAAGAATGCCATCAGAGCCAGCGGCTTGTTTTGATTGGGACGAGGAACGAAAAAAAGAAGGGAGCGCCATAATTTTATATACACTAACGAACGAAAAACACGGCGTCTATGAAACGCCACCGTTTAAAAAATATGAAGAAGATAACACCAAACAGATCACTTGTCTGATTATGATTGACAGTAGCAGCAATCTATAAGCAAAACAATCATTTATACAGAAAATGCTTTCTGAGAATAAACACCAACTAAATAACGTTTTATTATTCTATGTTACTGCTTATTCTCAGAACAATTAGTTACCAAGCCAGTTAGGTATCAAGCCAATTAGCCTTTATGCTAATTTCATTGCACGCATTCTAGCTGACTAACCAACTGACTAAAGTGCTCACCACGAGCAGCGTAGCCACTATACTGATCAAAGCTGGCACAGGCAGGAGACAGTAGCACTGCTTGTACTTGCGATAGGCTGCTTGATGTCACCTGTTGGATCGTAGCAAAAGCTTTCTCTAGCGTTTGGCACTGATGTAGTGCCACATCAGCACTAATCTTCGCCGCACGCAGATGTTGCTCAATCAGCTGAGCGTCTTCACCGACAAACAGCACTTGGCTGACGTATTGATTAATGAACGGCGTCAGCTCGCCAAATGCTTGGCCTTTACCCTGTCCACCCAAAATCAATAATAGCTTGCCGTCTTTTGGCGCATAGACCGCACCTAGCCCTTCGATTGCGGCCATGGTTGAGCCAATATTAGTACCTTTGGAATCATTAAAATAATCAATATCTGCAGCATGGGCGACATATTCACAGCGATGCTCAAGTCCAGTGAAGTGCTGTAACGTATCTAGCATACTATCAAGTGGTAAACCGGCAAGCTCGCCTAAGGCTAAGGCTGCCTGTGCATTGAGCAAATTATGACGACCTTTAATCAACAGTTTGTCTGCCGACAGTAGCAATTCTGTACCACGAGCAAGATAAATCTGACCTTCAGGATCAATGATAAGACCATACTGGCCTTTATCAGGGGCATGAATACCTGTGCTCACTCTGGTTAAATTATCAGCGACTAACGGGCGCGTCAGTGCGTCTTCACGATTAATAACGATGGACTTAGCACCCTGAAAAATACGGTGCTTGGCTTGATGATAACCCAACATATCGCCATGACGGTCTAAATGGTCAGGTGACATATTGAGAACTGTCCCTACCTGCGCACCCAAATTGGTGACGGTCTCTAGCTGAAAACTGGATAATTCCAGTACAGCCAATGCCATTTCAGGATTATCAAGTAGCGTGAGCGCTGGCACACCAATATTGCCACCAACACCCACATTGATACCAGCATCTGCAGCCATTTGACCGACCAACGTGGTCACGGTACTTTTAGCATTAGAGCCTGTAATAGCCACGATCGGCACCGTACAAGCTTCACAGAATAGCTGAATATCACTGACCACTGGAATGTGAGCTTGGCGTGCAGCAGCAACGGCTTCGGTAGCCAAAGATATACCAGGGCTGATAATGATACGGGCTGCTTGCTGCAAGAGCTCGGCATCGATTGCACCGAACTGACGGATATCAACTTCAGCTGGTAATTGATCCGCTAATGTAGGTGCTTCTTGTGCATCAGTGACTGCTACCTGATAGCCTTGCTTGGCCAGATAGCGCACAACGGATAGACCAGATTGCCCCAAGCCAACCACGACTTGTAGACCACTGCCTTTATGAAGTAAGGCATCTGTTGCAGTGTTGGTGGTCATATATATTCCTTCTATTTTACGAGCAAAATGGCATCAAGCAGACCTAATCTATAAAGAGTCCAAATAATGCCTTTAAGATGAGAAGCATCATAACGGTATCGTTCAGATTTCGGTACTGGTTTTTTATGACTTTATGCTATTATGCGCCTGTTTTTATATTAAGTGGCTAGTGCTATAATAGTCGCCCTGAGCTATGAATGGTTGGGTATTCCCCCAAGCATTTTAGTTTAGCATGTTGCCACAGTTAACGCGCTATTCGCGTGTGATTGTCACTTATCTTTAACAGAGATTGGTGTTGCGGTCATGCTCTATCAAGCGACAATGTTTGTTTGACAGATTATTTACCACCCTCTACCGCACAAAGTCATTACTGACTCTATTCATTATTTTAGGTGCTATTTTACGCAACCTATTTTAAACAATATTTTTTAGGTAATCTCACTGAATTTATCATCGTATTAGTGATTGGTGAGCGTATTAGTGATACCAATCATAAATCAGTAGACATACTTATTATCGACCTTTAATAATTCAATGCCACCACATGATGCAATGCGTGTCGTGGTAAAAGAAAGATGGATAGCTACTTTTGTAGCGACGCGATCATTTTATTAATGAGTAATGATTACTTTTTTGCCTCTAACCCTACGCAGTTTACTTATGACATCTTTTATTGATAACTTACGTGACGAGTGGTTTTCCAACGTTCGCGGTGACGTCTTATCAGGTTTGGTCGTCGCACTGGCACTGATTCCTGAAGCTATTGCTTTTTCTATTATCGCGGGTGTTGACCCAAAAGTCGGCTTATATGCCTCATTTTGTATCGCTGTCGTGATTAGTTTCGTCGGTGGCCGTCCAGGTATGATTTCGGCGGCGACAGGTGCTATGGCACTAGTGATGGTCGACCTAGTCGCCGATCATGGTTTGCAATATTTACTGGCTGCTACCTTATTATGTGGTGGTATTCAGGTTGTGATGGGCTTACTAAAGCTTGGCAATTTGATGCGCTTTGTCTCTCGCTCAGTGGTCATTGGCTTCGTCAATGCACTGGCTATATTGATATTTGCGGCTCAGATTCCTGAGCTTAATCCCATGACTGAACGTGTTGGCATGACGGTTTATATCATGACGGCAGCGGGCTTGGGGATTATTTACCTGTTTCCACTTATCCCTAAAATCGGTCGCATCATCCCTTCACCATTGATTTGTATCGTTGGCTTGACGGCTGTCGCGATGTATATGAATCTCGATATTCGTAACGTCGGTAGCATGGGTGATTTGCCAGATTCATTGCCAATGTTTTTATTGCCTGACATTCCATTGAATCTACAAACCCTACTGATTATTGCTCCTTACTCTATCGCGTTGGCCGTTGTTGGTTTATTAGAATCTATGATGACAGCGACTATCGTTGATGAATTGACTGATACGCCAAGTGATAAAAATAAAGAATGCCGTGGTCAAGGTATTGCCAACGTCGTGTCAGGGTTCTTTGGTGGCATGGCAGGCTGTGCGATGATTGGTCAGTCAATGATTAACGTCAAATCTGGCGGACGCACACGTCTGTCTACCTTGATGGCAGGTGTTGTCCTACTCATCATGGTTGTATTCTTAAGTGAATGGGTCAGCCAAATTCCAATGGCAGCGTTGGTCGCTGTGATGATTATGGTCTCTATTGGGACGTTTAATTGGCAGTCGATTCGCGAGTTTAAAACGCATCCAATGTCATTTAACATTGTCATGCTAGCGACTGTTTTGACGACGGTATTTACGCATAACTTAGCGTATGGTGTGGGCGTGGGCGTTCTACTATCTGCCCTAGCATTTGCCAATAAGATTGGTCAATTTTTAACCATCTTTAGTGAGTATGATGATAGCAGCAACACCCGCTATTATTATGTGCAAGGACAAGTATTCTTTGCATCTACCACGCAATTCTTAGGTAGCTTTGATACCAAAGAAGCACTAGATAGCATTGAAATCGATGTTAGCCAAGCACACTTCTGGGATGTCAGTGCCGTAGATACCTTGGACAAGCTGGTCATGCGCTTGCAACGTGAAGGTATTGATGTCAAAGTGGTTGGACTCAACAATGCAAGTCGAACACTGATTGATCGCTTCTCTGTCCATGATCGCCGAGATATTGGCCTATTGGATTAAGCATAGTACGTCTGCATACTAAATGCTGGCGTTGCTTGATAGCGTCTAAATAGACAATTGAATAAATAGTTTAATACACAGCTGCAGTGGTTGAGAGAATTGGGTATCAGCATTATCATCCAATTCTTGAACCAAGCAGCTGTATTTTCATTAGAATGATGTGGTGGTCTTATGAGTAATTTAAAACCAGATAGCGTAATCGCCTGCTTAGACTGCCCTGATCATGTGCAAGCCGTATTAGAGGCAAGCATGTGGGCCTCAACTCGCCTACAAGCGCCTATCGGACTGTTGCACTCTGTACCGAGCTTACAACAAAAAGCGGCGGTGAATTATTCTGGCTGTTTAAACATCGATGATGAAAACATGCTGCTCGAGCAATTCACAACCAAAGAGCATTTGAGTAACTGTGAGCTAAAGTCACAAGGCAAGTTACTGCTACATCAAGCCACAACCTATTGTGAGCAACAGCGCAAAAAGCTGAAGACATATACCTTGCATCGGCACGAAAACCTTAATGAGAGTATCGATTATGTCGACGATAAAGCGCAACTCATTATTATAGGCCATAATGTTACCTGCAAAGCAACCTTGAGCCAGCTGGTTAGAGTTAGCCACTGCCCCATTTTGGTGACTCATGCACCATTTTTGCCCCCTACTACTGCGTTATTTGCATTCGATAATAGTCCAACGTCGCACAAATTGCTCAATTGGCTCTGCAAAACATCGCTTGTACGTGCATTAACTGTGCATATTGTCATGATCGGCAAAGAAAACTCAGAAAACTGTGATGCCCTACGTGAAGCTTATGCGCGTCTCAAACAAGCAGGTATTAAATCTAAAAAAGCGTTACTAGACTGCCGTGATGTCACAGCTGCTCTACATTATTATCAGAATGAAAATGATATCGGACTGCTAATGACAGGTGCCTTTGGTCAATCTCGCATCCGCACGTTGTTACAAGGTAGCGATACCAAAAAGCTCTTAGGCAGTACGAAAACACCTTATCTGCTATTCCCTAAAGCGTAGGCTCAAAATAGCCTGTAGCCCACTACATGACTATTATTATCTTGTTAGATGCAGAGCATGAGTACTAATACCAGGCTCTGCCACCTAGCTCTGCTATATATCAATACACTCTCTAATACTTTTCCCCATCTAACTCTCAATGCATTTCCACACATCAAATCAATTTAGCAAATCATCACATGAAATACATGGATAGCCTCCCCAAGCACCTAAAAAGTTGGTTATAATAAAGTTTTCGTTGATTCAACGCTAAAGGTTTATACAGGCCATTTATACCCATAATGACAGTGCTTACCGTGGTAGCATAGTCATTACTCTTTGCCCTGAACGTGAGTTTTTTGAGCACAAAGTTCCAATCTTACCTATCCCCCTTGAGTAAATTGGCACAGTTCTTGAATAACTTATGATAAGCAAGGCAGAGATACGATGTACCACAATGCCTCTATCAATCTGCAGCATCACACAAATAAGGAATATTTTATGAAGCTAATCACTGCGATCTTAAAACCGTTTAAGCTCGATGATGTACGTGAAGCGCTTTCTGACATCGGTGTTAAAGGTGTCACCGTTACTGAAGTTAAAGGTTTCGGTCGCCAAAAAGGTCATACCGAACTTTATCGTGGCGCAGAATACGTGGTGGACTTTTTACCTAAAGTAAAAGTTGAAGTGGCTGTTATCGATGAGATGGTCGAACCTGCTATCGAAGCAATCACTCGCATTGCGAGCACTGGCAAGATTGGAGACGGCAAAATCTTCGTCACCGCTCTTGAACAAGTCATTCGTATCCGTACAGGCGAGACGGGTCCTGACGCTATCTAAAGCATATGACCAACCTATAAACAAAAATTATAGACCACACCGATAAGCTGTATTGCATCAATTCAAGGGGGAATTAATATGCAAAATCAAATCTTCGAGCTCCAGTACGCACTTGATACGTTTTATTTTTTGATATGTGGGGCGCTAGTCATGTGGATGGCAGCGGGCTTCACTATGTTAGAAGCTGGCCTAGTTCGTTCAAAAAACACCGTTGAGATTTTAACCAAAAACATCGCACTTTTTGCGACCGCTTGTACGATGTACATGATTTGCGGTTACGCCATTATGTATGGCGGTGATTTGTTTTTGAGTGGTATCGCAGGTGGTGACACACTAGTAGAAGAGGCTTTGACAGCATCAGCTGAAAACGGCTTTGACGGTGACTCTGTCTACTCTGCCGCGTCTGACTTTTTCTTCCAAGTAGTATTTGTTGCAACCTGTATGTCTATCGTCTCAGGGGCTGTGGCTGAGCGCATGAAGCTTTGGTCATTCTTACTGTTTGCCGTGGTGATGACTGGTGTCATTTATCCACTAGAAGGCAGCTGGACATGGGGCGGCAATGATGTATTTGGCATGTTCAACTTAGGTGATATGGGCTTCTCTGATTTTGCAGGTTCTGGTATCGTTCATATGGCGGGTGCTGCGGCTGCATTGGCAGGTGTACTACTGTTAGGTGCGCGTAAAGGTAAGTATGGCCCTAATGGCGAAATACGTGCCATTCCAGGTGCTAATCTACCACTAGCAGCACTGGGTACACTCATATTATGGATGGGTTGGTTCGGTTTCAACGGTGGTTCAGTACTAAAGCTTGGCGATATCGCCAGTGCCAACTCAGTTGCCATGGTCTTTTTAAATACTAATGCTGCGGCAGCAGGCGGTGCAATTGGTGCTTTAATAATAGCACGCATCATCTTTGGCAAAGCTGACTTAACAATGCTCTTAAATGGTGCACTTGCAGGGCTAGTCGCTATCACGGCAGAACCCTCTACTCCATCTGCATTACAAGCCACACTATTTGGTTTAATCGCTGGCGTTATCGTTGTGCTATCTATCTTAGCATTAGATAAAATAAAAATAGATGATCCAGTCGGCGCTATTTCAGTTCATGGCGTAGTCGGTCTATTCGGTCTACTTATTGTACCAATTACCAATCCAGCGGCATCATTCGTCGGTCAGATTGCTGGTGCAGCTACCATCTTTGTTTGGGTATTTGTTGCTAGCTTAATCGCTTGGGCAATTATCAAGGCAGTTATTGGCCTACGTCTCTCTGAAGAAGATGAGTATGAAGGTGCAGATATAGCAGAATGTGGTATGGAAGCTTATCCAGAGTTCGTGAGATAAATACTTTGAAACCATACTAAAATATAAGCACTAAAAATCCCGCGATACCTTTTGGTAAAGCGGGATTTTTTTGATCAAAATTAGGGTGTGTCCTCATTTCAAAAATGATGGTAAAAATGAGATAAGTTGCAGTCAAACAAGGAAAATAGTGCAGGTAATATCGAGATATTAGTTAACTATTTGACGCTGTTTGGCAAGATTTAGCCATTTTTAACCCATTTAGATTACCATCGATTGAATTGAGGACATGCCCTAGTATTGTTTTGGCAATTATCAAAGTAGTTATTAGCCTACGTCTCTCTGAAGAAGATGAGTATGAAGGTGCAGATATAGCAGAATGTGGTATGGAAGCTTATCCAGATTTTGTAAGATAAATACTTTGAAACCATACTAAACTATAGGCATTAAAAATCCCGCGATGCCTTTCGGTAATGCGGGATTTTTTTGATCAAAATTAATATTGATAAAAGAACAACTATATTAGGTTATTTCTTTTTCCATGTTTGACTGCGTGAGAATGGGCCAATATAGCCTTTTAGGTTCAGGGTACTGCCATTTAAGCTAGCTGTCATACGATAATCTTTACCTTTCTCAGGATCCGTAATCGTACCACCACTATATTTACCACCACCATCAGCTTTTAGACCTTTAATGACTTTCATACCAACGTGCTTTTTACCTGTTGCTGAGTTGGTAGCGATAAGTGTCCCTGTTAGCACACCATTTGACTCAGTAATTTTCACTGTGCCTTTTGGTTTACCTTCATCAAAGGTCTGCCAAGTTGTATTGGCGAGTGGATCAGCGGCAAACGCCATAGTGGCTAGACTGATACCTGCAACTGCTAAAGCGGTTTTTGTAAATAATTTCATAAATTGACTCCCTTCATACAATGATTACTCGAAACATTATGTTTCTGATATTCCATGCTTATCCGTTGCTAGAATATTTTATTACAAGCTTGACGATCTCATACTAATTGGAAAGCCGATTACTACCATTGCTTATCAGCCTCTTCAAAGCTTTGAGTGATATAAGCAATGTCTTAATTCATTATAAGCAATTTTTGGACTTTGCCTAGTAGTTTTTTTACACTTTATTATTTCTGTAAAAACAAAACTATATCAAAGAGTTATAGAAAAGGATTATCTATAACTTTGCCCAATTGGTCATCATTTTCTTTTGACTTACTGTCATTCTTGCTATAAGTATCATTAACTTCGAAAGCTTGTATGATTTTAGCGGTCAGTGCATGTAGCTGCTGGGCTTGCTCATATCCAGATGCATCTAAAGTCAGGTCAAGATCACCATAAATGATAATTTTGTCTTCTTGATTTTCAATTACAAGCTCACCTATCTGCATACTTTGATGATTATTAGCAAAGGGTTCAATCATTTGGTCATCCATCCTATTAATAGCATCTTACATTATTTCTTAGTATCACTCGCTTTCGGTCATTGTCTACATTCACATATAGACCTCTATGCTTGTAGCTGACCCAACAGCCACTCAATAATCGCCCAAACAAATAGCATCCAAGTAGGCTCTTCTGTTGGCTCATCAGCAGGTAAATCAGAGCTTTCACCCGCTTTCAGTGGCAAATCGAATGCTTGTTTTTTGGTCTGAGAGTCCAGCATGGGTAAGACATCGATACCGATTTCGCTAGCCAACTCATCAATACTGATAATTTCTATACGCTCCGACTCATCATTTGGTGCGTAGTAAACCCCTGCTTGATTGGTCGCTGGGATATAGACAGCTTTGAAGAAATGACTGGGTACAAGCACACGATCAGCGAGCTGCTTGGTTTTTTTATTCGTAAATGAAACCCCTGTAATCGTATAGACTTCACCATACTGCTGCGTCAGATATCGAGTCGCTGATTCAATATTACGCCAAATATAACGATTATTACGAGGTGACTGTGGGGCAATATTGGCCAAACTGAAGCTGTCATATTGTTGGCTGCGATTGGCCATATCAGCATTGGGTGCTAAATGTCCACGATCATAGCCAGACTTTGAGTAGTCAGATAATGAAGCGCGTGCGGATTCTGGCAATTTGCTTTCTTCATGAAAACTGTCTTCACGATCAATCTCTTTGGCTTGCTGTAAGCGCTTGCGATCTAGATGCTCTGCCGACCACAGTGGTGTGCGTGATACACCTGAATACATAACGGCAAAGCCGTCCATGCATAACTCTTGTGTCTTATTGCTTAGTTTATCATTAGTAAATTCAGGGTAGACCCCACCATAAAAAGACTCACTACACTGAGTAAAATCATCAGCATTTGCTGAAGTCATGCTTATGGCAACCGTCGCAACGGTCATTATTATGCTATTTTTGAGAGTATATTTGAGCCTACCAAAACTTATCATTCAACTTTCAACCATCTATGCTTGTTATTACGGATACGCTATCCTAGCAGGCGTCTGCAAATAAAGAAAGATAAGGTGTAAGTGGTGACATTTTAAATGGTATCCGCTATACTGAGCCAGTCAAAAAACGGTGAAGTGGGTGAGTGGCTGAAACCGCACGCCTGGAAAGTGTGTATGCGTTAATAGCGTATCGAGGGTTCGAATCCCTCCTTCACCGCCAATCTTATATATCTACTCCATCTTAAACCCCTCCCAAAACCCTGTTAATCCTCTACATATAAAGCCTCCGCCTTACTATAGCTTACTTCCAAATTCCCAAGTATTCCGATGTATTTCTAGGTCATCCAATGATTGTGTTGGTATAAACGTTGGTATAGAATTAAAAACTGCCTTTTGTACCAACAGTTTGAAAGTTATATATTTAATTATACCAACAGATAACTCGAACAGCTCGTCGGTAAAGGCTTACTTTAATTTCTATAGAGAGTTTAAGCAATGCTTACTGATGTCAAAATTCGAAGTCTTAAACCTAGTGAAAAATGTACGAGCTCCCGTCCTGATAAACATAGTGATCAAGAAGGGTTGCAAATATGGGTGCGGTCTTCTGGAAGAAAAACCTGGATTAGTGCATATCGTTTTGATGGTAAGCAGAAAAACACCACTTTAGGTACATACCCACAGATGAGTTTAGCAGAAGCTAGAGTTGCTAACGCTGACATCAAAGCTCTAATATCAAAAGGGATCAACCCAAAAAACAAAAAGCGTCAAGAAAAACTGGCTAATGAGCAAGCTAAAATGTTCAATGATTATGCACTTCAATGGTTAGAAGAACGTGAGCGCAACGTAAAGCCTCGTACCTATCAGCAAGACTATAATCGCATGCACAAAGACGTTATACCTAGCTTTGAGGGCATCGCTTTAAAAGATGTAACATTCGAAGATTGTAAATTTGTTGCCGATCAAATTGAAAGTAGGACTAACGTTGAAGGTTCACCACCACGAGAAGTAACAAGACGTACTATCGATCTCGTAAGCAATATTCTTAGAAGAGCTAAGGGAGAGCGACTAATCGAGGTCAATCATACAGAAGGACTAAAAGAGCTATACCCAAAAGCGAAGACCAAGCATATGAAACACGTTGAGCTTAGTGAACTACCTAAGCTTTTACAAAAGATTGAAAGCTATCATGGTCACGATCAAACTCGGTTGGGTATGAAGTTTTTAGCATATTCTTTCTGTCGTACTATCGAGCTCAGAATGATGAAATGGGAACATATCGACTTCCCTAACCGTCTATGGCGTGTCGATATTGATAACCTTAAAATTGCACGTAAGCATGTTGTTCCTTTATCAGATCAAATGCTAGCGGTTTTGGAAGAGATGAAACCCATCACAGGACAATATGAATACGTGTTCTACCATACTGGTATGCACAAGCCTTATAGCGAAGAATTTATCAATAATGCTTTAGATATTCTGGGTTACGGTGGCAAACAAACAGGACACGGATTCCGCCATATCGCATCTACCAACTTAAACGAGCTTGGCTACATGGGTGATGCGATTGAAAAGCAAATGGCTCATGACAAAAAAAGCAGCATCAGAGCCGTATATAACCACGCCCAGCACTTAGATGAGCGTCGCAAGATAATGCAGGTATGGGCAGACTTCTTAGACTTACTTAGAGATAAAGGTGAAGTTGTGGACTTCCAGACCGCTCGTAAGCAAATTGAACAATCATTAACAGAGAATAATAAGAAATCCCTATTAGACATAGATAGCGATACTTTGATAAAGGCTTTGAAAAGTAAAGGGTTAAGCGCTGAAGATATCCAATCAATGCTAAAAGGCTAAGTGTAATATTTTCTCTTACCATCATCATCGAAAAAAACCTTCTTGTGCTCTGAGTTAATAAGTACCTCTAATTGCTTAGCAGGAGTAAGGTTGTTGACTCCAGCCAGTTCTTTAAGATTAGCATTAGTAGAGACAGTAAGGGGTAAGTGGTAAGGTTTTTTTGTTTTACCTTCGTCGCGTTGCTTTTGCTGAACCCATGCATTCTTCATTTTTTTTAGAAAAAGTACTTTAGTATCACTTTGTTTATAATTTTTGCTAAGAGTCATACGAATAGGATTGTCTATCAGATCTATTGAGGCTAGTACCCTAGATCTTATCTCACTATAATTTGAATTATCTATATTAGCATCTACATAGCGATTATCTTTTTTAAGGTACTCGCGCGCCTTTCGAACTTGTTTTATATTGTCATCTTTGAGCCATTCTGAATAATTATCTTCTTCACATACTGCATCCCATATGATTTTAGCTTTAGCTAGTAAGTCCACTTTACGATTTGAATTTAACAGCTTACCATCAAGGCTTAAAAAATCGAAGTAGCTGTATATACTGTCCATAATACTGCTACCGTACTTATTTAGAACACTTTCACTTTTAGCTGCTTCAATCTTCTGTAAGGTGTTAATAGTAAATATCTGAGCTCTTAAATCATTAATGAGCCACTGAAAGTTTTCTTCAGAAATCAAAGATGATCCTGAAAAAAGCAAACCTTTGTTTATTATATCTCTGTAATTATCATATTCAAATAACAATGATGCCAGCTGTTTCTGTAAATTTTCAAATGATAATTCTTGAAATTCGTTATCTAAAGTTTCAGCTAAATAATCCCGTAGACACATAGCTTCCCTAGCAGATAGTGGAATAACTTTTTTGTCTAGGTATCTATGTCTATCACGTGATTCTTGGTCAAGATCATTGTGCTTATGAAGTGCCAAAACCTAATACTCCCTAAAAATATATTTAACACGCGTGTTATTATCATGTTTAGTATATGTCATTATGATATAAATACATAGTATTTCGAAATATATTAAATAATATTTTAGTGGTTTTTAAATAGTTATTTTAGGTTAATGCTAATAAATACGGGGTTTTGTAAACCTATTAACAGGCATTTCCTCCCTATCTAGAATTTACGTAACTCCCCCTTTTGCTACACCTCTCAAATTGAGGATCCTTCCAAAAATTGGTGCCACCATAGGTGGGCGTTTTTACAGTATTGATTTGGTCTGCTTAGTAGGTTATTTATATTATATAACACATCAGTACCACATCTACTTGAGTGTACCCTTAGTGGCTATGTGTAAAATTTAACTCACCATCCTGAAGATATGAAACCAAATTCACAGGAGGAATATAATGAGTTATCAAGTCCAAACGATCAACAAATTACTAACAATAGTCGATAATGTTGTAGATGATATTTTCAACGACAACATAACTGTGTATGAGTTATCTTTAGCTTTGAATGATCTATATCCAAAAATGATGTATCACCATCGCTCTACGCTGGTTTATACGAAAACTATAAAATGGTTTATAGCTACTGGGCAAAAACTGAAAGGTGAGTACTATCCTTCAGAGGTAAAGTGGGACGAAGAGGCTGCGCAAGAGTTTATGTATGAAATACAAAATTACTTCTCTGAGTATCATTTAAACAAGGCTAATTTTGCACTACAGGAAGACAGGAACACTAAATCGCTAAGTAAATATTTAAATGAGCTAACAGGACATTACGGACGACTTTTATTTGTAAGAGTTGACTTACACTATCGTATGGATGGTATCGGTGAAAAAAGTATTGATAATTTCAATGAGTATAGGAAGGTATTGCTAAAACGGATAGAGAAAAGGAATGGTTGCTTTAAAGATCTGCTTGGCTATGCATGGTCGCTTGAGCAAGGTTACGAGAATGACTGTGGTTTACATTGTCACCTCGTACTGATATATGACGCTTCGAAACATCACAAAGAATCTTACCTTGGTCAAATAGTTGGTGCAAAATGGGTTTCTATAATTAAAGGACAAGGGCATTACTTTAATGCTAGTAATCCAAACTATGTTAAGAGATTTGAAAAACAAGGAAAAAGAGGTGTGGGTAGGATTCATCGCAATAATGAGAATGAAGTCCAAAATGCCATTAGAACATCGAGTTACTTAACCACCAAAAAAGATAAGTACGAACAACGGCTGAAGGCACGGTTGCCAAGCATGCGTACCTTCGGGCATGGTGAGTTCGACGTATCTTGGCGTAGAGGCATAAAGCGATAGCAAAGTAATCTTAGATATATATTACAGTAATGAGATAGCGCAACTGGTATCACAACCATGCCAAATCCAACATATTCAGGTCTGCCTCGTGCAGGCCTTTTTTATGCCCAAAATAAATAGGAGCCCTTATGAAACCCATCTGTCCATGCTGTCGCTCATCTGCCGTCTATGAGCTGAGTGATGGTACTAATAACACACTTGTCGAAAGCCTGTTGTCACCTGCCATGCTAGTCAGTCTTGGCGTCAGTTTATGTAAGACTCTTAAGTTTCATCCAGCCATAGGTGCTGTAGCAGGCATTGCTTTAGCTGCGGTGATCGAGATGGCTCAACCAAATAATGCTTTACCGATACTTGCGAGCAAACAGTATCGCTGTAGCGACTGCTCTCACGTTTTCAGTAGCTTCAATTAATTCATCAACTTACTTAATCAATCAATCTAAAAGGAATATTCTTATGGCACATTTAATCGAATCAATGGCATACGTTGGCGAAACCCCTTGGCATGGTCTAGGTAATGAGCTGGCACCCAAGCAGCCTATCGATGTCTGGGCTAAGCAAGCCGGTATGGACTGGCGTATTGAATCATCGGATGTCAGCTACATGGCAAACAATGATAAAGGCCACAATCTGATTCTGCCCTTTGCTGAGCAGAAGGTTTTATACCGTAGCGATAACTTTGAGCCGTTATCGGTGGTTAGTCAGCGCTATCAAGAAGTCCAACCTCGTGAGATTTTAGAGTTCTATCGTGATCTTACTGAGCAATCTGACTTTGAGCTGGAAACTGCTGGGGTATTAAAGGGTGGTCGTAAGCTATGGGCATTGGCTCGTACAGGCCAGTCAGCAACGCTCAAGGGTAAAGATGTCAGTAATGGCTACTTGCTGCTTGCAACCGCTTGTGACGGCACGCTAGCGACTACTGCTCAGTTCACCTCCATCCGTGTGGTGTGTAATAACACCTTAGCGATTAGCCTAGCGAACGGTAATGGCGGTGTGGTGAAAGTACCGCATTCAACCTCGTTTGATGCCGATAAGGTCAAGCAGCAATTAGGCGTGTCCGTGAAGCAGTGGGAAGAACACAGCTACGAGATGAAGCAGCTATCTGAGCGCCGTGTCACCCAAGCAGAAGCAGCCAATTATTTGAGCCGTGTGTTCAATGATCAGGACAATGACATCATTCTGTTTAACAGTGCTAAGAAAGAGAAGGATGCGGTGCCCAATGCCAAAGCGATGAATCAAGTCATGAAGATGTTTAATGGTCAAGGTCGCGGTGCCACACTTGATGCTGCCAGTGATACGGCTTATGGCTTGCTATGCAGCATTACTGAGTACGTAGATCATGAACGACGTGCGATGAATACGGATAACCGTCTCAATTCAGCATGGTTCGGTGCTGGCGCTAAGCTGAAACAGAAAGGGTTAGAGCAATCGCTAATGATGCTTGCTTAAGCAACGCTGTTCTAATCTGACAAACAATCAACCACGCCTTTGAGCGTGGTTTTTTTATGCCTTTCATTTGATATCAATCAATAACCACTCTACTAAGGAATTCCCTATGAACCTGATCGCATTAAACACGACAACTCAGAAAAGACAGTCTAAGCGTGCCACTGTTAAAGTTAAGACGCTAATAAAGACTAAGCATGGTATTGAAGATATACCAAAGACCAAGCTAGAGAACAAACCTGCTAAGCCATCGGCTAGTTCTGTGACTACGGCCAAACGCCTGGTCAATACCAAATCTTTGAGCCGTGAAGACTGGCTACAGTTTCGCAAGCAAGGCATTGGCAGCTCTGATGCCGCTGCCGCTTGTGGTATTCATCCGTATTTATCAATGCTTGAGCTATGGATGATCAAGACGGGACGCATGACCTCAGACATCGATGAGAGCATTGAAGGTTATTCGCCACTCTATTGGGGCAATACCTTAGAGCCGATGGTCGCTAAATTCTATCAAGAACATACTGGTAACAAAGTACGCCGCGTCAATGCCATCTTGCAGCATCCTGATCCTGACAAGGCCTTTATGCTGGCTAACCTAGACTATGCCATTACAGGTAGTGATGAGGTACAGATTCTAGAGTGTAAAACTGCTGGCGAACATGGAGCCAAGCTCTGGAAGCATGGTGTGCCACTATATGTGACTTGCCAAGTACAGCATCAATTAGCGGTCACTGGCAAACAAGCGGCGCATATCTGCGTACTGCTGTGTGGACATGAAGCCAAGATATATAAGGTTGAGCGTGACGAGCGCTTGATTGACTCTATCATGGAGCATGAGCGTCTATTCTGGCAGTACGTAGAAACTGACACGCCACCAACCCCTGATCATTCAGAATCTGCTGCTCGGGCATTAAAGCAGCTGTATCCAGCGGCTAAACCCTCAAGCAAGGTTGATCTAACGGATAATGACGGTGCTAACAAGCTGTTTGAGCAATTGCTGAGCTACCGCGACTACATGCAAGAGCTAGAAGAACGCCATGATCAAGTGAAGCATCAGCTGCAAACGCTAATTGCCGATAATGAAGTCGCTGTGTTCGATAAAGGTGCGATCTCTTGGAAGCGCTCGAAAGACAGTATCGGTCTAGATAGCAAAGCCGTTACTAAAGCTCATCCTGAGCTATTAGCCAAATTCAGTAAAACCAAGCAAGGTAGCAGACGATTCGTTGTGCTTAATGACTGAGCTAAAAATTACTCAATCAATCATCAAGACATCAACCAGCCAGTCAAAACTAATGAATCAAAACAAGCGCATAACCGCCCACCTAGCACAGGTGGGCTTTTTTTATGGCTAAACATAATCTATCAAACACATAAGGAATACCATCATGATTAAAGGTCTAACGATAACCCCGCCAGTTTTAGGTCGTATCAGCATTGGCCGTGTCATTGTAAAAGATGGCAAGCGTCTACCTGCCAAAGACGATCAATTCACCATCACCAGTCAAGTTCAGAACAAAGACGGCTGGATCAATCATCCCCTTGATGCAAAGCTACGCGCAAAGAATGACGGTAAGCTGAGACAAATACCCGTACGTATGCTGTTTAATGATCCTGAGCTTAACCTGCGAGCAGAATACACGCTATTTGATAGACAAACAGGTCGTCCACTATGCGTGGGTGATGGTGAGCAATGTCAGCGCAGAACGAGTAATGGCGTAGAGCAACTGCCTTGCCCATCCCCTGATCGCTGTCCACTGGCACAAGGCGGTGCTTGTAAGCCGTATGGCAGACTGTACGCAAATCTGAGTGAAGACGATGAGCTGGGTACGTTTATCTTTCGTACCACAGGCTTCAATAGTATTAGAACCCTTGCAGCAAGGCTTAGCTACTTTGCCGCAGTATCAGGCAATAAGCTGTCGTGTCTACCACTGCAACTCACGCTTAGAGGTAAGAGCACCACGCAAAGCTATCGTACTCCAATTTACTTTGTGGATTTAACACTGCGTGATGATGTAACACTCAAACAGGCCGTACAAGATGCTGGGGCTATTGATAAGGAGCTGAACGAACATGGCTTTGATCAAGCAGCACTAGAGGCAGCGGCAAAGCTTGGCTATGTGAACTCATGCTTTGGTGTCGATAGCGAAGATGCAATGGAGGTAGTGGATGAGTTTTATCCGGTAGATACAGGTGATGTTAGCAGCAGTCAACAGGGTGACTATCAGAATGGCTTAGCGACTCGTGACGTAACCAGCATTGAGCAAGGGCTACGACAGAGCGTAACGGCAGTTAGTTAGTACAGCCGACACGCGTATATACGGCATAAAAAAGAGCTGAATGAATCAGCTCTTTTTTTATGGCTTCAATCAAGGCTAACCATGGAACTGTATGGTATGGGATGCGGTAAAAAAATATAGGACTCGATAAGTATATGAGGGGAAATACTCTCATTCACTTACAAGGAGTAAATCATGGAAAACTTCAATACTAACAGTCAAAATAGCTTACATAATCCAAGTGCGACAATCATACCTCGCATGCTACCAATAAAAGAAGTTACTTACTTTACCGGACTAAGTTGTACGACAATTTACGATATGTTGGATAAGAAGTCTGAACGCTACGACCCCACCTTCCCTATTCAAGTTAAATTGACAAAGGAATTTAAAGAGCGTGATGGATTTAAGGCACGTAATGGACGTGTAGCATGGGTGGCAAGTGAAATTGCACAATGGTTAGAGTCGAAAATGGCTGAACGAGTACACTAGGTTAATATATAAAACAAGCCACTCTCAATGGCTTGTTTTACATTCGAATGAGTAGCTATAAATATATAATTTTTTCTTCAAAATTTTATATTCTACGATACTACATAAAATGGCTAAATGATTAACTATTTTAAATTGTGATACAGTTTAGTATTAGCTTATAATATAGTTTCGGTTATAGTCGATTTTTACGATCCTTGAGGTAAACGTAATGGCAAGCGGTAAAGTTCTCAGACAGTTAATAACAGCAGGAGCTAACGGAGATATTGAGAGTTTCCGTAAGGTCACTGAAGCTGTTATTCAGGATGAACGACAAAAACAGCACCATTTATTGGCAAATGATCTTGAGAAAATTTTGTATGGGGAACATTTAAAGTCAGAAAAACCTCTAGATCGCAACGTACTCCCTTTACCTCCTACAGATAAAGAACAAGGCTTACCCCTTTTGGATATGCGACATCCTCAACGTTCTTTAGAACAAATTATTGTAAATAAAAACACTCATTCAGCTATTGATGAGCTAGTAGAAGAGAATAGACGTGCTGATCTTTTACAGAGCTATGGCATGAAACCTTCTAAAAAAGTGCTCTTTTTTGGACCTCCTGGGTGCGGTAAAACTTTAGCTGCTGAGGTAATAGCGTTTGAACTTGATTTACCTTTAGCTATTGTACGTTTAGATGTAATAGTATCTTCACTGTTGGGTGAAACAGCTACAAACCTTAGAAGAGTCTTCGATTTTATTTCTAAAAACTCGCTAGTCGTCCTATTCGATGAATTTGATGCAATTGGTAAAGAACGTTCAGATTCTGGTGAACACGGAGAGCTACGTCGCCTAGTTAATTCAGTATTACAAATGATGGATGCTTATCAAGGTAAAAGTATAATCTTAGCTGCAACCAATCATCAGCAGATTCTTGATACTGCTATTTGGCGTAGATTTGATGAAACTCTTGAATTCCCTATCCCTGAAAATAATCTAGTGCCAGAAATCCTCTCTTTAAAACTAAGGGGTGTACGTAGACAATTCGAGGTAGAAGAAAAGGAAATTTTAGATCTTTTCGTAAATAAGAGTGGCGCTGACATTGAAAGAGTAATACGCCGTGCTATTAAAAGAATGATACTCAAGGGACAAGAGTTTCTAACTACTAAAGACTTGAAAAATGCTTTAGCAAGAGAAAGTCGATAGGGCTTACTAAATGAACGAATATAAACACTTAAGAATTAAAAGAATTCCACTTGAGAACCCCCGTAGGACAAGAGACTATAATATTCAACCTATTCGTAGGCCAGACAAGAAGGCCCATTCGCAAAAACTAGCTGAAAGCTTGCATAATGCTATTACTGTATTAAATCAAAGTCCTACCTCTGAAGCTGATAAGCGCATCTTAAAAGTCAGTTATAGTGGTTTCGTTGATTTACAGAAACTAGTAAAGCATGGTCTTAACTTTATAAGTCAAGAAGATAACACTCTATGTATTATTTCCACCGACCAAGAAGGCTTAGAAACATTTTCTGATAACATTCAAAAACTAGGTAATGAGGACGATAGCCTCACATATAAAAATATATTAGAAGCAATAGAAAGTATTGATACTTGGACAAATGAAGATCGTAAGAGCTGGGCAATTAGAAATAAAGGCTTTCCAGAGGGAGATAGGTTAACTTTAGATGTTGAACTTTGGCCTATCGAAGATACTGATCATCCACACCGTTCAAGAGTATGTAATAGTTTTGAAAACTGGATGTCTTCAAATTCAATTAGACGTATTGATAAGATAAATCTAGATAGTCTATTAATGTATCGTTTAAATTTAAACTCTGATCTTATTGATGATTTACTGAATCACTCTGATATTAGAATGGTTGACTTACTACCTGAAAGTGGCATCAGTTATAATCAATTGAACTTAAGTACAGAATCTCTTCCTCGAAATATTCCTCATCCTTCAGAAGATGCAGCTAGAATTTGTATTCTGGATAGTGGCATTGCTACTAATCACCCTTTATTAGCACCAGCAATAGCAGAAAGCCAAAGTTTCATTAAAGGTGGAGAGGACGTATTTGATCATAATGGCCATGGAACTTCGGTCGCAAGCGTAGCCTTATATGGAGATTTAGAAGCTTGTTCAGCAAGTAACTATTGGCAACCTGAAATCTTGCTTTTCAATGGCAAAGTTCTAGATGAAAATGCTGAGTATGATATAAGTTGTATTGAGGGTTCTATTATTGAAGCTGTGGAATACTTCGTACAAGAACATCAGTGCCGTATCTTCAACTTATCCGTTGGTAACCAAAACTCACCTTACGATGGCACACATATACGTGGTTTAGCATACATATTAGATAAGCTTGCACGTGACTTCGATGTTCTATTTATAGTCTCAGCAGGAAACTTTACTGGTTCAACTAATCCTGACGTACCTGAGAATAGTTGGAGAGACGAGTATCCAAATTATCTTTTACATGAGACGTGTACTATTATCGATCCAGCACCTGCTTTGAATGTACTTACTGTTGGAAGTTTAGCTAGACATAACGCTACTATGGATCAGCAGAGATATCCTGAAATTGCGCAGCTATCCCCTGCTAACGAAAATCAACCTTCTCCCTTTACGCGTCGTGGTCCGTCAGTAAGAGGAGCGATCAAACCTGAATTAGTAGCTACTGGGGGAAACCTAGCTTCAAAAATGCGATTTGGTAATCAGTTTGATATCACTAGTCGTGGTTTAGGTGTATTAACTTGCAACAATCAATTTGTAGGTGGTTCATTATTAAGCGAAGTGAGTGGAACAAGTTTCGCGGCACCGTATATAACTCATCTTGCAGGTCGACTTCTTAATAACTACCCTGAAGCCTCCTCTAATCTACTTAGGGCACTTTTAGTTAACCATGCTAACCTCCTACCTGAAATTGAAAGCACATTTGAGAATGAGTTGAAGAAAAGTTACAAATCTGATACAAAGAGAGATGTCTGTAGAGATATAGCCGGTTATGGACGTATTAATGAAAACGAGCTTTTTAGATCTACTGAAAACGTTGTAGTGCTATTATTAGAAGATACCATAGAAAACAACAACCACCATTTTATTGAAATACCTTTATCTCCTGAATTTTTAAGATCAAAACGTGCTTCTAGAGAAATTAGAGTGACGCTAGCTTATTGCCCCGCTGTTAAAACAACTAGACAAGACTATATAGCAACAAAGATGAGTTTTTGTCTAATCAAAGACGACTCCATTGAATCCGCTCGAAATCATTTCAATAACGACACTAGACGTGATTTCGATACTAGAAACGATGATGCTAAATCTAATCGGGATGTAAGTTCAGAGTTGAGATCTAAAGGCACTGTTCAATCATCCACTTGGAGAATGAAACAAAGAAATCCTAATGATAAATGGTTCATTGTAGTCACTCGTCAGGACAAGATATGGGCTGAATTTTTAAGCTCCGAAAAAGAGAACTATGCTTTAGTAATAACTCTAACTGATCGTGAAAATGAAGATGCTCAACTATATACGCAAATATCACAAAAAATTCAACAACAGAACCAGCAGCGTGTATATATTTAAAAGTTACTATCAGATGTTCTAGATACTCAATTAGATATCTTATCTACAATAATAATTTAATAAATATAGCGTTTAAATTACTAATAAAGGTAACCAAGTTTAATAAGTGATAGTTGTTTAGATATTATCAGTTTCTAAATTTTATACGAAAGTACCCAAATAAATATGTAATTTATATGGAAGAGAATAGTTTTAAACTCAAAATAGGATACTGATCCTATCCTAGGTAAGCATTTTAGTTCAATTAATACATAGTGTTAATAGCGAATCCTGTGCTTGCTATATCTTTTACTATACTCTTTCGTCTCACCCTCACTCATTCAAATATAGCTCAGCCATCCCATCAAGTCTGGCTTTAACTTCTTTCCAGTTCGGCATTACTTGCGTTAGTAACCGCCAAAAGTGTTCGCTATGATTATGCTCAGCAATGTGGCAGAGCTCATGTAGTATAACGTAATCAATGCATTCCTTTGGTGCTTTTACCAAATGCGGATTGAGTATTAAGTTGCCTTTTGTAGAGCAACTCCCCCATTGTTTTTGCATTATCAAAACTTTGTATAATGGATCGCATTTTACCCATGAAGCCTTTGGTAGCAAGGCTTTCAATCTGGCACTGAAGACAGTTTTAGCTCTGTTTTGATACCATTTATCGACCATACTTTTCACTTTTTCAGCTTGTATTTTTTGGTCTATTTGCACATTGTTTTGCTGCAAGAATACATTCAATTGACCACGACTAAGCTTTACGCTAGGTTCAGTCTCAGAATTAATAAGCACTTTTAAGACATAACGACGACCCAGATAAAACTGGGTTTCACCGCTGACATAACGCTTGGGCAATACATGATCTTGTTGCTTAGCAAAATCCTGTAGGCTTTGCCATATCCAGCGCGCACGTTTCAACATAGCATCATAAATCATCTCATCAGTCGCATCGACAGGTGCGGTGGCAACCACACGCTGATCAGGATGTACTTTGATGACCACTTTTCTAGGCTTGGTCTTTTTAACAATCAGCTCATCGCTTTCAGGCTGGTTTATCTGTTCTTTATAAGTTGCTTCTTTACGCACGACTTCATAATCAATTTTATCTTGACCATAATAAAACACACCACTCTCAGTCATTGCTTACTACCCTCTTGCTGCTCTTAGGCTACTTGTCTCTTGAAAGTCCAAGACGGGTAATCTTTAGCACTTCTTCGATGAGCTGTTGCGCTTTATCGATACCCAAATCCATAAATAACATTGGCAGCAATTTGACACTAATAGCATTCTCAATTTCTGCTGGATTGATAGAATACTCAGCCACTGCTGTCTTGACGATCTTATCAATCTCAAAGGCATAAGCGACTAGCTTGTCGTTATCTAACTCTTTATCCGCTAAGAAGTCGGCATCAAATAAGTGCTTAAACAAACCAAAGTACGCCTGAGCATGTTTGTTTAACTTACCACTATCATCGATAAATGCATTCGGCACATCAGCGACATCACGGTCTTTGACGGCTTGCTCAAAGTCAGCAAACATCATGTACTGCTTCACTGGTGCATCAAACATCGCTTTGGCTTCTTCAATGGCTTTTTTTAGGAGTTTAGAGAAATACTCTTGCGCATAGGGATCGTCAGCCAAATCTTGCTCAATCATCTTGGTCACCCGACCAGTGATTTTATCCGTTTGGTTGCGTGCTTCATCATCACTCATCGCTTCAGGCTTAACATCCTTACCTAAATTATCAACTAGGTAAACGCCCTTTGCCTCGCGAACCTCAAGCCCTGCGATGTGCTTATCGAGTAAGCTACGAATATCTGCTTCGTACTCATCGTAATCGACAGTCTCATCAGCATCTTCGCGCACTTGCTTGCGTAGATTAACAAAGGCCTTTAGATCTTGTTTATAACGATCACGTTTACTATCGAAAGATTTGTCTTCAAAGAAAGACGCTGATTGCAACGCAATTTTCATAGCGTTAGAAAACTCGGTCAAAGCCGCATAAAAGTCATCACGTTCTTTGAGTCTAGTATCAATTACCCTTCCCTCTATTTCCTGCATTTTTGGCGCAAGCACTTGTCTTAACGCTTGCCCATCCTGTTTATTCTTCACTGATGAGAATATCGCCCACAGCTCGCTATGTAGTCTGGGTAGCTGCTTATACTCAGTATCCATCGCATTATATAGACCTTTGAGGTCTTCGATATCAAAGCCACCTTGTGTACGATCGGCTAAGTCTTGGTATTTTTCAATGGTGATATCCAGCTCTTTTAAGATGCCACGATAGTCAATCAGATAACCAAAGCGTTTCTTCTCATGCAAGCGGTTTACCCGTGCAATCGCCTGAATGAGGTTGTGCTGCTTTAAGGGCTTATCGATATACAGCACGGTATTCTTAGGTTCATCAAAGCCCGTTAATAGCTTATCAACGACAATCATAATGTCAGGACCATCATCTTGACTAAAGGCTTCTATAATAGCTTTGGTATAAGCCTTTTCATCACCGCCATACTCTTTGGCAACATTGGCTTGCCACCAGTTCTGGACGATGTCTTTTGATTTGCCATCAACGGTATCATGCCCCTCACGAGTGTCAGGTGGTGACATAGCAACCACTGAGGTCACTTTGCCAATCTTATCCAATGCCATCTTATAGCGGATGGCTGAAGCTTTAGAGTCACAAGCCAGTTGACCTTTCAGGTGCTGCTGTTTAAAGTTTTGGAAGTGATCAGAGATGTCATGAGCGATCAGCTCAATACGACCTTCAACCTGATAGATTTGACCTTTTTGTGAGAACTTACGTTTGAGGTCGGTCTTTTGATCATCCGTAAGCTTTTGGGTGATACGGTCAAACCATGCATCAATGGCTTGGTCATTGGTATTAAGCTCAGGGATACGCTCTTCGTATAACAGTGGGGTAACGGTTTTGTCTTTGACTGCTTGCTGCATCGTGTAGGAGTGAATGATGCTACCGAATTTATTTTCGGTCTTATCATCCTTTAGCAATGGCGTACCTGTAAAGGCAATAAAAGCAGCGTTTGGCAGGGCTTGCGCCATGCGGATATTATTCTCACCGTTTTGGCTACGGTGACCTTCATCGACCATGACGATGATGTTTGGGCTGTCGTTATAGCATTCATCATACTTAACGGCTGAGCCAAACTTATTAATAATAGAGAAAATAACGCGTTCGTTACCATGCCCGATTTGCTGCGCCAGACGGCGACCAGAGGTTGCCATCGCATCGGATTTATCGCGATCGCTAAGTACACCACCAGAGGCAAAGGTTTGACTAAGCTGAGTTTCTAGATCAACACGATCGGTGACGACAATGACTCGGCACTTCGCGAGCTCTTCTAACCAAATAAGCGCTTTGGAGAAGAACACCATCGTAAAGGATTTACCACTGCCTGTAGTATGCCAGATGACACCACCCTCACGACTGCCATTCTTGTCAAAGGTACTGATACGCTCAATCAGGGCTTTGATACCAAAGACTTGCTGATAACGGGCAACAATTTTGCCCACTTTTTTATCAAACAAGGTAAACATACGCGTCATCTCAAGCAAACGCTCAGGCTGTAAAAGGCTGATGATTAAGCGGTCTTGGTCGGTGACGACTAGATCACCGCCATCAACTAATGACTGATATTGCTCTTTGATAGAGGTAGGACGATCACCAAATAAACTCTCAATTTGCTTAGGATTAAGTGCTTGGTTCTTTAAACGATGAAAGTCAGGCTCAGAGATTTCTTCCTCGACCCATTTTGCCCAAAACTTCTCAGGCGTACCGCAAGTGGCATACAGACCATCATTACCATTGATGGCCAGTAATAACTGGCTATAGGCAAATAGATGCGGGATTTCTTTTTGATGTTGATTGCGAATATGCTGGGACACCGCTTGAGCGTTGGTCGATTGCCACTCTCTACTGGAGTCAGGGCGTTTGGCTTCAATGACTACCAGAGGCAGACCATTCACAAAGCAGACGATATCAGGTCTACGACTACTCGTGCCCTCGCTATTGAGTACCACCAACTCTTCGGTAACGTGAAAGCTATTATTGTCGATATTATTCCAATCTATCAGAGCGATGGTCTGCGAGGTCTTTTTACCATCGATAAACTCAGTCACGGTCACGCCGTATAGCATGGCGTTATATAGCGCCTCATTTGCTGCCTGTAAGCCTAAGTTCATGGCTGGGTTTAGCTCATGCATGATCTTATCAATGGCGCTATCTGATAAATGATGCGCCTTACCTTCAAACATAAAAGTCTGCTTGGCTAAAAACGCACGCATGATGGGCAATAATACGACTTGATTGGTGGCCTTGTTTACAGCCACTTTTGAGCGCATGGCACTGCACTCATTTGGTGAGATAAACTGATAGCCTAGCGTGGTGAGCAAGGTTAAAGCAGGAAGCTTTGAGCTGAATTCTTCTTGGAAATTCAATGTAGCCATAATTTAAACCTATTACTCAAAAGCCATTATATTTGCTGTTTCTAATATTAGTTTTATTGCTCTACCTTTATATGGCATACCATCCATAAAACTACCCATATAGACATCCCATTCTTCTAGCTTGTCTTCACTCGGTGTATAATTTCTTGTATTTTGAGTACAATCTCTGGCAAGAACCACCATCATTACTTCAAAAGCTTCTGGTCTAACAAGATCTTGATACACAGGACGTCCATTATTAATAATCGGAATTTCTTTTACCCCTAAGAAATCGCCCAATAGGCTAGCATCAATGGCTTCACTTTTAATTACATTCAAGAGTGACGGTCGAAAGCACACTAACATCACAGCAATCAGTCGTAGCAAAACATAACCAAGAAACATTCTTTTAGAAAATGTCTTTGAATCAGAAAGGCTTTGTACAATTTGTATATGTAAAATTAGCGTTTCTACTTCTCTAAGAGAAAGGTTTTGATGTTTAATCAAATGTTCAATAGCTTTTCTAAAATAATTTGAGCCTACAAGATCATTAGGTAAACACCCTGTATTTCTTGCCAGTTTAAAAAAATGATCAGTAGCTGCTAAAACAGGAGAGTTTAAGTCTCTAATAGAATGCGGAGACAGCTCAAACCTAAACTTTATGAATTTATCTAAGTAGCGTTGTGCATTAACTGCCTGACCATAGCAGTGGTTTATAGAAGCTTTCAACTGCTGAGTATTTGTAATGAGTACGAAGCTGACGCCTGTAACGTCAAATGTATGCTTGATTATCTCAAGCATATCGACCGCGAAGTTTGGTCTACAGCGATCAAGTTCGTCGATAAATATGATAATAGGATTTTGGGATGCGATAGCAGTTAAAGCAGTTTGCAACGTCTGTAAACTCTTTTCCGCCTCCACATGATCTTTGAGTATTAATTCTGCTGTTTTATCTATTGAATCATCAGCGGCTTTTTGAATTACTTCATCAAAATCGTTTGTAAGATCAGCGAAGTCTTGTCTTAAAAGGTGGGAAACCCCAGCTTTAGCAACTGTTTTTAGGGTATACCGTACAGCTGGTAACACTCTATTTATAAAAGCCTTTCTACGTGGACCGTCAGGTAAGATTTTAATAATTTCTGCGAGTACTGTCATCAAAGGCTCATCAACATGATCAGCTTTGAAAGCGTCAATATAAATGATATTGTGTGTATTATCTTGCTTCATTAGATTTATAAGTTTATGGCAGAACTCAGTTTTACCTGTGCCCCAACTGCCATCGATGACCATTGGTGAAATATCTATATCAGATTTTAGGAGCTTAATAGCTTTTTCAGCAATGCTTTTACGCTGAAACTCATCACGATCAGCGAATGTTTTTGCCGTAATGTCCATATCCATTTCACTGTTCCTTTGATTGAACTTAATAAATTATTATTAGAAGTTAACATTAGCGACTGACATCCGTACGATCACTCGATATCTATGAATACTTATGACGGTTTATACAACCCATGTCGCACATACCTTTTATCTTTGTTATAGCAACGTAGGTAAGTTCGATATACCAAGTGCCAGAAGGCTTTGTTCTGATAAATGTTCAAGGTTATCAAATATCCAGTTGATAAAATCTGCGCCTGCCAACACCGTCACATCATGCAGTTCTGCAAAATCAGTATTTCTAAATTCTGCCGTTGTGATAAGTACTCTATCAATGTGCGTGTAGTCATCTTCATTGATCTCGTACTCTGCCACCTGTCTAACACCATGATTCCCTGTTGTACCCTCATGATGTTTAACTTGGATAAAAATGCCTTCTGTTTTATCTGAAAACTCCGATAGACGTGTGGCAATGATATCCACGTCTTGTATGCCCGATTTTTCATTTTTTGCAGGTATACGAGCTTTGTAGCCTTTGGCTTCTAAAATTTCTTTAATCAGCTGCTCAAGTCCGATACCGCCAGATTGTAGATTGATGCCTTTATTATTGCGTAATCTCGTCAGCAGCTGCGCTTTAAACTTCTCTGTGTTTTCTTGTAGTTTCAGCTCCTGTTCGTTATTCCACGTATATAGCTTGTCATTTTTAATAGACTCAATGTGCTTATACAGCTCTTCTGAGAATTCATTTAGATCACAAATAGTCGTGCGAATCTTCAACCGATTTTGAAGTGCTGTTGATAAACTACCTCTAGGAATAAAGTAGCCGTCCTTATGCTTTAGGTAGCTAACTGTGATTCTATTTTCCCCATATTGAAGGCCTTCTGTAATTGGATGGTAGCTTTTGTACCCAACCACTTCAGCAATAGCGATCGTGCCAGAGAACGGTACAATTACATAGTCACCTTGCTTGAGATTAAAATAGCGCTTTATTTGGTTGGTTTGTCGTCCTCTATCTATACCTTGAAACCCTTGCTCAATTAAATCTGTGACAGTCTCGAATTGAGAAAAATTAACACTTACCCAACCATAGCCAATCTGACTATACTTAATGAGCTTAGGACTTCTGACCATCACAAAGTTGACTTGAGTCATTTACTAATTTCCTTTTAGGTGAGATATAGGAACTAACCATGTTCTATATGTATATTAGTATTGCCTAAAAAGTGTGGAGCTAGTCACTACATCTTTTATAAAGTGATGAGTTGTCATTCCAATCAGCTTTAACACGTACACTTTTATCCGGTAAATATTTATAATTTATCGTGTGTATGACTGGGTCAGCTTCATAATAAAAAGCACCTGTGACATTTAACTCATTTGAAGATATAGGATCTACTTTGATAACATCGAAGCGTTGAGTGCCATTTGAAGAACCCTTGCTATCACTTAAAAATGCTTGCTCGCGATTTGATTTGGGATACTGACATTCACCCCAAGCACCTTGATACTTTTTAGGAACAACACTGGACTGTTTTGAATAGACATAAGAGCCGTTAAATGCCATTTCAGTAGACGTACAGTTGCTTAAATTTTTTAACTGAATTTCGTTGGGTAAAAATCTCGCTTCAACTTGGCAACCTAAGTTAGACTGATAGTCTAGATAACCACTCTCTGGTACTGTAAAAACAACTGTTTGATGATCTTGAATGGGCTTAGCTTTGCTAGCGATAACAAAGCTAGAGTCGCCAATCATATTGGCAAGAAACAGCTCGTAGTGTTTAGCACCCTCATATTCAAAACTGCTTAGATGTACTCGTTTATTAGTGCCGCTAACATAGACACCTTCCACTACAGGGGCAGCCATAGCCGTTAACGGTAGTATTGAGAATAGCACTAAAGCTTGTTTTAACATTAAATGATACCCTTTTAAGATTCACTTTTCTTGATAATAGTTTAATAGTTCGTATAACGCACCTTTACTCTTCTCTCCAATCAAGACATAGCGTTTGTTTGGTCTTATCGATTGTAACTGATACTGGCATAAAAAAGGCAACAAAAAACCGCCAAGGTTGCGCGTTACCCAAGGGGTACTAAGCGTGGCGGGAGTATTGAATGTGACACAATTTATAGCAATGTAACTTTATTCTCTTACAGAGTATAACCATGCCGTTATTAATACACTCCACCCTAAATAAATTGCTGCAAGTTTATTAAATGAAGTAACTGCCAAGCCTCCTAAACTACTTATTCCTTGAGTGTAATTTGTCTCAGGTAACTTCGATTGTGCAAGCTTATATAGAGCATCCTCTATTAAGTTAGTAAAATTCAGGGTATCATCGTTTCTTAGTTCTAAATATAATCCTTGGTCAAATGCTATATAAGAACCAGCAATTGTTACTATCGGTGATAGACAAAAGCATACCTTGTAACTCAAGCTAATTTCTTCAAATGGGTGTTTCCATCTACGCCATAGCTCGGTTGCAGACATTTGAAGTACTATGAAACAGATAGTAATAACAATATATAATACTAACGCAATGTCAGCCAACACTTGATAAAACCATGCTGAGCCTAGCATTATGATAACAATTGGTGCGGCTATAAAACCAGAATTATCGTGAGGATTTTCAAAGACTCTATATGCTATAAGTCCAGCAATGACAAAAGCACTAGTAGTGAGGAAAACAACAATACCTTGATAAAATGATGGAATAATAACTATCATTAATATCAAGGATCCGATGATAATCTTCTTAAGTGTTTTTAATTCAAAATAGTTATATTTATAGTGCAAAAGTTAATACCTTTTTTTAAGCTATTATTTTATTCATATTTACATGCTGGATCTTTTAATCCTCATCTACAATCACACACTCTCAGGAAGCCTAAAAACAGTTATATCATTCTCGCTCTTAGACTTCAGTAGAAGGAATTCAAGGTACTCTTTTGACATCCCTAAAACAAAGGCTAAAGCTTCATCATAATTCAAAACTCGTCTTCCACCTGCACGGTTTGAATATCCATGTCTTGAATTAATTCCAGTTATAGAGAAATTATTAGCAGAATTTCTGAAACTATTTAATAAAACGTCATCAACCACCATTTCAATATTCGTGAATCCTGTAAGATTATTTACGGTTTCCCATATCTTGTATAGTTGACTCCAATCATCAGAATCAGTATCAATTCTATCTATTAGTTTTAGTATCAGATAAACATCTTCTCTTATAAATGATGTTAATAAGAAGTGAAAAACATCAAGTTTCTTCGATCCCAATATTTCCGATTTTATATCTTCAATCAATTCATTTTCGTTATGGCAAAAATTATTGATTGAGAATCGTGTATTCTTTTTATCTAATTCAACTTGTGTATTTCCATGATAAAACTTTTTTATCACAAGTGGAAATCTACGAAAGTCGTTAAGACTCAAACCTTCATCAAATGGCTCAATTATTTCAAATTCATCACCTGAACCTACTGCCATGACGGTGTCATCAGATGTAGATTGGAAACTCAAGTCACTAAATTTTGATTTTGGGATATACTCTGGAATAAATAATTTATGTAGAGAATTGGAAATACTTACTAAGTCATAACCTAATTGGCAAACTAGATTACTTTCAAGATCTGTAAAAAGAATGGAGCACAGTCTAAAATCATCGTTGGGACAGTCTCGGTAATCATCTACGCCCCCTCCAATATCAAAATACTTTGTACCTGTGCTAAATTCAGCTAAACTACGTAAATAAGCTGGATTACCGCCCACTAGAAAATTATATGAAACAGGTGAACTGATCAAAAAAATCTACTCCTTAACTTAACTATTATTTGAAATTAAACGTTAACATCAACCACCACCCGCTTCTTACCCGTCAACAACACCTGCATCAGCGCCTTTTTCTCTTGCTGTAAATCTGCCAATTGCTGCTCAAGCAATTCAATTTCTTTATCGGCATTGGTTAAAACAGCGGCGATTTTTTGTTGTTCTTCTAAATTAGGTATACCTAATGAAATAGCCTCTAAGCTACTGAAATTCACAGAGTCTCTAACTGAGCCTTGAGTACTATTATTAATACGTTGTTTAGCCTCATGAGAGTGCATCCATTGGTGAAAATAATCGCTGTTCAGTTTGTTAGGTAAAACAGAAAAAATAACATACATAGGACTCAACACACCCTCTTCATATTCATCAAGTCTTGCAAAAGAACCTACATTGATACGAGAAGGGTTATAACCAAACTGACCTTTTCTAACTATTTTATAATTGGAAGTATCTTTACTGGCAACACGTTTAGAAAATTGCTCTTCAGGAAGGACAAAACCACTATGATTAGTAACGCTCAATACTCTTTGGATTTTATCGCCTTTATTTCGAGCACCCTCTTCCTTTAATAGCTTTCTTAACTCAGTTTTAACCCACTCACCCTCAAACCTTTCCCCTGCATCATCAAGCAAACGCTTTTTACCCGTCAGTAATTGCTGCATCAACGCTTTTTTCTGCTGGGTGCTATTGTCAATCAGGCGCTCAGTGGTACTAATCGCTTTGTCCCACGTGGATAGGATTTTGGCGATTTTTTGTTGTTCTGAAAATGGAGGTAGATTAACTGGATGCTGTTTTAGTAAGTTCGTATCTAGTCGTCCTGTACCATGTCCGGCAGTACTAACTAAATTCATAATTTTATGCTTATCACCCGACAACAGAAACGATAAGTATAGTCCGTCTACATTTTTTAAAGGTACTAATGCTTTTATATCTTGATTAAATGAAAGTTCCCTTGTTGCATAACCTACAGGAAAGTCTTTTAATAATGTCATACCTCTCACTAAAACTAATGTAGATCCTTTTGGAGCTTTCTTAGCTGCTGCAAAACCTTTTTCTGTCAATTTATCGATACTACTACATAGGTAATGGGTCTTTAAATCTTTACCGGAGATCCATGGCTCAGAACCATTCCAATACTCTTCATTTTGTTTACTTGGTGTACCACCAGATGAAAATTTTGCTAAATCATCAACTTCTACAGCTTCCCATCCATTAGGCACCATAACCCAACTCCTTTAAAAACCCTGCCATCTCGGTTTCTAACGTATCTAATTCAGCCTTTAACTCAAGACGCTCAGCACGCACCGCATCCAAATCAATTTCCGCCTCTTCCTCAAAGGTATCGACATAACGTGGAATATTTAGGTTAAAATCATTTTCTTTTATCTCATCAAAACTCGCTAGATACGCATATTTATCGACACTTTCTCGCGCTTTATAAGTCGCGATTACCTTAGCAATATTATCTTCAGTGAGCTGGTTTTGGTTCTTACCGGACTTAAACTCATTACTGGCATCGATAAACAGTACTTTGTCATCGCCTCTATTCTTTTTAAACAGCAAAATAGCCGCTGGAATCCCCGTCCCAAAGAACAGCTTTTCTGGTAAGCCAATCACCGTATCGAGCAAGTTTTCTTCGATGAGTTGCTGACGGATTTTGCCTTCACTAGAGGCACGGAACAGCACGCCATGTGGTACGACCACACCCATACGACCAGTGCTTGGCTTAAGCGTTTCAATCATATGACTGATAAAGGCATAGTCGCCCTTGGTCTTGGGTGGCACACCGCGATGGAAGCGACCATAGGGATCGCTGCTGGCATCCTCATGACCCCATTTATCCAGTGAAAACGGCGGGTTGGCGGTCACCACATCGAACTGTAATAAGTGCTTGCCATCGCTACCCAATAGCAGCGGATTACGGATGGTATCGCCCCACTCGATACGGTGGTTGTCCTCACCATGCAAAAACATATTCATCTTCGCCAGTGCCCATGTACTACCAATGGCTTCTTGACCGAATAGCGCATACTTTTTAGAGCCTGAGTTGTTGCGTACCATCGCCCCGCACTTGATGAGTAGTGAGCCTGAACCACACGCAGGGTCACAGATTTGATCGCCCTCAACAGGCTCAAGAATAGTCGCTAGCAAATTGGACACTTCAGGCGGTGTATAGAACTCGCCAGCCGTCGCCCCACTACTGGCAGCAAAGTGCTTGATTAAGAACTCATAGGCATTACCAATCACGTCCAAGCTACCAACACGCTCAACGCTTAGATTGAGAATGTCTTTGCCAAAATCTTCTAACAGGTGGCGTAGCAGCTCATTCTTTTGCTTTTCTTGACCCAGCTTATCGGTGTTAAAACTGATGTCTTGAAAGACGTTTTTGAGCTTAGTACCGTTGGCTTCCTCTAACGCATGTAGCGCCTCATCAATCCGTTGACCATTGCCCGGCTGATAACGCTGCTCGTACAAGTCCCAAAAGCTCGCACCCTCAGGCAACACAAAACGCTGCTTAGACATCATGGCGTGGATCAGCTCTGGATTGTCGCCATACTGCTCAACGAGCTTGTTGTACTCATCGCGATAGACATCAGACAAATATTTGAGGAACAGCATGGTTAAGATAAAGTCTTTATAGGTATCAGCGCTGATGACCCCGCGAAAAGTATCGCAGGCGTTCCATACGGCTTTATTGATGTCGTCTTGATTAATTTGGGTAATATGACTAGCAGTACTGTCGGGCATTTTTCATTCCTAAACACTTGATGAGATATGAATTCTTATAATGAGGTCATAATAGCAGGGTATGAGGTGTTGTTGCCTTGTTATATACTTTTGTTTGATGCAATATACGCAATATATTCTACTACCCCTTACCTTCGAGTTATTTATGAACATCAAACTGTCAATTTTACTTTTACTTTTCTTTGGTGTTATATCAGGTTGCTCGAACGACAATAATGTTAATACAACAACTGATGATTCTGATAGTAATGTTTTAATGCAAGAAGGTGATGAAGGTTATGGTGAAATTCCAACAAACCCTAATACACTTGATGACCAAGTTCAAGATGACCTAGGATTCGAAGAAAGAGGAGACATAATCTCTGATGACTTAGCTGTGAATCCAAACAATATTTCTGTTCAAAACGGTGAGGATTTATTTGAAATTCAAATATATTCGAAACTAAATGAAGGACGAGAGTATGCTCGGAATAACATTGAAAGTGCCAGAAACCTTTCTCCTGAATACGACACTTTCATCAGCTTTACATCGGACTACGAAGGTCAATTTACGTTTAATGAGGTTGTTGTTAACAAAGGACAATCATGTCGAATGATCATGAATCTTCCTGTTACAATGGGGTATGGTCAGAAAGTACAGGGTAGAACTGATTGTGATGAAGATCAAGTAAGGCATTTACTCGTGCAAACAGATCTTGGAAACTTCGAATTCGGACCTAATTAATAAATTCTATAGTTGTGAATAGCAGAGATAAGTGTCTGTTTAAATAATATTTTGATCGTCGATCCGCTGGATAAAAGAAGAGTGATATAATGTGAATACAGCCTCTTTATTGTAAATATAACTTAATCTGTTAAACCAAACAAAAGTTTAATAAAATATTTATTTAATGCTTTGTTACATTACGGATTCTTGGTCGCAGTTACACCCAGCACTTATCTTCTGTTGGTATAATTGCTGGTATTATAAATAAAAATTTATATCTAAACCAATAAAATCAATTACTTACTAATATTGTTCGGCTTCCTCCTTCACCGCCAATCTTATTCTGCTTAATCAAAGCATCAGTTTCCACATCTTGTTCTACCCTATCTCAAACACCCCTTAAATTTTTTAAAAGTAAGACTCTCTGTCTCTACTCATTATCTACTGCTGCCCGAAATATTCCTGTTCAACTTAATTTATTTCTTCACTCTTTTTGCTTGTTCCGAAGTAATATAGTCGATTCAATTTAAAAGTAGTACAAGGCAACCGAGTGCAGATGTATATGTGATACCTCAAGCGAGGTTAACGCTGTAATGCTTTTATAGTGGAATGACTATACAAGCCATAAATAGATGCTTACTGTCAAACCCATATAAAAACTGCTGATACTTTAGCTAAACCGCTTTGGGCATTATTCCTAAACTCCAACAGAACACTTATTGAATGAATAAATGCGTATTTTGTTGATTCATATCAATTAGCTTGTCACTAACGATAAATGAAATGATATGATTTAATGAAAATAAAGCCTTAACGTGCTCTATCAATATTGGGAAAGACGATGTCTCAAAATGGTAATAATACCGATCAAATAATAGTCAATCTTCAAGCACTCACAGCATTTGGTAAAAACCATGATGAGCTCAACCCAATCATAACTGAGCGTAAAGCTAGTCAATTAGCACTCGATGATACTTGGATACAGAAAATTTGGCGTTGGGCAGATAGTTTTGACATTAATGATGAGGCTATACCACGTGATAAAAAAGCTCTGCTAGCATTAAAAAGTATTGTTCTAGAAGCTAAAAACTTTTCTGAATTACCAGAGAGTCTCGGGCAGCTTAGTTATATAGATACGCTTGAACTAAATTATAACCAGCTTAAGGCGTTACCTGAAAGCATTGTACAACTACAAAACTTACTTCAACTTGGTCTTAATGGCAATAGTCTTAAAGCACTACCTGAAAGTATCGGACAGCTTAGTAACTTAACTCAACTTGGTCTCACTGGCAACAATCTCAAAGAACTACCTGAAAGTATTGGACAGCTTAGCAACTTAGCTCAACTGACGCTTGGTAGTAATACTCTTAATGAATTACCTGAGAGCATCGGACAGCTTCACGATCTGACTTATCTTTCACTTTTTGATAATAATCTCAGTTCTTTACCCACCAGCATTGGACAGCTTAATAACTTAACTTATTTCTTTCTTGCTAATAACCATTTGAGCGCATTACCTAAGAGTATTGGTCAGCTTAGCAACTTAGAAACACTAACGCTTAGTGGCAATGAACTCAGTGCATTACCCGAAAGCTTTGGTGAGTTTAACAAGCTAACTCAACTGACTCTCAGTGATAACAATCTTAATGAATTACCTATTAGCATTGGACAGCTTGATCGTTTAGAGATACTGAATCTTGATAACAATAACCTCAGTAAGCTACCTGAAAGTATCGGACAGCTTGGTAACTTGACTAAACTGATGCTTAGTGGCAATAAGCTCAGCGAATTACCCATAAGCATCGGACAGCTTAGGCGTTTGGAGATACTTGATCTTTCCGATAACGGTTTGAGTGTACTGCCTGAAAGTATCGGACATTTGAGCCAGTTAAAAACTCTATACCTTAAAGGTAATAGAATTAAACATCTTCCGGAAAGGATTAAGCACAATAGCGACTTGTGTATTTATGACGATAGCGGCTTATTAAGTAAGGATCTCTACTAAATAAATCGCATTTTCTAAACTGATTAAAGGTACAAACCAAAGTCACATTTAAAGATTGATACCTGTGGTCAAATCCGTACAAACCGCCCATACTTATCACACTTATTTAAATAGAATAAAGGAATTAAATCATGAAAACACTAGGATTGTGTATTGCAGCAGGACTGGGATTAAGCGCTTGTGCTAGTGGCATAAGTGGTGGGACAACGGTTGATGCCAATCCAAACAGCATAGTGACTCAATACCCCGTTGAGGCTGCTATGCTCAACATCTATACCAAACAACGGAGTGAAAAATTGGTTGCTATTGTAGGCAATCAAAGTGCCTCAGCGGACATTCAAATTACACCTAAAGGCAGTATTCAATTCAATAATCAAGCGGTGCAAGGTGCCGAAGTAAATACCATCAATAAAGTAAATAATCGAATCACTGATCAGTCAGTCGCGATCAATTACTTTACCCTGAATCCACTAGTGTTTCATGGCTTTACAGATAGCACAGGCAAATATTCACTATCGAACCAGACAACTATCATTCCTAAGATGGCTACAGTCGGTGACTCAAATAAGTTGATGACTGAAACCGTCTATGCTGACAGCAGTATGCATAAAAAAATAGGGTCGTACGAACAAGACTGGTCTCTTGCGCGAGACACCAATAATACGGCATGGCTCTGTATAGAAAACTCAAAAAACTTATTACTGAGCTCTGATCCTATGGGCACTTCATCAGAATGCTACAAGATCAATGCCAAAGGCGATATCTTAGCAAGCAAGGTGACATTAAGGCAGCCATCTACAAATGGGACTAAGACAGTGACGCTTGTTAGTCAGTAGTTTATGGCTATATCGTTGAATGTAGAGTACGCATTGGATACTCCTACAAATAGCGAGTTTTTTTCTAACGTGTGACCTATTTTTAGTTATAGAGCCAACCAATATTAAAGCTATTTGCCGTTATTGATAGATAGCAGCAAGTAGCTTCATCAATTTTAAAATCACATGGTCATCTTAAATCATTTTCAGCTATCGTTTGAGACACTTTACTTCTTTAAGAGCGGTAACAATCTTAGGAGGATACCGTTCTGTGCCAATTATCGACAAGCTTTCCATCATTTTATTTGTCTACCAGTTAGATAACTTTTACATCGCTATTCCTGTCTGCTGAGTCGTTGCGCTCAAATTGGCATTGTTGACTACTCTATTTTGACGGCTTCTACTTTGAACTCCGAACTATAATTGTACTTCTCATTAGTCATGACACCCTCATCATCACATCATCAATTTATCAAATCTGTCTCTGTGGTTGCTTCAGCATAGCGCAGTCTTATTTTCAGAGTACACCGCTAGGACTCTCTAATGACTACTAAGATTTAATAGTTGATATTTATTTACATGTCTGTTAAATTTTAACTTGATACATAATGTATCGTTTTATTTGTATTCGTAGATAGGTAGCAGATAATGGCTTGATGCTCTCACATAATCTCATCTACAAAAGTTGTGCTAGTCATATTTGGTTCATGCTAAGGATAGCTATTATGAACAATCATTCTCTAAATTCGCTCTTACAAGCTAAAACTTTTCTAATACCGATCGTATTAGCTCTCGCTATAAGACTGTAGCTATAAGTATTCATTGCTTTGAATACTCTTGGATAGAGAGAACAAGTCAGGTTGCATTCAATATCGTAAATATATTAAGCACTAATCGTAATATTCTATCTGCAAAATGCTTAGATATCAGTACCTCTCCCTTGACACTATGACATAAGGTAATTTTATTCATTTGTCATTCATGACGATATTTCACCATCTAAATAGCAAATACTAGAAAACTCGAGAAAATTTTATTGAATAATAAGTAGACTAAATTCTGTTTATAAGAAGAATTACCTGATTCACAAATTATAATTTAAAGCGTATTTTTCCATGGAAGGAAATTGAAACTATGAGCATTTTTGCTATTTTTTTGTCTTTGTCACTTTTGATATATTTTGCCTATAGAGGAGTTAGCATATTAGTTTTGGCTCCCTTACTCGCTATTTTAGCTGTTGTTTTAAGTGGCGATAGCAGTCAAACCATGGGGATTTATACTGAAGTATTTATGCAGGGTCTTGGAGGCTTTGCTGTCAAATATTTCCCACTATTTATCTTAGGTGCTATCTTTGGCAAGTTAATGGAAGATTCTGGTTATGCCTATAGTATCGCTCGTAATATAGTAGATAAACTGGGAGACAAACATGCTTTGTTAGCAGTAGTACTGGCCTGTTCGATCTTAACTTACGGGGGCGTATCCGCATTCGTCGTTACTTTCGCAATATATCCCATTGCTGCCGCCCTATTTAAGCAGACAAACATACCTAAAAGATTGATACCTGGAGCCATCTGCATCGGTGCCCTAACTTTGACCATGACGGCATTGCCAGGTTCACCTGCCATTCATAATGTTATACCGATGCCTTATTTTGAGACCGATGCATTTGCAGCTCCTGGTTTAGGCATTATTGCCTCGATAGTCATGCTAGGCGGAGGTATGTTGTGGATGAATCGCCAAACGCGTATTGCAAGTGCAAATAATGAAGGTTATGGAAATCATACGTTAAATGAAAAAGAGCCTCACTCAGGTATCGACATACCCAATTTTTGGCTCGCATTATCGCCTATTCTCATTGTGATAATAGGCAACTATGCTTTTTCAAAAATCATAATACCGTTATGGAACAACAGTTACTTAGCTGACGAAAAGTTTGGTGGGGTAACGCTAAGCTCAGTTATTGGTATATGGGCCATTATTTTATCGTTGTTTTTAGCTTGTATATTTGTGATTGTTTCGAGTTTCAAAAGAATAGATAGTGTGGCAGAAAGTTTAAACAAAGGCGCTACCGGATCTTTACTGCCTATTTTTAACACAGCTTCAGAGGTGGGTTATGGTTCCGTGATTGCAACTTTGGCAGGTTTCGCGATTATCAAACAGTCTCTCATGGGAATTTCACCTGGAAACCCTCTCATATCAGAAGCAATCATGATTAACGTTTTAGCAGGTATTACAGGATCAGCTTCAGGTGGTTTGGGTATAGCGTTAGAAATTATGGGTGCAAGCTATATGCAATTGGCAGAACAATATAACATTGACCCCGAACTGATGCATCGTATAGCTTCTTTGGCTTCAGGTGGCTTGGACTCATTACCACATAACGGGGCAATAATAACAATGCTAACCATTTGTGGTTTGACTCATAGAGAGTCCTATAAAGACATATTTGCTACTGCTGTGGTCATTCCTTTAATTGCTCTTACTCTAGTCATCATACTCGGTACCGTATTTGGGTCTTTTTAAAGAGAAAAGCTAATGTCTATACCATAGAAAGGAGCACTGCCACTTATTGGAGTTATTATAGATAACTATGGAAATTTGTCATATGCTCTTAGCTACGTTTACTCTTTCAAATACAGTTCCACCATATCCTTAGAAGTAGGCTTGGTATGTGTTTTTCTAGCTGAGCATGACTCGTGTCAATAGGTAAGTAATGGCAAGCACTTCATCAGAATGCTACAAGATCAATGCTAAAAGCGATATCTTAGCAAGCAAGGTGACACTGAATCAGCCCAATAGTAACAGCAGTACTAATTCGGTGACGTTTGTTAGTCAGTGATTTATGCGCATATCGTTGTATGTAGAGTACGTATTGGATACTCATACAAATAGCGAGGTTTTTTCTAACGTATGACCTGTCTTTAGGTTATATATAGTCGGTTCAATATGATTTGGATACAAGGAAGCCGAGTGAAAGCACTACAAGTAGTAGGCTAAGCGAGACTGACACCGTACCCAATTTATAGAGGATTGACTAGAGCAAGCCAACGATATACTTGGCTTGCTCCATTTTTCTAAAACAATTCCCGCCAACCTAAATATGTGTGTTGTCAGCTCGTTTGGAACAACACCAATACTTTTCAGATTTTATGATCCATTGACTGTGTAACGTACGATAACTTCATTATCGAGTACTACATTGGTTGACCAAATGAATTCAGCATCTGATTTTTCGTTATCAAAAATATCTGTGAAATTGGTATAAGCTGATTTGTTGTCTACCCCAATGGTTTGGTTACTATAGGTGGTGGCATTCGGCCAACTAGAGTCATCAAAGTCTATTTGTTGCCAATTAGCAGGCAATTCCCAATGCAGACCGTAATCTGCCGAACTATCTTGCACATTGCCGGTGGTAACACAATTGCTAGATAGACGCTCGCTACCCGACTCACTAACACAGGATAAGTCTCTAATCGGCGCGGTATAAAAAGTTTGTGCTTTCCAGTTTTCATCGGTCTTGGCGATGATGTTGTTATCTTTATCTTTGATCACAGCGACTAGACCACCGTCTCCTGCATGAAACTCTGAGCCGTTATTGCTCTCTGAACCAACACCTAAGTTTTCTTCCCAATCTACCAGATGCATAGCAACGGTAAACGGTGCTTTTGCTTTGAAACGTACAATGTTTGAATTGAACTGAGTAAACGGTACATTGTCACGTCCGACGGCTACGCCATTTACGTACATCTCAAAATAATTATCTGCAAAGACATAAGCGGTATACACCTCACCATCTGCATCTACTTCAATGATGTCTGAGCCATCAAGTTGAGATAAAGCTTCACTGGCGGTGCGATAGTCGTTGCCCGTACAAGGGTTGTTTAAGTCGGATGCCACTGGGAAATCTGTGTTGAGTAAATTGGTCGCTGCTGGTACTGTCCACGATTTACCGTCAGTTGACTGGATACTACCGATGTTGGTTTGACGACCGCGGTCACATTCATAGGCATTTGTCACGTCAGTCTGGGCAAGACCTTGAGTTAAGCTAGCGGTGCCAGTATAACTGCTAGCATCTGCACTACTTATTGATGCTGTCGTTTGCTCATTGGCATCGGTAGCTGCTGAGTCTATTTGAGTTTGGCTACACGCCGCTAGCAATACAGCAGATATTGTCGTGGTTAGCAAAGCAGGTATTAAAATAGGTTTCATTAGGATTCCTTAGCATTATATAAGATGGTCTAAAACTCAGCTTATTTGTCTCTATAACTGATCATTATCATTAGATGCACATTATTTTTTCTGTGTATCATCAGTGCGTTTATAAGTCTGTACGGTCGTACCCTCTGGATCAATAAACTCAAAAGTATAAGTATCTTTAGTCGCTTCAGTAGCGCCCCAACCGTAATTCAGCTTATGCTCTTGACCGTCATGGGTATACGTTAGACTATATTGAGTCGGGCTTATAATCTTGTATTCTGTGATCTCGGCTCCGCGCAAAGGCGTTAGCGCTGGACGAACGCCGTGCGTATGCGCTTGCGGTGCAATCTCATTTTCTGGTGCTGTGGTATTTGGATTCACAGTGACCTTGCCACGCAAACCGGCAATTAAATACGGAAACTCTGAAGTAGCATGATATTCATAGCTACCGTCTTCATTGAATTTGCCTAGATATTCATCAAGCTCATCATCCGTTTCACCATAGACAGGAAAACCATCTAGTGCATAAGCAATGGGCTTACCTTCACCAACTTGTGACTGTAGATGGGTTGGTGCAAGATGATAATGGTAGTCATCAGCGCGTCCAGAATGCCCGCCCCAATTGTCTAACTCTCCGAATGCTTTGGCATCCTCACCCCGATTGTTTAATGGGTTGAATATAGGAATGCCATTGGCTGCAATAGCGATGGCCCCTTTCATAAAATTGTCTTTGGCCATCAAAGGCTCATCGGCAAGCTCAGGCTGTAAGGGAATGACCCAACTGTTCTCATTGGTATAATCCTGGTCGATAGGTACTTGCTGCTGCCAACTGGTGATACCTGTCATCATTTCGTGGCTTGGTATACTATTTGATTCGACATACCGATATTTATCATCATGATGGGTACTGACGTTATCAAATGAGCCAAATACTGACGTCATAAAGTCAATATCATTGGCTGGTACTGGCAAATGAGCGATCGCCTCTTTAGTCTTTGCACTGATATTTTGGGCCGTCTCAGTGCTGCTACAAGCCACAAGTAACGCAGCTGAACCCAATACACCAAAAACTGAATAAGCCACTTTTGAGGTTCGGTTTTTTTTGTGGCGTATATTCAAAACATAGAAAAAAACCAAACCACTCGCTAAGATCAAGCCGCCCAAGAGGTAGAAGAATAAAACAGAGCGCGTGTCACTGTTATCCGTTATAACAGAACTTTCCGCATCAGCTTTGTTTAGTGCAGTTCCATTATCATTGGCAATAGCAGTAGTATCGCTTGGATTTTGGATAGCCGTTAATTGATTACTACTTACTAGATTTTCAATCACTGCTAGCTGATTGATCGCTTGAATATGGGCGTTTTTTTCCAAAATATAGGTTTGATCATTGGCTGAAAAGTCCGACAAATCAAAAGAGAGCAACTGATGGTGACTGTCGGTCAGATAAACTATGTCGTTTTCTAATTTAATAAAATCAGCAGCGACACTAGGCTGGCCGGTGATCTGCCATTCTTTGGCAGGCAGAGTATGTGCACTAGGATCATGGGCGTAGGCAGAGGTCAGTGATGAAACTTGTATGGCAGTGACCATAGCAAGCAAGCTGAAAGCTCGAGCCGTTTTTATAAGGGTTATAACACGCTCTCGTTTGGATTGATATTTGAAAGTTAGTCATAGTCAGACAGAGGTACTTATGCGCACTTGTCTAAACGTCGTGGCTACTTGTCATTACTCACACAAAAAATTATAGTGACAAAATCGTAGATCCATTATATTGAGAAGATAATATCAATTTTTACTTTAGATAAACTTTAAGAATTGTTAAGCCTTATTGAGTTTTTTACTATGGAAATCCCATAGACTATATCTTCGCCCGATCTACTACCTTTAATCGTGATGCAACGTATGACGATAACTAGCAGTGTTCTTATATAAGACAGCATCGTGCAAAATCAAAAACGCATCCCATTGTCTTCTAAACACTGCAGCGGATTTTTATCGGACGCACAAGGTTGGATTTTTTTGAGTTCATCAAGCGATAGATATTCAAAATAATTGGTCAGTGCAACACGGGCATCGGGGTCATCTATAAAGTAGCCGTCATCATATATTTTATCTTTCCAACTTGGATTTACTCGATACAAATAAGACTTATAGTCTATATTAGCTAATGCCTCGTCAGGGAGCTGATCAAAAGGGCCATCGTAATAGTTATTTTTATAAACATTATTGGCATTAACGCCTACTAATATGGCAAATTTTTCCATAGGCAGGTAGACAAACTGAGTCCTAGCACCCACTTTAAGTACGTCGCCAACAGGATAATAAAACTCATCATCTCTGGATAAAGGATTAATATAATAAAAGTTATCGGTAGTAGGATGAAATGCCAAATAGAGTGTGACCCCCGAATCATCCATCATTGGTAGGTTGACTTCAAAACCTTGACTCTCAAGCGTCTTTACAAAATCAGCATCCGGCTCTATCTGATTAATCTCAAGGTTTTTTTTGATATTTTTGAAGGTCAATTGATATAAGTTAGGTTGATGCTCTTTCAGGCTAAATATGTCTGATGATTTATATAGTTTATGATGCGTTTTAAATTCACCGCGTTCTTTGCCGGCTATGTCATAAAAATATATAAAGGATAAGCTGCCTTGCTGTCTTAACTTATGACCCACCAACATATTGCCTTTTATTAAGTTGCCCTGATGGTAAAAGTTAAAGTAATAATAGCCTTCTGAAGGGTAAATAGTGAGGGTATCGTCAGTCTGTGATAGCACGTATGCAAAAACGTCATCTACATTATTAATATCAAGCTCAGTATCTTGATACAGTTCATTGATCATTTTCTCGTTAGTATTTAGGGCAGTGGCTTGAGTAGAATACAAAAAAAGCAGACTCACCAGTAGGTAACAAAAGGTTTTCATGAATACTCTCCAAAATGTGGCTTAGTACATAAAAAATGACAGCTAAATGTTTAACTGTCACTTTGTTCTACTCGTAGATAGCATATATAGCATTGCTCAATTATTTTGTTAGTTTCATAGACTCAAGCTCAACGTTTTCATCGTTGATCCCTATTTTAGTGGTAATACAGTTATGAGTTTTGCGGGTTTTACCAAATAGATGACCTGCGCTTTTCGCCAGTTCTTCTTCACCGCTCGTAAATTCGCGTGCTTTAAAAATCTTAAAAGATTTTTTGGGCCAATGCGAGTCAGACTTGCCCCAACGATGACCTCCTCGCTTAGTTTCAGTCATCTCACCTTCAACGAATGCGCCACAAACCTCTCCGTAGCTTTTGTTCGTCATGTTATTTTTTTCAGCAAACTCGGTTAGAGCTACTTGCGATGCATCCTCTTCCAGCGGTACGTTCACCTTTGAAGACATCATGTTTGCCTTGCCCTTTTTCTTCTCTTTCCCAGTGGTGCTCCAATTATGCGTCCACGCCGCAATCGCACTGTTCTCCGTTACAGTCATACCACTTTTGGCACCTGCCATATCATCGGCGGCATGGCTGAGCCCTACTAGAGACATGCTCAGTGTCAGTATCGTTATTTGCTTATAAACATTCATAATATACATCCTTGTGTAATAGTATTTAATATCAATAAATCACTATAAATAGCTGATACTACTATCAGAAGCTACGTTAGGTTTACCATCAAATGTTCCACATGACGGACTACTTGCCTGAATCTCTCTAGGGCCTTGATTGATTCTTAAAGTCTTCGATAGCTTCAAGAGCTTTATCTTTTCTTCTTTGCCAAGGCCATCTAAATCCCTCTTCCTTATCCACTTCAACATCATTTGAATTATTAATGGCACTGGATTTATTATCTGTCGGTACTTTTTCTTTTTTCTGCATGGTTGGTTGCACTGTTTCGTTGACACTCATCATTGAGGTTTCAGAGATGCGTAAGTGTTGGATATCAACGTCTTCAGCATGAGGGATGATAGCTAACGGAAAAATAAAAATGCTAGTTAAAATGGCTTTCCATAATTTCATCGTGGTAGTCCTTTATAGTTAATGAACTAACAGCACTTTGGACGCTCAGGTGTCGCTACTTCTTTGTTCTTCTTCTGCCAAGGCCAGCGCCACGTTCTTTCTTTGTCCACTTCTACATCGCTGCCGTCTTGAATGGCGTTCGATTTTTCGCCCATATGATCATTATCATTGTGCATTTTCATGGTTGCTGGTGCCGCGTCATTGACACTCATCATTGAGGTTTCAGAGATACGTAAGTTTTGAGTATTAACGTCTTCAGCATAAGCGATGGTGGCTAACGGTAAAATACAGATGCTGGCGAGTACAGCTTTTGCTAATTTCATAGTTATCGTCCTTTATGGTTGCTTAACTCCGATACGTAAGATTAGAAATCCATACAGCCAATTAATTTAATTAGATAAACTAACCAAATTAATTAGTATAACTAGGTATAGCAGAAATATTCATCATTTTCCATGAATATATTTTGTGATAAATATGAACATCTTACTTAAAAGGGCATGCCAAAATACGAGCTCAACTATCCCATTAACCACCACTCGCTTTTTATCAATGAATAACCAGTGTGGAATGAACTGATAGCACAGCGTGGTGAGTAGGCTTAGGATAAGAAGTGGTTATATCTGTCCAATGGATACATAGTGTTTATTTGGTTGTATCGATTGCAGACGAAAACCTATATAAGAGACTCGAAAAAGGCAATGAGATACAAGGTTAAAGGTATGACAGCTACGAGGATACGTTTGGTGATAGCTCCTATTAGAAATATCTATAATCAATAGTTAAAGGAACTGAAGATACGTTTTAGATTCATAAAATAAAAAATTTACCGACAGTCATAAAACCTTGCACTCGCTAACAAAAAGCCAACTTCATTGTTGAGCGTTTATTTGTAGTATCGGTACTGAGCATATTGAACGATCAATCAAATTCAACGTAAATAGTTTTTTAATAAAACGATAAGGATAAAAATAATGTCAACAGACTACACTCAAAAACTTCATGCCGGCGTAAAATTCCCAGAGATAGACGTAACCATGCTAAATGGCGAAGTAAAATCATTAGGTACGCCCGAAAATGGTCATGACTGGAAAATGGTCGTTGTTTATCGCGGTAAACATTGCCCAAAATGTACTCAATACCTCACTCAGCTTGAATCTATAAAAGAGTCGTTTGCTAAGGTAGGCGTTGATATCATCGCCATCTCAGGTGATAGTAAAGAGCAATTAAACGCGCATCTAGAAGAGCTAGATATTAACTTCCCTATCGCTTACGGTCTAACTGTTGAGCAGATGAACACGCTAGGTTTATACATCTCTGACCCACGCTCAGAGAAAGAAACTGATCATCCATTCGCTGAACCTGGTCTGTTTGTTATCAATGCAGAAGGTAATATCCAAATCCTTGATATTTCAAATGCACCATTTGCCCGTCCAGATCTAGAAGTGCTGGCTGGCGGCTTGGCTTTTATTAGAAATCCAGAAAACAACTATCCTATCCGTGGTATGCATCGCTAGAGGTTGTTTAAATAGCAGTTTTATATATCTTTCAAAAAAAGAGCTCCCAATTAGGGAGCTCTTTTTTATTTGATGATTGATGACCCGCCTTAAAAATCCATATCCTATCCATCTATCATAATGTACGACTGTGATAATCTTAGACTCGTCACCTTTAAAACCATTTTCCAATATGTCGGTCATCTACATACAAGCGTATTATTTCTATGTCAAAAGCATTACTTACTAGCACTCGTGTCATCTTATTCACTATCGGTATCGTAATCATCGTTGACTGTGTTACTTTGATGGCTGTCGGTAAAATTAATTTTGGCTCGGTAGTACCGTTGCTATTAGGGATTATCTTTGTCGCTCATGGGCTATTTTGGCAAGCCATTCGCAAATTTTTCAGCCGAAACCCTTGGTTAAATCGTTTATGGTATGGACTCTGGGCTGTGTTTACAATTTGGCTCATCAGCTTTGGTCTTTTTATCTGGTCATTACAGCAGCAGATTACGCTTAGCAAAGGGCCTGCACCGACTGTGGCAGCGATTATTGTATTGGGTTCAGGAACGGTCGCAGGCAAACCAACACCGACTCTCGCCAAGCGTCTAGATAGCGCTGTACCACTGATCAAATCACAACCTAATGCATTGATCATAACCAGTGGTGGCGTGGGCTTTCAACGTACACGTAGTGAGGCCGATATCATGGCCACGTATCTACACGAATCACATGGCATTGCTTTCGAGCGTATTTTACAAGAAGGTAAAAGTACCAGTACCGAAGAGAATTTAGCCAATAGCCGAGACATCTTAGAAGCAAATGGGCTGTCTATCACCGAGCCCATCGCTATTGTGACCAGTGACTTTCATACCATTCGCGCAGCCAGTATTGCCAAGCATAAAGGCTATCAGCAGCCTATTACTGTCGCCAGTCCGACCCCTTTATCCATCCGCTATAATGCTTGGTTTCGTGAGTATTTTGCTTTTGTGAGTGGATGGCTGTTGGGAGAGTATTAATGCTAGCTATATTCTCGTCATCAACACAGTACATTTATATAGACACACTGTTGTAAGCAGCTACTTATCAGTCGTTTTTCGCAAGACATAAACCACAAACTTTGCCTCGGTATCAAATGGCTTTGTTTCAACGGCTGTTAGTAATGCCTGTTTTTTCTCGTTACGTGCACGATACGCATAGGGCGTCATGGTCATTAAATCAGCCAAATCACCTGCTGATAACGTTAGCTCTGTACTGACACGATGAGTATCTAATAGCGTAAAATACGGTGACAACTCTGTTAAAAATTTATCAGAATCATGCTCGCGAACATCATCAAATAAGGCATCACGCATTGTTGCCAAGTGACCTGCATCTGGCTTGGCAATGATTAGATAGCCTTCATCAGCTAGCACTTCAGCAAAAGCCTCTGGCAGAATGGGACTAAAAATACTACTGATACCCGTCATACTATGAGCGCGTAATGGTAGGTGTGCGGCGCTAGTGACTAACGGATAAATCGCTGTCGTCTGAGTAGATGTCTCTTTATTCTGCTGATACCACAATTGAGCTGCCATTTTGCTCACTTTAGCCAGCTCAACCACAGCAGGCTTACTGATATCAGCAGCAATGAGAGTATCGATAGCTTCAGTGCTCAGTTGCGCCATTGACTGTGTGTAGTAGCCTTCTCCGCAACCAACATCTAACCAATTTACCTGTTCATTTGATGATAATAACTCCACCATTTTTTGGCAAATTAAGTCATTTAATGGCTGATAATGCCCAGCATGCAAAAATCGCTTGCGAGCCTCAATAGATTGCTGACTGTCGCCTGGGGCTTTAGATTTTTTTTGCTGGACTGGTAGTAGATTGACATAACCCTGACGCGCCACATCAAATGGATGTACCGTTTGCTTAGGGTGTAGGCTACCATCACAGCGCCACGTATCTGCAGCAGGCTGTAGTGGAGATTGACAAAGGGGGCAGATAAATAAGGACACGAATTTCTCAAAGTCATACAAATATGACTGACATTTTAGCAAAATTCGCGTTGGTTCATGCAGAAAAGAAGCGGTTAAAAACGTGAGGATTGGAAAACAAAAAGCCACCTCAAATAGATTTGAAGTGGCTTTTTAATCAACAGTATTGATATTGGTTTAATGTCAATCAGAATGACGATATCGACATAGCTTTAAAATCAACGAACCTTTAAAGTTAACGTAGCTTTATTAACGTAGTTTTAAAGTCATGAGACCTAGAATAACAAGAATGATAGCGATAATCCAAAATCTTGCCACCACTTGCGTTTCTTTCCAGCCAATTTCTTCAAAGTGATGATGTAATGGTGCCATACGGAAAACGCGTTTTTTGCGCAGTTTATATGAACCTACTTGCAGCATAACAGACAGTGCTTCAGCGACGAACAAACCACCCATAATGGCGAAGGCAATCTCTTGACGAGTCATAACCGCAATCGTACCGAGCATCGCACCGAGGGCAAGTGCACCGACATCACCCATAAATACCTGTGCTGGATGCGCATTAAACCATAGGAAGCCAAGCCCTGCACCAATCATCGAGCCACAGACAATAATGACTTCAGAGTTGTAAGCGATATAAGGCACATGTAAGTAATCAGCAAAGCGTACATCACCTGATACATAGGCCATCGCACCCAAACCTGCCGCGACTAAAACCACTGGCAAGATGGCCAAACCATCTAAACCATCGGTCAAATTGACAGCGTTAGAAGCACCATTAATCACAAAATAGGTAAAGATAATAAAACCAATACCAAATGGCACTGCCGAAAATGGAATCATCCAGTCTTTAAAGATAGGTAATAACAAATCCTGCATCTCACGAGTAGTTGCAATATCTGGCTGTAACGTCGCGATATAATACAAAGATATACCGACAAATAATGCGCCCATCGATAGCCAAAAATATTTTTTGCGAGCGATTAGACCTTTGGGGTTTTTATATTTAATCTTGAGCCAATCATCTGCCCAACCCACTGCCCCAAAAATAACCATGACAACGAGCAAAATCCAGACATAAGGATTGTTTAGACGTGCCCACAATAGCGTCGATACCCCAATGGCACTGAGAATCAGGACACCACCCATGGTTGGTGTACCCGTTTTAGCCAAATGCGATTGTGGTCCGTCATTACGAATCGCTTGACCGTACTTGAGCGAACGCAGATGTCGAATGACAGGTCCACCCAACGCCATACTAAAAGCAAGTGCGGTCACGACCGCAAGTAATGCTCTCAACGTCAATGAAGAAACCGCAGAAAACGGCGTATAATACTGGCCAAGCCAGCCAAACAACCAAACTAACACCGCCTACTCCTCGACTAGCGCATTTATAAGAGTTTCCATTTCCATGGAACGAGAGCCTTTGAACAACACGGTACAAGGCTTCGCTTGTTGCGCTTGCAAATACGGCTGTAAATACTGTAATAAACTGTCTTTATCCGCAAATGCATGCGCGCTAATATCAGCAATCTCTTGCGCGCCAGCCACGGTATAAGGGGCATACTCACCAACACAAAGCAGCACATTGATGCCTGTAGTCGCAATAGTACGACCCAAACTTTGATGCTCGCTCACGGCTGCTTCACCGAGCTCCCCGATATCACCGAGTACCATCACTTGCGTACCTGTTTGCGCGGCCAATACTTTAGCTGCGGCACGAACCGAATGAGGGTTGGCATTATAAGTATCATCAATTAAGCGATGCATACCAAGCAACTGACTGTTCAAACGGCCTTTGGCTGGACGGGCATTTTCAAGCCCAATTACGATGTCACTGACAGCAATATTGAGCGCGTGTGCACAGGCAGCAGCGGCCAAGGCATTATTAACATTATGCTCACCAGCCAATGGCAAGTTGATATCATGAACTTGGCTGCCAATATGCAATTTAAACTCACTGCGCTCAGGCTCTACATCGAGATGACTAGCACTAACGTCAGTATTACCAAACCCAATTACATGAGACGTCTGCTTTTCAGCAATACGGCGCAGTTGATTGGTGAAATCATCCTTATCAGGAACAATCGCAAACTGGTCATTGGTTAATGTGCTATAAATCTCAGCCTTGGTCTGGCAAATGCCTTCACGGCTACCAAATTCACCCAGATGCGCGGTGCCAATATTTAGGATACAAGCCACATCAGGCTGAACAATCTCAGTCGTATAGGCAATCTCACCAATATGGTTAGCACCCAACTCTAAAATAGCATAACGATGATGATCCGACAGCTCAAGTAGCATCATCGGTACACCCAAGTCATTATTTAGGTTACCGCGGGTAATCAGCGTTGGCGCCAATCTACCAAAGATACTACCAAGCATCTCTTTGCAGGTGGTCTTACCGCTAGAACCAGTGATTGCAATCACGGTCAAATCTGTGTGCTGCTGGCGACGATAAGCGGCCAATTGACCTAGTGCTAAGCGTGTATCACTCACTACCAACTGCGGAATACTGTTTGGACTGGTAATAGGACGCGATACGATAGCAGCGATAGCACCTTGTGATGCCGCCATATCGATATAATCGTGACCATCAAAATTGTCACCACTCAGCGCTAAAAATATATCACCCGGCTTTATCGTGCGGGTATCGGTAGCGATACGATTGCCCGTGACAGCGTCGTTTGGTAACTCGGTCTGTCCTGCATTTATTTGTTCTGGTGATAACTGCCAATGACCATCAAGAGATGCTGTCGCAGCAAGCAGATTATCTACTTGCCAGACATACAGCCCTTGCGACTGAGTGGCAGTATCGTTGTCGGCTGTCATAGTGATTACCTTATATGATGACTACTTAATTTTTATAAATATTAGGGTCTGTTGAACATTCAAATATTAGGGCTGCTGCTGATTGCTAAAATTGCACCAAACTAGGCGCAAGTCGACGATAATGTCGAGACCTTAGCTAGGCTTGTAACAACGTTTGGGATAATTTTAGCATCAGCCTTTCAGGGCAGTACTATTTTTTGCCAATATATGGCGAAATTGTTTCACCTAGAATAACTAGGCATCAAAAATTTCACTGCATATTGTCTAAAAAAATAGTGACTGCCAGCACCACATTTGAATGTTCAACAGACCCTAGACTTTTAAATGATTGTGACGTAAAAACTGTCAAGCCAATTGCCTATACTCGGCCCGCTTGCGCTAGCGTTTGCTGCAATATGACACTGTCATCAAAATCATAACGGACATGATTAATCTCTTGATAAGTCTCGTGTCCTTTACCAGCGATAACGACAATATCATCGGCAGCGGCATGACTGACGGCATACTCAATGGCTGCTTGGCGGGCAGGTTCGATATGCGTACGTTGATATTGCTCTGTACTCATGCCAGCTTGCATGTCTTGTAAAATCACATTGGGATCTTCGGTACGTGGATTGTCAGCTGTCAAAACAACTTGATCAGCACCAGCCAATCCTGCTTGCGCCATCAATGGACGCTTGCCAGCATCACGATCGCCGCCACAGCCAAACACCGCCCACAGCTGTCCCTTACAATGAGTCTTGAGACTGGCCAGCACTTGGCTCAATGCATCAGGCGTGTGCGCATAATCCACGATAAAACAGCCATCATTAGACGGCACACGCTGCATGCGTCCAACAGCACCTTGTAGCTGCGGCACAACGGCGGCTATACGCTCAACGTCACTGTATATTCCATTATCAAAATCGTTTGAGTTCACACTAAGCGCCACTGAAGCAGCAATAGCCGCGAGCAAATTAGCAACGTTAAAGCGTCCTAATAACGGACTTACGATGTTTATGTTGCTTATGTTCTCATTACCAGAGCCATTACCATTCATATCACTACGCAGGGTAATTTCGACACCTTGTAGACTTGGCTTAATGTCAGCCGCCACAAAGGTAGCTGTTTTTGATGGTTCTAAACTATAGGTCCAAACGATTACATTGCTAGCCTGCGCAGTATCAATCATAACCTGTGCATATTCGTCATCGATATTGATAATGGCATGCGTCAAATCAGGAAAATGTGCTTTATCAAACAATTTGGCTTTTGCCGATGCATACTCTGTCATATCGGCATGATAATCTAAGTGATCGCGACTCAAATTGGTATAAATCGCCACAGATACGGGCATACCTTGCAAGCGCTGCTGATCTAATCCATGAGAGCTGGCTTCTAATGCTAAGAGTTCAGCGCGCTCTGTGCCCATTTGATACAAGAACTGCTGGACCGCTAAGGCATCACCCGTGGTATGGCTGGCCTGTACCAATTCACCAAGTCGACCATTACCCGCTGTACCCATCACTGCACTACTCATGCCAGTTAATTGGGTTAATTGCGCTACCAGTTGACTGATAGTGGTTTTGCCATTCGTACCCGTTACAGCAACGACCCTTGGTAAGGTCACTGACTGCTGATATTGCAAACGAGATTGGATTAAGCTGCCTAAAAAATCACGGATATTGGGTGCGTATAATACTGGACAAGGCAGCGTAGCTAATTGTTGCTGTGCGTTCGAGATACTATCCCCTGATGAGCTAATATCGGCAGAATTTGATATATTCGCCGTAGCAAACAGAGCGATAGTATCCACTTCCGATAGAATAAAAGCCGCATTTTTAGCAGCTTGGGATAGATAGTCGCGGCTTTTTTGACAGTTTGATGTTTGGCTTTTTAAGAGAACAAATGCATCATTCATTTCAAGCTGACGACTGTCTAAACGGAACTGATGAAATGGGATATTAGCGATTACATTTATATGATTTGACTTGTCTTGAGTCACTGCCTGATTAGCCGATGCCGCTACTATCGCCGTCCATACCTGCTGTAAACCCTGTTTATGACTGCTATTGGCTTCAAGCAATTGTTGCAAGGTAACAGGAGCATTGTTCGGCGATGAGATAGTCATTGGCAAATCCTAAATGGTTAAAACAAATCGAATAATTAAGCGCTAAACATTGAAAAACGGTCAGTTACACTTTTACTGCTATGGCTCTTCCGTTTTTAACGGCTTGTCTAAAGGTACATTATATAAACGTAGCGCCTCTTTCATGACGTTATGGAACACAGGTGCTACCGTCAAGCCAGCATAAATTTGACTGCGTGGATCTTCAATGAGCATCACACCGACTAACTTTGGATTAGACGCTGGCGCCATACCAGCAAAGACGTTGCGGTACTGGTCGGTATAATAGCCACCATCTGGGTTGATACGGCGTGATGTACCTGTTTTACCAGCGACGCGATAACCATCGATAGCAGCGGCTTTGGCTGTACCACCCTGCTCTGTGACACTTTCTAGCATTTGGACAATCGACATCGCCTTTTCGTGCGCCATGATACGCTTGCTCGGCAGCGGCTTGTCAGTTTTAGTCAAGGTCAATGGATGCATGACCCCGCCTGCCGCCAACGCTGAATAAGCCTGTGCTACCTGCGCTAGCGTCGCTTCCATACCATAACCATAACTGACGGTTGCACGGCGTGCTGTTTCTTTCTCTTTTGGTGTCACGACCAGACCACTGCCTTCACCAGGGAACTTTAATGGTGTCTTCGAACCAAAACCAAACTGCCTTTGCATATTACTAATAGCATCGGCTGGCAGTGATAGCGCAATCTTGGTAGAGGCCACGTTACTAGATTTCTGTAATAGCGTTGCCAGATTAATCATACCCAGATTATTATGATCACGAATGGTATAGCCACGAACACGAATAGATCCAGGATTGGTATCGATTAAAGAGGTCGGCGTGTATTTACCAGAATCCAAGGCGGCAGCAACGGTAAATGGCTTCATTACTGAACCTGGTTCAAACACATCAAGGAGCGCACGGTTACGCTGGTTTTCACCAGTCATCTCATTTAAGTTATTTGAGTTAAATGATGGCCATGTCGATAGTGCGAGCACTTCACCCGTTTGCACATCAACGATCATACCTGTCGACCAACGTGCTTTTTGCAAACGACCTGCTTTTTCTAGCTCTTTATAAAGCAAATACTGCAAGCGCGAATCAATGGTCAACGCCACATCTTTGCCCGGTATTTCTGGTTCAATTTGCTTAATTTCTTTTAGACTATTTTGTTTGGCATCTTTTAATACCAATACCTTACCATCATCACCTGCCAGCTCAGTCTCATACTGACGCTCGATACCGGCACGACCTTCGTAACCACCTTCAGGATCGCTAGCACTTTGTCCCATAAAGCCCAATAACTGCGAATTTGGTTGCGGCTGCGGATAATAGCGCTGAAAGAAATTCTTTTCATAAATACCAGGGAAATCAAGCGAGCTGACACTCTGAGCAATCTCAGGCGTGACCTTATTCAGCAATGGCAGATAATGTGAGCCTGCGCCCGACGGCAGTGCGGCTTTTACTGCTGCTTCGTCAGTGACATCAATACTGTCATCAATGGCGGTGACTTTTTTTAACTCGTCGACTGAGATGTTGGCAGCAGCAGCAAGCGTGGTCAGATCCATATTGTCTAGACGCTTCTGCATATTCGCCTGTAATTGTGGACTGCTAGGGTTGGTAAGAATAATCCGCTTTAGCTCATAATATTCACGCGAATAATCATGCGGACTAAAAGACACGGTGGCAAGTGGAGCACTGACGGCTAGAGGCAGATCATTGCGATCGGTAATCATGCCACGATAAGATTTTTGCGTACGCACGCTGGTAATAAGCTCATTACCTTTATCTTGGTAGAACTGGGCATTAGCGACTTGTAAATAATACGCACGAGCTATGAGTAACCCCAATACGACCAGTGCGATACCCCAAATAGTACGGAAGCGATTCTTATCATGCTCAAATCCACCACGAGAGGATGCGCCAGATGCCTTACCTAAAAATGCTCTTTTGGCTTTTTGATTTTTGACACTGGTATATGCACCCTTGTCTTCGTTCTTTTTTAGGCGATCAAATAGTTTGGCTTTTCGATTGCCAGAAGATTGTTTTTCAGGCTTGCTGCTCGTTTGTCCAGATTTAGCCGCGCTAGCAGGGCGTAATGGCTTGGTGACCTTGCCACTGGCTGGTTTTTTTCTGGTAGTTTTGACAGGTTTTTTGCCACCAGTATTAGGTTTTTTGTCACTCATTGTCCTACCTCCGCTTCCGCAACATCAGGAGACAAATCCGTAGAAGCCCGTGGTCCAACAGCGTATGACTCTTCTTCATCCGAATCAGTAGTGTCCACTGGTACCAATACCGTAGCGGCCCCTGGCTGGATGATGAGCTTGTCTTTGAGGGTTGGTGAGAACATACCCAACTCAGACACAGCACGACTGGCAATTTGCGGTGTCGCACTAAATGTCTGTTGTTCAATGAGCAAGCGCTGGTGCTCAACTTGTAGCTTACGCTCTTGTTTTTTCATGTCTTGCAAGGTTTTATAGTCCTGATGATATTGCTGAACGCCTTCGGCTGTTTTGATACCGCTCCACACGATCGCGGCAGCTATTATTAATAGCACTGCCACATAGATACTGACCACATTAAATCGGCGCACGAATAGTTCGCCGATATCGTTATTATAGGGCGGTGCGGCGCGACGTTTTGTCGGTTTGTCAGATATTGCCATGACGATCTCAAAAATTGAACTTCAAAATATAAAAAGCGATAACCGTCTATGAGTGATGCAACACTCATGAGCCATCAGCACCATCAGAAAAGATAAAGGTAAAACCAAACAGACAAAAAAGAAAGCAACTGTCGAGCCTAGCAGAGAATGTTTACAGGTTTTTAACAGCCACGTAACCATTAAAACATCAGTCCTATCTCATAAACAGATAGTGGACCAAATACCATGCCCAAGCGTTTATATATCTAAGTATTTATATGTCCAAGTACTCAGAATAAGTAGGTATTTATGTACCAACTATCTAGACTTTACTGGTCGCCGACAGGCAGATAGTCGATATCCGTACGTGTTGCCATGCGCAACCACGCACTACGTGAACGTGGATTTTGACTGGTTTCAGCTTTGCTTGGACCCACACGCTTAGGCTTGCTAAAGTAACGTGGACGATTGGGCGGCATCGGTAGATTTTCGTCTTCTGGATACTGTCCTTTGCTATGGCGCTGCAAAAACTGCTTAATGCGGCGATCTTCTAATGAGTGAAAACTAATCACCGCCAGTTGTCCGCCTGACTTCAAAATCGGGATACTTTGTTCTAAAAAGGCATCGACATCACCAAGCTCATTATTAATAAAAATGCGCATTGCCTGAAAGCTCTGAGTCGCTGGATGCTTGCCGCGCTGCCAGTTCGGGTGCGCAACTTTGATTACTTCTGCCAACTCAAGCGTGGATTCAAAACTGTCCATTTGCTTAATCGCACGTGCAATACGGCGGCTATGACGCTCTTCGCCAAAGTCATAAAGTACATTAGCCAAGGTTTCATCATCGACTTTCATCAACCATTCAGCGACCGACTGGCCACGACTGGTATCCATGCGCATATCAACCGCACCATCACGCATGAAGCTAAAGCCACGACTGCCATCATCAATCTGCGGTGAGGAAATACCCAAATCTGCCATTAAGCCGTCAACTTGCACGATGCCCATGGCTGCTAGACTGTCCGTCAATGTCGCAAAGCTGTCATGAACCACTTTCACGCGGCTATCTGTACTTGCCAGCTCTTGAGCCACGCTAATGGCTGTCGGATCTTTATCAAAAACAATCAGCTGAGCATCATCGGCAAGCTGACTTAATAGTAGTCGACTATGTCCACCGCGCCCAAAGGTCGCATCAACGTAAATACCGCTTATCTGCAAGCCATTCTGGTCGTCATTGCTTTGGTTCACACTGTCTTCAGCATCATTGCCTGTTTGCTTCGGCAAAGATTTGACACCCAAGACGGCGGCGACTGTTTCTTGCAGCAACACCGCGTCATGGACAAAGCTCAATTCGTCAGAGGTTGTTTTATCTGTTACAGATACTTGAGCAGACTGATCAGCAGACTTATCTTCTACCGTAGACAAAATAGCCGCTGAGTCAGAGTGCTCAGTGGTTGACGAAGGAGTTGCTGTAGATTTTGACTTATTTTTTTGCTTATTATTTAATAATGACACACACGACTCAGTAGATGACGACCATTTTGGCCAGTAATAGTGAAAAATCAGATGAAAATAAACAAGTTATGCCTTGCATAGCATTATTATCGCAAGGATATATCTGTAGTCAAGCGCTAGAAGGGCTTTTCATTAAAAATATCCTATCTCTCTGTTATACTAGCGCTATATTTTACGCTATTTTTCTACTTTGACGACTATTGTTTCATCCGTATTTTTTATTCAAATATTTCATGCATATTTGTCATTGCGATTTTTTATTACCCTCTTTCACTGCTAAATTCATTAACCAACACATTCATTAACAAACGTATTTTGAGATTCCTATGACCCAAACATCGACCCAAGCACCAACGCGCCCTGTCCGTACTCGTATCGCACCTTCACCGACTGGCTTTCCTCACGTAGGAACAGCTTACATCGCACTATTTAACTTGGCCTTTGCTAAAGCGCATGGCGGTGAGTTTATTTTGCGTATCGAAGACACTGACCAAACACGCTCAACCGAGCAATCAGAACAAATGATTTTGGACGCCTTACGTTGGGTCGGTCTAGATTGGAGCGAGGGTCCAGATATCGGTGGTCCACACGCCCCTTATCGTCAGAGCGAGCGTAGCGACATTTATACCAAACACGCCGAGATACTCATAGAAAAAGATCATGCGTTTCGCTGTTTTTGTACCAGTGAAGAGCTAGATACCATGCGTGCTGAGCAAATGGCCAATGGCGAGACGCCACGTTATGACGGTCGCTGTGCTCACCTTGCACCAGAAACCACCGAGCAATTGGTAAGCGAGGGCAAACCTCACGTGATTCGTATGCGTGTGCCTACCGAAGGCATCTGCCAAGTACATGACATGCTGCGCGGTACGGTTGAGATTCCTTGGACCCAAGTCGATATGCAAGTGCTGCTAAAAACAGACGGTATGCCAACATACCATTTAGCCAATGTCGTCGATGATCACTTGATGGACATCAGTCATGTGATGCGCGGTGAAGAATGGCTGAACTCTGCGCCTAAGCATCAGTTGCTTTATGAATATTTTGGTTGGGAAATGCCGACCCTTTGCCACATGCCATTACTGCGTAACCCAGACAAATCAAAGCTGTCTAAGCGTAAAAATCCAACCTCTATCACCTACTATCGTGATGCGGGTGTACTACCTGAAGCGTTGCTCAACTACCTCGGTCGTATGGGCTACTCAATGCCAAATGATGCTGAGCAGTTTACCTTAGAAGAAATGATTGCTAGCTTTGATATTCAACGTGTGTCGCTTGGCGGCCCGATATTTGATATCGAAAAACTAAACTGGCTCAATGCTGAGTGGCTACGCGCCCTAACCCCTGAAGAACTAAAGAACAAAATCCTCGAATGGGCAAGCAATAGCGACAAATTAACGGCTATCGCAGCGGCGATTCAACCACGTATCGAGCTATTGTCTGATGCGGTGAATTGGAGTGGTTTCTACTTCCAGAACCTACCTGCTATCAATGCTGAGAGCTTTACCCATAAGTCACTCACCCCTGAGCAAATCATCGAGATGCTACAGCTGTCATTATGGCAGTTAGAAGTCTTGCCAACTTGGTCGGAAGAAAACATCTACGCCACGCTAAAAGGTCTGGCTGCTCACCTCGATATTAAGATGCGTGACTTTATGGCACCATTCTTTATCGCTATCGCTGGTAGCACGTCATCAACGCCAGTCATGAACTCTATGGCGATTATCGGTGCTGATATGACCCTAACTCGCTTGCGTCATGCCGTTGATGTGCTTGGTGGTTTGGGTAAAAAGAAACTGAAGAAACTTGAAAAGCAAGCGGCAGAATTGCCGGACTTTTTGGCGGCTGAATAGTTTAGCTGCTGAATAACTTATCTACTAAACAGTCGATTAGCTGAAATTTTTGAATGTAGAAGGGTCAGGCCAGTTCTGACCCTTTTTCGTTATTAATAGGCATTACTACCCTTAGACTATTAAATATCCTTTATCAAACCTCTTCACTGGAAATAAACATGGCCGCCAAAACCGTCACGATAGAAAGCAAAGATTATGTCTTTAACACGCTCAAAGAAGCGCAGAAATATTATGATGCCATCGTAAAAGAACTTTATGATGCAAAGCTTACCCTGACAAAGGGTCAAGATTTCGAAGATTTGAAATGGATATATACTACTTACTGTGGTTATACCAATCATAATCTAGATAAATTAAGCCAGTTTGACATCATTGGCTTTAAAGGTATCAGAACCGTCAGAGAAAAAGGGGGTCAATATATCCCTACTGAATGCTGTGTCATCATTTTTTCTGATGGTAACTCTAAGTGTACTGAAGAAGAGTTTTATACTGATAAAGCCATCAAAGAGATCTCTCTCAAGCAAAATCCACGCTGATTTGGGCTTGTTAAGCCATTAAAATAGGCTAAAACGCTTTTTTTTGCATATTTATGAATTATTTTTAAAATAGTAGTTGACAGGACTGTCGGTCTTGCATAAAATACGCACACTCTTAGCGAGGGGCTATAGCTCAGTTGGTAGAGCACTTGCATGGCATGCAAGGGGTCAACGGTTCGACTCCGTTTAGCTCCACCATACTATTTATTGCAATGCTCAGTACTACTGAAATTTATAATAGATACTCGCTAGTAGGACGATATCAGCACCTAGGCAATGCTTACTTGTAAGCTATCTGATATTGTGAAGTACCGTTGTAACCATTGGTTATAACACTCTATGCGTCCCCATCGTCTAGAGGCCTAGGACACCGCCCTTTCACGGCGGTAACGGGGGTTCGAATCCCCCTGGGGACGCCACTATTCGGCGTCACTTATTAGCACTTTTGCTTAGCATCAGATTAGACTAGTAAGCGAACAATAAAGAAGCCCAGTCATCATACGGTGACTGGGCTTCTTTATGTCTGTTGGTTTTATTATAGTCAGTTTATTACGATTTGGATAAACTGAAGTTACTATATCAACGATCGTAACAAGAGACGAACTCTCTAATCGCCCAGCCCCATTGCCTATACTCACCCTTATAGTAACCTTCTAAATAAACCCATGGACGGTTTCTACTATCATAAGTGACCTCTGTGACATACACTTCGCGATCATTACGCAGCTTATTAATAATCTTGCCATTAGGTTCATCGCGGATGTTTAATGGTGTGTCAGTCGGATCTGTTACTTTGCAAACTCTCTCGGCATGCGCGGCACTTATCCCAATAGTCGTCGCAAAAAAAGATACAGCAACGTTATAAGCCAAACGTTTCATTTAAAATCCTTATTATCAACAAATGTTTTATCTAATTCTAATATATTATCAGAGTTCAAACAGCCATATCTGCGATTTTTATAAGATATTGACGTTTTATCCATTTCACAGGGACTGAGCGTAAAGTGTGTCTTATGGTTTTCAAACATCTCTTAACCTTACTCTAACTATCAAATGGCTATTGGCACTATTGCCAACTCACTCAATGCTAGATACTATCTACCCTATAAGAGTTTTATAACTTCCATACAGACTGTATGACACACGGACAATTAGGGTTATCAAAAGAAAGGATTCGCTATGTTCGGGATTGAGAACTATCTAGGGTTTATTTTGGCTGCTATTTTGTTAAACCTGACCCCAGGCACGGATAGTATGTACATCATTACCCGTAGTATTTCGCAGGGGCAAACGGCAGGGTTTTATTCTGTGTTGGGTATTACTTCGGGTATTTTGGTGCATACGCTACTGGCTTCTCTAGGGTTATCCGTGTTGCTTGCCAACTCTCCTACGGCATTTATGCTCGTTAAATATATTGGTGCTGGATACTTGTGCTATTTAGGTGTCAAAATGCTAATGAGTAAACAGCAGCCTTTGATAGCCAATAGTTTGCAGGATAGCGAGAAGCCGAAATCCATCAAACCTCTAGACCATTGGCAAATATATAAGCAAGGTGTACTCACCAATACCTTTAATCCAAAAGTCGCGTTATTTTTCCTCGCATTTTTCCCGCAGTTTATTGACTCCAGTTATGCTTACGGCATGCTGTCATTTTTAATGTTGGGACTGACCTTTGCTGTTACTGGCTTTATATGGTGCTTATGTTTGGCACTGCTGGCGTCAAAATTCAGCAAAAAACTAAGAGAGAATCCAAAAATTGAATCGATGATGAATAAAATAAGTGGTGTCGTATTTATGGGGCTAGGAATTAAGCTATTAACTGAGAAGGGTTGATAGAATTGGAATACATAGTAGAGGAAATAATAATGAACGATGATAGTAAGAAAAAATTTACTTTGCTACTTGAAGAGTTACTCAACACGGAATGCTCAGAACCAAGACAAATAGAGATAAACCTTGAACTAAATAAATTATCTCCCGATCCACTTTGGAGTGATTATATATTCTGGAGTGATGAGTATGTACACGAAGATGGGAATGTAAACTACGAGAAACTGTTTGATAAAATTTCTAGTTATCCGAATTCTTACGAGTATAAAACAAAAAGTCGTATTTTAGAGCTGGCTCAAAAACTTATTATTAAAGATTTTTCTGATATTAGTGAAGTTGACATCGTAAATGAGATCAATGAACTATCTCCTGATATCAGTTGGACGAACTACCTTTTTGTCGATAAAAGCTGCTTAAACAATGACGGTAACATCGATAAAGAAAAGTTCTTAAATAAAGTGTTTAAAGAGAGCTGGAATGAGAACTTCAGATAAGTTAAGTAAATAGATTTTCAGATATTTGCTTTCCCTTTTCTCAGACAATAAAAAAGCCCAATCCCCTACTACGACGGAGATTGGGCTTTTTATCATACGACGCTTAATTAACCATTATGCAGCGTTTTTACTCTCAGCAGCTAGCTGACGCAGTACATAGTGCAATACGCCGCCGTGACGCACGTATTCACGCTCTTTTGGTGTTTGTAGCATGACATTGACTACAAAGCTCTCAGTTGAGCCATTAGCCCGTGTGGCCGTGACTGTCGCTGTTCTACTTTCACCATTATCTAGACCTGTGATATTAAGTACCTCAGAACCGTCTAGGTTATAAGTCGCTGCATTTTCACCTTCTTTAAAGGTCAATGGCAACACACCCATACCGACGAGGTTGGAGCGGTGAATACGCTCAAATGAGCTGGTCAATACCGCTTTTACACCGAGCAAAATCGTACCTTTGGCAGCCCAATCACGGCTAGAGCCAGAGCCATATTCCGCACCACCCAATACCACGAGTGGGCGCTTGTCTTCTTTATACTTCATCGCCGCATCATAGATGGCCATTTCCTCACCGTCTTGAAGAGTAGCACTATCACCATTAAAGTAATAGGTATAGCCGCCCTCTTTGCCAGCCATCATCGTATTCTTGATACGGATATTTGCAAAGGTACCACGAGTCATAACCGCATCATTACCACGACGTGAGCCATAGCTGTTGAAATCGGCTTGTAGGACACCACGCTCTTGCAGATACTTGCCTGCAGGTGAATCTGGGTCGATATTACCGGCTGGTGAGATATGATCAGTAGTGATTGAATCACCGAACAGACCTAAGATACGTGCGCCTTCGATATCAGGAATACCTTCTGGCTCCATGGTCATACCATCAAAGAACGGTGGGTTTTTGATATACGTTGACCCTTCATCCCATGGATACAGTTGGCTATCCGCTGAACTGATCGCGTTCCATGCTTTGCTACCTGCAAACACTTCACCGTAATTTTTGCGGAACATGTCAGCATCGATATTGTTGGCAATCAATTCATTAATCTCTTCCGAAGTTGGCCAGATATCTTTCAGGAATACATCATTGCCATCTTGATCCTGACCAAGTGGGTGCGTGGTCATATCAATATCGACCGTACCTGCCAACGCATAAGCGACAACCAACGGTGGTGAAGCTAGATAACTGGCTTTGACGTGTGAGTGGATACGGCCTTCAAAGTTACGGTTGCCTGATAATACGGCAGCAGCGACTAGGTCGTTTTCTTCGATACCTTTTTCAATACTTTCAAGCAATGGCCCTGAGTTACCGATACATGTGGTGCAACCATAACCTACTAGATAGAAGCCTGTTTTTTCTAGCTCATCCATCAGCTTGGTTTTTTCTAGGTAATCAGTCACCACTTTTGAACCAGGTGCTAATGACGTTTTGACCCATGGCTTGGCTTTCAGGCCTTTAGCTGCTGCTTTTTTGGCGACTAAACCTGCACCAATCATAACGGCAGGGTTTGAGGTGTTGGTACAAGAAGTAATGGCGGCAATCACAACTGAACCATCACGCAACTTGTGGTCTTTCTCATCGATACTAACGGTCGAGAAGACCCCATTTGCAGGCTGATAGCCATCATCTTGGTCATTAACTTTAGGCTGTGCTGCTAAATGTTCAGCTTGTTCTTGCTCACCGCCTTCTTGGTCAAAGCGACCTTTGCCTTCGACTTCTGACTTGCGATCTTTAGTCATTTTTTCTAACGTTTCGCCAAACTTCTCATGCATATCAGACAGATTGATACGTTGCTGTGGCAAGTTAGGACCAGCAAGTGCTGGCTGTACTGAAGACAAATCTAACTCTAGCTTGCTTGAATAAGTTGCGGCTGGGGTATCAGCATCATGCCATAGGCCTTGCGCCTTGGCATACTTTTCGACCAACTCAATTTGTGCTTCATCACGACCAGATAGACGCAGATAATCAATCGCCATTTGGTCAATAGGGAAGATACCACAGGTCGCACCATACTCTGGTGACATATTAGCAATAGTGGCACGGTCTGCAAGCGGCATACTGTGTAAGCCTTCGCCATAGAATTCGACGAACTTACCAACCACACCATGCGCACGTAGCATCTCGACCACACGCAATACCAAATCTGTCGCAGTGACACCTTCAGTTAGCTTGCCTTTCAGCTCAAACCCGACCACTTGTGGAATCAGCATTGATGACGGTTGACCCAGCATCGCCGCTTCCGCTTCGATACCGCCTACACCCCAACCAAGCACGCCAATGCCGTTAATCATGGTCGTGTGACTATCTGTACCAAATACCGTATCTGGATAAGCCGTCAGCTCACCATCTACATCAGCAGCCATCACGACACGGGCTAGATACTCAAGATTAACCTGATGCACGATACCCGTCGCTGGTGGTACGACAACGAAGTTTTCAAAGGCATTACGACCCCAATGTAGAAACTCATAACGCTCATTATTACGCTTAAATTCAATTTTTTCGTTGAGATCTAGCGCGTCTTCACGGCCATAAGCATCCACTTGCACAGAGTGATCGACGACCAATTCACTAGGGATAAACGGATTGATTTGCTCGGCCTTTCCACCAAGCTCAACCACCGCATCACGCATCGCTGCCAAATCGACAACTGATGGTACACCGGTGAAATCCTGTAGCACCACACGTGCTGGCATAAAGGCAATTTCTTTTGACGCTTCTGCGCCTGCATCCCAGTTGGCAACGGCTTCGATATGGTTTTTTCCGACTGATTGACCGCCGTCTTCGTTACGTAATAGGTTCTCTAGTACGATTTTCATGCAAAATGGCAGTTTACTGATGTTTTCATAAGTTTTGGTTAGCGCTGGCAGGCTGTAATAGGTATGTTCCTTGCCATCGACCGCAATCGTGTCTTTTACATCAAAAATATCACTCATAGTAGCTTCCTTATCGTTGTTATATATCCTGAACATAAGCAGTCTTACGCTTGTGCTGATAACTGGTGGCTAAATAAATCCTTCATCATTGTTTATTAAAGTTAATCGTTATTTAGAATGAGGAGACATAAATCTCAATAAATAAAATGGCTAAATACCTTTTAAATCATTTCTTTATCATTTAACAATAACGTCCTTTTACCATAACAAATATATCAACCTTTGTTAACGTCTAGACGTAGTCAAATCGTGGCACAATCGTAAACGTAACAAAGGCTTAGCCACTGATCCACCAATACCTTCAGTCATTTCACATTAATTACTTTTTTGGCGGCGACCACTGCGAAACACATAGCTATCATCGTAAAAACTCGGGTCAGTATTGTCTAGCCAAAAGTGCGGTACACCCAAAATAGGCAACGGTGCAAGTTGGCGCGGGGTAACATCATCTTTTGATAATAATTCGTCCATATAGTGCGCAACTTTTTCATCCAAGTAGCTCATGCGTTCAGATAGTGATAATGTAAAAAAGTCCTGAGTGACATTGATGACGATACTGTGCGCACATAAAGACTTACGAGGTTTTATCAACTGCTCAAGTAAGGCGTGACCAAAAATATAGACCGCTGCTTGTGCATGGCTAGTAGGCTGTTGTGGTTCGTCCCACTTAGCACGCGGTGCTACTAAACTCGCCTGCCAATCAAATCCAATCAACTCTTCACCAATACTAGCATCAGAAGTCACTAGCACTGCCCCATTCTCATCAAAGACAGTAATGGTATCGCGCACACGCCCTCTACTCGCATTGATACCCTGCGCGGCTATTTCTAGCATATGATAATAATTGAGCAATGCCTTAGTTTTCGGAAACGTCAGCCAAATACTACCGTTAAATAAATCATGCAAATTATCACGCGTTGGGATATTGCCACTTATACCAATAAATTGCTCATAGGCTTCACCTTCAGGCAGCACATCCTGTGAGACAAACTTCAGAGTGTGGGCTTTATTATTATGAGTGGGCTTAGTCATTGGTAGCTCTGCTTGCCCATGACTGCTCTGCTCATTACTGCTTTGCTGATTAAATGCATTGTTTAATACACCTGCAATGACATCTATTGGCTGACACTCATATGCCACAGCATTGTTTTGTTCACTTGATGAACTTAGGCCTTGAATAGCAGCGCTGATGATTCTCAGCTGATTTATATGGCACATCCATGGTGCTTGCCAATCAATGTCAGCGAAGCTTTTATCCAGCATAGTTGAGATCTCAGAAGAAACATCAGTATCAAGGGCAACAGGGTAATCAGTGATAAGCATAGGAGCGTTCTCTGTTAAGCATTGGGCTACGCTATGGTATCATGGTGCGCTTTTTTACTGCTAGATGAGCCGCTCGAAAGGTCTTTTTGAGCGCTATGGATAAATGATTTTATGGCAAATTTTAATACCCATCTGAATGTCGCATTTATGGTCAGCGGCACACTGAGTTTGACGGTTTATAAAGCTGGATTGATTGATGATTCGGGCTTTTTGGTGTGCGTGGCGCTTGGGACTATTGGCGGGTTGTTACCGGACTTAGATTCTGATAATTCCACACCGATTAAGCTCGGTTTTAATATTACCTCGTTTATATTTGCCTTTGGCCTCGTCATGCATTGGCGCAGTGATTTGAGCTTACTTGCATTGATAGTATTGTGGCTAGCTGGCTACGGTTTTATGCGTTATGTGGTCTTTCATATTTTCACTACTATGACTGTGCATCGTGGCGTCATCCACTCTGTGCCGTATATGGCGATACTGGGATTAGGTCTGACGTGCCTAAGCTATTATGGGGCGCAGCTCCCACTGACGACCAGTTGGTTTTACGGTTCATTCTTATTCGGCGGCGCGATGGTACATCTATCATTAGACGAGCTATATAGCGTCAATCTGTCCAATATGAAAATGAAACGCTCATCGGGTACAGCGATGAAGTTTTATAAGCATGACGACAAATGGTGGTATCTATTGCTATATACCTTGCTCGCTATACTGGTCTATATGGCACCACCTTTTGAAGCGTTTTGGGCGCAGCTACGTGACCCAGCACCATGGGCACAGCTCAAAGTTGGCATATTGCCAGAGTTAATAAAAAGCATGCTGCAATAAAAGCACCTTAAAGCCGTAAAATCCAAATGATAATTAGAGTAACCCATGCAACTGTCCCTACAAACTTGCCCTTGCCAAATCAGTCCAGCATCACAATCTGTCAGCTCAGCGCTACTTTATAAAGAGTGCTGCCAGCCTTATCATGATAGCCTTTGTCATGAAGATTTTGATCAAGCAGATGGCATTTATGCAGACTCTGCCGAGCGGCTCATGCGAACGCGCTATAGTGCCTTTGTGTTGATTAAGCCAGAGTATATCGTCAAGACCACGCTACCAGTGCAACAAAACTTGCTTGATATTAATGCGATTGAGAGTTGGGCAAAAGAGACGGACTGGGCAGGATTGGAAATCGTAGAGCACACGCCAAAGCTAGGTAAACGTCATGCACAGGTTGAGTTCAAGGCTTATTTTAATATCAAAGATAATACAACTAGTTTAGAAGAAAAAGTAAGGCAGGCACACCATGAACTGTCTGCCTTTGTAAAGGTTACAAATAAAGCCAGTAATGATATGCGCTGGTACTTTTTAGATCCGACGGTTGCGATGACTATCAGCCAAAAGCAACCGTGCATTTGCGGATCGGGTGAGAAGTTTAAACGGTGTTGTGGGGTTTATTTGGGTTAACGGTTAGCTCTCGCCTTTAAGTATTACCCTTTTAAATTCGTTAGCTGTTTTGAAAGACGAGATTTGGTTATAAACTATGTATGTAGCTACGACAAATAGAGAAAGTTGGACACTACCGATAATCCAATTTACTTTTATTCTCAAAATGCATATATTTATATTGAGATCAACAACTCCTAGAAGGATATAGTTAGCAATTATTAATCCGACAAATAGGAGAACGTTTGATATTAATTCATTTTTTAAATCGATGAAACTATCTACTACATTTGAATAGGCTTCTAAACCTTCTAATTTCTTCTTTTCAGAAATATCTCGTATAACAGTATCTAAGTAATTCGAAAAAGCTATAGATGTAGCACCGAAGACCGTTAATATAGCAAAATAGCCTTCAAACAACCTCGAAAATACTGGTAAAATACTTCCGCTAGTAAAAGTAATTAATACTAATACTATAATAAAAGTGATTAAAAAGATTATTATTAACTTTTGCATTAATCATGTCTACGCTTGATAAAATCTAGTATCCTATCTGTTAGCTTTGTTGCTACCCTACTTTGTACGTTATCGTAATCCTGCACCTCTTGCACATCAAGCTCATATTGGCTATTTAGTAGAACTTCATTTACATTCTTATGCACAGGAAGTTCAATAGTTTCTGTCAACGAAGCACTTGAAATTATTTTTCTAACACCATTATCATTGACTTTAAGTTTCCATTCACCTTCACCTTCTTCAATATACTCTACATAATCTTCGGTAGGTAGTTCAGGGATTTTTAAATTTCCAGACTCACTTTTCATCTTAATTTCTGTTTTATCTTGAGAATACAAGCTATGCAATGCTTCTAAAGCACTTCTTGCCTTTTTGTTAGTTTCCAAAATATTAGGAGAAATCAACGTTAAGTTAAGTTCATAAATTCTATTATATTTATTAACGGCATGCCAAAATTCGCCTTTAACAGGTATAGGTTCAACAAAAACCCTATAATTATAGTTTAATAAAATTGGATCAAATAATCCTTTCTGTAGTTTTTTAGCAATATATTTTACATCTCCAAATTTAGAGCTTTTTTGAACAAAAATTAATTGTTCAACTGTATCGAATATTACTATAACTGGAATCCAATCATCTTCTACGCTATTAACAATATCGCCTGGAATCTTCTCGCCAACATTCGTTTTCTTTAATCTAGCTAACTTTCCTATAAGGATACTTGAGCGCTTATTTGTTTCCTTACTCTCTCTTCTAATAGAATCACTGAACCCTACAAAACTAAACTTTACGTTTTTATCCATCCACTCTCTATCATCTGTAACTGCTACTTTAATAGCATCCCCTTTAATAGTAGGTAAATTGACAGGAATCAAAGTTTCTTGCTGTTCTTTCACTAAAGAGTATCTAAAAACGTAAAACTTACTTTCACTAGTTCTCATATCTTTCTCTACAAAAGTTAAACCCTAAACACTCGCCCCAACAGCTCTAGCGATTGCAATGCCTTCATCAACCGTCAAAAACTTGCGCTGACTTGGGCTGTCTTTATAAATGACATCACCATCTTGAAATATTAAGCATTCATTGACAGCCAGTTGTTGCCATTTTTCATTTTCAGTCAATGGCACGGTGACTAAAATAGTGACCTTATCAGCATCTGTGGTTACATCGCCAAAGTTAATCGCCAAGTCATCGTCAGCCAATTTTGCCTCACCAAACGGTGCTTTACGTGTGAGATAAAATAACAAGCTGCCCGCATAGGCCAGTTGCCACCTGCCATTTGATATCAAGCAATTAAATAAACCATTGGCAGATAAATAACGACATTGCGTGGTCAAAAAATTAAACAGCGTCTGATCATCAGGGCGGGTTTTAAAGCTGCTTTTTAGGCGATTGACCAAATAACAAAATGCCATTTCAGAGTCAGTTGAACCAACTGGTTGGCAGTGTGAGCCATTACCATTATCTTGCAAGCGCTGACAGCGTTTGATAAATTCGATATTCATCTGCCCATTGTGCGCAAACACCCACTGCTCGCCCCATACTTCACGGACGAATGGATGCGTGTTCGCCAAGCAGTTCTGCCCTTGGGTGGCCTTGCGAATATGCGCAATGACGTTCATGGCTTTGATTGGGTAGTTATTGACCAAATCAGCGACTGGTGACATATGGCTTGGGCGATTGTCATGAAACAGACGCAGTCCCGTTGAATCATTTGCCGCTTTATCACTATTCACACAGTCGCTACGTTCAAAAAACGCAATGCCAAAACCATCTTCGTGGCTGTCAGTCATACCACCACGCTTGCGAAATCCTGCAAAGCTAAAACCAATATCCGTTGGGGTGTTGCTGTTCATTCCTAAGAGTTGACACATTTATAAAGTACCGCCGTTATTGTCGTTCATTATCGGGTTGCTTTGAGTAGAGTTACTTTGAGCGTCAGATAGCGCATCAAAGTCCGCATCACTCATCTCATCCAGTAAGGCTGCGCCATCAGCTGGGATGGTCGCTAAGATACGTTGAGCTTCTGCCAAATCCGTATCTTGCACCCAAAGCACTGCCCCTGAATTCATACCAGGTATACTACTCAGCGCTTGCATAGATACCGTAATGTTATTATTTCTCAGCAAATTGGCATGCAATTCGCCCTGCATATTGGTGTCGTAGCGTGCCAGTTTGTGCCAGTTATCAACTTGATCGGTCATGGAATCGCCTTATAGTTTTGGTACCAGAATAAATGAATAAGCAATGCTTACGACAATTGATCTAGCGTATATTCTTTGATTGCTAACTCACTACTATTGCTCAATTTTTCACGGGCTTGCTCAGCTTGCGTGATACTGCTAAAAACACCAATTATCTGATTGTCTGATGCCGTACCAGAAAGCACAAACACGGTATCTTGCGATTTTTCAACATGCGCCCAATGATAAGCGGCCAGACGTTTCATCAAGTCAGGGTTTTTGACCATGATGTTATCACCCGTACGACCTTCGGTACGGTTGTAATGGATAACGTTTAAACGTAGCAACCAAAAAATCACTGCCGCTTTGGCTAGCATAACAGGTAACGCGCGTTTTTCGTCATTGCTCATTTGGCGTTTAGACTCGTAGCCCTGCAAGAATGCCGCCATTTTACTGCGGTCAAAGTTCACTGACTCGCCTTGTTCAGCCATGCCCCACGTAGTACAAAAGTCATTAATAGTAATGGCAATGTCCATTACATAATGCTCAACACTGACCTCGGTAAAGTCTAATAAACCAGTGAGACGCTCTTCCCCTTTTTGCAGATTCCATAGGGTGTTGTCCGCAAACATATCCAAATGACACAAACCATTTGGCAACGTTGTCAGTGGCAACTCTGTGTAAGAGCGCCAAATATCACTCATTAACTTGGCTTCGTCACCCGGCATAAACTGCATTTCACGGTCGCGTACATCTGCCCACGGGTATAAAGGCACGCCATACTGTTCAGCAGGTTGTAATGCTTGCAGTGTCTCATGCAACATCGCTAGCGCAGCACCGATATCATGGCACATCGCTTGCGTGGTTTGCTCTGGATGCGACCCTGCTAGGCATGGCACTAGCGTAATAGCCTTGTCTTCGTAATGAATGACATAGCGTTTATCATCGCCATTCGCTTGAGAACCATTTGATTCAATAACGGATAGCGGTGCAGCAACAGGTAGCTTACCGTCTAACTGATTGAGAATAACCGCCATTTTTTCGATATCAGCGGGTGGACGCTCTTCAAATAAAGTCAATACATAGGAGTATGCACCATCTACATCATCAGTCGTTTGAATAAACCAGTTTGAGTTTTTTATCCCTTGGGTAATCGGAATAGCACGCACGAAAGACACGCCAAAGCTCTGGCAAAAGGCGGCAAACTGGTCATCGGTTAACTGGGTATAGACGGACATGACATCTCACTTTTAGCAATTGAATAAGAAGTTAAATAGAATAAATTTAGGCGGTAATCACAGCAATTGTACCGCGCATGAGCAAACTAGGGCGAAATGTATAATAATCTTACGAAAACCTGCCTGAGACGGCGGTGTTTTTGCTAGACTAGCGCCTATAGAATGAATTGATTATAAGGTGAAAGACCCTATGTTAGCAAAGCGTATCATCCCTTGTTTGGACGTTGATAATGGCCGTGTGGTCAAAGGTGTGCAATTTGTCGATATTAAAGACGCAGGTGATCCTGTCGAAGTGGCCAAACGCTACAACGAACAAGGCGCTGATGAGATTACTTTTTTAGACATTACTGCCACCAATGATGAGCGCGATACTACTTATCATACCGTCGAGCGCATGGCTGAGACCGTCTTTGTCCCGCTTACAGTCGGCGGCGGCGTGCGTAAAATCGCTGATATCCGCAATTTACTCAATGCGGGCGCAGATAAAGTCGCGATTAACTCAGCAGCAGTGTTTACGCCAGAGTTCGTTGGCGAAGCCTCGCAGAAATTTGGCAATCAATGTATCGTCGTTGCCATCGATGCTAAGCGTGTTGCTGATATCAATGTGAATGGCATTATCGTCCCACGTTGGGAGATTTTCACTCACGGTGGTCGTAAGCCAACTGGCATTGATGCGGTTGCTTGGGCCAAAAAAATGGCTGAGCTAGGTGCAGGTGAGTTATTAGTCACCTCGATGGACGGCGACGGTACCAAAAAAGGCTATGACTTAGCCCTCATGCAACAAATCACCAGCCAAGTAAATGTACCAGTCATCGCTTCAGGCGGCGTCGGCAACTTACAACATTTGGCGGAAGGCGTATTAGAAGGCGGCGTCGATGCGGTACTCGCAGCCAGTATCTTCCATTTTGGTGAATACACAGTACAAGAAGCCAAAGCATATATGGCAGCGCAAGGGATACAAATGCGTCTATAGTCAATCATATATAAGTTAGATAGAGCGTTAGGCGTGCTGAACCTACTATTTTTAGTGTTTTCGCTCGCCTACCCTGTATGTAAATGTGATTGAGCCGACTAAGGCGTATTGCACATTCGACTATGGCAGTGCCCATTTATAAATGTCTAATACGCCCCATATAACACACTGGTAAAATACAAATAAATTAGAAAAAAATGTTATCATAGCGCTAACCACTTATTTTCGTTCATTTAACTGCCGGTTTCTTTGATTATCAGTATCTATTGAATAACAAGCCAAACAATCGAACCTGTTATTTGAACGCATCACTATATTTAGCGACTCATTTACGCCCACATCTTTATTAAAAGCCAAATAAGCAAAGGATTTTTTATGTCAAATCTACAACAGCAACGCAATGATGTGACTCATATCGACGGTAATTTACATCAAAACAAAGACGTTCGTATAGGTATCGTGGTCGGTCGTTTTAATGGTTTTGTGGTTGAATCATTGGTAGATGGTGCAATTGATGCACTACTACGTCATGGTGTATTGGGTAGCAATATCACCGTTATTCGTGTGCCTGGTGCTTTTGAATTGCCATTGGTTGCCCAACGTGCCGCTGAGTCTGATCGCTTTGACGCGATTGTTGCTTTAGGCGCTATTATTCGTGGCAGCACGCCGCATTTTGACTTCGTGGCAAGCGAATCTGCAAAAGGCTTAAGTGCTGTAGCGATGGATTACAACATTCCAGTCGCAAACGGCGTATTGACCACTGATAGCATTGAGCAAGCGATTGAGCGTGCTGGCACGAAAGCTGGTAACAAAGGCTCAGAAGCGGCAATGGTTGTCATAGAAATGCTTGCTGTGTTATCGCAGCTAGATATTGATGACGAAAGCGATGACGCTTAGTTTTATTGACTGTTAGTATTGACCACTAGACAGTCCCTATTTAACTGTCTAACGGTTTTATTAACACAGGTAAGCAGTGCTATTTAAGCAGCATTTATAAGTAATATTATTTGTGAAGTTGATGAAGGTTATGGTTGTTACGATAGCCCTAACCCTGTAACTCCAGTATCCAAGACTGACTGGCAAAACGTGCCAGCCGACCACTATTTAACATTCTATTTCAAAACTCAGGTATTGACCCCTTATGACTGACCAACTCAAGCACGCTATTAATGCTGCGAAAACCGCACAAATCAATGATAAACAAGCGGAAGCTACTCGTATAGCGAGCAGCAGTGCGGGTGATCAAACCTTCGATATGAGTGAGTCTTCTTATAAGACCAGTCACACTGCTATTCGTAAGGCGCGCCGCTTTGCGATGCAAGGTCTATACGAATGGCTGGTCACTGATCGCCGCTTTGATGTAGATGGCAAGCTTGGCTGGAAGGCCAATGCGCCGCATGATATCGCTGCCCGTACGCGCGCGACCAATGCCATGCACACCGTACATATCGGCTACTATCACGAAATGATGCGTGATATCCCAGAGCAAATTGAAGCGTTGGATGCTCTAATTCTTCAGCATCTTGATCGCGACATTGATAAGTTGGACACCGTTGAGCACGCTATTCTGCTTATTGGTACTTATGAGCTGCAGAATCGTTTAGAGATTCCTTATAAGGTAGTACTTGATGAAGCGATGAAGCTTAACAATCATTTTGGTGCCACTGACGCGCATAAATTGATCAATGCGGTATTAGATAGAATGGCCGTTGAGCTACGCGCTACTGAAGTAGAATCAGACACCAAAGCCAACCTGCGCACGTCACAAAAATCAGCGGCTAAGCAAGCTCAAGTGAAACCAGCTGATAGCACAGAAGCCACAAACGAGGTACAAAGCCCTATCGATAACAGCCCAACTGCATCAAACAAACCTCGTATTAGCGCAAATAATGCCAGTATCAAACGCAATAGCGCTAGTAAAGCCAGTGCAAATATTAGCGAGTTTAAGGCGAGCAAAAAAGACGCTGATGATGCTAAAAACCAAGACTAACTATGAATGAATTTGAGCTGATTGAGCGTATTTTTTCGAAAATGCAAGCGGCACATGCACCATTAACTGGTATCGAAAAAGGTATCGGTGATGATGCGGCCGTCATGGCTTTGCCAGCAGGGTCACGATTAGTCAGCTGTATTGATACATTGGTTCAAGGTCGACATTTTAGTGCTGATTGGCAGCAAGTCAACGAGCTGGCATTTGCGATTGGTTATAAATCGGTCGCTGTCAATGTCTCAGATATTGCCGCGATGGGCGCGACCCCGCATAGTATTTTATTGGCATTAGCATTACCTAAGCAACTTGCCAATGAAAAATGGCTCACTGAATTTGCCAAAGGCTTATTTCACTCCTGCCAATTATTCGGTGTTGCCCTTATTGGCGGTGATACCACACGCAGTGATAACTTGGTACTGAGTGTCAGCGCACAAGGATTGCTTGCCGCCGACACACCAGCTATATATCGTTCGGGTGCACAAGTTGGTGATAAGATTTATGTATCAGGGACGCTTGGCGATGCCAGTTATGCCTTAACACATTCTGACAGCACCCAAGGTAAAGAGTTGGCTCACAGGTTACATATGCCAACGCCCCGTATCGCCTTAGGGGCAGCATTGGCAAAGATTGGCGCAACGGCGATGATAGACATCTCTGATGGTCTCTATCAAGATATCGGGCATATATGCCAACAAAGCAAAATAGGTATGCACATTGATGTGGAGAAGCTACCTACTAGCGAACCATTGGCAACTATTGATTTATCTGAGCGCTTGTTGTGCCAACTGGCGGGTGGTGATGATTACGAGTTAGCTTTTACTTTGCCTGCACATCTTGAACCACCTATTGGCAATACACCAGTTACCTGTATCGGTGAAGTAATCGCACTGTCAGATGATCTAGTGACAGATGCAAACAGGTCTATAGCATTACACCCTAAACTGTATTATCAAAATCAGCTAATCACACCCACTCAGCACGCGCCATTTGCCACATGGCCCAACCTTACTGGTTACCAACATTTTACAGGTTAGCCTATGACTGATCACGATTTATCCAAGCCTGATATCAGCAAAGCAAACGACTGCCCACCACTGCCTGAACATGCCAGTGCGCTTGATCGTATGGTCTATTGGTTAGGTATTGGTTTGGGCAGTGGTCTGCCACGCCGCGCACCTGGCACTTGGGGTACCGTTGGTGGGTTAATCATCGCCATACCACTGATGAGTTTGGGCTTTATACCTTTTCTAATTCTGACCATTCTATCTTGTATTTTTGGCGTTTGGATCTGCGGACGTACTTCTGAGCTAATGCAGGGCCATGATGATCCGCATATCGTCTGGGATGAGTGGTCTGGTATTTGGATTACCCTACTGCCTTTCTCTTATATGGGTGTTGCTTCCACAAGCTTTTGGCAAGATGTCTCTCAAGAGCTTTCTATTTTTGCCATTGTTATCGCTTTTATACTCTTTCGGTTTTTTGACATTATTAAGCCGCCACCGATTGGCTGGGCTGACAAAAAAGTGGCTGGTGGCTTAGGTATTATGCTTGATGACATCATCGCAGGTATCATGGCAGCAGTGTTATGGGTAGTGATTATGTTTGGTGTACTATTATAAGTAACCATAGTCGCTATGGTAGTGAGTGGCCGCAACATAACCTCTTATGTTAGCAAGTTGGAGGCTATCCTCTTGCATAGATGATTTATTTATCGTTATCAGATTGCATTACAAAGCATGCACATCACAGCATTTTTCTAAATGAACATTTGCGCTATAATTCAATATTATACTTTGTTACATTTGTAGGGCTACTATGACATCTCCTCTCTCGGTAATTATCCTCGCTGCTGGTAAAGGCACGCGTATGCAATCAGCTAAGCCAAAAGTCCTTCAGACCTTGGCAGGCAAGTCTTTGCTGAGTCACGTTTTAGACACGTGTCATAAGCTAACTGTCAACGAGACCATTATTGTTCATGGCTTTGGCGGCGACCAAGTTAAATCGGAAATTATCGACCAGTATACGCAATCGTCAATTACTTGGGTTGCGCAGACTGAACAGCTAGGTACAGGCCATGCGGTCAAAGTGACGCTGTCTGATTTGCCGAAAGAAGGACAAAGCCTCATTCTCTATGGTGATGTACCTTTGGTGAGCCATCAAACTCTATCAGCACTGAAGACAGCCAATACTAACGGCATGTCTATGCTGACTTTGACGGTGGATAATCCCTTTGGTTTGGGCCGTATCAAACGTGATCATGTAGGCAATATCACTGCCATCGTTGAACAAAAAGACGCCAGTACGGATGAACAACAGATTCAAGAGATTAATAGCGGCATTTATTGTGTCGATAATGCTCTACTGCATAAATACTTACCTGAACTCTCTAACGATAACGCACAACAAGAGTACTACCTGACCGATATCGTCAAAATGGCAGTCGCTGATGGCATCACGATTGCAGCGATTGAACCTGAGCATACCTTTGAAATTGAGGGTGTCAATAACCGTCAACAGCTTGCCAGCTTAGAACGTACTTGGCAAAGTAAACTGGTCGCTGACTTACAAGAAGCAGGTGTACAGTTTGCTGACCCTACCCGTGTCGATATTCGCGGTACATTGACAGCAGGCCAAGATGTGTTTATCGATGTCGGTGTTGTATTCGAAGGCAACTGTACGCTAGGTGACAATGTCTATATTGAAGCAGGCTGTGTTATTAAAAACTCACAATTCGGTAATGCTTGTCATATAAAGCCCTATTGTGTCATTGATCGTGCCGAGGTTGGTGCTGGTGTCGACGTTGGTCCATTTGCACATTTGCGCCCTGAGACAGTATTGTCTGACAATAGTAAAGTCGGTAATTTTGTAGAAATTAAAAAATCGACCATCGGTCAAGGCAGCAAAATAAACCACTTAAGTTACGTCGGTGATGCCACCGTCGGTATGGGCGTCAATATTGGTGCTGGTGTCATCACCTGCAATTATGATGGTGCTAATAAATCACAAACCATCATTGAAGATAATGCCTTTATCGGCTCTAATGCCAGTTTAGTCGCGCCAGTAACGATTGGTGACACAGCAACGGTTGCAGCGGGCTCTGTGATTACCAAAAATGTGGATGCTAAAGCATTGGCATTTGGCCGCGCGCGACAAACACAGAAAGACGATTTTCAACGACCAACTAAAAAGTAATCGATGCGCCAATCGTTGAGTCAATAGCAGTCAGACTTAAACAAATTAAGCAGCGCGGCAATCTTTGTGGTGCTGCTTAATTATATCTAACACGCTATAAAATTAACGGCTTATCTGCCAACCAGCTTGTTGGTTGGTAAAGTACTTCTATATAGAAAAGTTAAACTCTCAAAACAACAAAAATTAAACTTAAGGAATAGCCATGTGCGGAATTGTAGGGGCAGTTGCTGAGCGTAATATCGCCAATATCTTACTTGAAGGTCTTAAGCGTTTAGAGTACCGCGGCTATGATTCCGCTGGCTTGACCGTTATTCGTGATGGTGATTTACACCGTGAGCGCCAAGTGGGCAAAGTACAAGCACTGGTCGATGCAGTCGCTGTCAATCCAGAGTTTTTTGATGGCCATATCGGTATCGCCCATACACGTTGGGCGACGCATGGCGAGCCAGCACAACGTAACGCGCACCCACATGTCTCAGGCAAGATTGCTGTGGTGCATAACGGCATTGTTGAGAACTATGCTGAGCTTAAAGAAGCGCTAATAGAAAAAGGCTATGAATTTACCTCACAGACAGATACTGAAGTCGTCGCCCACCTGATTAATGACATTTACAAAGCAACGCCTGACTTGCTAGAAGCAGTTCGCACTGTTATTCCACTATTACATGGCGCCTTCGCTCTTGGCATCGTACATACCGATTATCCAGATGAGCTTATTACTGTGCGTTTAGGCTCGCCACTGGTGATTGGAGTAGGTATCGGTGAGAATTTTATCGCTTCAGATCAGTTAGCACTTCTGCCAGTGACCAACCGCTTTATGTATTTGGAAGAAGGTGATATCGCCAAATTAACTCGTAATAGTATTCAGGTTTATGCTGATGGTATTGAGGTTCAGCGTCAAATACATGAAATTGATGCTACTCAACACAATGCAGATAAAGGCGAATTCAAACATTATATGCTCAAAGAAATCTATGAGCAGCCAGATGCCGTCGCACGTACCCTTGAAATGGGTATCGATAAAAGTGAGACCTCTAAACTGCGTGATGACTTTTTGCAACGTCATGAAACGCAGCTAGCAGGTATTCGTCAAGTTCAAATTCTTGCTTGTGGTACCAGCTATCACTCAGGTCTGGTCGCAAAATATTGGTTTGAAAGCCTTACCCGTATTCCCTGTTCGGTTGAAGTAGCCAGTGAGTTTCGTTATCGTAATCCCGTAGTGGTTGATAATTCACTAGTGATTTGCATCTCTCAGTCTGGCGAAACTGCCGATACATTATCTGCGCTGCGTGATATTCAAAAGCATACCCCAGCAGGTTTGGTCAGCTTGGCACTATGCAACGTTCCTACTTCATCGCTGGTGCGCGAAACAGATATTTTCTTGCCGACACTAGCAGGTCCTGAAATCGGTGTCGCATCGACTAAAGCATTTACTGCTCAGCTTGCAGCGCTTATGCTATTAGTCATGAAGGTCGGTGTCATTCAACAGCGTATGACCAGTGATTATTTAAGTACACTAATTGGCGAGCTACAACTGCTGCCGGGCCAACTACATGCCAGCTTAAACCTTGATGCCCCTATTAAAACGATGAGCGAAAGCTTTGAAGATAAAAGAAGCTGCTTATTCTTAGGTCGTGGCTTACAGTTCCCTATTGCATTAGAAGGCGCATTAAAGCTTAAAGAAATTTCGTATATTCATGCAGAAGGCTATGCCGCAGGGGAGCTAAAACATGGCCCATTGGCATTAGTTGATAAAGACATGCCAATCGTCGTACTAGCGCCTAAAGATAGCATGTTTGATAAACTCAAAGCCAACATGCAAGAGGTACACGCGCGTCACGGTGAGTTGTTTGTGTTTGCCAGTGAGTCTAGTCAGATGATCGCAGAAGATAGATTGCATGTGGTTTATGTACCGGATATCTGTGAGACACTAGCGCCTATCGTCTATAGCGTACCTGTGCAGCTATTGTCGTATCATGTAGCAGTTATGCGTGGTACTGACGTCGATCAGCCTCGCAATTTAGCAAAGAGCGTCACGGTGGAATGATTGTTGCCAAGATATAATTATGATTGTCATTGAGTAATTAGCTATCATCCTATTGATTATGACGTTTACCCCTGCTGTTGTTAATTCAATAGCAGGGGTTTTTCGTTCAATAACATCATAAATTTGAATAAAAAAATAGCGATATTCTATCTATAAAACAGAGTATCGCTACCATGATTGAATCTGATTGGTTTTAGTTACTTTTAATCTCTTTCTAATACCACTCTATAGCGAGCATTACCACTTTCTAATCTTGCAAACGCTTCATTTATCTCAGACATTTTGTACGTTTCAGTCACTGGCTGAATATTGTGACGTGCGGCAAAATCTAACATTTGACGAAGGGTAGACGGTGATCCAGCTGGCGAACCTGACACGCTATTTTGAGCCATAATCAGTGGTGCAGCTGAAATCTCTAGCGGAGCAGCCAGTAATCCAACAAAATGCAATCGACCTTTAGGTTTCAAAGTTTTGATAACGGCGTTCCAATTCATATCAACGTTCACAGTCGAGATAACCAAATCAAAAGAGCCTGCTGCTGCTTCAATGTCGCTCTCATTTCTTGAATTTAGGCTATGGTGCGCACCCAATTCTTTTGCTTCTTCCATTTTTGATTCGCTGGTGAATGCTGTTACTTCACAGCCCCATGCATTAGCAAATTGTAGTGCCAAATGACCTAAGCCACCAATACCAATAACCGCCACTCTAGAAGTTGGTTTGATATCGTATTGCACCAATGGGTTAAACACCGTGATACCGCCACAAAGCAATGGCCCAACCGCATTGAAGTCCAAGCCTTCTGGAATTTTAATAACGCTGGTGTCTTTTGCACGTACTTTATCTGCAAATCCGCCATGGTTACCAATAATAGTGCCTTCTTGCTCAGCACATAAATTGTGGTCACCACTCATGCACAAATCACAAACGTTGCAATAGCCTTTGTGCCAGCCCAAACCGACTTTATCACCAAGCTCTAAGTGTGTAACATGCTGACCCTTTGCCAGTACTTTACCTGCCACCTCATGGCCACCCACAAACGGATATTGGGTCATGCCCCACTCATTCTCCCACATAGATAGATCACTGTGACAAACACCGCAGCTGTGTACTTCAATTTCTACTTCGTGATCGCCTAGTGTGCCAGGGTCGTATTGGTAAGGGGTGAATTCTCCGCCTTTTTCTTTTGCTGCATATGCATTAATCATGGTTATTCCTTATTATTAGGGTTGATCATCTCGTTTTTATCAAGTGAAAAAACACTCATTATTGAGATTGTCTCAGCACTTGTTTAAACAACTGTTTCAACAGCAATACTCACAAGTAGACCGCTCAACTTGAACGAGCTAAGATTACCATAATACCGAGACATATCGGCAAAACAAGACGAATCACCAACACGACTATAAACAGAACCCATTATAAAAGATAAGGGTCAAAGCAATAGTTGACTATCACTTCGACCCTCGATTCGTTATTAGCATTTGTATTTATGAGCTGATGGTTTGATTCTTTACACTCAAACCAGTCCTTTATAAAGAAAATAGCATCCTACTATGGTCAACAATACTGCAAAACACTTTTTTAATAATTGTGGTGATAGTATATGAGCCACTTTCGCACCTATCTTTGCGGTAAAAAAGCTCATGATACTGATACCTAAAAAGGCATAAATGTGGACAAAACCAATCGTATTGGGTACATCTACTTGCTGCTTCATTCCAAAAAACATAAACCCTAACGCACCTGCAATGGCAATAGGTAGACCGCACGCTGCTGACGTACCGACTGCTTTTTGCATGACCACACCATAACGCGTGAGATAAGGTACGGTTAAACTACCACCGCCGATGCCAAAGATGGCAGAAGCAATACCAATAACCCCGCCTGCCGCCAGTTGCTTAGGTTTTGAAGGCAATACTGTATGAAGATTACCAGTATCGCTAGTGGCTTTCTTTTTACCACCCTTAAACATTTTAAAGGCAACCCAAAGCAAAAACACACCAACGATGAGCTGAAGATACAATCCAGATATCTGTCCTGCTATCCCTGCCCCTAAAAAACACCCTATCGCTAGGCCTGGTGCCAGATTTTTAAAGACAGGCCACATAACTGCGCCTTTTTTATTGTGCGCCATTAACGAGCTGATAGACGTGATAATAATGGTCGCAAGCGAAGTACCCAAGGCCAAATGCATAATAGTGTCAGCAGGATAGCCCATTTGGGTAAAAACAATGAATAATAGTGGCACGATGATGGTTCCACCGCCCACACCGAAAAGCCCTGCAGCAAATCCTGCTAGAGCACCTATGATTAAAAAAATGATTAATTCCACGGATTATTTACTTCTTAGTTAGATTTGGTTAAATGCTTACTTTATTTGTTTGATAATGAGATAGCTGACTTAAGCAATTTCTACTTGAGCCATCTGCCCCACTTGGTGATAAGCACGATTAAAATAAACCAAACTTTCCTCTCGTACGCCTCGTTGGGCAGATTGTTTGATAGCGACAACGCGACACATAAACACACTGTGTGTACCAACCTCTTGAATATGCTCTATCTCACAGTCAAAACTGACCAAGGCATCCTCTAACACAGGAGCACCTGTTTGTAATTGCGTCCAAGCGCCATATTCAAAGCGCTCTGCTGAATGCAATTTAGAAGCGAATGCATTGGATATCTGTTCATGCTGTGCACCCAATACATTAACACTTAAGATTTTATTTTCAATAAAATAGCCATGTGATCGAGACGTCTGATTCATACAGACAAGTAAGGTCGGCGGCGTATCTGTGACGCTACATACTGCAGATGCCGTAAACCCATGAAGACCAGATGGGCCTTCTGTGGTGACAACACTTACTGCGGTTGTCAATAAAGACATGGCATCTCTAAAGTCAGTTGCTTCAATCATATCTTAAGTCCTAAATTTCAGATCAGTAAACACTCATGTGTACCAATAAACGCTAGGCAGTCAGCTCTTGACGCACGATTTGAGCACCTGCACTTAATGCTGCGAGCTTGCCTCTTGCAACTTGGCGAGACAAAGGTGCCATACCGCAATTGGTTGCAGGATACAGCTTGTCCGCATCGACAAACTGTAGCGCTTTGCGTAGTGTATCTGCCACCTCTTCTGGTGTCTCAATAGTATTGGTTGCCACATCAATGGCACCGACCATCACTTTTTTACCGCGAATCAACTCAATCAAATCCATTGGCACACGTGAATTCTGACATTCGAGTGAGACAATATCAATCTTAGACTGTTGAAGTTGAGGAAAGGCTTTCTCATATTGACGCCACTCTGAACCCAGTGTCTTTTTCCAATTATTATTGGCTTCGATACCGTAGCCGTAGCAAATATGTACTGCTGTTTCGCATTTTAGACCTTCAATAGCACGCTCTAATGTGGCAATACCCCAGTCGTTTACGTCATCAAAGAATACATTAAATGCTGGTTCATCGAACTGGATAATATCAACACCAGCTGCCTCTAGCTCTTTTGCTTCTTGATTCAGAATTTTAGCAAACTCCCAAGCCAGTTTTTCGCGACTTTTATAATGACTGTCATATAGGGTATCAATCATCGTCATTGGCCCTGGTAGCGCCCACTTGATTGGTTGACTGGTTTGCTGACGTAAAAATTTAGCATCTTCTACAAATACTGGCTTTTGGCGGCTCACTGCGCCAACAACAGACGGTACACTCGCATCATAGCGATTACGAATTTTGACCGTCTCACGCTTCTCAAAATCGACACCATCCAAATGCTCAATGAACGTGGTCACAAAGTGCTGACGGGTCTGTTCGCCATCACTGACAATATCAATCCCTGCATGTACTTGTTCTTGTAGTGATAAACGTAGAGCATCTTGTTTGGCTTCAATCAACTGCTCACCTTCTAATGCCCAAGGTGACCAGATTTTCTCAGGTTCTGCTAGCCAAGAAGGTTTCGGTAAGCTGCCAGCGGTTGATGTCGGTAATAATAATTTCATGTGATTCATCTTCTTATTTATTTTTTATTATGTTAATTAGTGAGGATCAGTTAGGCAGCTTGTTGTTTAGCCACATTTTTTTTGGCCCCTTCACTTGTCACATCGTAGCTTGCAGCCCACTCTTCCAGAATAGCTTGGTAAGGCTTAATGAACTGTTCTTCAGTAAATTTGCCTTGCGTCACTGCCATCTGGCTACGCTCGGCGCGGTCATACACAATTTGAGTCAGTGAGTAATCTTGGTACTTTAAGCTTGGTTGATACACTTCACCTGCGCTCGAGTTGGCATTATAAATCTCAGGACGGTAGATTTTTTGGAACGTCTCCATCGTACTGATAGCGCTTATCAGCTCAAGATCGGTGTAATCACTTAGCAAGTCACCCGCAAAATAAAAGGCTAAAGGTGCCGCACTATTTTCAGGCATAAAGTAGCGAACGGTTAAGCCCATTTTGTGAAAATAATCATCAGTCAACGAATAGTCATCTTGTCTGTACTCAACGCCTAAAACAGGATGCTGGTTGGCGGTACGATAATAGGCTTTACTCGTTGAAACACTGAGACAAATCACAGGTTTTTTGTGAAAGTTGGCGTTGTAAGCTTCTGAGTTCAATAAGTATTGAAACAGTTTGCCATGCAACTCACCAAAATTGTCTGGCGTTATTGATGATAAATTTTTGTCGCGATGCTCTGGCAATACCACGCTAAAGTCATAATCACGTACATAAGAAGAAAAACTATTACCAATCATACCGTCAATACGTTTGTTATCTTTATGATCAACTATCGTTGTTTGCAGCGTCTCAATGATAGGGAAGGTATGACCATTGCCTTCGACATCCATATCGACAGAAATTATATCCACCTCGACAGAATAACGGTCTGCTGTCAGGTTATCCCAATGCGCCAACGCGTTAAAGCGGTTATTTATCATACGTAACGTTTTACGTAAATTTTCTTCGCGATGCTCACCACGTGCCAAATTTGCAAAGTTAGTCGTTAAACGCGTGCTGTCTGCAGGCTGATAGTTTTCGTCAAAACGAATGCGCTTAATTGAACAGGTAAATGCTTTACTCATGGGGATCTGCTACCTTAATCTATTCTCATTATCTGAGACAAAACCAAATTTGTGTATGGAGTAGATTATGCCCGAACTATAACATGAATAAAAACGACTTAATTTAAATAAAAGATGAATTAAATTCATTAAAGTGATTTGATGGTATAAAGAGTATTGGATAGTGTCAGTATTGATTATCTGTTTAACTAAATAATTGAATCTCTAGATGCCTGATTTAACTGATCCTATAGACATAAATAGGCACAACCATATTGCTTTCATATCATCGTAAGCCACATTGACCAGCCTCTTCAGCATGACTCTTAATGTCATTAAACAGACATACTTCATAGCCATAATTCAATCTTCTTGATTAACTATCAACAATAATAAATTGAAGAATTGGAGAAAAAAATGTACACAAGAAGGGCTAATTTTTTGAGAATAAGTATGGCTATCATCGCCACGACTGGTATTGGTCAGTTAGCAACAGCAGCGGATGCCTACCCTGCTGAATTGGTCTCACATGCCCTACTACCCTCTCAAACATTTATCTCTGCTCCAACTGATGCGCCCAAAGATTTGCAAGTCAGTGGTAAATACACTACTGGGCAATTGGTTGAAAAACTTGGCAGTGTTGAAGGTAAATCGGCAGGTCGTCCCACTGGTATCAAGCTGCCATTTCCGGGACAACCTGTACAAGGGCATTCTGGTATTAAATATATGCCTGATGGCAGTTATTGGATACTGACGGACAATGGTTTTGGTAGTAAAGCCAATTCACCAGATGCCATGTTATTCATGCGTCAGTATCGAATGGATTGGGATAAAGGAATTTTTGAACCTATAAAAACTATTTTTTTCAATGACCAGAATAAAGTGATATCTCACCGAATTACGCATCAAGACAGTAATCGCCGCTATCTAACAGGATCTGATTTTGATCCTGAAAGTTTCCAAATCATTGATGGTGATATTTGGGTAGGTGAAGAATTTGGCCCATGGTTACTAAGATTTGACAGCAAAGGCACACTTAAAGCCATATATGACACAAAAGTAGATGGGGAGACCGTACATTCTCCAGACCATCCCGCCTTACAATTACCAAGCAAACCCGATGACAATCTACCGTTATACAGTATTAAACGCTCCAAAGGCTTTGAAGGTATGGCATCAGCCCCAGATGGACGTTATTTATATCCAATGTTAGAAGGCGCTGTTTATAACCAAAAGCATCAACAATATGATTCAGTTGATGGTCAGAACTTCTTGCGCATCCTGCAGTTTGATACAAAACGTAATACATATACTGATAAGAGCTGGAAATACATACTTGATAATAACAAGTACGCGATCGGAGATTTCAATATGATCGATGATACTTATGGTTTGATTATTGAACGAGATAATTTAGAAGGTGTAAACGATAAGGCTTGTAAAAAGACAACTGCAGATAAAAGTAAATGCTTTGACAAACCAGCCGTATTCAAACGTATATATAAGGTCAAATTAGACCCTAAAAGTCAGATCGCTGAAAAAGTCGCCTATATTGATTTGATGTCCATTAAAGATACCAATGGCGTGGCTAAAAAACCTTTAGTAGGTGAGAAATTTGTATTTCCATTTTTTACTATTGAAAATGTCGACATCATCGATGAAAGTCACATCGTGGTAGGTAATGATAACAACCTGCCTTTTTCCTCTAGCCGAGACCCAAATCGAGCAGATGATAATGAACTATTATTGTTAGAGGTCAAGGATTTTTTAAAGGCGAAATAAATTACCATTAGTGCTTATAGTAGATCATAACTAAACTAGAAATTAGAAAGGCTTCAGCTATAAGGCACCAAAATAAACCCCTGCTATTTTCAATATTAGCAGGGGTTTTCTATGTATTTAAAGAACCATCATTCAGGTACTTGCAGTTCATACATTAATGCTACCCATTAGAGTGAGTCTTTTAAAGCATCCTCAACGAAATTCAAACGATCTTGTCCAAAGAACATTTCACCATTTACAAAGAAACTCGGTGCACCAAATACACCTCGGGATACAGCTTCCTCAGTAGTCGCTTTCAAACGCTTCTTGACCTCAGTATCGCTTATACGTGTCATAAAATCAGTGGCATCAATACCCGCTCTGACCAAAGCTTCAGTGACTACCTCTGATGATTCCATATTGAGCTTTTCAGCCCATAAAGCATTAAAGATGGCCGTTAGACAACTTGGAAACTCAGGTTCTCCTAGGTAAGCAGTAATACCTCGCATGAGATGCATCGTATTCAACGGAAAAAATGGATTGAACTCAAACGGTACCTGATAAATAGTTGAGAAGCGCTTAAGGTCTTTAAGCATATAAGCACCTTTCGCAGGTACTGCAGCTGGTGAAGTGTTACCAACAGCTTGAAAAACGGCTCCAAGCAACATAGGTCGCCAAATAATTTTAGCATTGTAACGTTGTGCTATGCTCTCTAATTGTGTCCATGCCAAATAACTGGCTGGACTGCCCACATCAAAGAAAAATTCTATTGGTTTACTCATCTTTGCACTCCTTGCAATATATATTAAAACCTTGGGGATTTATCGTTAGATAAATGTTAGAAAGTTTCCATCCACGGGCGTAAATCCAGCTCATGCGTCCAACTGTCTCTCGGTTGGCAATGCAATTGCCAATACTGCTCAGCGATATGCTCAGGATTCAAGATGCCATCTTGGTCTTTAAGTGCATAGCGCTCCGGAAAATTGTCACGGATAAATGCCGTATCAATAGCACCATCAATAATAGGGTGCGCCACATGTATACCTTTTGGTCCTAACTCACGTGCCATGCTTTGCGCCAAAGCACGTAACGCAAATTTAGCGCTAGCAAAAGCCGAAAAACCTTTACTGCCTCGCAAAGAAGCTGTTGCTCCAGTGAAAATAATCGTGCCTTTTCCACGTGGAATCATAACTTTTGCAGCTTCTCTACCTGTCAAAAATCCAGATAGTGCTGCCATTTCCCATACTTTTCGAAAGACTCTTTCTGTGGTCTCTACAATCGAGAAATGCACATTTGCACCGATATTAAATACCACTACTTCAATCGGCCCAATATCCTTTTCAATATGAGCGAATAACTCGACCATCTCTTTTTCTACACGCGCATCACAACCAAATGGCTTGGCTACTCCACCAGCTGCCTCAATATCACTGACTAACGTGTTTAGTTTATCGACGCTTCTTCTAGTCACACATAAAGTAAAACCTTCTTTTGCAAAACGTTTTGCAACAGCACTACCCGTTGCATCCCCTGCTCCAATTACAACCGCTACAGGTGATCTATACATATCTATTTCTTTTTAGATTTCTTTTTAGATTTCTTTTTAGAACTAACAAAAATGTAGCCTTATTTATGCATACTGTCAAGCTAACCTATTACTCAATAGTAAAGGAGATAAAATATGCGTTGGGATGAACTTGCTAAGCATTTTTGCTCGATGCCTCGTACGTTAGCTAGAGCTATTTCCCCCAAACTATAGGCAAAAGAAAACCCCCGACGCGTGAGCGTTGGGGGTTTAACTTTGAATAGAGAGCTGACGATGACCTACTCTCACATGGACGAATCCACACTACCATTGGCGCAA
>NZ_JADYWY010000007.1:0-226024 GCF_015864635.1 Psychrobacter sp. SZ93C1 | reverse complement strand
CCAGCAGTGAAGCCAGTACCTTGGTCAAACATCAACGATGCACCAAAACCACTATCACGGTCATCATCATCAGATACAAAAGATTCATCAGCACCATACTGAAGTGCAAGTTCTAATGGTAGACCATTGTATTTAGGTGCAATCCATACGATTGAGTTATTAACACGACCACCATCAGCCATGGTTACTGCATCAAGGATATCGTCTTCCATGTCAAGGTTACTAACACCTAGATTGTCCCAAAAACCTTCAGTAACAGTTACGTTATTGATGTAGTCAGTCACTGAGTAGTTACGACCGAAACGGAACTGACCTAAGGTTTTGTTGTCTAGACCAAGGTAAGTATCACGGCTTCTTAAAGCAACATTATCATCACCACTGTCATCGATAGCAATGCCATACTCTAACTGATAGATAACATCAGTGTTAGCAGTCATTGCTTCAGAGCCTTTGAAACCAAGACGTGAGATGTTTGAGTTGATTTGTACTGAATCGCTATCTACATCATATTCTGGAAGTGATGAGTCACGCTCAGCATTTACATAGTCAGCAGTAACGAATGCTTTACCATAAATAGTAGGGGCTGCATTGGCTGCAGATACAGATAAAGCAGCAACTGCTGTAGCTAAAAGTAGTTTTTTCATGGGTGTATCTCCACTTTACAATTTTAGTAATAAGCTAGCTATTATTAGCTGGTGCTCATAATGGTATCGTCACAAATCCTCAAAGATATAATGTGTAACTGGCTACCGAGATTAGTCAGGAACAAGTGTGGCGAATTGCTATTGCAGTAAGATCAAAAACCATGACTCACATGACTGGGATTAAAACAACGTAACTGCCATGTAACCTTTGGTATTTATTGCTCCTTGCGTAACATCCGTTACCAAACTCATACTTCGAGTACAAGCATAACAACTTTGACATAATTTGCAACATGTTTTTTTGCTTTTTCGATACATCCATTATCAAATAAAAAATGCTTGGCTGTATTTGAGCGATCACTAAAAAAAATTCTATTGACTCAACAAGATACAGAAAACATTGATTAATATCATTACTGATAATCTTAAATAGCAATAACGAATATCAAGTATTTAGCCAAAAAAAGCGCTATTTATTTAACAATAAATAGCGCTTATAAAATACTGCTTGTCTTATTTTTGTCACATTTGACAGTCACAAACGAGCAAGATAGTACAATATACCATCCTGCTCATTAGCTTAAGCCTGCCTAAAAAATGATACTTAATTTATCATTTTAGGTGTTTGCTTTTAGATCAAGACGTGCCTGATGCAACAATGGTTCAGTGTAGCCACTAGGCTGCTCACGTCCTTTAAACACTAAATCACAGGCTGCCTTAAACGCATAAGAGTTTTCAAAATCGCTAGCCATTGGTTGATAATCACTATCACCAGCATTTTGTTCATCAACGACTTTTGCCATACGCTTCATGGTCTCAAGCACTTGCTCCTCAGTGATCACATTATGATGCAGCCAGTTAGCGATATGTTGACTGGAAATACGTAGCGTGGCACGATCTTCCATAAGACCAACATCATCGATATCAGGTACTTTAGAGCAACCAACGCCTTGGTTTACCCAGCGTACGACATAACCTAGGATACCCTGCGCATTGTTCTCTAATTCTTGCTGCTTTTCTTCTTTAGACCAGTTGGTGTCTTTCGCTAATGGAATGGTCAAGATATCATCCAAGCTTGCACGCTCACGTGATTTTAGGCTGTCTTGTACTTCTGTCACATTTACTTGATGATAGTGCATGCTGTGCAAGGTTGCCCCTGTTGGTGACGGTACCCATGCCGTACTAGCACCAGACTTAGGATGCGCGGCCTTGGTGTCCATCATCTCTTTCATTTCATCAGGCTTCGCCCACATGCCTTTACCAATCTGAGCAACACCCTGTAGACCTGTCTCAAGGCCAACATCTACGTTCCACTGCTCATAGGCTGGCTGCCATGCTTGTGACTTCATCTCACCTTTTGGTACAAATGGGCCTGCATTCATACTGGTATGCATCTCATCACCTGTACGGTCGAGGAAACCAGTATTGATAAAGATCACTCGCTCTTTGGCTTGGCGAATGGCTTCTTTTAAGTTGACCGTCATGCGACGTTCTTCATCCATGATGCCGATTTTAAGGCTATTGCGCTCAAGCCCTAGCAAGTCTTCTGAAGCGTTAAACAAGTCATTGGCCATTTTGACTTCTTCAGGGCCATGCATTTTTGGCTTAACGATATACATTGAGCCTTTGCGTGAATTCGATAGTGGGTTTTTACCTTTTAAATCATTTAAAGACAATAATGGCGTGATTAAGCCATCCATCAATCCTTCGAAGATTTGTTCTTGACCATTACCCAAATCTACTAAGATTGCTGGGTTTTGCATCAAGTGACCGACGTTACGAATGAGTAGTAACGAACGACCCGGTAGGATAAGTTTGCCACCATCTGGCCTAGTGTATTCGCGGTCTGGATTTTGTTGACGAGTACGCGTCTTGCCACCTTTTTCGAAGGTTTCTTGCAGGTCAGCATTCATCAAACCAAGCCAGTTGCGATAGACTTCAACTTTTTCTTCAGCGTCAACCGCAGCGACTGAATCTTCACAATCTTGAATGGCTGTAATCGCTGACTCAAGTAAGACGTCTTTGATATTTGCAGGATCATCTTTACCAACTGGATGATTGGCATCGATTTGGATTTCGGCATGCAGATTGTTGTTCTTTAATAAAATACCTGTTGGTGCTGCGGCATCACCCACAAAACCGACAAATTTTTCAGTGTCTTTTAGCGAAGTGCTGCTATCACCTTGGATAACTGAAAGCGTGCCATCAACCACTGCAAAGCCTGTCGCGTCATTGTATGAGCCTGATGCTAGCGCAAAGTTTTCATCTAAGAATGCTTTTGCATAAGCGACGACAGCAGCACCACGAGTCGGATTATAGCCACCTGTTGCTTCTTGACCATTATCATCACTGATGACATCGGTACCATATAAGGCATCATACAAACTACCCCAACGTGCATTGGTTGCGTTCAGTGCGTAACGAGCATTGCGCACTGGTACGACCAGCTGTGGCCCTGCGATATGAGCAATCTCATCATCGACGTTTTGTGTGCTAACTTTGAAGTCATCGCCTTCTGGTAATAGATACCCAATCTCTTGTAAAAATGCCTTATATGTAGGGTAATCGATTTCGCCGTCTTTGGCAGGGTTGTCTAAATGCCACTGATCAATCTGTGCTTGAATTTTGTCACGAGTCGCAAGCAATGCCTTGTTGCGCGGGGTAAACTCTTTGATGACTTTTTCGAAACCTGACCAATAACTGTCTGAGTCAACACCGACTTTCGGTAGAACTTCGTTTTCAATAAAGTCATACAATTGCTGGTCGATGGCAAGGATGCCTTTTTGAATACGATTGGCGTTAGAAGACTGGCTCATGTTGTTATCCTTATCTGTTCGTGAGAGTGTAAATACGAAGTTGCTACCGCAATGATTGGACATTGTCGGTCTTAGACATCTATTCCAAGTTTAGATGCAGTACGAATCAAACCTGTTGTTCTATCATATAAGTTTGTCATGAATAGCGCTTTAAACATTTGTGCTATGCTACTAACATACATTTTTTGCTGCGTTGAAGCACGCTTGCTAATAACATTATAGAAAACGATACAGATCATAAATATAGCCATTTATTTCAAACGGTCTATACCTGTGTATCAATAGCTTTATGTCATATTGGCATGAGTTATAATGCTCACTATCCATCACTAAGCGATGACTGATATATCAATAGTAAGAAAGATTCTGCTTTAGCAAAATCTTATCCTACTATCAAATAAAGAAATAAACAAGAAAACACCATTCACTAAGTAAATGTTGGGGTTGTATAATTATGATGACCTATAAGCTGTCGAGCCTAAAGTCTATTCTCAGTGATTTTATATGCACAGATAATTAGACCCAGATAAACAGTAAGTAATCATTACTGTATCGACTTATAGTTATTAGTTATCTATCCCATTTTTATGTTTAGCCAATACGTATCAAATACTTAACCATGACAGAGACTATGAACAAAGAAAATATGAAACCTATTAACAGCAGTGATAACGCCTTAAACGATGAACTTATGAACGACAATGCTATGGTAAAAGACAGCATAGAAAAAGACAGTGTTGATATCACTCAGCTACGTACGCCCATCAAGGTAGACCTATCGCCTATTTATAATTTCTTGGGTGCTCGAACCACACAGGCTTGGGTAGATGCGGCGATTAATAACTTGCCATTAATCATTCAGGATCATGCCAATTGCGAAAAAAAAGCAGCAGGCACCGCCATGAATCTCATATTCCGCTATGAGTTTTCCTATGATTTACAGTGTAAGCTGGCGCAGTTGATACGTGAAGAGATGCTACATTACGAGCAGGTACTAGGCATCATGAATGACCGTGGTCTGGAGTGGAAATATCTCAGTGCTGGGCGCTATGCAAAAGGCATGTTGAAGCACAAGCGCACTTACGAGCCAGCAGCGATGATCGATGTGCTAATCATTGGGGCATTCATTGAAGCACGCTCTTGCGAACGATTTGCGTCGTTGGCTGAGGTTATCAATGATGAGCGCTTGGCAAAGTACTATCGTTACTTACTTAAGTCAGAAAGTCGTCATTTCGAAGATTATTTGGCCTTGGCTCAATCACTGTCTGAAGACAATATTGATGAAAGAGTGGCTTTCTTTAAAGAAGTGGAATCAGAGTTGATATCCAGTCCAGATGCCGAATTGCGCTTTCATAGCGGTACACCTGCTTAGATATCGCTAGCAATCGTTTAGACAAATAAAAAAGGTTCTACTAGAGTTCAAGATATTTAGCTTGAACTCTAGTAACACCTTTTCTGATTCTGATTAGATCTGTCTATTGACGTTTTTGCTTATGACACTCTTTGTAGAATCCAGAACCATCACAATAAATAACTATTTATCGTCTTTCATTAGCGGACTGTCATACTGTTTACGGTTTTTGGCAATATTATGTGGGTCGTGATCGTCCGTCGCTCTTTCTGCAGCAGCAGGATTGGCTTTCTGTAAGGCATCATCAGCGACAATGCCATTGTTATCATCTGCATCTTTTAGTTTATGATTCTGATTCACTGCCTTATCGTCTGGCATGCTCATAATGACACCTCACTCTCGTCGTTATTATTATTGTCTTATCTACATATAAATTACTAAGTAAATACTATCTGTCTTTTTCATCAGGGTTCAACACACGTGATTGCGCATTATCAGCATTTGCATAACGGTTTAGATTATTGATACCTTCACTTTTAGAAGGCTCACTGCCAACTGTATGCTCATTAATACCGTCATCAAAAGCATTGCCCTCTTGGTCACGGCGATCAGGCTGACGAGCAGGATTATCGTTGTCATTTACGTGTTCTGAACGAACAACCCCTTCTTCAAACGTGTCCGTTCCTTTGTTCTCAGTGATATTCTTTTCTATCTGGCCAGCTGATAATGCTGATTTTTTATTTTCCATGGTCATATCCTTATTATTTTTATTCGTCTCTTTTTAACGGCTATGTTGCCTATTATTAATAGGCTATTTGTCATTAAAAGCTGTTTATCATCAAAGATTGCTAATTAACAAAGCTACTTATCGGATTCATTCGACATCAGCCAATCTTTACTCGTTACCTTTTTGGCTCAAGTCTTGGACATTCAAGTCCGCAACATTTTTGCCACCCGCTGGTAAGTCTTCTTCTTTTCGGGGATCAGCATATATTTCATCTGTTTCTTGTGAGTCTTGCTGTGGACCATCAATGTCTGGCTCATGCTTGCGCCCTTCATAACTGTCCTGCACATTATTTGGATGTGATGCTGCCAAATCATTGACTACTACTTTTTCTTCATTGTTTGACTGACTATCAATTGTCATAGCATGTTCCTCTCGTTGATATGTTAAACGTTAAATAAAAGCATTTATTACCATAACTATTTATCAGTGCGTAGTTCATCTTCGATAAAAGAGGTTTGCTCTTCTTCACTCAACGATTCAGGTGCATCTATTTTTTTATCACTCTTGAGATTTTGTACAATTTGTTTGCTGTCAGCGTTTTCTGCTGCTTGTTTGATATCTGAGCTGTCGTTGTTTGTCGTACTCATAATGATTTTCCTATTTTTATAATTCATTGGTTTTACTTGTTTTTTATATAGCTACTTATCTATTAGGACTGATATTGATTATAAGTAGAACGTTGTGCACCTCACCAGTGTACTGCCGTATCAATATGTGAATAAATGTGAGGTTACAAGACAGTTTGTAACTTGTATCTTGTAACTTATGTCAATCATTTGCCCAAATAAAAACCAAGCGCCAGTACTTACCAGCGCTTGGTTTTGTTAACTCGTTTAAAACTATTTACAACATCAAAAATATATCTACAAGAGTGCGCTAGACTGAATCTCCCACCCCATTGATAACCTTTAATAGGTGTTCTTGGGCGATATACGGCGTTTCACCCGCTACTGGTTGCAGATGTGTCCACACACCATTGCCATCCAGTGTCCAAGCTTGAGTATTGTCTTTTAGGTAACTGAGCAATCCATCTTGATAGACTTGCTTAAACAGTTTTTTGTCTTCAATAGGAAATGCCACTTCTACGCGATGGAATAGATTGCGATCCATCCAGTCAGCACTGCCGCAATATAGACGCTCATCACCATTGTTATAAAAATAATAAACACGTGTGTGCTCTAAAAACCGGCCAATCACAGAGCGTACAGTAATATTTTCAGACAGACCTTTTACTTGTGGACGTAAGCAACATATAGAGCGCAAAATCAGCTCGATTTTGACGCCTACTTGTGAGGCATCATACAACTTAGCAATTAGACGACGCTCAGTCAGGGCATTAACTTTCACGATAATGTGAGCCTTCTTGCCTGCTTTTGCATGTGCGATTTCAGCATCGATAAAGCGTATTAATTTATCATGTAGCGTAAATGGGGCATGCAGTAGCTTTTTGAGATTGGCAGGCTTGCCCATCCCTGTCAGCTCTTGGAATATTTTATGGACGTCTTCTGAGATGTCAGGATCTGCGCTAAACAAACCATAGTCGGTATAGACTTTTGCGTTGGCAGCATGATAGTTACCTGTACCCAAATGCACGTAACGGCGGATACGGTCATCCTCACGGCGAACGATGAGCATGAGCTTGGCATGGGTTTTATAACCGACGATACCATAGACCACGACTGCGCCCGCTTCTTGCAGATAATTAGCAACGGCAATATTAGAGGCTTCGTCGAAACGCGCTCTCAGCTCGATAACAGCGGTCACTTCTTTACCATTACGGGCAGCAGCGGCAAGTGCTTTGACGATTTCTGAATTGGTACCTGAACGATATAGCGTTTGCTTAATCGCTAGCACTTTTGGATCACTGGCGGCTTGCCATAATAAATTGATAATTGGCGAAAATGCATGAAAAGGGTGATGTACGAGCACATCCTTTTTGCGCATCGCGGCAAACATACTGGTCGCTTTGTCCAGTTTGTCCATCTCACGGCGGAACTCTTTCGGTATCACATGAGTGAACGGCTCATAGCGCAGCGCTGGAATATTAAAATCAAACAGCAACCGTGTTAAGTTAACTGGACCATTGACACGATATAGCTGATTATCATGTAGCTCAAACTCATTGAGTAGATAATCACTGATATGCGTCGGACAGTCCATGGTGACCTCCAAACGAACCTTGTCACCAAAGCGGCGGTTTTCTAACTCACCCTCTAGCGCTTTGGCAATATCTTCGACATCATCAGCCAGATCTAAATCGGCATTACGGGTCAGCCTGAACTGATGACACCCTGTCACATTCATACCAGGGAATAGCTCTCCAATATGCTCATGAATGATGGCAGATAGCATGACGTGATGCTCTTTACCGCCTGTCAATTCATCAGGTAGACGAATCACACGTGGCAGACTGCGCGGCGCTGGCACAATCGCAAGATTGATATCACGACCAAACGCATCTTTGCCTTCTAAGGTAGCGATGAAATTTAAGCTTTTATTAACCAAACGCGGGAACGGATGCGCAGGATCAATACTAATCGGCGTCAACACTGGCGATACTTGCTCAGTGAAATAGCGCTTCATCCAAGCCGACTGCTCTGCATTCAGCTCATCGCGTTTTAGATAACGGATGTCTTCCTTAGCAAGCGCGGGCAAGACATCTTCGTTAAGAATGCGATACTGCTCATCGATAGCATCATGCATGACCGTGGATATCTCATTCAGTACCTCACTAGGGCGCATACCGTGGACACTGGTCGAGACATCACCGATATTGAGCTTTTGCATCAGGCCTGCGACCCGAATCTCAAAAAACTCATCGATGTTTGATGAGAAAATAATCAAGAAAAATAGGCGCTCAAGTAGCGGATGGCGGGGACTGGCCGCCTGCGCTAATACACGTAAATGAAACTGCAATAAAGACAGGTCACGATTAATATAGCTGCTCGGCGAGTAGCTACCGTCTTCTGAACGCTGCCATGCCACTGTGGTCAAATTCTCATGGTTACCCTCTGTATGGGTTTTATTATCAACAGCCACAACGTCATTCACATTGCTATCACTACTTTGCTCTTTATTCACATCTAACACGTCATTAGTCCTTTTACTGTATCGATACGCCATCATCTGTTATAGGGTCATTAAACTCGGGCGACTATGGTAACACTGCGTTTTTCATACGCTTTTTAACGATGCTCTGTTTGTTACGTAATCGTCTATCGCCTTGATTGTCTTCGTAATATTTTGGGTTGGTCAACATAGAAATAAGCAAAGCTGACTCATCACGGTTGAGGTTGGCAGCCGACTTATCAAAATAATGATGCGCTGCCGCGTCGATACCATAAATACCATTACCAAACTCTGCCACATTGAGATACGCAGCCAAGATACGCTGCTTGTCCCATAGCGTCTCAATCATCACGGTAATTATAGCTTCTTCGCCTTTACGCGCGTACGAGCGATGCGAGGTCAAAAATAAGTTTTTTGCGAGCTGCTGAGTAATCGTTGAGCCGCCAGCAGACGCCTTACCTGTCTCTTCATTTTTCTTACGTGCAGCTTTAATACCTTTGAAATCAAAACCACTATGTTGGCTGAACGTCGAGTCCTCACTTACTATCGCCGCTTGTTTGGCAGATTTTGCAATGGCATCATAATTAGCCCACGTCTGAGTGACCGTGCCACCCGTTAGGCGATGCGACAACATAAACATACTGTTATTGATCGGCTGCGTTTTCCAAATTAACAGCAGTCCAGCGACTAGCACGTGAAATGCCACGACTAACAGTATCAATACCAATAATAGTCGTTTGAGAAATTTGCCAAAACTTGCCATGCGCGATATCCAAATGTTAAAAAAGGTAATAAGATGAAGTAATAAGTCAGTAATGAAAAGCAGCAGGTCATCTTACCTAATCTCACAATCGCTGTCATTATTTACCCTACTTCTTTATCATGTCATAACAGTGAAACACTATGTTAATTTTTGACTAAAATTCTAAGACAAGCTTTTTGTGACAAGTATTAAAACAAGAGAACAACTATGTACGATGATAATAATATAAAAGAACTACGAGCACGGATCATTGAAAAGTCCCCTAGCCTTAATGCCTATCAGGATAAATGGTGGTTGCTAGGCACGTCTGGCTGTCATCTATGTGATGTCGCCGCGCAACTGCTGACACAGTTTCAAGCAGTACAGCCCGTTACCTATCATGATGTCGATATCGCTGATTTTGATGAATCCCTGATGATGGAATTTGCCACCACGATTCCTGTTATCTTGACGCCGTCAAAGCGATTAAATTATCCGTTTTCGGTACTGGACTTACAGCAACTACTCAGTCAATAATATTAAAACAGTCATAAAAACCAGATAGTGGGAACGCCATGAAAGATCTAAAGCCTATTTTAAAAAAGATTACTGAAATCGAAGACTTGCGCCGAATCGCCGAACGCAAAGTACCACGTATGTTTTATGATTATGTCGATTCAGGCTCATGGACCGAAACCACTTATCGTAGTAATGAAACCGACTTTGACCGTATCAAGTTACGCCAGCGGGTCTTGGTCGATATGGACAACCGCAGTCTGGCCACACAAATGATTGGCGAATCCGTCAAGATGCCAGTCGCCATTGCTCCAACAGGGTTTACCGGTATGATGTGGGCAGACGGTGAAATTAAGGCCGCACAGGCTGCTGAAAAATTCGGCGTGCCCTTCTCACTCTCAACCATGAGTATCTGCTCAATCGAGGACGTCGCTGAAAACACCAGTGCGCCGTTTTGGTTTCAGTTATATGTAATGCGCGATCAAGACTACGTCGCTAATCTGATTCAGCGGGCGAAAGATGCTAACTGCTCAGCACTGATTCTGACTGCTGATTTACAAGTACTTGGACAACGTCATAAAGATATTAAAAACGGTTTGTCCGCACCGCCTAGACCAACTTTTGCCAATATCGTCAATCTCATGACCAAACCGCAATGGTGTAAAAATATGCTCGGCACCAAACGTCACAGCTTTGGCAATATCGTTGGTCATGCAAAAGGCGTAGACGATCTGTCCTCACTAACCGCTTGGACAGAAGAGCAGTTTGATCCGCGGCTGAGCTGGGACGATGTCGCCCGTATCAAAGATGCATGGGGTGGCAAGCTCATTATAAAAGGCATCATGGAACCTGAAGATGCCATCATGGCCGCTCGTAGTGGCGCTGATGCACTGGTCGTCTCCAATCACGGAGGCCGTCAATTGGATGGTGCGCTGTCTTCCATCTCTGCGCTGTCTGACATCGTGCAAGCTGTCCATGCCGAAAATAGCGATATAGAGGTCTGGTTAGACAGTGGCATTCGCTCTGGTCAAGATGTATTAAAGGCTATATCGCTTGGTGCAAAAGGCACAATGATTGGACGAGCATTCTTGTACGGGCTTGGTGCTTATGGTGAAGAGGGCGTACGCCGTGCACTTGAGCTCATCTATAACGAATGTGATATTAGTATGGCGTTCTGTGGTCATACCGATATCAATAACGTCACAGATGATATCTTGGTAAAAGGCACTTATGAAAACCTCAAAATTCCTAATTATTAGAAACACCATCTTTATCACTAAAACTGTCAGTCATTCACTTGCCAAGCTTTAAAACGCGCTGGCAGGTTGATGCATAACATTATCTGACCATACCCTTTATACTCTACTCACAACCTTTCATTAATAGTTAGCTTTTATGACCATTCAACAGTTATTCAAAACAGCGCCCGTCACCACGTTATTGTTAGTCAGCTTTATTGGCTTATTTATTGTGCAAGTGCTGACAGGCGTCGATGCCAATAATCCCTCCACTGAGGCCTTGCTAAAATGGGGCGCGAATGCGTTGCCTTACACCATGCAAGAACAACCATGGCGGCTGGTGAGCAGTGCATTTTTGCATATTGGCTTGATGCATTTGTTGTTTAATGGCTTTGCCATGTATTTCTTTGGGCAAGTTGCCGAGCCGATGTTTGGTTCAGCCAAGTTTTTGGCATTGTTTTTATTGTCCGCAATCGGTGGCAATTTACTCAATAGTTATGTGACATGGCAGAGTCTTTTGGATGGTACGGGACAGCCTGGACTGTCGGCTGGTGCCTCTGGTGGTATTATGGGTATTGGCGCGGCATTATTAATCGCTGCACTGTTTAAAATATCAGTGAATGGCATGGTGCTCAATCTCAAAAGCTTGATATTTATCATGGGCATTAACTTGGTTTATGGTTTTGCCGTACCGGGTATAGATAACGCGGGTCATATCGGTGGTGCTATTACCGGACTAATCATCGCACTGTCTTTCGCGATTGCTTACCGTCAGCGTTTGGCTGTTACGCTACAAAACGCGGCTATCTATCAAAACCAAAATTTACACCGTTATCAAACGACCTACATCAATCAACCGCCTAGCATCGATAGTTACTCAGCTCGTCAGGCTACTGATTTAGATACGACCGATTCACGTAGCGATGATACTTATGCTCAAAGTAATACTGGAACGGATGCAGGGTCAGATATCAACACTGCTCATACCAGCAGCATCCCATCAAAAACACCTATCAAACCCTCGTTTATCTGGCAGTTATTGCCATGGCTAGCGATGTTATTGATCAGTATTGGCTTTGTCTGGTGGTGGCAAGATATTCACTATCAGATACTACAAATATTAAAAGCTATTGAGTAAACGTCCATACTTATCTATCATGGCTCAACGGCTTCTTAGTTTGGTTTTCCCTACTCGCTTATTGCTACCTAATTGTTTTATCTTATGACGACCACTCCTTTACGAGATTCTCTTATGTTTACACTTGCAGCGCTACCTCATATCTCTACGCGTACTATGTTCAATGCGTTAACCGCTACTGCGCTACTCAGTGTGGCTAGCCTGTCTAACGCTGCGATTTTTAATGACAACTTACCGACTGACAAAGATGCTGTACTAAGCGTCGGCGTCAACGTCATGGCGGTCAAATCAGCTTATGATCTGGAAGATGATACCGAGGTAAATGTGTTACCAGGTGCATTTTATGACAATAACAGATTTTATATACGCGGCGCGCAAGCGGGTGTCTACGCGATCAATGATGGTGTCAATCAGTTGTCTGCCTATGCCAAACTCGCTGGTTCTGAGTTTGATCCTGATGATGCCAATGGTGCGCTTCAAGGTCTAGATAAACGCAAATCATCAGCAGAAGCGGGTCTGAGCTATCAGCGTCGTACGTCTGTTGGCGGCATCCGTGCTCAGATAGGGACTGATGTGTTAGATCGTAGTGGCGGCAACACGGCTCGCTTGACGTATCTTGCTAGAATCACTAAAGGCAAGCTGACGGTCTATCCGAGCATTGGTTTTGAGTATCATGATGCTGACTACAATGAATACTATTATGGCGTCAGTGATGAAGAATCAGCGGAAACAGGCGTTGACGCTTATAAATCTAATTCGAGTGTGAACCCGTATATTAATATTAGTGCCAACTATGACTTCAATGATCGTTGGGCAGGGTTTGCCAATCAAAGCGTGAGCTATGTCCCAAATGAGCAGTACGATAGTCCAATGGTCGACTCACGTACTGAAGCGGCGACAACGCTTGGTTTGCTTTATAAGTTCTAGTTAGGGTTAGATATTTGATTTGATGTGAAAAAGCTGAGCATTTTGCTCGGCTTTTTTTGGTTTAAGTCGAGCTGTTATAAACTCAAACGCTCTGCTGGCTTTTTTATCGTACTTTATTTAAGTTTTGCTCTAAATAGAAGCGCCAAACCGTACTTATGAATAATAATATGTATGAGCCAATCCAACACCCGAATCCCCAAACTTTCAGTTCGATTTCTGAATCATGAATTCCTTTATCGCCTGTTGCTACTATGGTTGTGATAAAAAAAGTAGATAACCCAAGCATAAAAGTAAAAGCGGCAAGGTTAATCGGGTTTTTATGGCGAAACGTCAGGTATATAGCTAGCAAAAAAGTGAGGTTACTATAAGCTTGGAATACTAAACCGACCCAACCAAATAGAATACCCATTACTAAAGTCTCATAACCAAAATAGGTTTCACCATCGTAATGTAGCGCAGGTAAACATAGAGATAGTAGCCACACGTACAGAGCTATTTTAGACAGTGTTGGAGGGTTGGGACAAGTATGATCAAGGCTCATGAGTTATCCTTACCTATTCTACTGGAGCAATGGTTGTTTGATCTAATAGCTCCTAATATACCTATCTAACACTCCTTACTTTGCGTAAAAGCTATGTTTTTGTCGCATCCTCTTCATCAAAAATTCATAAGCATAAAAAAACCTTGTCGCGTGATGTGGTAAGGTCTTTTTTTATAATACTTTATTTTTGACAATCGTCATGGTATTAGTCCTTAGTGATATTGGAAGTAGAGTTAGTGGTATTAGAGAAGCGGATGGTATTGCCAAAATCACCTAAATAGTTGTAAATATAAATCTCGCGTCCTATCAGTAAAGGAAATTCTATATATTTTACGGGATGGCAGTCTCGTCGATGTGCTTCCATATAATCAATAAACCCCTTATATGTCTTCCCTTCCCAGTTTTGATTTCGACGAAAACTTCTCGCAAAGATTGAAATATGTTTATCTTTATAGCCATCTATAGATACAGTCAAAATCTTCATATTTATTTTTTTATCAATAAACGTACTTTCATAATACATACATCCTTGTTTGAAGTTACTTGGGTCCTCCGCTAACTTGTCGGCTATCAAGCGATATCCCCAAATTTTCATAAACAAACCCAGATAAATTAAAAAAAATATTATATAGATGCCAACTTGTTGAGATTTGGTGTATTGCTTTATATAGTTACGTAGATTTACTATCATTTTATATTCGCTTAAAAATATGTTGCTGTAATTCGTACACTATATTCACTGGCATCTTGTCTAGTAGACCTCTTGCAAAAGTACCGTTTCACTGACTTCCCCCAATATACTTTTAGAGGGTAGCGATTACTTATGCAAGGTCTTTTTTTTAATACTCTATTTTTAACAATCGTCATAGTATCAGTCTTTGGTGATATTGGAGGGACTCATGGTGTCACCAAAATCACCTAAATAATTGTAGATATAAATCTCGCGTCCTATCAATAAAGGGAATTCTATGTATTCTACAGGGTGGCAGTCTCGTCGATGTGCTTCTGCATAATCAATAAACCTCTTATACGTTTTCCCTTTCCAGTTTTTATTACTAGGAAAGCTATTCGCAAAAATATGAATGTGTTCACTTTTATAGCCATCTATAGATACAGTCAAAATCTTCATATTTATTTTTTTATCTATAAACGTACTTTCATAATACATACATCCTTGTTTGAAATTACTTGGATCTTCCGCTAACTTATCAGCTATCATATTAAATCCCCAAATTTTCATAAACAAACCCAGATAAATTAAAAAAATATTATATAGATGCCAACTTGTTGAGATTTGGTGTATTGCTTTATATAGTCACGCAGATTTACTATCATTTTATATTCGCTCAAAAATATGTCATCGTAACTTGTATATTATATTCACTGTTGTCTTGTCTAGTTTATTAAATATAAAAGGGGTCTAATATAGCTCTAACTGCAGTGGTATCCTACTGGTTTAGATGAATAAAGAACACAGCCAAATCAGAAAGCAAAAAAAGACCTTGCCACATAGCGTGACAAGGTCTTTTTTATTTCTAACTTCTCAATGGAATCTAAGCATTACTTTTTAAATACGCTAACATAGTGTCTGCATCTGATACTTCAAATGGGTCTATTGGGCAGTTGTCGCCAAAATCAGCTTCCTTAAACACTTTTTTAACTTCTTTATTGTCGACAACCATCGAATAACGCCATGAGCGCATACCAAAGCCAACATTACTCTTATCAACAAGCATGCCCATTTTACGAGTGAACTCACCATTACCATCAGGAAGTAAGAAAACGTTTTCACGGTTTTGCTTTAGACCCCATTGGTACATGACGAACGCATCATTGACAGAAATACAAACTATTTCATCTATGCCTAATGCCTTAAACTCATTATAGAGCGCTTCATAACGGGGGAGATGGCTGGTTGAACAAGTTGGCGTAAACGCACCTGGTAGAGAAAACACAACCACTTTTTTATTGGCAAATAACTCATCTGTGGTTAGATCATACCATGTGAATGGGTTGTCTCCTCCAATAGAGTCATCACGAACACGAGTTTTAAAAGTCATATCAGGTACATGGGTAATCATTGTTTACTCCGATTTAGGTTATTGTCTTTTTTATTTCTAAATTCTCAGTCGAACAAATATGACGCTGCTACCAGAAAAACGAATGCAAATGGTACTTATCGTACATTAAGCAATGTCTGACGCCGTAGCAGGTCACTACTTGATCTACTGCTTGGTCTACTGCTTACTTAGGGTTCACCATATCAGTAGGAATTACCCACTCATCAAACTGAGCTTCAGTTAATAGCTCTAGCTCAACCGCAACTTGCTTCAACGTTTTGTTTTCTTTATAAGCAGTTTTAGCGATTTTCGCAGCATTCTCATAACCTACATGACGGTTCAATGCAGTCACTAGCATCAATGAGTTGTGCAAGAAGTCATCGATTTTATCTTTTACTGGCTCAATACCAACGGCACAGTTTTCATTGAAGCTGTTGCAGCCATCACCCAATAGTTTGATAGATTGCAATAAGTTAAACGCGATAACTGGCTTATACACGTTTAGCTCAAAGTTACCTGATGCGCCAGCCATGCTGATCGTCACATCGTTACCCATGACTTGAGCAACAACCATCGTCAATGCTTCTGACTGAGTTGGGTTTACTTTACCCGGCATGATAGAAGAGCCTGGCTCGTTCTCAGGAATCGTCAATTCACCTAGACCACAACGAGGACCAGATGCCAACCAACGTACATCGTTAGCGATTTTGTTCAAGCTAGCTGCTAGCGTTTTTAGTGCGCCTGACGCAAACACTTCTGCATCACGAGCCGCTAGTGCTTCAAATTTGTTCGGTGAGGTAACGAATGGCAAGCCAGTCAAAGTCGCTAGTTGCTCAGCTGATTTTACTGCATAATCAGGATGGGCGTTTAGACCCGTACCAACTGCAGTACCACCTAATGGCAATTCATATAGACCTTGCAACGCATTATCAATACGTACCAATGAGTGATCAAGTTGGCTAACATAGCCGCTGAACTCTTGACCTAACGTCAAAGGCGTGGCGTCTTGTAAATGCGTACGACCGATTTTTACGATGCTATCGAATTCTTTGGCTTTTGCAGCTAGCGTATCACGCAATGCTTTTACCGCAGGGATCAATAAGCTATTGATCTGACGAGCAGCCGCCACACGAATCGCCGTTGGGAAGCTGTCGTTGGTAGACTGTGCATGGTTTACATGGTCATTTGGGTGAATTGGCGTGTAGCTGCCGCGCTCAGAACCAGCGATTTCATTGGCACGGTTGGCCAATACTTCATTCATGTTCATGTTTGACTGCGTACCAGAACCCGTCTGCCATACAACCAATGGGAACTGATCCGTTAGACCACCGTTGATGATTTCGTCAGCGGCTTGCACGATGAGATCACGCTTGTCATCTTCGATACGCTCTAGGCTTGCATTAGTAATCGCAGCGGCTTTTTTGACCAGTGCCATTGCTTCAATCATCGGACGTGGCAAAGTCTCGCCACCGATTTTAAAGTTCTCACGGCTACGCTGAGTTTGCGCACCCCAATAAGCGTCAGCTGGGACTTCCACGTTGCCCATGGTGTCTTTTTCGGTACGAGTTGCCTGATTCTGTGTCGACATAACTACCCTCTTTGATGGTTTGTTGTTTTATGACTGCTTCGTAAAAAATGCAACAGCTGCTGCACATAAAGGAGAATACGATATAAAGTGGCGTTATGATAGCATGACTAGGGCGTGTTGAATATTCACAAATAGCCTTGAGCAATGTCTAAAAGCACCAGTCACCATCAACTCAATAAATTATCGGATAGTATAACTATGCATCCTGAACCAAAAAACGTAGCGGCGGAGGATTCGGCAGTTAGCAATCCGCCCAGACGGCACTTTACTCGCCAGCGCCGCCAGTTAAGCGACGGCACGCGGAGACAATTTGCTCAGTCTGCAAGCTTGCATCTATCTAAGCTACAGCAGCGCTTGCCAACGAATGCACGTATTGGACTATATTACGATGGCTTTGGTGAACTGCCTACTCAGCCAATATTGGACTGGTGTCAACGCTTAGGCTATTTTCCTTACTTACCAGTCGTCGGCTCACTTGGCCGTACTAGCAATGGATTTGAAGATAAACATCTACGTTTCGTACCTATTTATCATTCAAAACTACTCAACATACCGACACGTATACATCGATTAGGTATGAAGCAAAACCATCATCGCCGTCTACTTTGGGCGCGCGAATTGGATGTTATTATCTGTCCGCTAGTAGCGGTCGACCTAAACGGCAACCGTATGGGCATGGGTGGTGGGTTCTATGATACGACGCTTGGCAAAAGCTATCGGTCGGGCGCTAAAAAGCCATTAAAAATTGGCTGGTGTTATGACTTTCAAGTGGTTGAGCAATTAGCGCGGCAGCCTTGGGATGTGCCATTAGATGGCTTAATTACGCCAAGCAGCATAAGGTGGTTTTGATGAAAAATGATAAACAAGCGATGCATGCTAACTCTAGCGCTGATAATGTGGATGAGTATTTGCAGACATTAGGCAATGAGGACGCTAGAGAGCTGCGTTACTACAGTCAAGAACAACCCTTTAGCTCTGAGGAGATGACAAGGCTAGTCAATGAAGAGCGTCTAAATAAACTGATGGCCCAAAGCGATGAATTTTTGAGTAGTTTGAACGGTGAGATTAAAGATTTTGATGATTAGGTATGACACATGAGCACAAAAAAAATTTCTATGAGGACAGTCGCTAGCTACTTTAAAGCTCAGAAACTACGAATATTTTTCGCTATTTTATGGGCTTTGTTTGTCGGTCTTATTATTACTTCAGGCTTTGAGCCAAACCCTCATGCGCTACAGATGCTTGATGCTCCTGAGCCGCATTCATATGATATAGAGCTCGTCGTCATATTGGTGGTTGCGATGCTTTTTCATTTAAGCTTTCTCGTTACTATCGATGTATACATGCGTAGCCAGTGGAAGTTTTTTACCATGCTGATTATTACCACATTATTTTTACTTTGCTTCGGTATGGTGGCAATGCATGCACCGCCGTCACTAGGCTTTATGGTTTTTGGACTTTCTTATCTTTTCTACTGTTTTCGGTTATTTGCTTTTGTCAGGCTTGCTCATTCTTTTTACGTTGTGTATTCCGTAGAACCTAGGAATGAAGATAGGAAATTTCATACCTAATTAAAAATACAAGTTACCCTACAACATCACAATCCAACCAAGTATCAATAATGAAATGCTTTAACGGATAAATACTTATTTTTATATCAAACTATTGTTTATAAATTACCTATAAACTATAATTATTGGAAATAATTATCATTACCAAGTAGGCGTCATCCGTCATGAAGAGCAAAACAAAAAAAGAATTTATATCACCAGCTTCACTCAAGGTTATTTTTTACCTTTGGGTAATATCATTTCTGCTAACGCCTGTTGCTTATATATATGACTATAGTGGTTTTGAGCTTGCCGAACTTAAAAGCTTTGGCTTCACTCTAGCTGGAGTCTATACTTTCGCACTCATAACTTATGTGGAAATACAACGGACAAAACAGCGCAACGACAAACCATTCTCACGTATTCTTATTCACATATCCTACGTTTTCTCAGGGATACTCATGTTTTTGTTTGGTCTATCATTCCTAGACTATAGGCATGGTAATTTAGCGCTAGATCATGTCTACGATCCAGTTTTTCAGCTAGCTTTCTGCTACTTTCTACTTAAAACCATAACAGAAATGAAGAGCGGTTTAGTTTATAAAGAGTCGCCTGTGCTTTCATAGTAACGCTTACCTCTGTATCTCTTATTAAAATAAAACAAGACTTATTTCTAAGTCTTGTTTTATTTTATCTGCTGTTATTTAAAGGCCGTACTCTGTACGTTTACAACACCATCGCGGCTATCCAACCAAATATCAATAACGGAATATTATAGTGAATAAAGGTTGGCACCACACTGTCTTTGATATGGTCATGCTGTCCATCGATGTTTAGACCAGACGTTGGCCCAAGAGTCGAGTCTGACGCAGGAGAACCTGCATCGCCCAACGCGCCAGCCGTACCGATAATCGCAACGGTTGCCAACGGCGAGAACCCTAACGAGATACATAGTGGTACGTAAATCGCGGCCAGAATCGGAATCGTCGAGAATGACGAGCCAATACCCATGGTCACAATGAGACCAACCAATAGCATAATAAATGCCGCGATTGCTTTATTACCCGCAAACATTGACGCCGCACCATCGACCAATGGCTGAATCTGCTCAGTTACTTTCATGACTTCCGCAAACCCTTGCGCCGTAATCATAATAAAGCCAATCATCGCCATCAACTTGATACCGTCATTAAAGACCGAATCGGCTTCACGCCACTTGACCACGCCAGTGGCCATAAAGACACCAAAACCAAACATCGAACCTAGTAATAGCGAATCGGTATAAAGCTGTACGACAAAAGCAGTCACAATCGCTGCCAGTGCAACCAGCGTCTTTAGCTTGCTTTGCGACTGTGCATCAGCCGCCGTTTTGCTCAACGCATCACCCTCTACGACCGCATCATGTGCCTCTTTATCTATGGCAACTTGTTGATACGCGCGTGGCTTACGATAACTGATAAAGACAGCAATCAGCAAACCAATAAACATGCCTAAGGCTGGTATCGCCATCGCTTTAGTGACAGAGATATCACTAACATCAATGCCCGCCTCGCCCACGTTTTTGAGCATGATTTGATTGAGGTAGATATCACCAAAACCATATGGGATAAACATATAGGTGGTGACCAGACCAAAGGTAATCAAACAAGCAATCAGACGTCTGTCAATGTGCATGCGATTGAATGCTAGTAACAGTGGCGGTACCAATAAAGGAATAAAGGCGATATGAATAGGGATTAAGTTTTGGCTAAAGCAGCTCATGGTAATGAGACCTGCAAACAGCATGTACTTAATCATGCCACTGGTGCCGCCTGCATCAATGCGCTTGATGACAGATCCTGCCAGTGATTGCGGCAATCCCGAATGAGCAATGGCGACCGCAAACGCCCCAAGTAACGCATATGACAGTGCAATCTCTGCACCATTGCGGATACCTTCTTGAAACGCCTCTAAAGTCTCAGTAATACCGAGACCTGCTATTAGTCCACCAGCCAGCGCACCAATTAATAAACTGAGCACCACGTGCACTCGCGCAAGTGACAGCCCCAACATGATGATGACTGCCAGCAGTACCGCATTGATTGCCATGTGTTGCCTCGTATTCTATTTGCTTTGGTTCAATGTAAACTTATTGATATCTCATAATTTATGGATATCGCCGTCGTCTCAAAAATGCTTTTTCTCGAATGTGTCTCTAAAGCGTTCTACTCTAAAACACACCGTTTAAGACGCGCGACAGTTTACCTTATTTTGCCTATAAAACCTATGCGAAGAACCCAATAGATATTTGATAGATGCTATTTATAAGTGTTCTCTAAGCATCTGTTATGACTGCTTTCTATGACTCTTGTATGGCTACTTCCGATATACTGACTCTCACCAGTGACGCATTAAGCTCATAACCATATGACGCTCTGTATTCAGTTAGATATAAATATTTTGCAAAGTTAAGCAGGTGAGTTTGAGTACAAGCCTTGCAATTTTATCTGTGAGCACCATTTATCTAAACATGAACCACGAACTTGACTTTACAAGTCTGGTGAACGAGGAAAAATATATGAGTGAACATAAAATAGCCCAAGACAATATCGATATAGATATCGACGTTTCATCTACTGTTGCTGATGATAACCAGCCAGACACCTTGTCTAGTCATGCGTCAGAAAGCGAGTTAGAGACAGCGTCTGACAGTATCGAAGATATTACACAAGACGAAGATACTGCCAAAGACGACGATAGCGAAGACAGTACTAGTGAAGACGACAATGCTAAAGACAGCGTTGAAGACGATACATACTTACCTTTATTGGCATTGAGAGATGTGGTCGTCTATCCACATATGCAAATTGCCTTGTTCGTAGGCCGTGCGCCATCGGTCAAAGCCGTTGAGCTGGCACAGGCTGAGTACGGTAATAAAGTACTGGTCGTGGCGCAAAAAGACTCGCTGACCGAAGACATTGATCAAGACAACTTATATCAATACGGTACGGTATGCCGCATCGTCAGCACCATGCCGCATGACAGCGATGAAAATTGCATCAAGGTATTAATCGAAGGTCAGTATCGTGCGCGCGTTGACAACATAGAAGACCACGACACGTTATTGATGGCGAGATTTGAGCGTGCTGACCTCGATGTCAGTATGGATGAGAGTCAGCAAAAGAACACCATTCAAGCGCTGACTACATTGTTTGAAAGCTATGCTGATGCACGTCTGCGTAATGCCCGTGAGCTAACGCGCGTGGCCAAACGCATCGATGACCTACTTGAGTTGGTCTACTTCATCTCAACTCGTGTGTCGATGGATCTTGATATCAAACAGTCGTTCTTAGAAAAAGACGATATCAAAACGCATATAAATACCTTAACTGAATACTTGGTCAAACAAAGTGCTGAGCAAAATATCGAGCAAGATATCCAAGAAGCTGTCCGTCAGCAAATGGAAGAGAATCAGCGCGAGTACTTCTTAAACGAAAAAATGAAAGCCATCAAAAATGAGCTGTCAGATATGAATGACGGCGCATTCGATGGTGATGATGATGTCGCTGAGCTTGAGCAGCGCTTAGAAGATGCTGACTTGCCAGAAGATGTCCGCAAAAAAGCGGAGCAAGAGTTTAAGAAGCTCAAGATGATGCCACCTGCATCGAGTGAATCGTCAGTCGTACGCAACTATATTGAATGGATTTTGGACACGCCGTGGAATGCGACGACCAAAGTATCTATCAATTTAGACAAAGCCAAAACCGTATTAGACGAAGATCATTATGGCCTGCAAGATGTAAAAGACCGCATCTTAGAATATCTCGCCGTGCAATCACGTGTGAAAAAACTTCGTGGCCCGATTCTATGTCTCGTCGGTCCTCCTGGTGTTGGTAAAACCTCATTGGGTGAGTCGATTGCACGTGCCACGGGTCGTAAGTTTGTGCGTATGGCGCTTGGCGGCGTGCGTGATGAAGCGGAAATTCGTGGTCATCGCCGTACCTATATCGGTGCGATGCCAGGTAAAATCGTTCAGTCACTGGCCAAAGTCGAAGTCAAAAACCCGCTATTCTTATTGGATGAAATCGATAAGATGGCGCAAGATTTCCGCGGTGATCCAGCATCAGCATTGCTTGAAGTGTTAGATCCCTCACAGAACGATACGTTTAACGACCATTATTTGGATATGGACTTAGACTTGTCGCAAGTGATGTTTATCTGTACGGCAAACAGCATGGATATTCCAGCGGCACTTCTTGATCGGATGGAAGTTATTCGTCTGCCAGGTTATACCGAAGAAGAAAAAGTAAATATCGCACAGAAGTATCTGGTGCCAAAAGCGATTAAGAATAATGGTCTCAAAGAGGGTGAGATTGAGATTGTCGAAGCGGCGCTGCACAGCATCGTTCGCAGTTACACGCGTGAAGCAGGTGTGCGTAACCTTGAGCGCGAAGTGAATAAAATCTGTCGCAAAGTCGTTCGCGGTTCAGTTGAGACACATGGCGCTCGTGCTCCTAAAAAAGCAGAACGTCAGCTAATCGTGGTCGATGACAAAAACATCGATGATTATCTTGGTGTCCATCAATATGACTATGGTCTGGCTGAAGAAGAGCCTGAGATTGGTCGTATTACTGGTTTGGCATGGACGCAAGTCGGTGGTGAGCTACTCACTATCGAAGCAGTCGCCATGAAAGGTAAAGGCGAGCTTAGCTTTACGGGTTCGCTCGGCGATGTCATGAAAGAGTCGATTCGCGCGGCTATGAGTGTGGTTCGTGCTCGCGGTGAAAGCTTAGGCATTGACTATGAGACATTTAAAACAACAGACGTCCATGTGCATATGCCTGAAGGCGCCACGCCGAAAGATGGCCCATCAGCTGGTGGTGCACTGACGACAGCACTAGTATCTGCCTTGACAGGCATCGCCATTCGTCCAGATATTGCAATGACAGGTGAGATTACCTTACGTGGTAAAATCCTACGTATCGGCGGTCTGAAAGAAAAACTACTTGCAGCACATCGCGGTGGTATCAAGCACGTATTGATTCCAGCGACCAATGAGCGTGATTTGGCGGATATCCCTGATAACGTGAAAGAAGGCTTAACCATTCAGCCAGTCGCAACGATTGAAGAGATATTAAAGGTTGCTTTGGTGAGCATGCCAGTTCCAATCAAGCCTGCTAAAGTAACGGTCGATAAAACTAAAGGTAAAGCATTGCACAGTTAATAAGTGTTCTGTTATTAGCTCAATCTGACAGATTCTAAAAAGCCGCTCATCATATGATGGGCGGCTTTTTTATGTATGTTCATTATTTATTCTTGGAACATTCAATTATTATTCAATAATGTACTGCTTATATATCTAAATTCGTTTAATCTCAAAAAATATTTAGCTAAGTCTGTTTTTCAAACCCATACGATACTTACATTTATTAACTGATTGTTGCGCATTTGATGAATAACTATAGGGTTACCTTGGCTATACTAACTCCGATGTTAACGAATATTGATACGAGTCTTAATAGAACAATAACCATAGATATTCGAAATTTAATGACGACTAAAAATAATGACTAAAACAATTGGAGAAAATAATGAATAAAATGATGCTTGCAAGTACTCTATTATGTGGTTCAGCTTTAGCGATGACTGGTTGCCAAACAGTAGAGGGCCAAATGCAAACAGGTAACCCTTTGAGCCAACCTACTTTAAAATCAACCATACACACTGTAAGTGGTGATAAAAAAGAAGTTGGTCAAGTATTCTTACGCCCAGTTGATGACGGCGTACAAGTATACGGTAAGCTGATGAACCTAAAGCCAGGTCAGACAGTGGCGCTACATATCCATGAAACAGGCAGCTGTGCCGATATGGGTAAAGCGGCAGGTGGTCATTTCAATCCGGACAACAAGCCACACTCTAACCCAGACGATATGAATGGTCATGCTGGCGACCTACCTAACCTAACCGCCAATGAAAATGGCGTTGCGACCATCAACTATATAAATAAGAAAATATCTGCTAATGAAGCGGGTAAATATAGTGTTAATCGTCTAGCCTTTATCGTTCATGGTGGCACCGATGACTATACCAGTCAGCCAGCGGGTAACGCAGGTGACCGCGTCGCTTGCGGTATCATCGAAAAGAATTAATAGTGTCTGAGCTTGGCTATTATTGATATCAAAAAAACCCTCTTAGAATCTAAGAGGGTTTTTTTATTATCGATAGAAAAACATTTATTCTTCTACCCACTCGCCTTTACGCCAGTACACACCCCAACGGGTGGCTTTGCCGTTTTTCTCAGAGCCGATATACTGCTCTTTTTTCTTACGTGACCAACGTAGAATCGTTGCGTTACCCTCAGGATCTTCGTCTGGGCCTTCGAATAGATACTGGAACTTATCTTCCATCTTATCTTTGATTTCTCTTAGTTCAGCGAGCTTAGGTGCACGTGTCTCCCTTACTTTCGGGAACTTAGACGCTGCTAAGAACATTCCAGCCGCGCCTTCACGCAAGATGAAATAGTCTTCATGCTTGACCGATTTCAGCTCTGGTAAGTGAATCGGATCCATACGCGGTGGTGCTGCTTCACCTGTTTTTAGTACTTTACGCGTATTGTCACATTTCTGACAAGCGAAGTAAGGACCAAAACGTCCCGTCTTCAGCTCCATCTGTCCATCACATTTATTACAATCGATGGTAGGGGCATCTGAACCCGGTACTTCGAACTTGCCTTCTTCTAGAATATAGCCGTCGCAATCAGGGTTGTTACCGCAGATGTGCAGCTTGAGACCACCATCCACGATATAGCCGTTCATCGCTGTGCCACATTTCGGACAGCGTTTTTTCTCCATCAAATCTTTGACTTCGGCCGCTTCGTCTTCTTCACCTTCGGCATCATCGAGATTGGCGAAAGCTTCGACTGGCATTAAGTTTTTAGTGCCTTTACAGCGCTCTTTCGGTGGTAAATTATAACCAGTACAGCCTAAAAATACACCTGTAGAGCCAGTACGCAGCTGCATTGGACGGTCACAAATATCGCAATGGACGTCTGGTACGTCGGTCGGATCATTTGGACGCATGCCGTCTTTTTCTTTAGCACGATCCAGAGTCGTTTTGAACTCGCCGTAGAAATTATCAAGTACGTCTTTCCAGTCTTGCTCACCTTCTGCCACGTGATCAAGCTTGTCTTCTAATGCGGCCGTAAACGTATAATCCATCAAATCTGGAAAACTTGCTGTCAGTCTGTCAGTAACGATATCGCCCATTTTTTCGGCGAATAAACGCTTATTCTCAAGCTTCACATAACCGCGATCTTGAATGGTCGAGATGATAGAAGCATACGTCGATGGACGACCGATACCTTTTTTCTCAAGCTCTTTGACGAGACTGGCTTCGGTGAAACGAGGTGCAGGCTTGGTAAAGTGCTGACTCGGATCTAGCTTATCTAGCGTTAGCTTATCGCCTTTTTTGACATCAGGTAATAGCGTGTCATCGGTCTTGGCTGGTGGCAATACTTTGGTATAGCCGTCAAACACCATGGTACGACCACGGGCTTTTAGCTCAACATCATCAGCACCAACAAACAAGTTCACTGACAGGTATTTTGCTGGTAGCATCTGGCAAGCCACAAACTGACGCCAAATCAGCTCATATAGGCGTATTGCATCACGCTCAACCCCTTTAAGCTGAATAGACTTCATATTGACGTTAGAAGGTCGAACGGCCTCATGCGCCTCTTGTGCGCCTTGTTTATTACCATAAAAGTTTGGCTTTTCTGGCACATACTTTGCGCCATAGCTGTCTTCGATATAACCACGTACCGCCGCTAGTGCATCACCAGACAAAAAGGTCGAATCGGTACGCATATAGGTGATATGACCAGCTTCATATAAGCGCTGCGCCAAAATCATGGTTTTCTTAACTGAAAATCCTAATCGCGTACTGGCGGCTTGTTGCAATGTTGAGGTGATAAATGGTGCACTAGGACGTGACTGTGTTGGTTTTTCTTCACGTTCTTTAACGATAAAGTCATTTGCATTAAGGATAGCTAATACTTTATCAGTCTGCTCTTTATTCACCAGCTTAAGCGTCTTGCCACCTTGCTTGGTCGCTTCTAGGCGTATACCAATTTGCTCAGCGTCTTTTTTACTATTGGCAATATGCGTGTCTGCATGAATCTGCCAGTACTCTTCTGGAATAAAAGCGCGAATCTCATGCTCACGCTCAACTACCAAACGCATGGCGACTGACTGTACACGACCTGCTGACAGACCGCGCGCAATTTTTTGCCACAATAGTGGCGATACCATAAAACCAACCACACGATCCAGAAAGCGCCGTGCCTGTTGAGCATTGACGCGGTCAATATCAAGCTTGGATGGTTGTTTGAAGGCATTTTGGATAGCAGATTTGGTAATCTCGTTAAAGACCACACGCTCATACTTACTATCAGCACCGCCAATGACTTCTTTTAGATGCCAAGCGATTGCTTCCCCTTCTCTATCCATATCCGTTGCGAGATAGATTTTGTCAGCGTCTTTGGCTAGCGCTTTTAGCTCTTTGATGACTTTGGTTTTGTTTGGCAATACTTCATAGACTGCTGCCCAATCGTGCTCTGGGTCTACGCCCATGCGCCTTACTAGGGCTTGCTGGGTTTTTTCTTCTTTGCTTAGGCTCTCATCTTTTTTGGTCGTTGCTGCTTTTTTGGCGCTCTTGCTCGCACCAACTGGTAAATCACGAACGTGACCAATACTTGAGCGTACAATAAAGTCATCACCAAGGTATTTATTAATAGTTTTCGCCTTGGCTGGTGATTCTACGATCACCAAAGACTTACCCTTTGGGCTGTCAGCAGTAGTTGCTGTACTTTTTTTGGCTGCGGTTTTTGCCATATTTTACGACACCATAATATAAGTAAATTAAAAGTAAGAATAAATTCAGCGGCATGGCAATTTATAATAATTGGTTATAATAGCTCAGCGAATTATTGTATTGAGGCGCATTAAACATTCGACCATGGCGCTGATAGTTACTCATAAAAACAGTTATAAAACAAACAATAACCATAATATAAAGATATAGTTATAAAGACGTTACACTGCTAAGCGCTAAACTGTCAACTGAAAATGACTGGGAGTCTATCAAAAGCGCTTGCATATTGGTTATTAATGGAGATTAAAAAATCATTTACTACCCTGCTTAAGTTTTCTGTACTTCTATAGCCCATTTTTCCAAATTTTCTTTTAACGCTAGCAGGTCTTTTTCAATCAATGAGTGATGATAAGCAGGATTGCTTAATGGACGTACATAAGCGATATCTTCCCAATAAATAATAATGCTATTGGCTTTGGTCCATAAGCCTTTTATAAACGGCTCAATACTGACTGGCAAATCGAGTGGTACTTTATCCAAGCTAAAATTGGTTTTTTTGACCGTGGTATCCGCATGACCATAATTGGAACGAATGGCACTTGGAATAGTGAGTTTGGTCGTATCTCTCGTCGTATCGACAAAACTACTATCTGGACGCCACTGACCATCAATCACTTGATAACGTGTATGCGGCAATTGCGTGTCATCTAGCACCAAGCAATATTGACCCATCATGCCACGGCCATACTCGTTGTCTTTGCCTTTAATCCAATCAGGACAAGCAACCAGTTTTGGATTGAGCTGTAACCGACGCGCCGTCATGCGCAGTCTATCCAAGCGCTGATCGATACCGTTCGGTTTGAGCGCCATCATACTCCCTAATACAAATAGTACAATGAGAACGCCAATAAATATGCCCATGATGGTCTGACCTTTTGACTGAATTAAAGTAATACTATATAGATGCTTATAATGAGCACGAACCACGAAAAATCAAGCATGATGAGCTAGCAGCCATTCAACGGTGACTCATTTAAGCCACAGTATCACCACTATATATATTGATATATCAACTACTTAGTAGCACTGAGAGCCAGCCTAATAATAAGATAGAAAAAGTGGTCAGCCGCAAAAAGTGCTATGATAAACCATAATTTTAAATGCGCGCAGGTTTATTATGAATTATCTTATTAAGCGAAACGCATCGACTACCGATATTTCTCACAATTTGATCAATAAAGTCATGAGTAAATCCGGTATCTCTATATCACTGGTCGGTGCTGCATTACTGACCTTATCAGGTTGTGCAACCACTCAAAGCCTCACACCGCAGCAATGCCAAGCCAGTAACTGGCAAGAAGTCGGCTATACAGATGGCAGCCGTGGCCGTTCAGGCGCTTATTTCGGCCACTATGCAGGTAGCTGTGCAAGTATAGGCGGTGCGACACCCAATCGGATACAGTGGGAACAGGGGCGCCAGCAAGGGCTCAAAAATTACTGCACCGAGCTCACGGCTTACAAACTCGGCCGCGAAGGTTATGAGTGGCAAGCGGTCTGTCCACTTGAAGGTATCGAGAAGTTAGAAGAAGCCTACTCACAAGGACGCTACTACTATATCCGCCAGCAAGATTTGGACTATTTACGCTCACCTTATCCTTTCGGATATGGTCACTTTGATCGCAGATATCGCCCACTGGGGCATCGCTGGTAAAAAAGAAAACCTCACTGAGTACTTAATTTGAGGTTTAAGTACTCAGTGAGGTTGGAGAAAAGTTTATTATTTTTATTTTATTATTATACTAGCTACCTATCTTTCTACCTATCTAATGGTTGGCTATCTAACAATCGTCATATGACGATCCCACCATTTATACACTCACCTTATTCATTGACAAAGGCTATCTTGGTCAGCCCTGCTTCGCTGGCAGATGCCAGTACTTGTGCAACCGTATCATATTTGCTTTCTTTATCCGCACGCAGCTGAATAGAAGGGTTTTTGCCTTGCGCACTTTCTTGTTGCAAGCGCTTATCTAGCTCTTCTATCGTGATAGGATCACTGTCCCAAAACACGCCTGCATCCTGATCGATACTGATCTGAATCGCTTCTGGTGGTGGTTCATTGACTTGTGCACTCGTCTCCGGCAGGTTAAGCGGAACAGTCGGATTAAGAACGGTCGCAGTCAACAAAAAGATAATCATCAAAACCAGCATGACATCGATAAGCGGAATGAGGTTCATCTCATTCATGCCTTGGACGTCATCATCACCTAACTGAAATGCCATAATTACTCTCAATATATGCTTACTATGTGTGCTTAGTCAGTAATTGTCTTCACTGTTTATCTCATCGTTACTTATACGATGATAGGAAGCACTGTTACCCGCTAAAGGTAACCGTCGCTATCCCATGATACCGTCTATAACTGCGAAGTAGACACATTACGATACTGTTTATTAGTATTGCTCGTTTGGGTGTCAGCTGAGCTTTTCAATGAAGTTACTTGCTCGGTAGGCTGCGTGCTCGCTACTGCTTTTATATTCGCAGAATCCGCCAGCAAGTCATGCGCTCTATCATTTGCATGATACATTACACGGCGATTGATACGCACAGCGAGGTTATAAAAGACCACTGCTGGAATAGCCACCGCAATACCCAAGCCTGTCATGATAAGAGCCTCACCGACTGGCCCTGCTACTTGACCCAATCCTGCTTGTCCGCTCGTACCGATATTATGCAGCGCATGAAAAATACCCCATACGGTACCAAACAAACCAATAAACGGTGCAATCGCTGCCGTCGTACCAAGGATAGGCAGACCACGCTCACTAGAAAAGCGATAGCGCCCGATATGTTTGAGCAACGCCTGCTCTATCACCAAGCGACGAGTGGGCGCATCTACTTCTCTCAACCCAGTCTGTTTGGCTTGGACTTGATGAGTTAAATCATCGGCAACCGTCGCCGCCAACTTACGGCTTTGTAGTACACGAATGATACCCGTCACCCAAGAGATAAGGGATAAAGCGAATAGTACAAAGAACAAGGTTTTGGTCACCATGTCACTATATTGCCAGTATTGCATAAAGTCCATGTCAGACTCCTTCGTCTTTTGTGTTATGGCTTAGTATTGATACGTTTTGTCGTGTTATACATCTATTAATTAAAATCATGATAAGAGTTAAAACAGATAGTTATAGATTTTGAAGCTGCTTGTCAGAAAATTACTTTTACTGAGGTTACTTTTATAAATAAATAATACTAACTATCAGGTAGTAGACTTCATATAAACCTTTATTGGACAACAACTGACATAGTAACGTTACCCACGACAGCTACCCCGCCTCTTATAAAAGGCTTTATTTTACTATTACCCATTCTCCTTTTAACTTCCCGAACTGCATCTCGATCCTTACCACTAACATTTATACTTTGAATCACACCTTGTTTTGTCACAGTAAACCGTATCGTCAAGGTTTGGGATTTACTAGAAATACCTGTAAAATCTGGCGCTACTATCCATGATGCGTCGCTACCACTAAAACTCTGTGGCGTATTGCTTGCAGCAGCTGCGGCTTCTGCATCAGCCTTTGCCCGTGCATCCGCTTTTGCCTGCGCATCGGCGGCAGCCTTAGCAGCAGCGGCATCTTTTATTGCTTGTGCAGCAGCGGCATCTTTTATTGCTTGTGCATTGGCATTGGCTCGTTCTTTCTGTTGAGCTAATAACTCATCTCTTCTCGCTTGCGCTGCTTTCGCTGCCAATATTTCAAGCTGCTTATCAGCCGCTTGCGTATCAGGGCTCTTTTTGGGTGTAGTGTCTTGTTTAGCAGGTGGCGGCGTCAATTTGGCAGGTTTAGGCTTCTCTACTGGTTGCTTTTTCTCAACAACTTTAGGCTTGGGTGCAGCAACTGGCTTCGCTTTTGGCTTAGGTTTAACCTCTCTGACTGGCTCTGGATCTTCTTTCAGATTTATCTCTTCAACCTCCACAGGTGGCGGAGGTGGTGGAGGCGTAATCAGCTCTATCTCAATAGGTGGTGTTACCTTTTCTGGTTCTACTTTCATCTCAGGCGTTTTGACCGCCGCTAATGCTACTGCCGTCAGCACATGCAATCCCACAACTACCGCAATAGTCGCAAGCGTCAACTTAGGTGATGGCGCGTCTAAATTCGTTGAACTCATAACACCCTAATATTAATTAACTGAGATAGAATGGCGTAGATAATAATGCAAACGATAATTATTATCAATAATAAATTGAGATAATTGCTCTTTTATTAATACAATTATAACAAACCGAGTCTACCTTGTTAATAAAAATCATTATCATTTATATTGATAATGAATCTCAATTGCCTTATCATTGCGGTTCTTGAGTTGTTTATCGAAGATTACTTATTGAATACTATCTCTTATTTTACACCGTAAGATAATTAAACAATTTAAGTTATAAGTGCACAACCACCTCATAAAAACTATAACAGTTAAATAAATACCGCCGAGCATTGTCTGGTATATACATCACATTGGACAAACTCATTTCATTTTTATATGGGTAATCATTTTTTTAACAATCTGCCCAAACTGCTAATATACCGAGTTATTTATGTCTATCGCTTTATTGTCTAACCGCTCTCCTAGCACCTTTTTTAAACGCCCATTACTGACTGCTATGACGACCGTACTCGTTGCTAGTATCAGTGTGGCAGGCTGTAGCTCACCAGAATCAACGGACTCTGAGCCAACAGATACCACGACTGAAAATCAAACTGCCGACAACAGCGCTGCTAGCACTATCACAGTGGATACCGTAAAAGGAGACGTCGAGTTAGCGGTAAACCCATCGCCAATCGTGGTGTATGACATGACATTGATGCAGGATTTGGCAGCGCTTGATGTGGCTATTGATGGCGCGCCAGCCACAACACCTCTAGATAACTTACAAGCCAAAAATCAACCAGCACCTGCAGGCGTCGGTACGGTATTTGAGCCAGATCTTGAGGCATTGAATGCTATGCAGCCGAAAGCTATCTTAGTTGGCTCACGTATGGCTGAAAAATATGACGAGCTCTCTAGCATTGCCCCAACGCTAGACATGTCTATCGATACGGCCAATATTTATGAATCAAGCAAACACCGCTTGGCCGATTTAGGCGCATTGTTTGGCAAAAGTGAACAAGCCGTTAAATTACAACAAGACATTGACGGTTTGATTGAAGAAACCAAAGCCGTCACCAAAGATAGCGGTACTGGCCTAGTGGTCATGGTTAATGGCAATAAAATGTCTGTCTATGGTGCTGAATCACGCTACGGCTTTATTCATAATGTCGTAAACGTACCCATCGCTGATGATCAAATCAAAGAAGGTCGTCATGGTCAGCCAATATCTTTTGAATATTTACAAAAGACAAATCCAGACTGGTTATTTGTGGTGGATCGTAGTGCGGCTATCGGCGAAGACAGTGTCGGTGCAAAAGCGGTATTAGACAATCCACTAGTGGCACAAACCACTGCATGGAAAAAAGACCAAGTGGTTTATCTAAGCCCAGATTCTTACCTTGCATTTGGTGGCTATTATCAGTGGATGCAAGATTTGACGACCATCAAAGATGCCTTTACTAACGCTAAGTAAACGCCATCATTGCTTAATTAACTGTTGTTGATGGCCGTTTTTAATGACCGTTTTTATACCTCATCTGTATGCCAGTAGCCGTTATGTCGTTATTTTCACATCGTGCACAGCCCAGCGTTAAAACCAGTACTTCTTCGCCAGCCGCATCAACGGGTTGGAAAAGAAGTACTAGTAACAGTCTAAATGCTAAACATCGCCGTGCCACCATGCCACCATGGTTAATCAACACGGGAAGCCTCATTATTATGGGGCTTTTGGTGTTATTGAGCTTATCTATTGGTGTCGCAGATTTTTCGTGGTCCGGTTTTCTACGCAGCCTTATCAATCATAGCGCCAACTCTGATAGCTCGCTATTTTTAGTCAGCCGACTACCTCGCACTATTGCGATTATCTTGACCGGTATCTCGATGGCAGTTGCAGGGATGATTATCCAAGTAGTGCTAAAAAACCGCTTTGTTGAACCCTCAATGGTTGGTGCCACTCAGAGTGCAGCGCTTGGATTATTGGTAGTCAGTCTACTGTTTCCAGCCAGCGCACTCATTATCAAAATGGGTGTGGCGACCGTCGCAGCAGTATTTGGCATGATGCTGTTTATGCTGCTTATTCATCGGATTCCACCGACAGATTTTTTGATGATTCCACTGATTGGTATTGTCTTTGGTGGCATTCTCGAAGCAGTAACGACCTTTATCGCTTATCAGACTGAGTCATTGCAGATGCTCAGTGTTTGGCAGTTTGGTGATTTTTCTGGTGTACTAGCCGGACGCTATGAGTTGCTATGGCTGACCGGAGGTCTGTGTATATTGGCCTACATCATTGCTGATAAGCTCACCATCGTAGGATTGGGCGATAATATCGCACTGAACTTGGGTATTAGTAAACGGCAGGTCACTTGGCTTGGCGTCGGCATGGTCGCGATGATGAGTGCTGTCGTCGTGGTCACGGTTGGGATGATTCCTTTTATCGGCTTAGTCGTGCCCAACATTGTCAGCCGATTGATGGGAGATAAGTTACGTCGTAGCCTGCCAGCAGTCGCATTACTCGGTGCATCCGCTGTCCTACTCTGCGATATCATTGGTCGCTCTATCCGCTATCCATTTGAAGTGCCCGTTGCGACGGTATTTGGCGTGGTTGGTACCGTGCTATTTTTGTGGCTACTATTGCGCGCTCCGGCTGATCGATAAGCTTGATATTTATGCTTGATACTACAGGATTCGCGTATGTTTTCACCGTCTACGCCTCGCTCTGAAAAAACGACCATGGCTAAAACTAATACGATAAGAGACAGCTCTATAGAAAGCAGTGCCTTGGAAGATAGCACTTTGAAAAACAGTGCTTTGGAAAACAGTACCTTAGAAAATACGGCTACTGCCACAGCTTGGCAGAGTCGTCTGGCACAACTTTGGGCATGGATCGTCAATCATCCAAAGTCGATTGCCGCCGCTATCTTGGTCATCTCGATGCTGCTATTTTTGACACTCAACGTTAATGGACATTGGGACTTTGCCCTACCATTACGTGGCAAAAAACTGCTGGCATTAATTGTGGTCGGCTATGCTATCGGAGTGTCGACACTACTGTTTCAAACCTTAACGCACAACCCTATTCTAACGCCTTCCTTGTTAGGCTTTGACTCACTATATATCTTACTGCAAAGCCTACTGGTGTTCTTTTTGGGTGCGATTAGCTTTACCAGTATCGACCCCCTCGCCAAATTCACACTTGAAATTGTCTTGATGTTTGGCGCGTCATTATTGTTATTTAAGCTGCTATTCTCAAAAAGCAGTCAGGATTTGACGCGACTAATATTGGTAGGCGTTATTTTTGGTGTGCTGTTTCGCAGTTTATCAACCTTGATTGCTAGACTGATTAATCCCGATGATTTTGTCATCGTGCAATCTAGTAGTTATGCGCAGTTCAATACGGTCAATCCACAATTGCTTGGCATCAGCCTAGTTATTTGCCTCATTAGTGCCGTATTTATCTGGCGATGGCGCTATCAATGTGATGTATTGATGCTCGGTAAATCACAAGCCATTAACCTTGGTATCCATTATCAACGTCTCGCATTTGGCCTATTGACCGTCATCGCTATATTGGTCGCCACGGCCACGGCTCTAGTCGGCCCTGTAACTTTCTTTGGCTTATTGGTATGTGCATTGACCAATCGTCTCGCCCGTCATATGTACCATAGCGAGCGGCTGATATTGGTCAGTCTGGTTGCCATGATTTGCTTGGTACTCGGTCAGACCATCTTTGAGCAAGTACTGGGTATGGCAGGTGTGTTATCAGTCGTGATTGAACTCGCGGGCGGCTTGGTATTCTTATTATTAATCTTTACGACACAACGTAAATAAAGACAAGAAGCACTATGATTAAACTAAATAATATTTCATACCACATTGGCAAACAGCAAATCCTGCATGACATTACGCTGTCTCTGCCAAGCGAACAAGTCATTGCTTTAATCGGCCCTAATGGTGCTGGTAAATCCACCTTGTTTTCCGTTATGGCACGCTTGCAACCGCTTCAGTCAGGGCAAGTGTGTTTTGGTGAGCATGATATTGTCAGTTGTCATGCTCGGACGTTATCCAAGACAGTGGCGATGCTTGGCCAAGACAATCAAGTGCAAGGTCGATTGCGCGTGCATGAGCTGCTGATGTTTGGGCGCTATCCCTATCATCAAGGGCAGCCAACCGCTGACGATCAGCAGAAGGTGCTAGAAATTATTGAGCGATTTGAGCTGGAGCTGTTGGCCGACCGCTTCTTGTCGACATTGTCCGGTGGTCAACGCCAGCGCGTACTGATTGCCATGATTGTTTGCCAAGATACGCCGTATCTATTGCTAGATGAGCCGCTGAATAATTTGGACATGTATCACGCTGGTCGCCTGATGCGTGAACTACGAGAGCTGAGTCACAGTCAGCAGAAGACCGTCGTCATCGTCTTACATGATATCAATCAAGCCGCACAATTCGCTGATACCGTGGTCACGATGAAAGAAGGCCAAGTGATGGCTGTTGGTCAGCCAGTCGATGTGATCACACAAGAAACGATGAAAGAGTTGTACAACGTCGATGTGACCGTGCTAAACCATCAAGGTCGTCCAGTGATTGTTGATGCGGTTTAAGGACCGAACTTTGCAAACGAAAAAAGGAATTGTCGATGCATAAAGCTTTATTGAATAATCGATGGATAAACTATAAAAATCTATCTATATTAATTTTAGTGATTAGCTTTTGCTTATTCATTTTTAATGCTTTAAATAAAGAGATAGCAAATACCTTTTTTTGGTTAGGAATCACTTTATATGCTTTAAGATTGGTGGTTATTCCTATGGATTTTACTCAAAACATCTCTTCAGTAGATTACACAAAGAACTACGATGAAAATAATACATGGCATAAATGGGTCATGCTAGGTGAGAGATTTTCTTCCTTTATTTTTACTGTCTTGATAGCATACACAATATTTTTGCAATTCAAGTGATAACTAGGGCATGCCTTTAATGCAGTACATAGCTATTTACTGAATTAAAAGCCTACCTTAGAAATCTGGCAATATTACCTACTCTTTTGCAACGCTTTTAAGCGCTGTTGACGCCCTTTCCACCATAGGTAAACACCAGTAATGGACAATATGGTCACAGCCAAACCTATCAATGCTAAAAATATTTGATACAGTAAATGGCCAATACCTTGACTAATATGCCCCATATGTAACGTCGATAGCCATTGATCAGTTTTGCTGCCAAATGATGAGCTTTGATAGCCAAAGTTGACGCGCTCGATGCTACCTGTCTTGGCATTGACCGTGATAGACGAAGCGCCGCCTTTTTTGCCGATATCTCTATCTGTTTTAAAACGCAGTTGCCATTGACCTTCATCCTCTACCCAGCGTATGCCCAATAGCTGCTGTACTGTCATGCCCTTACTTTTGGCCGCGATGTTCGCATGCTCACTGAGATAAGCAATGCTATTGGCTTTGTTGATGACATAAATAGCATCGACATTACTAGCCTCGTTACTCAAAGCCTCGCCCTTTGCAGCGTCAATCCTCGCACCCCTGTCTGCATTAGCAGTCTGTCCAACTTTCTCACGTGATTTTTTTGACTTTTCTTGTTTTTCGCCTCTGCCTTCGAGTCCTACGACTGCCTGCATGACAGGTCGATAGACTTGCTGTAAATTGAAGCCAACACTCGACCAAGCAATGACAAACAGCATTCCCCAAAGCCACAATCCAAAGGCATGGTGCAAGTCATAATTCAGTTTAAACAGATTGCTCTTGGTACGAATTTTCCATGCTGGTAACCAACGCTTGAGAAATGACGCACGTTTTTTAGAAGATGGTTTTTTTTGCGCGTTTTTCTTTTTAACTGCCCTCGGAAACGTTAAATAAAAACCGATAAAACAATTAATGGTCCAAACGACAGACACGATACCTAATACCCATTTGCCGATATCGCCAAGCAATAAATCGCGGTGCAACCAGAAAACTTTCCACATGGTATTGTGCAATGCCCATTGGTCTTTATCACGGGTTCCAATGATATTACCGTCATAGGGATTCACATACACTTCTTGAAACGGTGCTTTCGGTTGATTTTGGGCAGCCTTACCTCGGGCTCTATCTACCGAAAATACTGCCGACCTGTCTGCCGCTATCGACGTTGGCATGCTAGAAAAATTATGTTCTGGATAGGCACTAAGAACCCTATCATGAAGCACCGCAATAGGAAGATGCGGCGTGTCTTGGACATCAACCTGAGCCAGTTCATGATTGAACACATCGTCCAGCTCTTCATGAAATGCCAATAATGTGCCAGTAATACCAGCGATAATTAAAAAAGCTGCCATGGCAAGTCCCGTATAACGGTGAATCCAAAGACAGCTGAAGCGAAGATTGAATGACATAAATAAATCTGCTGTTGTATTGTGATAGTTATTGATTAGAGAATTTTAATTAAAAAAAACCATTTAAAAAAAGTTACTGACAGCACAAAAGGCCTGAACCAATAGCTCAGACCTTTTTTAATCGAACAAACCCTGTATCTACCTATTAAAAGTCAACGCTAACGTCAAACACATAAGTACGACCCGGCTCATTGAAGGTACGTGCACCGGCATCGGTACTAGTGCCTTCGCGATAAACACCCGTATCAAACAAGTTTTTGACACCCGCACCAACGGTAATCGCTTTTGTCAGATCATAGCGAGTGCTCACATTAGCAATGGCATACGGATCACGGTCGAGCGACAAGGTATCAAGATCGTCACCTGTTGTCACCGAAACATTAGGCGCTTCAATCGTGCCATAGTAGCTCACATCAGCGTTAGCATTCCAGCGAGGCGTAATATCCCAATCGACACCCGTGTTTACAGTAAATTTAGGAATGAGTGATAGCGGCTCGCCATTGTCTTTTCGCTCTGAGCGGAGAATGCCTGTTACGTTAGAAGACCATGACACCGTATCGGTAACAGGGACTTTTACAAACCCCTCTAAACCTTCGATAACAGCCTCGCCTTGATTTTCCCATAAAAATATAGAACGATCTGTCGCTGTATCTACCGCCACACGGTCGACACCAGCACCGATGCGATTATCATAGGCATTATGATAGTAGGTTAAGCCAGCGGACAACCCAGTGCCATCATCATAAGTAAAGGTCAGCTCTTTGTTCCAAGAAGTCTCACTTTCTAGATCAGAATTGCCCAAAACCTGACAGCCGCCGGCTCTGCCTTCATCTTTCACATATTGTGGACAACCATTACCACGGGTATAGTAGATATAATTTGGATCAAGCTGATACAGCGAAGGTGCTTTAAATGCACGACTGACACCACCCTTCACTGACCAATCAGGACTAAAGTGCCAAGTGCTGTTGATACTGGGCGACCAGTTACTACCCGCCTCGCTATGATAGTCAAAGCGTAGACCTGGAGTGATATACCAATCAGGTGTAATCTCGTAATTATCTTCTAAGTAAGCACCGACAAGATAGGCATCAGATATTGGATCACGCTTTTCAGGGTCAGTCTCTACATCACCAAACTCAAAACCATCGTCGAACTCTAGAGTAGAAACGACAGGGTTATCCAGCTTTTCACCACGGAACTCGGCACCGGCTGTTAAAGTATGACGGTCAAAATACATATCCCACTCTGATTTGGCATTGAGCGTGTCATAGGTTGCCTCTACCCATTCAAACGTTTCTCCATCGTCAGGTATGACAATCTGACCCTCACCACCACCAGCACTACCTTCACCCAAGCGCTCATTAACTGTCTTGGTATATTCTATGAAGCTGTTACTGCTGGCGTTATCGTACTCACCGCGGTGCGTGATTGCCGCGCCATAGCGCTGCATTTTATTGGTTGTTTCGCCTTCTAACTCATCCACTAGAGTCTCATTGATGGATTGGAACTGTGAGTCACCTGCCCAGCGATTCTCTTGGCGGCTATAGTTCACTTCAAAACCGACGGTATTCATCGCATCCATTGCATATTCGAACAGCTGACGCACATCGATATTTTCGACACCTTCAGTGCCTGCTGCAATAGAATCGTCTTGCGCTTCTGCTGCATTAATAGAAGGGTCATCCGCTTCACTATCGTGGTAACCAAGAGTGGTACGCGAGGACAGCTTGTCAGTCAATGCACCAGACATATTGACGTTGGTACGCCAGCTACTGCCTTCTAAATCGCTTTCTGGTGCTTCGTAATGTCCACTGACAGAAAACTCCGTTTCTGTTGGGCGCTTGGTAATGATGTTTACGACACCGCCCATGCTACCAGAGCCATAACGGGCTGCTGCTGGTCCACGCAGTACTTCGATACTCTCAATAGCGCTTGGTGGTACCCATTGTGAGTCACCACGCGTGTCTTGCTCACTAGCACGGCCAGGGCGTACGGCATTGCGAGAGGTCACAGGACGACCGTCGATTAAGATAAGCGTGTTGTTTGGACCCATCCCACGCAAATCAATTTGACGCTGGTTACCACGTTGACCCGAAGTCGATGAACCCGATAGATTCACACCTGGCATTTTACGTACAATCTCTGAGATATCATTAGAAAGCGATGCTTTTTCGATGGCCTCTTCGCTAATGATAGACAACCCTGCCGCCTGCTCTAACTCCTCTCTAGCCGCTCGTACCACAATCGTGTCTAGTGTGGCTGTAGGCACTGCTTCCTGCTCAGTCGCTGCTTGCGTCACCATCTCATCGCTTTCTGCTGCAACAGCCGTGCTACTAAGAATAGAGGCCACAGCGATACTGAGCAAAACTTTGCCCGTCACTAAGCGTTGAGAGTTCTTTGGAGAAGTGAGGTATGAATGATCAGAGCGACCTGATTGGTTTAACATAAATAACGTTCCTTGAAGCACTTAGGCTCATTAGTACCTTTCAATTGCACCGACAGCGAATATTTTTAGCCACTCCGTAACAAACATGTCATGAAGTATGCGTATGCAAAGTGTGACTAAAGCATGGTCAAGTGGCTTAAATATCGATGTAAGACAAATTAGTAAAGGTAGGTACTGAGTAGGGTTAAAAGTTTGGTAACGCGACAACTGGCATAGACCAACTGCTTAAAATATGAATCACGATAAGTTCTCTAGAATAGGTACAGCAAAGAATTTTTAACTATTCTGTAATGAACGGAACACACTTTAGCAAGATAGAAAAGATAATGCAAACATTAATGATACTTATTCTCATTAATGTTTGCACACACTACTTAATAACTATATTAAATGTGAAATCAGTGCTTAATATACCTATAGAAACGCCTCATAATGCCGTCTGTATAAGCTAAGAAACGTCAAACTTTATCAGTACCTTCAAGTTCTATCAGAACCTACAAAACCTCAGTGATAGCCTGCATCGTTATATAAATGCTATGAATCAGATTCTGCATCCTGACGCTTAATCACTTTATGCTCATCTTCGCTATTGTCCAGTTTCCAATAGCTCGAAATATACAAATGGGTTTTGGCCACATTTCGGTCATGTTTGAAGTATTGACGTAGTGCTCGCATACTATTGAACTCACACGCTGTCCATACGGCAGCCTCGCCCTCTAACCAAGTCAGTGCTTTGACTTGCTCTAGTAAAGGATAGTGGCTATCGCTTGCCGCTGGATTGATCACCCAATGAATCTCTAGGTTTTGCGGTTTTTTAACAGACTGAATATCAGCGTCGCTTAGCACTTCTATGACGGCATAACCGACTGCGTCATCAGGTAGCTGTGCTAAATTCACCGTGATAGCTGGCAGTGCCGTCATATCGCCTACCAACAAAAACCAGTCTGCCTGATGATTGATCAGCTTTTTTTCACCAGGGCCGCCAATCAAAATCCTATCTCCTATGGCAGTTGTTTTTGCCCAGTGCGATGCCAGTCCTTCGGTACCTTGATGATTGAGACCATGTAATACAAAATCGACATCGATCTCACTGTCACGCTGTTGGACAATGGTGTAAGTGCGCATAATCGGTTTACGCCCTTCATCCTGCGGAAACATCAGCTTGATATAGCCGCTTTCCTGATCGGCGGGAAAACCGTCAAATGCCTCTCCGCCTAACGTAATACGGCGCATGTTGGGTGTGATATCGATAATACTTTTAACCTCTAAAATTCTAGGCGTTGGTTTGGCCATTTTTTATATCCTTTTCTATAAATTTATCTCTAACGTTTAGTGTCTGACAACAACTCAATCAATATTTCTTTAACAGGGGTAAAAATAGAACAGTCAATCTCATATAAACATTAAAAAGCCAGCCACCTCAAAAAGGTAACTGGCTGCTATTAGCTGTCAAATTGACGTGTTCAACATGAATAATCAAATGCCCGTTGTCTAGCTATCAAACCTAGCTATTAATTCTAGCTATTAATTCTAGCTATTAAAATTGATAGGTTAGAGAGGCTTTCACATTTCTTCCGATCGCATAATCCGTATAGTCCGAATCGTCTGAGTAGCGTGATGAATGATTTGCATACGTTTCATCAAACATATTGTAGACGCCTAGCGTTGCTTTCACGCCTGCTAACTGCTGAGGCGTGTAGGTCATGAATATATCATGTACGTCATAGCCTTCTTTTTCGGTATCTGTATCATCACCTGTATTAGGGTTGATAGAGGTCACGTACGTACTGCGCCAGCCTAAATCAAGTGTGTCAGTCGGAGCATATCCCAAGTTAACCATATACTTGTCACCAGAATCATTTTCATCTCCTGTGCCCTGTGACAGACTATAGCCAGACTCTTTACCTTCGCTACGCGCACGCGCATAGCTCAATCCCATATTGAAATTATTGGTACGGTAATCAGCTGAGAGCTCTACCCCTTTAATTTCATAATCTTCATCTGCATTAAACGAGCCTGCGCACGTGCCCGTATCAGAGGCCAGTCCTGTGGTGCAATCAAGGCCGCTTTCGTAAGAAATCCAGTTTTCCAAATCTGTCACAAAGTATTTACCAGAGAGGCGTAACGAATCATCTTCAGTGGTTAAGCCACGGAAAATAGTTGATACACCAACTTCAGTATTACTGCCAGTTTCAGGCTCTAAATCAGAAGAAATATATTTATCTTCACCATTTGTATTACGGATGGCTTCCTGTAAGTCAGGACCATTGAACAACTGGGTATAACTTGCAAATACATTGGTACTTGGCAACACTTGATAGCTAGCGGCAAAAGCGCCCACTACATTGTCGTACGTTTCACCATTTGCCACTTCTTCTGGTGCTTCGTAATGATCATAACGGACGCCAGGTGTTAGCGTTAACTTACCAATCTGCCACTGGTCTTCTAAATACACAGACGTGTTTTTTGCTTCATCATTACCCTGATGAACACCGTCGAACGAAGCATCAGACTCTTTTGTGTAATACTCAACACCAGTAATCAGCTTATGTGAGCCTAACTGACTTTCTATGCGACTGGTGTTTTCTATCTTGCCGCCTTTGGTGATCAAATCAACTTCAACAGCTCCATTGTCTTTATCGAGCTCTGTTTCAGATTGATAAATATTGGCTTTGATATCAATTAATTCATTGGCTGGTTGGTAACCATACTCTAATGTATAGGTATCACGGCTTTGTTTCCAAGGTACAGCAGGGTTCCAACCATTCTCATCAGTTAATGGGAAATCTGCTCGGTTTGCATACATGCCTTCATTTTCTGTACGGCTAAAGCTACCACTGACGTGATGATTGTCACCTAGGTAAGTACCAGCCTTTAACAAAATACTTTCGGTGTCACCGTCTGATGTTTGAATGTCGCGACCATCACCATCTTCACCTGCTTCGGAGGTGCGTTTGCCATAATAAGCCAATAAATCAACATTTTCTGTCGGTGCAGCAAATACGGTCGTTGATGTTAACAGCTCGTTATTATTGCTGGCGTAGCCGGTATGGACTTTTGCACCAATCTTTTGATCGACATCGAGCAAGTCCGCAGCATCAACTGTCTCAAAAGCAACCGCACCACCAATCGCATCATTACCTAGAGTGACTGAGTTATTACCAACTGAAACCTCAGAGCGCTTCAACAAGTCTGGATCAATGACCAAATCTCCAGCATGGTGGAACGCATAGCCTTCTTGACGAGCACCATCAACGGTCACTTTTAGATTCGTATCATCAAAGCCACGAATGCGCACACGTTGATTGATTGCCGTTGTACCGCCTACCGAAGCGCCTGGTACGCCATCTAAAAAGTCACTCAAAAGACTCGCTTGCCCTGCAGGTATATACTGAGCTGAATCAACAGAGTTCTTTTGCAAATCATCACGTACAGAGCTATTGGCTGTCACTGTGATGGTCTGTAACGTGACGTTTGGCACCTCTTCTACAGGAGCTGCACTAGCCGCTTGCGACCACAATACCGCAGCAACACCCATAGATAATACCGTTAATGGGCTAGAGAGCTTTGATGATTTTACTTCACGCATAACGAACTTACTCACTTTATTTACTATTAGGAATTAGAAGTTTTGAGACGATTTATTCAAACGTTGATTGTTTTGAATAACCGCTTCTATTAATGATTAACAACTGCTTTTTGCATGATAGGCATTCAGATGAATAGCCATTTTTACCATGCTAAATCTATCTCATAAATAAAAATGCTAATGATAATTGTTAGCATTTATTGAAGACAGGTATCCTAACTAAATATTAACAATTTAGCAATAAATACTATGATTAATTTCATATTTAGACAGATTTGAAGTCCTAACCTTTCATCAAAACATTCTGATTCCTTATTAATCAAAGCCTTATATAACAGTGCCTTCAACGTAAAACTCATATCCACATTCTTATAATAAATAACCATTATTTTAGAAATAAACATGCTAATGTTAAAAAAATGTTGCAATAACTAACCCTTTCCCTATACCCTTAGATAGTTGACCAATTAGTCAGGTTTGTAATAATGGCTATTTGCTAGACTCATAAATAACTAATAGCTACCTACTTTTATGTATTCACATAAAAATAAGTGCGACTCTTTGTGAGATGGCTAAACAATACGACTGCTTCTCTAAACTAGAATCAATTCAGTTGGAAAGTATGACAGGGCAACCGAGTGTAGAGGTATATTGAATACTTCAAACGAGGCTGACGCTGTAACGCATTTATAGTGCATTGACACTATCTATCATCGCATTGCTTAATAATCTCCATAGAGCTGGGACTGAAAGTCACCTTAGGAGGAAGCCAAGATGAGTGAGCACACTCAAGGGAACCCCGATTTATTGTATGGACTGCATGACCGTCCTGCTCCTGCAAAAGCATTTTTAGGGGCAGTACAACACGTACTTGCCAGCTTCGTTGGTATCATTACTCCATCATTAATCATAGGCGGTGTCTTGGGTTTGGGGGAACATATCCCCTATCTCATCAGCATGTCATTGATGGTTTCAGGTATTGCAACCTTTATCCAAACACGTAAAGTTGGGCCAGTCGGTTCAGGTTTAATGGCATTACAAGGCACCAGTTTTGGCTTCTTAGCCGCCGTACTAGCAGCAGGCTTTGTGGTAAAAAACAGGGGCGGTAGCCCAGAGGAAATTCTCTCTGTCATATTTGGGGTGTCATTTCTTGGTGCCTTTGTCGAAATTTTCTTAAGTCAGTTCATCACCAAACTCAAATCATTGATGAGTCCAATCGTGACAGGTTGTGTGATCGTGACTATCGGTCTATCACTAACTAAGGTTGGATTGACAGATTTGGCAGGCGGTGTCGGTGCTGAAGACTTTGGTAGTATGCAAAACCTACTACTAGGCGGTGGTGTGTTGGTCAGTGTGGTACTGATTAGTATCGTCAACAATAAGGTTATTCGCTCAAGTGCGATCTTTATTGGGTTGATGCTTGGGCTGATAGCTGCTGTCTTTATGGGACGTATTGATTTTTCTCTAGTCTCTGAAGCCCCTCTATTTACGATGCCTGTACCTTTTAAATTCGGTTTTGGTTTTGACTGGCAGGCTTTTATCCCTATTGCCTTTATGTATGTCATTACCAGTATTGAGACGTCAGGTGATTTGACGGCGACTTCAATGATCTCAGGCGAGCCAATCAAAGGCCCAGTATATGAGAAACGTATCAAAGGCGGTGTACTAGGTGATGGTGTTAACTCATTGATTGCAGCGGTATTCAACACATTCCCAGTGACGACTTTTAGCCAGAACAATGGTGTTATTCAGATGACGGGTATTGCCAGCCGCTATATTGGTTTTTATGTTGGCGCTATCTTATTCACCATGGGCATGTTCCCTATCCTTGGCGCTATCTTTACTCAGTTACCCAAGCCGGTCGTTGGCGGTGTGACATTGCTGATGTTTGCAACGGTAGCGACTGCTGGTATTCGCATCCTATCAACGGTGAACTTCACCCATCGCAATATCTTGATTATTGCAACTTCTTTAGGTCTGTCAATGGGTGTGGCTTTTGTACCTGATGTATTCGCACAAGCACCGCAGCTATTCCGTAATATCTTTGGTTCAGCGGTGACCATGTCGGGTATCGTCGCTATTGCACTTGATATGATTTTACCCAAAAATTACGGTGTCGAATTTGATACAGCAGAACAGCATTTGGACGATGGTCTAAAGCCGCTTAGACAAAAAATTTAACCTTCAATAATGAAAATAACGCTAGCGCATTAATAATGTACTAGCGTTATTTTTTATAATTTGTCCGTAAAAAATGGCAAGAAACAATCGTTATTCAAGACCACAGCCGCGTAAGATAAACGGCACCAAGAAGTCAGCGGCACGTGTTTCGTCCTGCTGGTCATAATCAGTCTTTTCCATCAAGCCAACGATTTCTGTTTCAAATTCAGCATAGCGTTGCGTCGTTGCCCAAATCAAAATCAATAACTGTAATGGGTCAGCAATGCCAATTTTGCCTTGCTCATGCCAGACTTTCATGACCTTTGCCTTATCAATCGCCCACTCTTTCATCGTCGTCGACATAAAATTATGCAAATGTGGTGCGCCGCCGATGACTTCAAGCGCAAACAGTTTATGTCGGTTTGGATTGGCAAAGGCTTGATGCAATTTGGTACGAACAAATTTTTCGATGACCACTTTAGGGTCACTATCAACTGTCATAGTCACTAAACCATCATTCCACTCTTGAATAATAGAGTGCAGCACCATCTGATATAGATTCTTTTTATTTTTAAAATAATAATGAATATTGGCTTTTGGCAGCTTGGCTCTATCAGCGATACTTTGCATCGTCGCACCACCAAATCCTTGCAGCACAAACTCTTCTTCAGCTGCCGCTAGAATGACAGCCTGATTATGCGCACGAATGCCTTGCTGGTTGTGCGGTGTCGCCGCCTCAAACGTCTCTTGTATGTTTATGTCGGTCTCTTGGGCCATATGAGTTATACCTGTCGTTATTATGATGAATAGATAGCAGGATTCGAGTAAGTAGCTCTATTTAATTTCTAATTTTTATGAAATATAAGCCACTTAAATAAAATATCCTGATAAAGTAGTTGACCAAATGGTCAGGTTTGAGCAGAATAGTAATATTAAACCAATTATTATTCGATAAATACTATTTCAGTATGTGATTTTGTATCTAGCAGCATGAGCGTATCACCATAAACCCAATGCCCGCCCATTCTAATCCATCACTGTTAAATGAAAAGGACATTACTGTGAAATTATCTTTACAGCAATTTAACGAACTCTCGCCAGCTGACGCAACCTCACATCTATTGACCTGTTGTACCAGCACTCACTGGGCGCAGACTTTAGTAAATAAACGTCCTTTCATCGACATGCACGCCGTGCTCGCCCATAGTGATGATGCTTGGATGCAATCTCAAACGGATGAGCAGAATCTATTAGAGGCGTTTGATGGGCATCCACAAATTGGTAATGTCGATTCGCTAAAAGAAAAATATCGCAATACGCAAGACAGTGCAGCACATGAGCAATCAGGTGCCAATGATGCTGAAGACGATGTCATTGCAGCATTGGCGCAAGGCAATCAAGATTATCTCGATAAATTTGGTTTTATCTTTATTGTATTTGCCACCGGTAAGAGCGCTCAGCAAATGCTGGATCTACTGTTAGCACGGCTACCAAATGATCGCGATACTGAACTCGTTAATGCCGCTGCCGAACAAAATAAAATCACGCGTTTACGGTTACAGAAACTGCTGAGCGCCGCGTAAACCTTATCTGCCACACATATATAAACGGAGTTATTATGTCAGCCACTCTCTCATCACATATCTTAGACACTCATCTAGGCAAACCAGCGGCTGATGTCGCCGTGACCCTACATCGTATTACCGATAGCGGCGAAGCCACTCTATTGGCAAACGGTATCACCAATGCCGATGGCCGCGTGTCTCCTGACAGCTGGCAGTTTGGCTCAGAAATTGATAGTAGCGAATCTGATTTGAGTCATGGCCGTTATACGCTGACTTTTGATACGCAGTCTTACTTTGATACACAGCAGCTCACCGCATTTTATCCGCAAGTCATCATCGATTTTATGGTGCGTGATGCCAATCATTACCACATACCGTTATTGCTTAGCGCACATGGCTACAGCACTTATCGCGGCTCGTGACTGTATTTGATGGCATTTGATTTGAGGTCATGACGACGAAATGACGGTGCAAGAGCACATTACCGTACATCACAGTACATCGGTATATTAAATAACAAAGCATATCGAACAAAAAAACGCTGACGACAGAACATTGTAAAAAAGGACATTTGCCACATGGGCGCTTATTATCTCGACTGGTTAAATTTATTTTTCCGCTGGTTCCACGTCATCGCTGGCGTAGCATGGATTGGGGCTTCATTTTATTTTGTTTGGTTAGATCTCAGTCTACGCAAGCCTCCACAGTGGAAAACGGACAAAGGTATTTCTGGTGACCTATGGGCGGTACATGGTGGTGGCTTTTATGAAATTGCCAAATATAAGCTCGAACCTGAACAGATGCCCAAAACGCTGCATTGGTTCAAATGGGAGGCTTATACCACTTGGCTGACGGGTATGGCCATGCTGTCTATCGTTTACTATGCCAATGCTACAGCCTATCTGATTGACCCAAGCAAAGTTGCCTTTGGTAGCAGTGTTGGTGCTATCTCGACCAGCTTGTTGTTCTTATTCGGTAGCTACTTTATCTATGAAGTCATTGTCCGTAGTCACTTGGGCAAAAACTCACTTATCTTTAGTAGCATTATTTTTATCCTATTGATTATCGCTTGCTGGGGTTCGTACCAGTTATTTAGTGACCGAGCATCGTTCATCCATATCGGTGCCATTTTAGGTACGGTTATGGCGGGTAACGTCTTCTTTGGTATCATGCCCGCCCAACGAGCGCTAGTCGATTGTGTGAGGCGCGGAGAGAAACCGGGCAAGGAAGTAGCCGATTTGGCACTACAAGCCAAAAACCGCTCACTGATGAATAACTACTTCACCCTGCCGCTTATTTTTATCATGATTAGCAATCACTATCCGATGATGTACGCTCATGCTCACGGTTGGTTGATTTTAGTCTTTGTGTGTATCATCACTGCCATTGTGCGTCATTACTTTAATCAAAAGCATTTGGACAATCATAAGCCGCGCTATTTGGTCATTCCTGCGGTATTGACCGTACTGCTAATTATTTGGATGCGTCCTGAGCCAATTGAACCATTGCCTGTTGCCACCGCTGCAGTCGCAGCTGAAACGGTAACACCTGACAGTGTACCACCAACTACTGAGAGTGCAGTCGCCAGTTCTGTTGTAAGTACTGATGCCATTTCTGATGAAGCTGTCTCCAATGAAAGTGTCACTGCCGATGTCGTGCCCGTAGCTGCTTCTGCTGACGATGCTATGATGAATGTCGTGCACACGCGCTGTAGTACTTGTCATGCAGCACAGCCTACTCAGCAGGGATTTGCCGCGCCGCCAGCAGGTATAATCTTGCAAACGCCAGCAGACATAAAAATGCATAAGGCCAAAATAATCACTGCCGTACAAACAGGCTATATGCCATTGGCCAACCTCACTCAGTTGACGGATGAAGAACGTCAGCAGATGGTTGCTTATGCGTCAGGATTATAGATAACGGTCGATAGATACAGATCGTATAAATCCAAAGTTATACATTACTTTGCTGCAGTTGCTCTAGTTTATTTAAGGCATTTAAGATATTGAGGATACATTTATAATGAGTAAAAAAATAACCAGTGATTTCAATCAAGACACCTACCCTCGCGACTTAAAAGGCTATGGTGATAAGCCACCAAAAGCCAACTGGCCGGGCGGTGCCAAAATCGCTGTTCAGTTCGTTCTCAATATTGAAGAAGGCGCAGAAAACAGCGTCATTCATGGTGATGGTCAGTCAGAGCGGTTTTTATCGGATGTTTTGGGCACGCCAGAGTTTAACAATCGCCACCAGTCGATTGAATCAGCATTCGAGTACGGTAGCCGCGTCGGTGTGTGGCGAGTATTGGATACCTTTAAAGAGTATGGTTTGCCTATTACCACTTTTACTTGTGCTGCCGCTGCCGAAAAAACACCGCATATCATCGAACGCGTATTAGAAGATGGACACGAAATTGCCAGTCATGGTCTACGCTGGATTACTTATCAAAATATGTACCGCGAAACCGAGCGTGAGCACGTGCGCCGCGCGACTGAGATATTCGAGAGCATGATTGGTGGTCAGCCGCTTGGTTGGTACACTGGTCGCGATAGCCCCAACACTCGTGAGCTGGTCGCCGAGCAAGGTGGCTATATTTATGACTCTGACTCATACGCGGACGAGCTGCCATACTGGCTCAACGTTAAAGTAGAAGACGGTAACAAAATTGCACGCAAACCGCATTTGGTTATCCCTTATACGCTAGAAACCAATGACATGCGTTTCGCTTCTAGCCCCGGATTTACCAACGCTGAACCTTTTTATCAGTACTTAAAAGACAGCTTCGATACCTTATATGAGGAAGGCGCGCATACACCTAAAATGCTAACGATTGGTTTGCATTGTCGCATCATTGGCCGTGCTGGTCGTATTACTGCCCTCAAAAAGTTTTTGCAATACATCACTAGTAAGCCTGACGTGTGGGTATGCCGCCGCGATGACATTGCCAAACACTGGTATAAAAACCATCCAGCCACTGCGGACAACACGGCAAACTGGCTGTAACCCTACGTTTAGACACCCATTTATCGCAGCACACCATCATTATCGCAGCACACAATCATTATCGCGGCACAACACCATTAAGGAATATTAATAATGTCAAAAAAAAGCACTTACTACGCACCAACTGGCGGCTTACCTCCACAAACGCAGCTACTATCAGATCGTGCTATCTTCACCGAAGCTTATGCGATTATTCCCAAACGTGTACTAACTGACATTGTTATTAGCTACCTGCCATTTTGGGAAGGAATGCGGATGTGGGTAATTGCACGTCCTTTAACTGGCTTTTCAGAGACCTTCTCACAATACATCGTTGAAGTAGCGCCAAACGGAGGCTCTCAGAAGCCTGAGCTAGACATGAAAGCCGAAGCCGTATTGTTTGTCGTTGAAGGTGAAATGGATATTACCATTGAGGGCGAAGCGCATCATTTAGAAGCGGGCGGCTATGCTTTCTTACCGCCAGAATGTAAATGGACGGTGAAAAACAACAGCGACAAGCACGTTAAATTTCATTGGATCCGCAAAGCCTATCAGTTTGTAGACGGTATTGAGGTGCCCGAAGCTTTTGTCACCAGCGATCACGAAGTTGACGCTATTGAGATGCCGGGCACAGATGGCGTATGGGCAACCACTAGGTTTACAGAGCAGTCTGATATGCGTCACGACATGCATGTAAATATCGTTACTTTCCAACCGGGTGGCGTGATTCCATTTGACGAAACACATGTGATGGAACATGGGTTATATGTACTAGAAGGTAAAGCCGTCTATCACTTAAACGGTGAATGGGTAGAAGTAGAGGCCGGTGATTTTATGTGGCTACGCGCATTTTGCCCACAGTCTTGCTATGCCGGTGGACCGGGTCCATTTAGATACTTACTCTATAAAGATGTGAATAGACATATGCCATTTATTCGTCCAGAGCGATAAGTCGTCTCTTTTTTGTATTAACCTGACTATAAATAAACAATATAGACGCATCATCGTTTATTTGAGTATGTCATTTATTCTCAAGTGGTGATTTAGGTCGCGTACTGGTTTATGATAAATTAGCTCATAATAATTATAAACAGTGATTGTAAATAGTAATCACCAAAAGTAAGGCAAGTCATGAGTACTCTTATGAAGACTACGATCGTTGCAAAACCTTTAACCAAAGCTGATTTTGCGCCCTACGGCACCGTTATCGAACCCTATGATAAGGATGAGCAAACGCCTGAAAACAGCTACCATATCAATAAAGGCTACGCATGTCGCCATCATGCCATCGCCGAGGCTAAGCTTGATGGTGGTAATGTGGGCATGAGTATCTTCCGTGCCAAAAAACGTGATTTCCCTATCTGCTTATCGGTGATGGAATACCATCCGTTTGGCACGCAGGCGTTCTTTTCCATGAATGCTCAGGACTATGTCGTTGTCGTTGCTCCCGCAGGTACGCCACCTCAATCTGCTGATGATTTGACCGTGTTTTATGCCAAATCTCATCAAGGGGTGCAGTATGACGCCAATGTTTGGCATCACCCCCTACTCGCACTGGGTCATGACTCTGACTTTTTAGTGATTGACCGTATCAATGGTGAAGGCAAAAATTGCTATGAGCTTGATATAGACGGTTGGCAGGTACAAATTGAGCTTGCCTCAAAGTAGGTTTGAGCGGTATTAATAAGAAATGATAGACAGGCCAGCTAATCACCATTAGCTGGTTTTGTTTATTTGGTAGATTGAATCTTATGACAATATTTGCGACTGTCATTTATAAGCCAAGATACATTCTATTAGCTGTCTTGTTTTTTATGTACTATTATACTAGAATACTGAAACAAGACTAAAGCAATACAGTCATCTATCCCATTATGAAGATTAAATACTATGAGTACTGACCCTTATTCGAGTTTACTAAAGCATTTAGCGAATTGTAATGACAGTGCCGATATTGCTGAACTGTTCCGCGCGCTGTTGACGGATAAAGAACAGCTTGAGATTGCCAACCGTATTCGTATTTTTGACGCTTTAGATCGTGGCATCACCCAACGTGAAATCTCTGAGCAGTTAGGCGTCGGTATCGCAACTGTCTCGCGCGGTGCTAAAGTTATGCAAAGTCATGACGTCAGCGCCCTATTAGCGACACACAGACAAGACTCTTAATATAGTCAATCCACTATATACGACACCATATTATTTGAATTTCTCCTATTTTTAACTGACACATATTTGAACTATTTCGGACTTTGTTATGACCTCTCCTACATTACAGCATAGCCAACCTGCGGCGATTGATATTCCTAGCAAGCCACAGCGTATCAAGCTCACTCAAGATATTGATTTTTTTGCGCTATTTAAACGCATCGAAAGCACTTTTGATACCTGCTATTTACTCGAATCTTTAGGCGAAGACAGCCATATCTCACGTCATCATGCCATTGGTTTTGATCCAGTTATGACCATCGCAGCATTAGACTGCACTACCCTTGCGATTACTGATAACAAAACTACCCAAACCAGCCACTACCAAACTGAAAACCCATATCAGTTACTACGTCAGATTACCCCTCAGCATGTCATCGCTCGCGATCAAAGCGGTGGTCTGGTCGGCTATTTAGGCTATGACAGTGTGAATTTCTTTGAGCCCAGCCTAAATGCCAAGTCTAGCGACGACTTTGAACCATTTAAGTTTGGTGTGTATTTAGATGGCTTGACGCTCGATAAAATGACTGGTGAAATTTTCTACTTCTACTACCCAACCGCGCAGCAAGAAAATCGTATCGAACAGATCAAAGCCTTATTTGATATCGACATTCCAAGCTATGAGAAGCCTACGGTTGAGTTTTTGGGCGATGGTATGAGCCAAGAGGAACATGCCAAAGTAGTAATGAAGGTCAAAGAAGATATTGTCTCTGGGCGTATCTTTCAGTGTGAAGTAGGGTTCAAGTCTAAGTATCGTATCGCGGGCGATAAGATGCCAATTTATGAAAAACTGCGCGCCGTCAATCCTTCACCGCACATGTACTTTATGAAGTTTGCTCAGCAGTGCATCATCGGCGCCTCACCTGAACTGCTATTTCGCTTACGTCAAGGTGAGATGGAAACTTATCCACTCGCAGGTACAGCCAAACGCGGCGTCGATGTGATAGAAGACCGTAAGCTCGCCCGCGCATTGCTCAACGATGACAAAGAAATTGCCGAACACAATATGCTAGTCGATTTACATCGTAATGATATTGGCCGTGTGGCACGATTTGGCACCGTAAAAGTCCGTAGCTTGATGGATATCAAACGCTTCTCACACGTGCAGCATATCTCCTCTGAAATCGTCGGCATCTTACATCCCAATGAAGACATGTTTAGCGCGCTTGCCAGCAACTTCCCCGCCGGCACATTGTCTGGCGCACCAAAAGTTGAAGCCATCAAAGTCATCAATGAGCTAGAGCCCGATGGTCGCGGTGCTTATGGTGGTGCGCTTGGGTCATTCAATTTCAATGGTGATTGTATCTTTGCTATTCCTATTCGCAGCCTCTTTATCAGTGGCGAATCTGCATATGCACAAACCTGTGGCGGCAACGTTTACGACTCCAATCCTGCCGATGAATACTTGGAAATTCAGCGCAAGCTGTCTGCGATGAAAGTGGTATTAGACAGCTTTATGTAGCTGTCATTTGTACCAACCACAATTCGTAAATTGACCACTTTTTACCTAGCTATATTTTTACAAAAGAGTTTATGACCCATGAATGTTTTAATTATCGATAACTACGACTCGTTTACTTTCAATCTTTACCAATATATTGGTGAGATTTTGCAAACCATGGATGGTGATGAAGAAGCAAACGTCATCGTTAAACGCAACAATGAAATTACGCTGGCTGACGTGCAAGCGATGAATCTTGATCGCATCATTATCTCACCAGGCCCTGGTGCACCTGACGACCCCGCCTACTTCGGTATTTGTGCTGAAGTCATCGAAGTGATGGGCAAAACGACGCCGCTATTGGGTGTTTGCTTAGGCATGCAAGGCATCGCTCATGTGTTTGGTGGCGATGTGATACGTGCCAATGTACCGATGCATGGCAAAGTGTCATCAATTAGCCATGATGGTTCAGGTGTCTATCAAGGCCTGCCGCAAGAGATCGAAATCATGCGCTATCACTCATTAATGGTGAAAGCAGATACGTTACCAGATTGCTTAACCATCACCGCTGTAGTGACTAACGATGCCCATGTTGAGCATAGCTTGGCGGAGTCGGCGTTAGCAGGTGATGAAATTATGGGTCTTCAGCATAAAGACTATCCGATTCAAGGCGTACAGTTTCATCCGGAGTCTTTTGCTACTGAAGGTGCCAAGCGCTTGCTCAGTAACTTTTTGATGCAGGTATAAACCGGTCATATTAGGGTGATTATATTTATATCGATAACATTTCTAAGCGACCCCATAATATTTTCGTGATAGACTAAAATAACGAACAAACAAAAGACAGCCCTCAATCGGGTTGTCTTTTCTTATTTCAGTATTGTATTGCGTCAGACCATTCACAAAATTTGAGCAGTGAAGAAAGCGAGTTCAAACGCTACTTTTGGTAGGCTAAACGAGTTGGCACAGCTGACTGTATTTTTTGAGTTTGGTATATCGTCAGCACGCAATATCGATATAAGAAAACCTTATTAGCCATACGTTGGTATGGTTAACGAAGTTGCTACCCTAGCAGTTTTATAGTGATTAGATTGTAGTTACCCAAGAGGCTTGGACAGCCTATAACTTGTAAATCTTGCGACACTCAAATAAAAAAGAGAACGATATGGCGAACATGGATACAGCAGTGCCATCACCAAAATCATGGATAGGCATCATTCAAATTATCACGGCAGCTATTTGCTGGGGAACACTGGGTATATTTTCTACCTACCTTAATCAAATCGGCTTTAGTGGCTGGCAAGTGACCATACTACGGATTGTCACGGCCGCTTTTATTATATTGGCCATGCTCCCAAAATTATGGCCTGATCTGATTAAGCTGCGCCCAAAACACTGGTTAGGACTGGCACTTCAGTCACTAATAGGTGTGCTTAGCATGTCCATCTGCTATTTTTTTGCCGTCAGCTATGTTGGCGCAGGTCCTGCTGTCGCGCTGCTGTACACTGCGCCCGTGTTTAGTTTACTGTTTTCAGCCTTTTTGCTCAATGAGTCTATTACGCGAAAATCAGCACTGCTGTCACTAATGGCTGTGTTTGGCGTGGGCTTGACGATGCTAGGCGAGCAAGCACAAGTCAACTGGGGTATTTTATTGGGCTTGTCAGCAGGCGTGTGCTACTCCTTATATGGCGTACTCGGCAAGCGTGCTATGCATTATGCTCACCCTGCTCCGCTAGTATTTTTCACGTCCATCATCATCAGTGCAGGTGTACTGCTGCTATTGCCAGAGACTTACAATACTTATGAGCAACTATTTAGTCTGCCTCTGCTGACTTGGGGTTATGTCTTAGGGCTATCTTTACTCGGAACTGTGGTGCCTTTTGGGTTGTACATGAAAGCGTTAGAGAAGCTCCCTGCCAGTCGCGCATCAGTGTTTACGATTTTTGAGCCTCTGACAGCCATTGCCCTTGCCATACTATTGCTACATCAGTCACTATCCCTGATTCAGTATGTGGGTGTGGTGCTGATTTTACTGGCAGCTTTGTTTAATGCTGTGCTAAATGGTACTGCCACTCGTGTGCCACGTTGGTTAAGGTTAAAAAAACGACAAAAAGTTTAAGTGCTCTGTCTCATTATTTAACATCACCTGCTATCTACGCTTATAAAAAAAGCCCCAACCATGACATCATGATTGGGGCTTTTTTCGCTTAGAACGTCAGTTGATTGTCATAACGCTATGACTTCTCGATACGCTGTAAAAATGCCTGCGTACGAGGATGCACTGACAACTCAAACATCTGCTCAGGGCTGCCTTCTTCGACCACGTGACCATCTTCGATTAGTACCACATGATCTGCGACATCACGAGCAAAATTAATTTCGTGGGTCACAACAACCATCGTCCAACCTTCAGAGGCCAGTTGCTTCATAGTGCCTAAGACATCTTGAACCAGTTCTGGATCAAGCGCAGAGGTCGGCTCATCGAACAATAGCAACGATGGTTCGATAGCGAGCGCACGAGCAATACCAATACGCTGCTGCTGACCACCAGATAGCTGAAACGGATACAGATCCGCTTTATCTGACAGACCAACCTTCTCCAGCAGTGCCAATGCCTGCGTACGAGCTTGTGCTTTGGTCTGACCCTGTACTACTGTAGGCCCAAGCATTAGGTTCTCAATAGCTGTCTTATGTGGAAACAAGTTATAAGACTGAAATACCATGCCAGACTTACGCTGTAGTGCTAGCAACGTTTTCTTTTTAGGCTTAGTAGCAAAGTCTACTGTCAAGCTACCATCATCAAAAGCAATGACACCTTGATCGGGAATTTCTAGCGCATTGAGACAACGCAAAAACGTCGTCTTACCTGACCCTGATGGCCCTAATATCACCACCACTTTGCCTTTATTGATAGTCAAGTCGATGCCTTTGAGCACCTGATTGCCACCAAAGGCTTTATGAATATTAGTGACTTTGATCATAAAAATTCCTGTTGTACTGGTCTCTATTTGCGACTGTTTATTCTCGCGTGCTTGTTCTAAAGCGCTTGTATGACTAATGGCTATCTAGCTAATAGCTGTGTAGCTAAGAATTATTCAACCATCACTTATTTTGCCACGTAACGATCTAGCCTCGTTTCAAGCTTACCTTGAATAAAGGTCAAGAACAGACAAATACCCCAGTAGATAATCGCCGCCTCAGTATAAACCAGCATAAACTCATAGTTACGTGCTGTGATAATCTGAGCTTGTTTGAATAGCTCAGTCACCAATACAAGTGAGGCCAAAGAGGTGTCTTTTACCAAACTAATAAAAGTATTGGATAACGGTGGTACTGACACCCGAAGCGCTTGCGGCAAAATGACATGGCGGAAGGTCTGTAGATACGTCAAGCCTACCGTCGAGCCTGCTTCCCACTGCCCTTTTGGAATCGACAAAATAGAAGCACGCACCGTCTCCGATGCATAAGCGCCAATATTGAGCGAAAACGCAATAATCGCTGAAGGAAAAGGATCAAGCTTTATACCAATACTTGGCAAACCATAGAAAATAATAAATAGCTGCACCAGCATCGGCGTACCACGAATCGCCGACACATACACGCGCGCAAGCCGATAGATTACCTCATGGAACCAACTGGCACGCGGCACGATACGAATCAATGCTACTGTCAACGCAATGGCCATACCAATCGCAAATGAGATCAATGCTAGCGGTATCGAATAATAGATACCGCCTTTGAGCATCGGCCAAAATGATGAGATGACAATCTGCGCTCGATCAGGACTCATGAATGGCAATACTGCCAATAAGTCTGCGAACCATGATGCTGACATTACAGAAGCTGGCATGATAAAACCTGACATTATTTTTGTTGACTTATATCAGCACCAAAGAACTCTTCGCTAAGCTTGGTGAGCGTGCCATCTGCGGTCAATTCTGCCATCGCGTCATTTAGTTTTGCTACGACTGCATCATCACCTTTAATCAATACTAAACCTGAACCACGCATCTCGCTAGCAGGAGCCGTCAGTTTGATCTCAAGATCTGCATCTGGGAATTTTTTGAGATAGTCCAATACGGCCAAGTTGTCATTCATCGTAAAGTCAGCACGGTCTTGCTTAACCAATTGAATTGCTTGCGCCATACCATCGACAGGAACGATTTCTGCCTCATAACGTTCTGCTAGCTCACCATAGTTACTGCTGAGTGATTGAGCGGTACGCAAACCCTTTAAGTTATCCCATGAGCTATAACGAGTTTCGTTAGTCGGTGCCAATACTACTGCACCTGACCAGCTATAAGGACTGGCTTTGTCATACTTAGCAAGACGTTCAGGCGTGGTCAAACTGACTTGGTTGGCCACCATATCGAAACGTCCTGAATCCAAACCTGCCAACATCGCGTCCCATTGGGTTTCTTTGAATTCAACGTCTACGCCTAGTTTATCCGCAACGGCACGTGTCACTTCGACATCATAACCTGTCAGTTTGCCACTCTCATCATGATACGTGAACGGAGGATAAGTGCCCTCTGTACCGACGTTGATGGTGCCGCCATTATTGATACGCTGTAGCAAATCAGATCCACCAGTCGCAGCGCTGTCAGTCGCAGTAGTATCGGCATCATTAGTAGTAGACTGACCACAAGCGGCAAGGAACATAGTGCTAGCGGCAAGGGCTAAAAGAGTACGACGTTTCATAAGACGTCCTTATAAGAGTGAATGAATAAAGTGAAAACACATACAACCAATAAATAGGGAAAAGCCGATATAAGAGACCAGTACAATGACTGCCCTGCAATATTCGGCTTTGGCTGCTCGATTTGAGGTTATTTCGCCTATTTTTCAATACTGTTTCTGGTTTATTTTTGAATTTTTAACGACTGTTCAATTATTATAGCGCATTCAGTCAATGAAAATTGCTGCTCATTAAATAGCAGCTTACAAACATAGTATCTCAATTTAGACATAAAAAACGTACAAAATCCGTGAGCATGCGAAAGGTAACACCTATAAATCACCTGAAAACTGGTAGCGATCGCCAGCATGCCACATTTTGACAAAGGTGACGACCTGACCAGCCGAATAGGTTTGGCGACACAATACAAGCGTTGGTGACTGCGGTAAGACTTGTAGAAAGTTAGCAATCTCATCAGGTGCGGCCAGCGCTCGGATGGTATAACTACCACGCTCCAGTGGGCTTTTAGCGATTAGATAATCACTGGTATTGACCACACTAAAATCTTGCTCAATGAACGCTGGTACTTTGTTCGCATCCACCCAACGCTCTTCAAACTGTATCGGCTGACCATCCGCAAAGTGAATGATTTTTACTTCATATAGAACGGATGCTTCGCTACTACCATCCTTGCCAAGACCGCCATCAACCTTATTAATACCAAAATCACGCCGTAGTTCATCATCGAGCATGTCGGCCGTAATAGCACGCTTACTCACAACCTCTGCTCGATAGTCGCGATTGGCTGACTTCAAGTCCTGTGCGATATTGCGCACTTCAACAAACGTATGGTTGAACTGCTGCTGCGCGACAAACGTCCCTGACCCTTGCCGACGCTCTAATACCCGCTCCTCGCTCAACTCTTTTAAGGCGCGATTCACCGTCATCCGTGACACACCAAACTCTTCAGCCAGTGCCATTTCTGTCGAAATCGCGTTACCTGCTTGCCATTTACCAGAGTGAATATTGTCTAATATGGCATTTTTTATACGTTGATACGCCGGAATCGTCTTTGTCATGTCCGTTTTTAACCGTCAATTTTTCTAATAAAAGTAGCCACATAATATCACGAGACCGCCATGCAAGCCTTAGTCAATATGTCTAAGCGTTTAGTCTTGATCGAGTTAATAACAAAAATAATGCGGCTATCCATAAAAAATCCTTGCATGAAAAAATAAACTTTGATAATTTGTATATACAACTTTACGGCAGTATCGATAATCTAGCCAGTTTAGCAAGCAGTTGAGTGCACTCTTAGACTGATTGTAAACCACCCACTTTAATTGCCCAATCGACTTAAAAGATTTCACAAGGATTTGACCATGACTACTGATAACAATAGCAACAAACCTACTCGACGCGATGAGAGCCGTAATATCTCTGCGCCTACTGGCTCTACGCTACATTGCAAAAGCTGGCTGACCGAAGCCCCTTATCGCATGCTGCAAAACAACCTGCATCCTGATGTGGCGGAAAACCCAAAAAGCCTAGTCGTCTATGGTGGTATCGGACGCGCAGCACGCAACTGGGAAAGCTACGATCAAATCCTAGAGTCGCTAAAAGAATTAGAAGATGATGAGACGTTATTGGTGCAATCTGGTAAACCAGTAGGCGTGTTTCAAACGCATGAAAATGCACCGCGCGTCTTGATTGCCAATTCCAACCTAGTACCGCGCTGGGCAACGTGGGGGCACTTCAACGAGTTAGATCGCAAAGACTTAATGATGTATGGCCAAATGACCGCCGGTAGCTGGATTTATATCGGTACGCAAGGCATCGTCCAAGGTACTTACGAGACTTTTGTAGAAGCAGGTCGTCAGCATTATGACGGTAGCTGGGCAGGCCGTTGGATTCTGACCGCTGGTCTTGGCGGTATGGGCGGTGCGCAGCCACTAGCCGCGACCTTTGCAGGGGCAACTTCACTAAACATCGAGTGTCAGCAGTCTAGTATCGATTTCCGCTTGCGTACGGGTTATGTCGACAAGCAAGCAGATAACCTCGACCATGCTTACGAGTTAATCAAACAACATACCGATGCGGGTGAAGCCATCTCTATCGCCCTACTTGGCAATGCCGCAGATATCCTGCCTGAGATGGTCAAGCGTGCTAATGCTGGTGGCATGAAGCCTGATTTGGTCACCGATCAAACCTCGGCGCATGATTTGATTAATGGCTATCTGCCAAGTGGCTGGACAGTGGAAGCATGGAAAGCCGCACAAGAAGATTCAGAGCAACACGCAGCACTGACCAAAGCAGCCGCTGAATCTTGCGCCGTACACGTACAGGCGATGCTAGATCTACAAGCAATGGATATCCCAACGACTGATTATGGCAACAATATCCGTCAGGTTGCTTTTGATGAAGGGGTCAAAGATGCCTTTAACTTCCCAGGATTTGTACCCGCTTATATTCGTCCATTGTTCTGTCAAGGTAAAGGCCCATTCCGCTGGGTAGCGTTGTCAGGTGATCCAGAAGATATCTATAAGACCGATCAAAAAATCAAAGAGCTGTTCCCTGAAAACAAACATATTCATCGCTGGTTAGATATGGCAAAAGAGCGTATTCAATTTCAGGGCTTGCCTGCTCGTATCTGCTGGTTAGGATTGGGCGAGCGTGACAAAGCAGGTTTGGCATTTAATGAAATGGTCAAAAATGGTGAGCTAAAAGGTCCTATCGTCATCGGTCGTGACCATTTAGACACAGGCTCTGTTGCCAGTCCAAACCGCGAAACAGAGAGCATGAAAGATGGCTCAGATGCGGTATCTGACTGGGCATTATTGAACGGCATGCTCAATGTGGCAGGTGGTGCCACTTGGGTATCATTGCATCATGGCGGCGGTGTTGGCATGGGCTACTCGCAGCACTCAGGCATGGTCATCGTCGCAGATGGTACCGATGCGGCTGCCAAACGCTTATCACGCGTGTTAGTCAATGACTGCGGCTCAGGGGTTATGCGTCACGCCGATGCAGGTTATGAGTTAGCAATCAAAACAGCGAGAGATTATGGATTGAATCTGCCAATGATCAAATAGTTTACCCCTTGTCCTTATACGCTGTAACTGGGTGTAAGGATATTTTCGGCGTTTTATCAAGGAGGATAATATGATTGAGCAAAATACAACATCTGATCTGCACGATGAAAATCCAACGACATCGTCAAAAAAACTGCTATCAACCCCTATTGCTTTGATACAGCTTATCGTATTCAGTGCCATCGGTTTGGTGATGTTCTTCGTACCATTTACCATTGGTGAAAAAAGCACGATTTTGTTCGATCATGGCGCGACCTATCTAGTCACTCAGCAGCATACCTTGTCCGTGACATTACTGTTTCTACTCATGTTCTACGGTGTGAGTAAGCCTTTTATCGATGGCTCATGGCGTAAAAATATCACTCACATGATTATGACTGCTTTTAACATCATGGGTCTGATACTGGCAGTGATGTATGTGGCTGACGTAGCGCCTGCCTTTATGATGGAAAAGGACATGCTGCCGTTTCTATTTGAAAAATTGGCCTTACCGGTGGGTATGATTGTACCGCTTGGGGCGCTGATATTGGCCTTCTTGGTTGGTTTTGGCTTACTAGAAATGGTTGGTGTGCTTATGCAGCCAATTATGAAACCTATTTGGAAAACCCCAGGTTCATCAGCGATTGATGCCGTTGCTTCCTTTGTCGGTAGCTACTCCATTGGTTTGCTCATCACCAATCGCGTGTACTTGCAAAAGCAATACTCAGCGCGTGAAGCCATTATCATTGCAACTGGGTTTTCAACCGTATCAGCGGCATTCATGGTGATTGTTGCCAAAACGCTTGGATTGATGGAGTTTTGGAATGTGTTCTTTTGGTCTACGCTAGTAATTACCTTTATTGTCACTGCGATTACCGCTCGTATTCCACCTATCAGTCTCTTTGATGATAATGTCGAACGTCCCGCTTTAGATCATAAAGGTGGTACACGGCTGGCTGCAGCATTTGATTTGGGTTTGTCTACTTCACGCCGTGCCACTGACCTCAAACAAATCTTATGGTCTAACTTTCGTGACGGTCTAACGATGGCCGCCGCTATCGTGCCGTCTATCATCGCTGTCGGCTTAACAGGATTGCTATTAGCAAAATATACGCCCGTGTTCGATGCGTTGGGCTTGCTTCTTTATCCCTTTACATGGCTTGGCGGCCTACCGGAACCGCTCGTCGCTGCCAAAGGAATGTCAGCGGGATTGGCTGAGATGTTCTTGCCAGCATTACTACTGAGTGAGGCAGACATATTGACACGCTATGTGGCAGGGGTCATTTCCATTAGCAGTGTGCTGTTCTTCTCAGCCATGATTCCGTGTGTGCTTGCGACCGAGATTCCTGTCTCTGTTGGCAAAATGGTCATCATTTGGTTCGAGCGCGTGATACTCAGTATTTTATTGGCTGCGGCATTCGGACAACTGGCCATGTACTTCAACTGGATTGGCTAAAAAATTCAAACCCGATAATAGCTATTGCGTTGATTAAAAAACACTTCAACAATTTAATTTTAATAAAGACACGAAACAAAAATAATATCACCCATATGGCTTACAACCCTAGGATTACCCCTATGAACGACATCAAACAACTAACCCTACACCCTCGCCAGCTTAGCTTTAAGATACTACGTGATATCTATGAGCAGCCTCTCATATTGACATTACCAGAGAGCGCTTATAAGGCAATAGATGCCTCGCATGAAGATGTACGAACCATCATTGCACGCGACAAAAGCGCTTATGGTATTAATACTGGTTTTGGCCTATTGGCAAAGACGCGTATCAGTGACGACCAACTTGAGCTACTTCAGCGCAACTTGATCGTTTCTCATTCGGTAGGCACTGGTGAAGCTCTTCCTGCAGGCGTAGTACGACTGATTATGGTGATGAAAGTCGCCAGTTTGGCGCAAGGTGTCTCTGGTGTGCGCCGCGAGGTGGTTGATAGTTTACTTGGCTTAATCAACAATCAAATCACACCAAATATTCCAGCCAAAGGGTCGGTCGGCGCATCTGGTGACCTAGCCCCTTTGTCACACATGACACTTGCGATGATGGGCGAAGGAGATGTGTTTGTTGCGGGTAAAAAAGTGCCTGCCGCTGATGCCCTAGCCCAGCATGGACTTGAGCCTATTACTCTTGCAGCCAAAGAAGGCCTTGCACTTATCAACGGTACGCAGGTATCAACCGCGCTAGCTTTACGGGGTTATTTCTTAGCGCGTGATTTACTTGAGACTGCGACCATCGTTGGCTCGATGTCGATTGATGCTGCCAAAGGCTCCGATTCACCGTTTGATGCGCGTATTCACGAAGTACGTGGCCATCATGGTCAAATCGAAATCGCCAAAGCACACCGTCAATTAATCAAAGGCAGTGCTATTCGTGCCTCACATGACGGCGAGCAAGACGATAGAGTGCAAGATCCTTACTGCTTACGCTGTCAGCCGCAAGTCATGGGAGCCTGTCTCGATATCATCAACCAAGCAGGTAAAACGCTATTGATCGAATCTAATGCGGTAACTGACAACCCACTTATCTTTAATAACGAAGATGGCCCTGTCGCCATATCAGGTGGTAACTTCCATGCTGAGCCAGTCGCTTTTGCCGCTGATATTTTAGCCTTGGCAATCGCAGAGATTGGCTCTATGTCTGAGCGCCGTGTGGCCTTGCTGATCGATGCAACGCTATCAGGTGGTCTGCCGCCATTCCTAGTGGATAATGCTGGGGTAAACTCAGGATTTATGATTGCGCATGTAACCGCCGCAGCACTAGCCTCAGAAAATAAATCTATCGCCCATCCTGGTAGTGTCGATAGCATTCCGACCTCGGCTAACCAAGAAGACCATGTGTCTATGGCAACCTATTGCGCTCGCCGTCTTTATGAGATGGCGCAAAACACCGCGACCATCATCGGCATTGAGCTATTGGCTGCTGGTCAAGGTATCGATTTCCATCGTGGACTAGACACCTCAGAGCCGTTGACTGTGGCGCATCGAAAACTACGTGAGAAAGTGACTTTCTATGATAAAGATCGCTACCTCGCCCCTGATATTGAAGCAGCTAAGCAGTTGGTATTAAACGGCACGCTTTCTGAACATTGGCAGTCACTACGCAGCGATTGGTATGAGTCTAAATAAATATTAATGGGCGGAGAACAGCGATGACAATAGCGAGAACAACAGCAACGACTACCACACCCATTAGCCATACACCTGCTGATATGACCCAATGGACAGGACGTGCAGAGCCATTTGAGACTGCGCGTGCCCGCTATTGGTATCAGCTTGCTCAGCCTTACGAGGATCAAAATATTGGGCTAATTGGCTTTGCATGTGATCAAGGCGTCAGACGCAATCAGGGTCGCGTAGGTGCCAGAGCTGCCCCGCCATTGATTCGTCGAGCTTTTGCTACGCTGCCAGTCATCGCTGATTTACAACAACGTTTTGATGGTCAATTATCAACCTTATTGGGTGATGCTGGCGACATTCATTGTGATGATAATGATGGCTTTGCCGAGAGCGCCCTTGAGCAAGCTCAGATCAAGTATGCTGAAGAAGTCAGCACTATCGTCAAACAAGGTGGACTACCCATCGGGCTTGGCGGTGGTCATGCCATTGCTTATGGTAGCTTTTTAGGATTATGGCAGGCCTTAGAAAAGGCAAACGATACAACTATCAGCACAAACACAGCACCTACTATCGGGATTATTAATTTTGATGCTCATCTTGATATTCGTCAGTCTGACGTAGCAACCTCTGGTACACCTTTTCGCCAAATTGCTGAGCATCTTGATGCACATGGTCAGCCTTTTCATTACTGCTGTATCGGTGTCAGTCGATTCTCGAATACCGCGGCGCTTTTTGATCGTGCCGAGCAATTGGGCGTACAGGTCATTAGTGATGAAGACTGTCATTATCAGCCTTGGGATACACTTGCTGAGCGGGTCAAAAGCTTTGTAGATCAGGTCGATATAGTGTATCTGACCATCGATATGGACTGCTTACCTGCCAGTGTCGTTCCAGGTGTGAGCGCACCTGCCGCTTACGGTATTGAGCTGGGTTTCGTTGAGCGTATGGTCAAAACCATCATGGCATCAGGCAAAGTAAAAATGGCAGACATTGCTGAGATCAATCCTACCTTTGATATTGACAGTCGTAGCTGTAAAGTCGCTGCTCGCTTACTGGCCACTATTGTAGAGCAGCACTTACTTAGCGCTTAGATCTTGCCAACAAAGATCATCGACTTCACAAAAATCAGGAGCATATTATGAATGAATCAAAGAACTCCGTATTGAAAAACCCTACAGAACAGACGCTAGACGAGTCTACTATGACATCATTTGATCATATTATTATCAATGCCAATCTTGCGACTTTTTCAGCGCAGCATGGTTTTAATGTCAATAAAGGTGATGCTACAAATGAGCACGCTGATAGCATCCCATACGGTCAGCTACTTCACGCGGCTATCGGTATTAAAAACGGTAAAATTGCTTGGGTTGGCACACACGATCAAATCACTGCTCATTTGCCTAAATATCCAGACCATCAAATCACAGATGTGGATAGAAAATGGATAACCCCAGGGCTTATTGACTGTCATACGCATATCGTCTATGGCGGCAACCGTAGCAATGAGTTCGAAGCGCGTTTGCAAGGCGCTAGCTATCAAGACATTGCAGCACAAGGCGGCGGTATTGTCGCGACGGTCAGTGCTACCCGCGCCGCCAGTATTGAATCGCTATTTGCACAAAGTGAAAAGCGCTTACTCGCGCTTATGAAAGAAGGCGTCACCAGTATCGAAATCAAGTCTGGTTATGGCTTGGAGTTAGACACGGAGCGCAAAATGCTCACGGTCGCTCGTCAGTTAGGAGACAAATACGACATTCATGTGAGCACAACTTACCTAGCGGCGCACGCCCTACCTACTGAGTACAAAGACCGTGCGGACGACTATATTGAGCAAGTTTGCGAGTGGCTGCCAATTCTGTATGCAGAAGGTTTAGTCGATGCGGTCGACGGTTTCTGTGAAAACATCGCCTTTAGCACAGAACAAATCAGACGAGTGTTTGAAGTAGCTCGCTCATTGGATCTACCAGTCAAACTGCACTCTGAGCAGCTGTCTGATATAGGCGGCAGTTCCTTAGTTGCTGAATATAAAGGGCTATCGAGCGACCATCTAGAGCACTTGTCAGAAGAAGACATCAAAAAAATGGCGGCTAGCAATACCGTTGCCGTGATATTGCCAGGGGCATTTTATACGCTACGTGACACTAAGTTGCCGCCGATTGAGGCTTTGCGCAAACACCAAGTTCCTATGGCTATTTCAACCGACTGTAATCCTGGCACTTCACCGTTAACGTCGCTGTTGTTGACCATGAACATGGGCTGTACGTTGTTTTACCTGACGCCCGAAGAAGTACTAGCAGGCGCGACCGTCCATGCAGCTCAAGCTTTAGGACTACCGAATAAAGGTAAAATAGAAGTGGGCTGTGATGCTGATTTGGCACTATGGGATATCGCCCGTCCTGCTGACTTGGCCTATCAGATGGGGTTAAATCCTATCCAATGCATCATGGTTCAAGGTAAATGGCGCGAGACAATATAATCAACCTACCTTGTAATCAACCTACCTTTATTTATCGCCATCAAAAAAGCAACTAGCTGATATGTTCAGCTAATGGCTTTGGTTTGGTCTGTTTGAACGTTGCTATTACAGTTACTATTAACGTTGTTATTAACATTGCTACTAGCGCTTATATTTGTTGGCAAACGTCTCACCTGTATTAGCGTCGATGTTAATACCGACGACCTCATCACCTTTTAATAAATCCACTTTGTAATATAAAGGATGATCACTGTAATCACGGTCTGCTTCAAACTCAACTTCTAATGTCATACCGCCTATTTTCTTCTCAGCGATCCCTATCGCACTCATGACATTTACTTTCACACGGCGCTGTACGTTGTAATCGTTAATATCATCACGACCTAACCGTTCAGTATCAGTGCTGACAACTTCCCCCGTAATAGCATCAACGATCACTTCATAGCTATCGCTAGCCGTGCTAAATTCTATTTCGTATACACCGTTTTCTGTATCATCGTCGTCCTCATCATAATCAGCGCTGATGAGCATACCTGATGCATTTTTGGTTGCGATAGTGATCGCTTGCTTTAAGCCAACCTTGTTACCTTTTGCTGCTTTTACTTCGGTAGATAGATTTGTTTGAGCGGCTATGGCAGTCGTGCTCATGACACCTGCGGTTAATGCGACTGCTAGGCCTGCACCTAAAGTGGTCAACTGCATCTTTTTAGACAGCTTTCCCATGATATTATCTCCTTCACTGATGACTTACTTTTTTAGCCAAGCGCTTACTCTTCATTATCAATAAACGTTGGCTTCGTTATTCGTAGGTACATGTTAGCGAGGTTTTCTACTCACTGTAGGATGAAAAAGTATCAAAGTGTAATTACTTTGTTTGGACACTCAATCTAAATACATCACCTATAGAAACGTTCATTTTCGAGTAGCCATTGCTATTATTTCGATAAAAAAATACTGCGTTTGTCTCAAGAGGACAAACACAGTATTGGTTATTGCAATGATTAGATGAGGCTATGAGTTATATAGTAGCGCCTTAGTTTAAAATACCAAAAGCGACCAACGCATCAGCCACACGTTTGAAACCAACCATATTGGCACCAGCCATATAATCGACATAACCATTGTCAGTTTGACCATATTGTTCTGAAGCGTTCGCAGCACTGTCGTGGATATCTTTCATAATACCTTTTAGACGCTCATCGACTTGCTCAAAGGTTTGATATTGACGGACAGAGTTTTGCGACATTTCAAGCGCAGATACTGCTACCCCGCCAGCATTAGCAGCTTTACCAGGTGCATAATGGACACGGTGCAAACGGATATGATCAATCGCTTCAGCAGTGAGCGGCATATTCGCGCCTTCAACCACGTACTTCACACCATTTTCGACGAACAGTTTGGCATCAGCTTCATTGACTTCGTTTTGAGTAGCACATGGAATCGCAATATCAGCCTTAAACTGCCATGGTTTTTGCTTGGCAAGCCACTCTCCACCATGAACATCAACATACTCTGCTAACGGCTTGTTCTGCTGTTTTTGTTTTTTGAGCCAATCAATTTTTTCTTGATTAAGACCCTTTTCATCATGCAAAGTCCCTTGCGAGTCAGAGACCGTTATGGCAATACCACCAAGTGCATTCACTTTTTCGGCAGCATGGAGTGAGACATTGCCTGCGCCTGATATCAGCACCTTTTTGCCTTTTAGCGTGTCATTTTGGGCGAGAAGCATATTTTCTAAGAAATATACCGCACCATAGCCAGTCGCTTCTGTACGCATCAAGCTACCACCGAAGCCCACGCCTTTACCAGTGATAACACCTGTTGATTCACGTGTTAAATTCTTATACATCGCAAACATGTAGCTGACTTCTCGACCGCCGACACCGATGTCACCAGCAGGCACATCCATGTCTTTGCTCACATAATGATGTAGCTCACGCATGAAGGCGTAGCAAAAACGGCGAATCTCACTGTCCGTTTTACCTTTAGGATCAAAATCTGACCCACCTTTACCGCCACCAATAGGCAAGCCAGTTAGCGCATTTTTAAAGATTTGCTCAAAGCCTAAGAACTTTAGTACCGACTGATTGACGGTAGGATGGAATCTAAGACCCCCTTTATAAGGGCCTAAAGCATTGCAGAACTGCACACGCCAGCCACGATTGACTTGCACGTCGCCTTTATCATCTTCCCAATTGACACGAAAACCAAATACCCGATCAGGCTCCACCAAACGCTCAAATACTTTCAATGCACTATATTCAGGATGAGCATCATATAAAGGTTTAATCGTAATCGCCACTTCTTTTACTGCTTGAATAAACTCTGGCTGATGCGCATAACGTGCTTCGATTTTTTCGATGGCCTGACTGATACTCATACATCTCTTCCTTAGGATAAAACTGGGGATCGTATTTACTTACGTCAATGTCGCTTGATATCACAACGGATAAGAAGATTGCGAACGTTGATGTAAAACTAAAATCGTCCCTACAACACGTTAGCGTTTGTAGAGACAGATGGGATTAAGAAAGCTGACTGAATTCATATATCTATAGAAAATAGATAGGTGTCAACATTTTTCGCCTTATAACTATATACCATCTTTAAGACTTATAAGTCTAGTAAATATCTCTATCATAGAAACATATAAGCGATTTTTGTTAGCTAAATCTAAGCTGCATTGTTTAGCAGAATTTTTAGACATCGATTAATAGCTCTACAGATAGTATTGCTGATCAAAAAATATAAATAATTAGGCCAACTCGTTCATTATCTCCTTACTAGAAGTAATGGATTTCTGTCAAATTCCTTTAGAAACCAAGGATAAAAGGCAAATATTCGATGGTAAACGGCAAAAAATTCCAAAAATGTCGTTTTTTATTGAGCAAATGTATATCAATATCATTAGTAAGGAGTTAGAATACCTTTCTTAAAGCAAGGATATAGTTAACCAGTTTTTTTACTTAAACAATCCACCACTGATCATAGAGAAAGCGATATGCGTACAGACTCATTTCAACAGATATTGGAAGACTTAAACAGCTCATCAGCAGATGTTGAAGCATCTGCCCTAATCTCTAACGATGGTCTGATGATTGCTTCAGCTCTACCAACTGGCGTCGATGAAGATCGTGTGGGTGCTATGTCAGCAGCATTATTATCGTTGGGTGATCGTGCAGGTCGTGAGTTGGCGCGTGGTAGTATCGATCGTATTATGATTCAGGGTGAAAAAGGCTACGTTATTATGACGTCATCGGGAGATGAGGCGGTACTCACTATTATGGCAAAACCAAATGCCAAGCTTGGTTTGATATTTTTAGATATCAAACGTGCCTCAGAAGCCCTTGCAAAGCTCATTTGATTGGCAGTTGCTTATCGAATTTATTAGCTTTTTAATTACTATAAACATAGTCGATTCAATATAATTTGGATACAAAGAAGTCGAGTGAAAGTACTACAAGTAGTAGACTACGCAAGGCTGATACCGTATCCAATTTATGCAGGATTGACTACATAACGACCAATGAAGGAGATGACCATGGGTTCTCCAATCCCTGATGCACACAAGCCTGATATGCCTGCCGAACAGATTACCCTGACTTACCATGATGGCACGTCACGTACTGTCTATGACACGGGTATCGAACGTCCTTATCCAGATGGCAAATTGATTGTATCGCGTACCGATTTGGATGGCATACTGACACACGTCAACGATGCTTTTGTTGAGATTAGCGGTTACCATGTCGATGAATTGATTGGCCAACAGCATTATATTTTGCGCCATCCTGACATGCCAAAAGCGGCTTATAAAGACCTGTGGGACACTGCTGAGTCTGGAAAAAAATGGCATGGCTACGTCAAAAACTTATGCAAAGATGGTAGTCATTATTGGGTCTATGCAACCGTCGTACCTAACGTTCGTCACGGCGAAACTGTAGGCTATACATCCGTACGACGCAAGCCATCACGCAGCAAAATCGAAGCGGCAATGGTGCAATATGCCCAAATGAAACAAAATGAGGAAGGCTAAATCATGACGACACACAATATGTTAATCGCCCCAGATTTTTCGCCTGAGCGTTTTGCAGGCTGGCACATGTTCAATACGTTGATTCAAAAACGTGCCAACTTAAATATGCACTTAAACATCCCTGCATCACATGCTGAGCAAGAGCAAGTCATCAATGCTGGTGACATTCAGGTCATTTACGCCAACCCTTTTGATGCCGCAACCCTAATCCGTGAGCAAGGCTACCGAGCCGTCGCTCGTCCTATCGGCAAGTCTGATGAGATGGTCATTGCGGCAGCAGCCAATAGCGATATCACTCGTTTAGAAGACATTCATGCTGGTGCGACTGTCGCCATGGCAGACAACCGAGATGTCAAACTGATTGGCTTGCGTTTGCTAGAAGCCGTTGATATCGAAGAATCTGATCTGACATGGGATGTCACTGAAACCTATCAGGCAGCTGCCCGTAAAGTCATTAAGGGTGAGGCCCAAGCCGCGTTCTTTTTGGCAGAGATTTTTCATAGCTTTTCGCGGTTGACCAAGACCCAGCTCTCCGTACTTATCGAAAGTGACTTGGCTGACATCAGCCACGTGCTACTTATCAAAGACGGATTCCCTGATGCACAAATCTTTATAGAAGCCATTCTCAATCTGCATAACGATGATGATGGTCAAGAAGCCTTGGCCGAACTTGGTATGCCTCAAGGGTTTGAAGCGATGAATGAAGAAGATGCCGAATTTATGATAGATTTGATGCAGACATTGCTAGACTAATAGTTGGGCTAATTACTGGGCTACATACGCAATAGAAAACAGGTAAGAGCACTACAAGTAAGAGCACTATAAACAGTAGACTGAACGGGCCTGACAATCTATCTGATTTATATGGAATTGACTGTAGTGAATTCAAATAATTTCGATACAAGTAAACCGAGTGTAAGTGATACATTAGTATGCTTAGCGAGGATGACGATGTAGCGGATTTATATGAATTTGACTATATAGCGACCATGACTCAAAGGACACTGTTATGTCTGATTCAGATCTTATTAAAGAAAACGAAATGGAAGCGCGGCGAGTATTCCGCTTATACTCGCGCAAAGTGTTTTTGGCACCCAACAACCGTCACTTTCATGAACAACGCATCAATGCGGCGCTACTATTGACCGAGAGAGAGCCGCTGCAAGGTGCTGTTGCAGACTTCTTTTATGGCTGTTGGTATGACATTCCTTATGATGTAAATAACCTGTTCATTCGTGTCAAAGATCGCCTGCACCCTCATATTCAACAAGGGTTTCGCGACTGTATTGATAAAAAAACATATATTCAACGCAATAGTATGCTTGCGACCCGATGGAGTGTATTGATATCGCCGTCTCTCAATGAGCAAAAACAACGGTTGCGTATCAGTAGCGATGACGCCAAGGAAATCTCCAAAGAAATCACAGCCGAGCTAATGCAAGCACGTACTAATGAGGATTGGGGCACGATTGAGCAAGTCGAAAACGAGTTCTTTGCACACTGCATCGCTCGCAATGATCGCCTTGCTTTCTCATTAGTGTGGTTTCGCTTGGGCAAAAGCGACTGGCAATTCGATGCGCGTTGGAACAACTGTCAGCAGCACCTTGATCAAACTATAGTCAAATCCATATAAATTTTCTACATCGTCATCCTCGCTAAGCATACTAATGTATAACTTACACTCGGCTTCCTTGTATCAAAATTATTTGAATTCAACTATATGAAAACCTAATTTATCGCCACTCTATAACCTTCATCATAATGGTAGCTGCTATGTCTTCTTATTTAAATGCTGATAAAACGTATCTGACTCTAACCCCAGCCGGTATTTTTGAGGCATTTTCACAAGGTGAGCCCACTAAGGAGCAGCTATCACTACAAGACTTGTTATCCTATGCGCAGACGTTACTCGCTGCCGACTGGCTTGAACGCTACTCTGATGAATGGCTGCAAAATTTCATAGAACAAGGTTGGATTGAGAAACTGTCTCTTCTGTTACCAGCGCCCAATCTGCCACTCGATCAGTTTTTACCCTATGTGGTGGCCAGCTTATCGGGCAAACGCCGTGCTGCCATTGGCTCTGATGAAGGGTTTTGCTTAGCACGTATTGGCTACAGTCAAGAAGAAGCAGATATGCTCAGTGTGGCGGCAGCTGATTTTTCAGGGTTTATGCTACGACAAAAGCAACGTGGATGGGCCGTAGAAAGCCAAGCGATCTCTTTCTTTCAGCAGGTCGATCTGCTCATTCCTGAGACCAGTTTTGTATTCTTATGGATTGATGGTTCAGGCTATGTGCTCATTATCGATGGTGAGCCTCTGACGAATAGTCGCGCCTTTGTAGAGCTAGTATGGGCACTCAAAACCTCTGGATTGAGATTTCTTAACTAAGGAGGTTTCCTAACTAGGGCGCGTCCTCATATTTAGCGCATCCTACATTACCTATGCTTTCTACTCTTATTCTAGAACTGCTATTTCGTAATGCTCACATAGTAATGAAAATATACTGAAAACACATTCACGACCTCCGATCCGGAGTAATCTTATACAAAACGTGCTCAGCAAGCCGATGATTAGAATCAAGCATTGGATGATAAAAGTTTTCTTGTGTATTACTCATGCCAATACGCTGCATAATGAGTTGCGAGTGCTCGTTAATAACAGCCGTAAAGGCAACGACTTCATCGAGTCCTAATGTGTCAAATGCAAAATTTAATGAAGCCCGTGCTGCCTCCGTTGCATAACCTTGTCCCCAATAATCTTTGTGTAGTCGCCAAGCAATCTCAATAGTAGCTGCAAAAGGCATATCAGCGTGCGCTTCATTTAAGCCAACCATACCGATAAAGGTATCTGTCTCTTTTAGACTGACCGCCCAAAACCCCCAACCTTTATCTTTAATAAGCTGCGAGCATTTATTAGCTATCGCATCGCTCACTTTCGGTGATAATGGCTTAGGAAAGTATTTCATCACGTCAAGATCAGCATTCATTTCAGCGAATATCGCAAAATCACTTGCTCGCCACTGTCTAAGATATAAGCGTTCTGTTTCTATCATGTTGGTGGTTGGGCTCTCTCATCAGGGCGTATTGAATATTCACATAGGGGCGATATAGCCAAGCCAGAATAAAAGTAGTACATACAGTCATCATGTTCTACTGACCCTAATAGTTCTACTGGCCTTACTGCTATAGTGTCGTGTGTCCATTGTGTTCAGGATCGACCACATCATTTCATGAGGCTATCATGATAACTGAAGCTTTTGTGATAGCTCAAGCTTTTGTAATAATGCTCTCTTCATCAAAGCGTGATTTTGGCAACTCAGCGTTAAAGTCATCTTCACTACGATAACCAAGCGATACGACCGCAACAGCCGTATAGCCCTTGCTACGTAAATCAAACTCTTCATCAAGTGCTTTCAAATCCGCTCCTTCCATAGGAACGGCATCAATACCTAAAGTCGCAGCTCCGAGTAGCAAAGCACCCATGTTGAGATATAGCTGCTCTATCAACCAGTGTGGCTCGTCTTTTTGCTCATAACGGCGAATATCCAAAAACATCTTACGCACTTGGTGCATCTGCTCTTTAAATTTTGGTTCCGCAAAACGGCCATCAGCGTCTTCTTTGTCTAGTATTTCATTCAAAAACTCGTCATCAGCATAGACATGACTACAAAATACGATGACATGTGAAGCGTCTTTTACTTTTGCCGTATTAAATTCATACATGCCCTCAGTGCCTGTTGCGATTCGAGCTTTACCAGCCTCATCATCAGCAATCACAAAATGCCAAGGTTGGATATTAGTGCTCGAAGGACTGAGACGCAAGATATCTTTTAGGCTTTGAAAATCTTCTGCTGAGATTTTTTTGTTGGTATCAAATGCTTTTGTGCTGTAACGCCAGTTCATCGCTTCAGTAATATTTTTCATTTGTGCATCCTGTATAGAATATTAAGTTTTTGTTATTTTCTAAATACTTGGTGTTAGCATGGGTTATAAATCACAACTACCCATGTCGGCAAAGCTACTGTAGAGAAAATCCCATTTCATGGCCATGACAGATTGGTTAAATATTCATACGTTTTGTTATCAGAGGTTGATTTTTGACCGCCTTATCGCAAAAAAGCAGCTATGAATAATAGCAATCCAGTGAGCAAACGAGTCACTCAGAGCGCATTGTATTCACCTGATTGTGCTTTAAATGTTCATTAACGCTTGATGTTTAAAGCATGATTATTACTGAGGCTTCTTGGTCGATAACTATCTCTGAGCAGACACATTTAGATGAGATATATGAGCAATTAGAATCCTTAAATAAAATACAAATAACAATCCCTGCGAGGAAATATGAGCCCATCAGAAAAACCACTCCGAATAGACATCGTCTCAGACGTCGTCTGCCCTTGGTGCGTCGTTGGCTATCGTCAATTGGCAGCAGCACTTGAGCAAACCAACACGGCTCACACTATCCATTGGCACCCGTTTGAGCTAAACCCAAACATGCCAAGCGAGGGTCAAAACCTACGTGAGCACATCATCGAAAAGTATGGCTCGACCAAGCAAGAGTCAGATGCTAGTCAAATCAGAATGGCTGAAGCTGGCTCTGAGGTTGGCTTTGAGTTTAACTTCAATGATGACACGCGCATGCACAACACCTTTGATTTGCATCAGCTGCTACATTTCGCTGATCAGCAAGGCCGTATGCATGAATTAAAACAAGCGTTGTTTGCCGCGCATTTTACCAATAACAGAGATATTTCAGATATCAACGTGCTTGCTGATATTGCAGCAGAGACTGGACTTGATCGTAGTGAAGCGCTAGCAATATTAGAGGGTCAGCTCTTTGCTAAGGAAGTACGAGCAGAAGAACAGCATTGGCAACAGCAAGGCATTCAAAGTGTACCGGCGATTATCTTCAATGAGCGTCATCTTGTTAGCGGTGCTCAAGGGGTCGAAAACTACGTCAGTATATTAGAGCAATTGGCCAGCATGACTGAGTGAATGGGTCTGTAACCATACATATAAAATACTGTAGAAAAAATAGCGCTTAAGAAATGTGTCTACTGAGTTGTTATTGATTTTCTCTAAGACGATTTTATAAGCTTTAAAAAAGGCCGCTTCGAAATCGAAGCGGCCTTTTTATTTTTAAAACCGTATTTTCAGAGCAATATCTAACGTTACTGTCAGATATTGCTCTTGCACAATATTTTTTAGAAATGGATGACCGTACGAATACTCTCACCTTTATGCATCAAGTCAAACGCTTCGTTGATGTCTTCTAGTGGCATAGTATGGGTAATGAAGTCTTGTAGTGGGATTTCACCCGCCAGATAACGCTCAACGTAGCCTGGTAATTCTGAACGACCTTTGACACCGCCAAATGCTGATCCACGCCAGACTCGACCAGTCACTAACTGGAATGGACGAGTAGAGATTTCTTGTCCGGCACCAGCGACACCAATGATGACCGACTCGCCCCAACCTTTGTGACAGCACTCTAGTGCTGAGCGCATGACATCGACATTACCGATGCATTCAAACGAGTAATCAACCCCGCCGTCAGTCAGTTCAACAATCACTTCTTGAATTGGCTTGTCATAGTCTTTTGGATTAATGCAGTCAGTGGCACCCAACTTTTTTGCTAGCTCAAACTTGCTTTCATTGATATCAATCGCGATGATACGGCTGGCTTTTGCCATCGCAGCACCGATGACCGCTGACAGTCCGATACCGCCCATACCAAAGATAGCAACAGTAGCGCCCTCTTCGACTTTTGCCGTATTCATGACTGCACCCATACCGGTAGTCACGCCGCAACCAAGCAAACAAACTTCTTCTAATGGAGCTTCTTTATTGACTTTCGCTAAAGATATTTCTGGTAAAACCGTGTACTCAGAGAAAGTTGAGCAGCCCATATAATGATAGATAGGCTCGCCATCTTTATAAAAGCGCGTGGTGCCATCTGGCATTAAGCCTTTACCTTGGGTTTCACGTACCGCTGAGCATAGATTAGTTTTACCTGATGTACACATTTTACAAACGCCACACTCTGCGGTGTATAAGGGAATGACATGGTCGCCAACTTGGACACTGGTCACGCCTTCGCCGATTTGCTCAACGATACCACCACCTTCATGACCCAAAATTGCTGGGAAGACACCTTCTGGGTCTTCACCAGATAAGGTAAACGCATCGGTATGACAAACACCACTGGCGACGATTTTGACCAATACTTCGCCTTTACGTGGCAGCATGACATCCACTTCTTCGATAGATAGTGGCTGGTTTGGCCCCCACGCGATGGCGGCTTTTGATTTAATAAATTTATCTGACATAAGAATTTCTCTTTTTAATTCGTTATTATTTACAGCCTATAAAAAGCAGGCCAATATTTTTGGGATACTCATTCGAAAATGATTACAATCAGCTAGATTACAACCAACTATTTGAGTAGATGCTTACCATTATAGTTATTTCTAGGGTGATAACAATATGCTATATTTGCAAATATCTTTTACATATTGGTAATAATCATGCGCTGGGATGGTGTTAGCGAGTTCGTTTACGTCGCAGAATACGAGAGTTTTACGCGCGCCGCCAAAGAACTAGGTATCTCAACGGCACAAGTAAGCCGGCAAATAAGCGCGTTAGAAAAACGCCTTAATATTAAACTCCTCTATCGTACAACACGCAAAGTATCATTAACAGAAGAAGGTCGCGTGTTCTATCAGCATTGCCGTAGTGTGCTCGATGGCTTGGATGCTGCTGAGCAGGCTGTCAGTAATTTGCAATCAAAACCGCAAGGCAGGATCAAACTGACTGCCCCTGTCACTTATGGCGAACAACAATTGCTGCCGTTGATCAATGACTTTATGATGCAATATAGCGATATCGAAGTGACGGCTTTTTTGAGTAATCAAAAGATCGATTTGATTGAGGGTGGTTACGACTTAGCGATTCGTATCGGCAAATTAAGCGACTCCACGATGATGGCAAAAAAACTCAGCCATCGCACCAACTTTGTCTGCGCGGCACCCTCTTATCTTGATACATATGGCACACCGCACGCTCTGAGCGAGCTGAGTCAACATAACTGCTTACTTGGCACTCGTGACTACTGGCACTTTATAGATACTGACCCACGTGCTAGTAAGGACGCAGGTAAAGAAAGGAATTTGCGCGTCTCTGGGAGCATTCAATATAATAGTGGTCATAGCCTAGTTGATGCTGCCCTAAAAGGTTTGGGCATCGTCCAGCTACCAGATTATTATGTGCAAAAATACCTAGCATCTAAGGAACTGATAAGCTTGTTGGATAAATATAGAGAGCCTGAAGAAAGCATTTGGGCCATTTATCCGCACAACCGCCAGTTATCACCAAAAATCAGGCTGTTAGTGGACTATCTAGCAGAGCACTTGGCTTAGTAATTGATTAAAGCAGGTTGCAATGCAACTCTTTACTAAGCAGCGTTTATTACGCACAATATTATGACGCATAATAAATAGGTGATGCTACAAACTATTACGGATAACCGACCACCATAAAAAGGATTACTTATGATTAAAATTGTCTCTATCGCCGCTTTGGCTTTGACCATGGCCTCTTGCGCCAGTGTCGAAAATATTTTACATTCACCCAGCGACACGCCCTCGGTGAAAATAACGATGACTGCCACCAATGCCGAAAAAGGCTTGATAACCATGCAAAGTCATCACTCTGTCCAAGAGACTGCTGATAAACTGGCAGCCATTATCGAAAGTAAAGGCATGAAAGTATTTGCGCGCGTCGATCATCAAAAAAATGCACAAGGTGTCGATTTAACCTTAAGACCAACACAAGTTATTATGTTTGGTAACCCGAAAGCGGGTACGTCATTGATGAATTGCGAGCAAAGCGTCGCTATCGATTTGCCACAAAAAATTCTCATCAGTGAAGATGCAGATAAAAAAGTATGGCTATCGTATAACGATCCTCAATACTTAAAAACCCGTCATAATATTAAAGGTTGTGACACCGTTATAGATAACATCTCAAAAGCCCTAAGTGGCGTCAGTACAGCAGCAGTGGCAAAGTAAAAGTCAAAAAATCTAAGCAAAAAAAGGTGAGTTAGCGAAAGCATAACCCACCTTTTTATTTTTTCATGCATTAAGGCATGTCCTCAATTCAAACTATCGTACTCTGCTATTTGTGCATGTAATTCTACTTTTAACTTTTTAGCACACTCGATAATTTTTCTGCGATCAGCAGGGATCGCGCCATACTCAATCGCGGTTTCTCGCATTTGTACAGTGACGTCATAATGCGGATAACTAGCATTACGATGGAACAAACGCTCATCTAATTCAATGAACGCCGCAAACTCATGCAGCTCTTGCAACGTATCAGCCAGCAGGTGGCACCACTTATAACCTTTAAATTCTATCTGCATAAAATCTACATATATTGCCATATAATTGGCTCCTTAATACGTTCTACATATCTGGATAAAACTACCGTTAGCTGGCTTCAGCGATAGGAAATACCCTGTCATAAATCCAGTTATACACAAAAGCATATACCAAATAGAATGTCGCCATGGCAATATCCATTTTAAATGCTTCCCAAAGGCTGATATCCAAATACCAAGCAATCGCTGGCAAGAACAGCACTAACAGACCACCTTCAAATAGCGCGGCATGTAGCACTCGTATGGGAACGGTCTTTTTTACTTCACCACGTAGTTTAAGCATGGCATTATCAAATAAGACATTATAAAAATAATTCCACACGGTCGCGACAATAGAGCCAGCGATCGCTATCACACCCATTGAGTGCAGCTCAAAACCGAACACCCAACTTGCCAGTGGTGCGAAAATAAGTAGGCCAATGATTTCAAACGCTAAGGCGTGGCGAATACGATCTTTAGTGCTACGCATTATTTGTTCCAAACCTATCTATCATTTATCCGCTCACTATTGCTAATAACTGCTACTGGCTAGGGTGTGTCACCAATGGACTTACAACAATTCGTGTAAGTTTTTCCTTAACTGCTTAAGCACTTTCTGGTACTCACTATCACTGATTTCAACAGTGCTTAAGCGTCCATAGCGTAGATGACGATAGTCTTGTTTGATTTGGGTGATTTTATCTTGAATAACTTTGGGGTGATCACTGTCTGTCAATTGGCTGGTATTGCTCGCATCAGTGTCATTTGAGGCACTAGAATCAATAGCCATCGCTAAGCGCTCAAGCCACGCCAACTGACCCTCATCATCAGTACGAGCCAGTGACTTATCTTGCTTACCTATACGCTTCGACAACTGGGCAAGTGGTAAATCTACTGGGTGCCAGCGTTTACGGCGACGTTGCCAAATGATAAACACCAAAATAACCATGACCGTAATGGCACTCGCGGCTAGCCAAATAATTTGTTGCGTGATGGAGCTGATGTTGAACCATTTGAATAGTGAGTCTGCTTGTTTGTCTTGGTCGTAGCCAACGACATCTTTTTGCCAATAGTAGCTCGCTTGGTCTGAGAGACGACGTAAAGTTTGTAGCATTTGATATTGTTGATAGTCAATCTGTGCACCAGCGCCATCACCAAACATCGCAGCGCCTTGTGACTGCGTCATCGCATCCATCCCCTGCTCGACGCGCTCGGGTGCTACAAAAGCAGTCGGATCGACACGTACCCAACCTTGACCCTCAAGCCAAACCTCAGTCCACGCATGTGCATCCATTTGCCGGACTTCCCAAACATTACCACCACGGCTCGGCTCACCACCTTGATAGCCTGCGACGACTCTGGCAGGGATACCTGCCGCCCGCATCATAAAAGTAAAACTTGAAGAGTAATGCTCACAGAACCCCGCCTTGGTCTCAAACAAAAACTCGTCAATACGATTGTTATTCAAGCGCGGCGGCGATAACGTATAGCGAAAATCTGTTTGATTAATCCAGTGCTCGATAGCTGCTATATAGCGCGTAGGGTCTGAGCCTGACTGCGAAAAAAGCTGCTGAGCCAATGCTCTTGCTTTCGGATTCCCATCATTTGGTAGTGCAAGATTCATCCGCCGCGACTCATCCGTAAGGATAGGATCGATACTCATCGGTGAAAACTGCAATACGTCATAGCGCAGCTGCTGAGTGACAGGCTCGTCTTTTAATAACGTGAAATCTGAAGTAATGCTGACATCTTGTTGCTGAGCAAAAGGATAATCGAGACCAAATAGCCAGTTTTGCTGAGTAGGCTCTAAGATTATTTGATAGTTATTTGGTGCAACTTGTGCCTCTTCGGGAATGGTAGCAAACGCATTGTCAATCCAAGCAGGACGTTGCTCTGAAGGTTGCCACTGTCGTTGTTGAGGGTTACGACGCCACGTGACGCCATCAAAATCGCTAAATACCAATCCGCGCCAATAAAGCTGCTGCTGTGGTGGACGGTTATTTTCAAACTCTACCCGAAATGCCAACTCCGTTGATTGTCCTAAGTTAGCAAAGTCACCAGGTGACATGCTGTCGGAGACGCCCGTGGTCGCTTGCTGACCTGATAGCTGTACCGACCATAGCGGTGGTAGCCTAGGGAAAAATAGAAATAGCACCACCAATAATGGCAGCGCACCAATGCCTAATACACCTAAAGTGCGCAGGCGACCATCACCCCGATCATTGCCATCATCGTTTAGCGCAATAAATGTCAGTAATACAATAACTGCCCCAATCACCACCTCTAAAGTAGTGATCAGCCCTTGATCCATCAAAAACAGTGCTGCCAGCACAAATAGCGATAAATTCAATACCACATAGGCGTCACGACGCTTGTACAATTCCCAGAGCTTACTGATGAGACATAGCACTAAAAATGCCACGCCCATATCTAGCCCAAATGCCGTATTGTAGGTTAACCACAATCCCAAAAGACCCAATAAGAAGCCAAGCATTTGCATGCCTTGATAGACACGTTTTAGATGAGCTACTTTTTGGAATCGAGCTTTCACACGGGGCAGCTGGGCGATAATACTCACCACAGCAAAGCCTATGAGCCATAATGGTAAATGGGCAGCATGCGGCAAAATAACAATAACTTGCGCAATTATTATCCAATAATACGCTGGTAGTGCAAGTAGCTTGCGATACCATTTGGTGTTACTGCCTGACTTAGTGCCACTACCTAATGCAACATGAGTAGTGATGTTTTGACCCAAAGCCAACTGCTCGAAGCTTGCAGATTTGATAGAGTCTGCTGTAAAGGTACTGTTAGATGCTTCTACATCTTTACTCGAAGGCAAGCGTTTAGAATTAATCATGGTGCTTTTGCCAACCTTAGCAAGCAATCTTGCGCAAATTCATCACCTTCACCCATCGTTGTAGCAAAGGGTGCATCATTGGGTAAGCACATAGTAAATGGCACGCCTAGCTGACCTAATGTCATCGCACCATACGCCAATTGTGATAGCTTTTGTTCATGTTGTGCGGCAGGCATATCGGCATAGTCTAGCGTCTGCTCATGACCAAGAGGGTCAGCGAAGTGCTTGGTAAGCATTCCTTGACCGCGAGCTACATGCCCCCAAGAGACACGTGCCAGCGACTCACCTTCTATGTAGTTATCGAGCCGTTCAAAGTCATCTTGGCCTTGGCGATATTGCCCACCTATTGGCAAATCCTCTGAGCTTGCAATGGCATACTGCGTTTCCCAATCGAATGCTTCAGGCTTTGGATATACCCAAGCGGTACGGGCAAAATAGACATAAGACCATGCTTTCATAATACCCAAAGGATAAACTGTTTTTATTCTGAGACGTGGTAATTCAAACTGCCCGCGAGCATTGGCCTGGACAGGTAACCGAATGATTTGTTCACTTTGCAACCTTGTGACCAAGACAGAGCTTGGAATGTCCACGCTACTCTTGACCTTATTATCCACATCCTCAAAGCCAAATAATAGCTGCCGTCTGGGTTGCCGGCTCTCACTACGTAGTTGCAAGGTAACCCAGACAGGAGCACCTGCCTCTGCCATGGTGACTTCTAATAAATGCACTTTCAACCCTGAGATATGGGCAAAGGTCACATGAAAACTGATAAGCCAAATACTGATGAGATAAAAACATAACCCCAACACCAGATTATTGCCATAATTGATACCAGCGATAAAGGTGATGATTAATAACACCGCAAACAGCATCCCTTCGCGACTAAAAAAGATATATACGTTGCGCAAATTCAGCGTAGCACTGTCACTTTTGGGTGCACGCGAGGCAAACCAACGGCTTAGTTTTGACTTGATTGGTACGGTTAAGGCTTTTGGCAAAAGACTCATGACTACCCTATCCTTACCATAGAATTGATAATATCGTCAGTAGTAGACGACAATTTTGACAACAGATGCCTTTCGAGTATTTACTCAGAAAGAACACAATTTCTGTTAAGTGATAAGCTTTCAATAGCCATTGATTGATTGATTCATTGATAAATAACTCAACTACTAAAGCCTACGATCAATTAACTAACTTTTACTTAGACGGCTTTCACTCAAAAGGCATTTAGATAACGACTGGCACTTCTGCCAAAATACGTTGTGCGATAGTCTTCGTCATTAGTCCACCCGTCACATGCGCCGGTACAAAGCGTTGACCAAGACGATGATCAGTGACTGCTGCAAACACGGCTTGGACATTTTCAGGGGTCATCTCCATGTGCCCTGATACATAGGCATGAGCCTGTGCTGCACGTTGTAGTGACAACACTCCACGCGGTGATAACCCATGATATTCTTGGCTTGCTCGTGTTTTTGCGACCAGTCTTTGTAGGTAATCCAAGACCACATCTGCGACATAAACCTGCTTGACCCCTTGCTGTGCTAACAACACAGCCTCGGTATCAAATATCGCATCTAAACCCTTCAATAACTCACGGCGATCCTGACCTTTTAGCAGCTCACGCTCAGCAGCTGGTGATGGATAACCCAACGATAGACATAATAAAAATCGATCGAGCTGCGATTCAGGAAGCGGATATACACCAGCTTGCTGCAATGGATTTTGGGTTGCAATCACAAAAAATGGCTGAGGCAAACGATAGGTCTGACCGTCTTGGGTTACCTGTCGCTCTTCCATGGCTTCGAGTAGCGCACTTTGTGTTTTAGGACTGGAACGATTAATCTCATCAGCGAGCAAAAGCTGAGTAAAAATAGGACCGGGACGAAATTCAAATTTCAGCTTACTTTGGTCATAAATGCTCATACCTAAAATATCTGCAGGTAGCATATCGTTGGTGAACTGGACTCGACTAAAACTCAACCCCAATAACTGTGCTAGCCCTTGAGCCAAGGTGGTCTTACCCATACCGGGTAAATCTTGCAATAGTAAATGTCCACCTGCCAGTATGCCGCTAAGTGCCAACTTCACCACTTGAGGTTTGTCTAATACAATCTGATTCAGCTGTATCATTAACTGCGTAATTTTTTGCTGATTAGCGGCGTAGTCGGTGGTTACAATTATCATAGTGAATCATCGGCTTATTTTTTATGGAAATAATGGGTCATATTGAACATTCAGTCATAGAATTGAGATAGACATTATTTGGTCAGTATAAGGTAAAAATCATGTCGTTAGATAAGTCTCAATTTATAGACTCGAATACAGGCTTTCATTATAAATGAGAAGCTACTTTTCTTCGCTTTCAACGACTGGTACTGCCTCACGGAGAGTTGATAGATAGGCAATCACATCAGCACGCTCTTTGGCATCTGGCATCGGATTTGATAGCATCTTTGAGTCTGTCATGACTTTTTGCGCGTCAGCAATATAAGGATCGAGCGTCTCAGCATCCCATACCCATTCTGACTGCTTTAACCCTTTACTATAGGTGTAATCTTTTAGCTGAGCAGCGTGAGCACCATAGATATTCATCAGCTGTGGACCTTTTTTATTGAGTCCAGCATTGAGCTGATGACATTGCCCACAGGCATCTTGATAAATAATAGCACCATTATCTGCATCACCGTCAGTATATAGCGGCAATGTCACAGAAGCACGGTGATCAGGTGGCGTACGATCGCAAGCACTGAGTAATAAAATAGCGGCAAGCAGACTGCTCATTTGATATTTACGAGTGATAGGCATTTTGGCAATCTTTGAGTAGAGGATGTCAGCCATGTGTGAATGACATATATATTGAGACCATGTTAAGAAACACAGAACTCAATCAATCGTCACGTATACATGGCTGCTTATAGAAATACAGCATTATTTATCGGATCTAAACTGATAAATAATACTTGAATGACGGATATGAAGAAAAATATTATGTAGTGTCTAGGTCGCAACTTTCATTATTTTTCTAGGCTCTTCCAAATAATAGCCTTGCAGGTAGCGTGCACCTACGCTCCAAGCGACAGACATGGTCGCGGCATCTTCAATATAAGGCATCAGCACATCAACGTTGACTTCGTTAGTACGTATGATGAGTGATTTGACCGTTTCCAAATTCTCTGCCGAATCAATATCTTCTACGTAGCTACGCGGTAGACGTACCATATCTGGCTGCACAAAACTGGCAATTTCTATGGATTTGGCAGAAGAGCCAAAGTTATTAATACCCATCTGACAACCGGCTTGACTAAGCGCTGCAAACTGAGTTTTCGCGACCGTCAAATGATCTGCAATGTCTTTTTCATTAAATTGTAAGGTAAGCACGCCTGCTGCACCGCCCACGGCTTTTATCAGCTGGCTAGCCACGCTAGACAGTTTTTTATCTATTAATGAAGCACTCGTCAATTGCACTAGCAGCTTAGCTTCAGGATGTGTTTTACGTACATCGTTTACTTTTCTACAGGCATTAATCAATACCCAGCGATCCATCTTTTCGAGCAGCTTATGTTTTTTGGCGACCGCCATAAACTGGTCAGGTGTCAGCACTGTGTTCTCAGCATCTGACAATGGCAGGCGTAAATATACTTCAAAGAAGTCGCTGCGATCGTTATTAATATCATATATTGGCTGGAATGTTAGCTCAAAACGATTATTGGTAATAGCCTCGATTAATGATTCAGCCAGCGCATGATCATCACTATTAGCATGTTCACTTGGATCGTATAAATGATAAGTGGCCCCGTTATTGGCTGTTTCCATCATAATCTGGTTGATAGCGTCCATCGCACGCTCAAGCAATACGCTTGGCTCTGCTGTATTTTTTTCGATTTTGACAATACCGATACTAACCGTGGTACTGGTCGTGCGTTTATCCACTTCAATGAGCATACCATTAATACGCGAGCCGATTTGCTCAGCCAGCGTTTTAAGCTCTGCTGTTGTTTTGTCTTCTACAATGATGGTAAAAGCCGTATCACTAAAACGGCTTACATGCCCATCTACTACTAGCTCATCTAGCGCATAAGCGACCTGCTTGACAGTTGCATCTAGTCCTTGCAAGCCTAAACTGCTTCGAATCTTACCAATATTATCGAGTTGGACATATAATAATCCTGCCGTCAGCTCTCCTTGGCGAGCTTGCTGATATATTACTGCCATTTTCTCTTCAAAGCCGCGTCGATTGTTAATACCTGTCAAGCTGTCTTTACATTCAGCCGCTGCCAAACGTTTGGCCACCTCAGCGCTGTTACTGTTGTTTTGTTGGATGATGACCTGAGTAACTGGCTCACCCTCTAGGGTCGCAGCTGCCAGTTGTAGTTTTGCTTCAAAAGTACTCCCATCCGTCCGTAGACTTTCAAACTTAAACTCTACTTCTTGACGGTTTCCTTTCGCGAATTGACGTAAGAATTGCTTGAAGCCCTTAACGTTATCACCGCCTGCAATCAAATCAATAATAGGCACACCGATGGCATCATTCATCGATGCAAACCCAAAAAGCTGAAGATAAGGGTCATTGGCGAAGATATGAATGCCTTGGTCTATGTAAGCCACTGCACTTTTAGAGTTTTTGATTAATACATTGGCACGCTGCTCTGCTTCAGAGAGTACATGACGCAATGTTTTTAGCTCGCGGCGACTACGCAGATTATCATGTTGTAAACAGATAGACATCACAACGGCCATTTCTTCGTCTACTTTAAGCGCCTTGACCATTGTACCGCTAATAATATTGGGCAGCCCCTCATTATTATGGGCGGTCGCTACCATCTCCTCATTTGATAAGCAGATCATAGGTAGGTCAATGTTTTGTTCTTGGACGATACCTACTACATCCGTAAAATTCATATCGTAAGCATTACCAAATACCAAGACATCCCATGGCTGCCGCAGCAATTTTAATAATTCTTCTTTATCATCTAAAAACCCTAAATTCACACTGTCATAATAACAGCCTAATAAGTGCACAAGACGTTCAGCATAGAGCTGATCATCATCGATGACTAATAGATTTAAGATAGATTGAGTACGCATAATAAGCCTTTTAAACTTTGTGATCTTATTTTTATATGTTGCTGTCAATACCCTACATCTGTTCCGGAGATCAACCTAGCACAGAATGCACTATGGGGAATAGGCTTAGCTATCTTTATGATACTGGCATGCTTTTAGGATTAAGATGATATACTTTTTAGCCAAAGATATTTTATAAGAAATAGCAATAATATCGAACATTATAGACAATAATTTTAATGATTGCTGACTAACTTATCATTATCTAACGTGCTGATCTACTTTAATTATTGAAGCCGAAATCAAGTAAACAAAGTCTATTCAATTCTGTATTTACATTACTACTTTTCTATTTTTGACAATCCTTTCAAAAGGCTACAACTGCACCACTTCATACTGACTAAATTCATCAGTAATCAGTAGCCGCTTTCCCAAACGTAACAAAGTTTGTTTGGTGTTGATACGCATGATGACCCTGTCATCTGTCTGGAAGTAAGACGTTGGTACTATCAGAGTTCCCGTGGTTTGCAGATGCTCTTCCCGACCAAGGATGAATGCTGGTACAAAATGTTGACTGCGTGTTGCTGTGCCTTCTAAACGCAGACCACAAGCCACTAATTGATGTCCCAATATTTGCCAATCAACCTCTGGATTTTCAATATCAAGGCTCAGCCAGCGCACGACACCAAGTGACCAATCGGGCGGTGTGATGGTGTCAGCACGACAGACTAACAGAAGACTCATAACATGTAATGGCGGTGGTGCTGTCATAGCGACATCATCGTCAGTAGTCACTGCATATATACTCTCTTTACCATGGTTTTCTTCTAAATTTTCTTCATCTATCTTGGTTACTTTATCTAATAATTTCAGTGTGCGAAATAGTGATAAATCATCATTACGGTCGAATATTTCATTGGCTAGTATATCGCTATCATTTTGTTTTTTACTAACGGTATCGTAACGAGGTTGATACTCATCTGGCAATTCATTTTTAGCAATCAAGCTTGCAAAACTTTGTGAATGACCCACGCAGTAATGGATTTTATTAAAACCAGTCACCAAAACAGCCTCTTTTTCTGTATAGCGTTTCGGTGCTACCGATAGTGGCAACTTTAGATAACGATAACGAATCGTCGCTGCTATGTTTTGGAGTAAGTAACTCTCTAACCCTGCATTGCCGTCCCTAACTAATGCTTGGCTACGCGAGTTAAAATACTCGAGCATTGGATCCAACTCTATAAATAAGCAGTGATAGCGATCTTCGTATGGATTGATTATAGAATTGGCAGTGAGATAAGAAGGCGGCTTATTACTTTGTAAATCTACGTATATCCGAGTATCAGTTTGTGGTTCTATCGTCGCAATAATATGCTCAGCCCATACTGGCAACAAACGTTGTACTAGCAAGATATTAGGACGACGCATCGCACGTACGTTTAATAAGCTGTGTAAACAAATTTGACAGTACAAGCGATGTATATTATCCGCACGTTGGACATCAATCACTTTACTTAAATCAATCTCAGTGGCATGATACTGATAGGCAAGATAGTAAAGCTGATTGATTTTGGCCCATAAATAAGGAGAGGGTTTTTGATAGCAAAGCGCTTCTGCAAACAGGAGTCTTTGATACATCATCAACGTCTGATAGATAACGATAGCAAGTGTCAGTGATGAAGACTTGTCACCATTGAAATAACGTTGCCAACCATTACTTGCCGTGTATTTATGCTGGCTGTTTAATAGCGATATTTTATGCCGTATAACTCTGTCATAGACCATAATGATGAGATAATACAGTGACTTTATCTGATTCACATAACCCAATTGAACGCTATTAAACCCTTTTGGCTCATAAATACAATGCTGCCGCAATGCAGCAATTAATTTGTCTGAGGCACCTATCACAGTAGCCATTAACTTAAGACGTTGCTGCTCATCTATATTAGCCACGCGCAGTACCGTCAGTATTTTTTCTAGTTGCTCAACCTGCTGTACCTGCGTTTGCGAAGGCAAATTTGCCAATAGTTTGAGCAAGTAACTCTCTTGACCATTTGCCGCTCGAATCGATAATGGCGGTAGTGGCTCTGTAGACGATAAATACTCTTGAAACGTCGATAAAGTTATCATCATTTTTCCTAGTAACTCTGAGTAACTTAGTAAAAGGCAACTATCTAGCCATACCACTTATAATAATAAAATAATGAAAAGTAACCACTACTCTCAAAAATTGACAGGATAAGATCTTAGCAGTCATAAAGACATCCAATACCTATTTGTCAGCATGCAAACCTTCAAATAAAACACTCTTTGTTTACTATTTTTTAATACCCTATAGTGCCTACATTAATTTACATTGTAAATGTTAATTGGCACCTTAAAAGGTTTGTTCGGTAGCTCTCTTACCAATTTTGGTACAAGATAGCCTGGTAATGCGGCCAGTAATGACCAGTAAAGCTCGATTGACGACCGCTCGTCTTTATCAAAATGTGCGGCGCCTGCGACCTTGTCTAATACATGCAAGTAATAAGGTAACACGCCACATGAGAACAAACGTTGACTTAATTGCGTTTGAGTCTCAACACTATCATTAATACCTTTTAATAAAACCGCTTGGTTTAGTAAAGTCACGCCAGCGGACCTCGCACGTTGCAAATATTCTGATGTTAAGGTATCTATCTCATTGGCATGATTGCAGTGAATCACCATGACAATATGACATCGACTTTGAGACAATCTGGTCAATAACGCATCATCTAGACGCGCTGGAATGACCAGTGGTAAGCGAGTATGCAGTCGAATAGTAGTCAGCTGTGGCAGCGACTCTAGCGTATCCAACCATGCAAACAAACGCCTATTCGTCACATTCAATGGATCACCACCGCTCAAAATCACCTCATTGACCTCAGGATGCTCAGTAATATAGCTAATGATATTTTCTTTGGCATCGGCCGTTGGCATATTGGCGCTGTAGTCGAAGTGCTGACGAAAGCAATAACGGCAATGAATAGCACAAGCGCCTGTAATGGTCAGCAATACTCTGGACTGATACTTATGAAGCATACCTTTTACTGGGTTTTGTGTATTCTCGTGTAAAGGGTCTGCTACATAGCCTGTCACCTTGATTTGCTCTTGTTGATCTGGCAAGACTTGTTTTAATAAAGGATCGTTACTATCCCCAACGGTCATTTTTGCCACAAAACCCCGTGGTACCCGCAGCTCAAAATGCTTAGGCATATAGACACTGGTACGTAGGGATTCGAGCTGCAAAATACTTAATAGCTCATCAATAGAAGTAATGGCTTCGGATAATTGCGTTTGCCAGTTTTTTTGTGTGATTAAATGGTTTATCATGACAGCCTATTACCTGTACCCAAAAGCCGATATTATACGCTCTTAGAGTGTGCCCTATCAAAGTATACCAACTGCCCGTTCTACACTAGGCTTAATAGCAGGTTTTGTACAGTAAGCCCCAAACCCTTATTATTTATATCATCATATTTACCATCCCTAGGAGTCTCTTGTGGCAAATTTTTCTACTAATGAATTTAAAGCTGGTCTAAAAGTCATGCTGGATGGCAACCCTTGTTCTATTCTTGAGAATGAGTTTGTCAAACCAGGTAAAGGTCAAGCTTTTAACCGCGTCAAACTACGCAATCTTCGTAGCGGTAAAGTGTTAGAACAGACATTTAAATCAGGTGACAGCTTAGAAGCTGCTGATGTGATGGATACTGAAATGAACTATCTGTATAACGATGGCGAGTTTTGGCATTTTATGGATCCAGAAAGTTTTGAGCAGATCCAAGCTGATAAAACAGCGATGGGCGACTCAATACAGTGGCTAAAAGAAAACAGCAATGCATCATGCACCATCACTTTATTCAACGGTGCACCTCTATCAGTAACACCGCCTAACTTCGTTGAGCTGCAGATCACTGAAACGGATCCTGGTGTGCGTGGTGATACATCAGGTGGTGGTGGTAAACCAGCTAAGCTAGAGACAGGCGCTGTCGTACGTGTACCTCTATTTGTACAGCAAGGTGAAGTCGTACGTGTCGATACTCGTACTGGTGACTATCAAACTCGCGTTAACTAATAACACGTAAAAATAATAGGCAATCTATATTATTTTGAGTATGTCATAAAAAAGCTGAATCTCTCATTAAGGGATTCAGCTTTTTTGTACTTATAACAATGAGAGAAATAATAATATAGCAATCTCAACAACTATTTCTCATACAGCTACTCTGCTGATTGTTTTTGTATCAACCAATACTGTACCAATGCATTCAACTGCTCTTGTTTAAATGGCTTAGTGCAATAGTCTTGCATACCAACTTTTAGATATTTTTCGCGTTCGCCATCCATCGCATTGGCCGTCAAAGCAATAATAGGTGGTAATGATTGTGAATCATACATTTCATGCAATTTGATGGTCGCCTGCACCCCATCTAAAATAGGCATATGATGGTCCATCAAGATAACATCATAACGCTCAGGTGACAGCGCAAATGCTTCAATGGCTTGCTGCCCATCAGAGACATGCGTCACAGTGTGACCGCTATTGGTTAGCGCTTTTTTCGCGATAATCGCATTGACGGTGTCATCTTCAACCAACAGTATATGACCAGCACGCTCTTGCGTCGGCTTGATCATAGTAAAGTCATTCGTCTCTTGCCATCTTTGATAGTCTTTTTTATCAATAGTAGGTAAAGGTAATAAAACACTAAACGTGGTGCCAACACCTACTTCGCTACTGACATTAATATGGCCACCCATCAAATCAACCAAAGATTTACAAACGGAGAGCCCGAGGCCCGTACCGCCATAGAGACGATGTGTGAATTGATTTGCTTGATCATACGCATTAAATATTGCGTCCAACGACTCTTCTTTAATGCCAACACCCGTATCTGTGACTTCGATACATACTGTCATCCCTCCAGGAGAGCTATTGTCTGTACTCGTCTTCGTCTGGTGAACAGCAACTTTATCTAACGTGCTATTGGGAGTTGTTTGAGAATGGTGTTCCTCTGTACCATGAACTTTAATATTATCGCACTGGCAATCGTGTACATGCTTAACATCTATACTAACTTGACCACCTTCACGGGTGAACTTGATCGCATTATTAACAATGTTCGCAATTATTTGTTTGAGACGTACTGGATCTCCTTCGACATAAGGCGATAAGGACTCGGTATAATTGTAGTTTAAAACCAATTTTCGCTGATGTGCTTTGACAGAGAAGAGGCTCACCACTTCATTGCATAATTCAGATAAATTGACCGGAATATGATCAATCGTCATTTTCCCAGATTCAACTTTCGACAAATCTAAAATACCATTGATAATCGCCATCAAATGCTCGTTGGAAACTTTGATATTGTCGACACAATCTTGCTGTTCTTTGCTAAGTTTGGTATCACCTAGCATCTCTACCATACCAATAATACCGTTCATCGGCGTGCGAATCTCATGGCTCATATTGGCCAGAAAACTCGACTTCATCTCATTAGCATGTTTAGCATCACGCTGCTTATCTTGTAGCTGCAAAGCATCGGCTGCCATCATCGCAAATTGAGCCAACACCTGTGCTTGTTCCTCATCAAAATCATGCTTAGGCTCTGTATCCATCAAACATAAAGAGCCCAAACGATAACTTTTATTGTCTTCAATGAGGATAATTGGTGCACCAGCATAAAACTTTAAACAAGGGGGTTCTGTCACCAATGGATTTTCGCTAAATCGGCTGTCAGCTGTCAAGTCGGGGACTACGAATACCTCATCCGAGAGCACCGTGTAATTACAAATAGCGACATCACGCGTTGTTTGACAGACACCGTCAAGCCCGTAAGAAGATTTCAGATACTGTGTCTCTTCATCCATAAAGCTGATAGTAATCATGGATACATCAAAAAACCGTTTTGCGAGATTAACCAAGCGCTCAAATGCAGGCTCGTTATTATCATTTAATACTTTGTATTTTCTGAGCTTATGGATACGTTCTACTTCATCCGCTGCTACTGGATAGCTGTGTTTCGGTGCATTAGATATAGACAAAATAGACTCCATTAAATAAGATCAGACGCTCTGTTTGATACTCGTCTGTTTTATTAATAATTGCAAAGCTTCACTCACCATAATCATCGCGACGACTGATGTAACGACAACTGCCGAGCCATAACCACCACAGTGCAACCCGCCTGTTTGACAGCTTTTATCTACCCGTGGTGGCTCTGTCGAATAAACACATTTAATACCGAACTTTTCTTTTAAAGCGCTATTGATGCCTTTTTCATGGCGCAGTTTATTGCGTAATTTGGCAAGTAGCGGGTCTTGATAGCTGTCCTTTAGGTCACTCACCTTAATTTGGCTAGGGTCTATCTTGCCACCTGCACCGCCTGCACAGACCAGTTTTAGTTTATTAAAACGACAATGTAGCGCAATGGCCAGCTTAGCACTCATGTCATCTACACAATCCAAAATAACGATAGGTTTGCCTTGCTCTGCAGCCGCTTTTGCTTCTTCACGACTGGGTAATAGAGCAGCTACATTTTCTACTGTCAAAAAATCATCAATTAAATTGAGCGTAACTTTTGGATTAATCTCATGAACACGAGTTGCCATTGCCACAATTTTACTTTGACCGAAAGTACTATCTAATGCAGGTAGTTGCCGATTGACATTGGAAGCAACCAACACATCCAGATCAATCAAGGTAATAGTACCCACTGCCGTCCGAGCCAGAGCTTCGGCTACCCAAGAGCCAACACCCCCTACGCCTATAACATAGACATGGGCAGCCGCGAAAGTGTCAACTGCTGAGGTACCATAGAGTGTTCGTGTACCTTGAAAACGACGCTCATATTGATCATCCTCTACAGTCGCTTCTTCTACTATAGAGTGTTCAGTGGTGACAAACTCTGCCTCTGTTGGCTCAAATTGTTGTGTTTCATTCATAACGGATTAAATGCTCTTTTAAATTATTTTATCTATAGGTGCTTCAGTTATTTACTACTGAATTATTTACTATTGTACAAGTTAGCAGTAAATAATAATGGCCTACAATAGGTATAACTATACTAAAGGATAAGCCCATGTCTTATGTAAAGCGCTGCAACTGTTGTGCCATAATTGTTCAGCAAGTCTGTCTGGCGACACATTGAGCAACTCACTTAAGCTTGATAATACCCATGGCAAGTTAGCCGGTACGTTACGATCATGTGACTGCTTATCAGCACAACTATTGTCTGACATCTGACACTGAATAGGCGTCATGTCTGGACAATCTGTCTCTATAACCAAACATTCTATACCGTAAGTCTCCACAGCAGCATGAATGGCACGCCGCAGTTTTTTGGCATTTGGGTTGGTAATCTGACCAGTAACACCTAACTTAAATCCTAACCTCACAAATGCCTTTGCCTCTTGTTCACCACCGCTGAAACTATGTGCGATACCACCTAATTGGTGTGCATCATAATCGTGTGCCTTTAGTATTGCCAGTGCTTCTGCATGTGCTTTTCGGATATGTAGCATCACTGGCAACTTATGAAGCACTGCTATGTCCAATTGCGCCTTAAAAAACTGTTTTTGTTTGTCAAATACCTCAGGCTCTCTCATAGATTCCGTGAAAGTATCCAATCCAATCTCACCGATTGCTATTGGCCGCTGCTCAGCAATCATATGCACCATATTTTTTAGATGATCTTCACTGTGCTCTTTAATATAAAAAGGATGTAAGCCTATCGCAGTATGAGTCTCAATCTGTGACAAATTTGCGCTATCGACATCTTTGGCAGTCAACGGTACCAGCTTGTTCAATAGCTGTTCAGTATTATACATCCTCTCAAAATACTGATATGAATACCCCACCAACACGAGATGACGTACACCGCGCTTATAAGCTTGCTGTACTAGCAATTCCCTATCGCTATCAAATACTGGGGCATCAAAGTGAGTATGGGTATCGATGAGAGGATAAGTCTTGGGTAATGTCTGTTTAGATATCATATAGTCAATCCTCTATAAATTGGATACGGTGTCAGTCTCGCTTAGTCTACTAATTGTAGTACTTTCACTCGCCTTCCTTGTATCCAAATTATATTGAACCGATTATAAATGGAACTGTAAGGATCATTAATATACTCCAAAATCAACGTTTCTTAATTGAGCGTTATATCGTTCGGCATTTTATAGATATCATTAATAATTAGAATAACTTATATTAAAAGTATTTAATTTGATCTTTATTTCATTACTTTGCCGTTATTAACATTCTGAACACTGTTAATATTACTATCAGATTTTGCATTATTTTTGTTTGAGAGGTCCATATCAGACTTTCGACTACTACGCCGAGGTAGAAGCAACAAAGCTGTCGCAATAATTCCCAAAGAAATCCATTTTTTTACTTTTATACTTTCTGTCACTTTATCTACCCTATACCTTTATATCATTATCCATCTATTTTATCAGCAATTGTTCATAATGAATATTTATCAACACGTAGCTGCTTTATTATACTTGGATAAGATAAGTCCTATGTTTATCTATGTTATGAATACGCAATCTAATGTATAGCTCTACTCTCTGAGAACACCGCTGCTACTGTTGGTATTAATTGGGCTAACAAACCATCAACGCCTTAATAGTACTAAAGATATGGCGTGCGGAAGACATAAAAAAGCCAGTAGCTCCTTACCAAATAATGGCAAGAAAGATACTGGCTTTCATCTAATGTAGTCGATTCAATTTAAAAGTACTACTAGGTAACCGAGTGTAGATGTATGTTAAATACTTCAAGTGGGGTTAACGCAGTAATATTTTCATAATGGAATAACTATAATCAGCGATATCGCTATCAAACTTAATAAGAAAACTTATTAGTTAATACAACATTAAATAGCAAAATCTTCGATATCACGACCTGCTGCTAATGCTTCAACCAACCACGTAGGCTTGCGACCACGACCAGTCCAAGTTTCTTCGTTGTTGTCAGTATTGCGGTATTTAATACTGCGTTTCTTCTCTAGGGTTTCACCCGCTTTCAAAATTTCTTCGATAGAAGCATGGCTTTCTTCTGCAATTTCCTCGAACTTTACATAAGCATCATACAGACGCTGATGTTGTTTTTTAGCAATAAGCTGCTGAGCATTTTCAGTAATTGCTCGTAGCTCGTCGACGTTTAGATTCTCTAAATCAATTGCGTTATTTTTGCTCATAGTAAATCCAACTGTAAAATAAAAGGTACAACCTTAATAGAGATAATATTCGCTATTAAGAACCGAGATGACTTATTCATTATCCGATAAAGTCATGAATGTCATAAATAGATATTCTTTGTAATAAAAATATGGTTAGCCAATATATCTATGGGCGGAGACAATATAAACAAAAAGTAATGCTATCACAATAGCAGGCTGTCATATCTTATATATCAAAAGTCAACGAATAGTAAAATTTGGTAAATGAATAAGTTTTAAGAATTCAAATGCTCTTTTATAAATCAATATTTGTTTATATATTTCATTGAATAACTGCTTATAAAGTGCCCTTCAAAGCTAATTGGTCGCATACTTAATAAACATAAATCCATATATTGATATAGATCTTGAGTTTTGAAAATTATTTTTAAATTTGTAATATTCAAACAAAAACTTTACTCAGTTAGTCGCGTTGGTCACTAAGCTCATTCATCAATTCACGGGCTGATTCAGCGCTTAATAAGTACGGATTAAAATCAACAGTGGTAGAGTATTTTAAATAAATAGCAGCGTTTTTTTCAGTCGGTGTGGCGTAATTCATAGACCATTTGGACCATGTTCTATACTTTAATTCACGTGTTTCAATAATTTGTAAATCATAATGGCGTTGATCAGCGATTAAGCTATACAATAGACGATTAATTTGCGCTCTTGGACCTTCTACTGTCTGCAAAAAATAATCTTTATTAAATGTCAGCATGCCAGTGATACCGTTGGCGGCATTATTCACCTGTGCTTGCTTCAATATTTCATTGAAATCTTTAGCTGACACGCCTGGATTGGCACGGCTCGCATATGTCATGCTCATTAAAATGGGCGCATCTTCCATTATTGATGTCATATCGTATCTCTTATAATAAATTTATAGGGTCTGATAGCTTCTCTAAACATCAATCAACTCAAAGAAAACCAAGGTTTCTTCTTTTTAGAAGCATCAATTTCTTCTTGCTCTTGAAGTTCTGATAACGTATCAATCAGCATCATAATTTGATTGGTATTCATCAAATACGGATTAAACTGATTGCCTGTCGAAAACTTGAGTGCCAGCCCCTTGTTTTCATCACTTGGGATTAAATATTTCATTGACCACTTGCTCCAATGACGCTGCTCAACTTCACGGCACTCGATGACTTGTAGTGCATAATGTCGATCGTCTTCGACCAACTTTCTAAGCAACTCATTGATAACAGGTCTCGCCCCTTCAATACTTTGCAAAAAGTAATTGTGGTTAAACACCAAAGCACCCGTAATACCATTGCGCTCATTATTTTGCTGCGCTTGAGTAAGAATACGTGTCACTTCACCAGTAGGATTGTCGTTGTTATAACGGCTAATATAAGTTAAACGTAAAATAACATGCTCACCATGACGCATTTTTAGACGATCTAATTCCGATAGCTCAGCTGATTCCACAAGAAACTCCAATTAGTTTGCTAGATTTTTCAACAATGACAGCACCGTTATTTTTCATAACTAAATATTTGTCATATCCGTTTTTTACTACATAAATACCGTCAACATTAACGTTGAATTCTTTTGATAAAATCATTCATACCACGTGATAAATTACCACTATCCGTATTCTGTATTTCTTTTGCTAAGATCAATAATTGCGTACTACTACCACATTGCTCTAAACTTAATAAATAACCCCAGGCTTCTACAGGTGGTGCATTCTTTTCAATATAGGTGGCTAAATCAGATTTTATCGTTTCATAGTTAGCACTAGATGGCTTAGTTTTGAACATACTACTGATTGATTTTTTTTCTGACTCTTTTACGTTAGTGGTGCTTTTATTATTGAACGTATTATTGAACTCTATTTCAGACTTCTCATCAAAGACAGGTACTGCTGGTTGAGACTGCGTAATGACAGGTACGGCTGTCGTCGTCTGAGCAGGCGTGGGCACTTCTGTCTCAGCACTGCCAGCCACTGCTATCTCAATACACTCAAGGCTCAAAAGCAGCTCAAATAGCGGTGTAATACCACCAAACTCAGCAAACATCTTGCTACTATCGAGTGTATTAAGATAGCTCTGATACGTGCGTCTGCCATCAATCATAATGAGTAATGTTCTGGCTTCTCGCGGCAATACACCTAGACTCTGAGATTTAATCTCTTCTCTACCTAAATCACTTTTTCGAAACACATCACCATAATTCATTATGTATACTCAATACTAGCAGTGAGGTGGGCATTCTTATTTTAAGATGCCGACCAAGTAAGTTTTTATGTTTTAAACCATTAGATGGCCAAACCCTGACTTTTCATTTGCTAATAAAAATCACTTTAAACGAAAGCCGAACGTTTAATATCGTATAAATCATTGATTCAAGTGGATTATATCAACCTGTCCAATAGACTGTTAGCATTAATTTGATTTAATAGAACAGACGGTTGATATAGGATATGAAAGGTAGCTTTTATCGTTTTCAACATATAAATTGACGAAATAATAAGCGAAATAAACCTTATAAATTTAATTATTCTAACCAATACCTATTCGATTATTAACCTTTTTGAATACTCAACAACCAATTATTGAATTTTTATTATTTTGAAAATGAGAGTTTTTAATACCATTAGTATAACCAGAAACAGACAAACGTTTTATTTCATTTGGTAATTAACACTTACAGTTGATTCGATTTAAAAGCATATTTAATTTAATATAACTTGGACACTAGGAGGTCGAGTGAAAATGCTACAAATAGTAGACTAAGCGAGACTGAAACCGTATCCAGTTTATAGAGGATTGAATATGCTACAAAGCAACCGAGTCTAGATAGATATTCAATACTTCGAGCGACGTTAACGCAGTAACATTTTTATAGCGGAATGACTATATATAGATAAAGACAGTCTAATTAATTCCCATATGGCTTTTAGCAATATAATAAAACGACTTTTTCAAATTATTTATCGTCACATACAAGAAACCCCGCTATTAACGGGGTTTCTAGAACATATATTTTACATTAAAGTCTAAGGTGCATCCTAGAACGGGATATCGTCGTCTACAGGGCCATCTGGCATTGCAGTGGGCTTAGATTGAGCAGGTTTCTGCGCAGGTTGATTAAACTGGTTTTGCTGAGCAGGTGCGCCTTGATTGTTATTGAAGCTGTTCTGACCACCACTAGCTTGGTTGTAGCCACCTTGTTGAGCAGGCTGGTTGTTTGCTTGTTGCTGACCGAAGTTGTTTTGATTGCTTTGACCACCTTGATTGCTATAGCCCTGATTTGAGCCACCTTGATTGCCATAGCTACTGCCCTGACCTTGATTCTGAGCACCAAAGCTATCCCCACTTTGACCACCACCACCAGTTGCACCATCTAGCATTTGCATTTGCTCAGCGCGAATCTCGGTGATATAACGGTCTTGACCATTGGGATCTTGATATTTACGTGTGCGCAAGCTGCCTTCAATATAAACTTTGCTGCCTTTACGCAGGTATTGTGCCGCAATTTCACCTAAACGGTTAAAGAGTGCAATACGATGCCATTCAGTGGCTTCTCTTTTTTCACCGCTTTGTTTGTCTGTCCATTGTTCTGATGTCGCAACCGAGATATTGGTCACGCCGCCACCATTACTAAATTGACGTGCCTCAGGGTCTGCTCCAAGGTTACCGATGATGATAACTTTATTAACTCCGCGCATGATACCGTCCTTTTGCTTATGAATAATTTGATGAATCTTTCTAATTTTTCGTTAATAGTATCGATTAATACTATTAGTATTATGATTTTACTTTAACCAATTTTGGTTTAAATATCTACAGACTATCTACTAAAGGCGACACCTTATGTCGCCTAGATATATTTGTTCTAAATACATTTATCGCAGTCTCCACTATCAAAAGACAGTAATAGTGCTATTTTGCCACTTTAATCAGTGGATTAACACCATCAACTTTCATTGACTGTTAGTATAGCGTGGCGACCTATTACTCTACTTAACGTCAGAGCGATGACGATGCATACTCAAAGTGACACTACCCAACTCTACGCCGAATTTTTTCATCACTGAACGATTCAGCATGACATCTTCATTGATAAGATACATCCAATCGTCAAAATTAACTTTGTAGGTCTTGTCTTCAACGGGCAATTCTAATAAATAATTCCAATGGAGCGTATTACCAACGACCTCCCCTGTTGCCTCACCGATGACATCACCTGCTGTACCTTTCCAACTACCGTCATCTTGCTTGGTCAATCGCCATATACGCTGCGATTTTGACCCATCTGCCCACGAGAATTTCTCATCTAAAACGATAACATCGTCACCCTCGTGAGTGGCATCGATATCGACATAAAAACGTTTCTTAACCTCACCATTTCGGCCTTGAAACATCCCCCAACCATCAATCTGACCTGAGAAAAACTCATGCATATCGAGCGTTGGCGTAGTATTTTGATAGGCTTGAATATTTTGGGTTGCACAGCCAGAGATGAATAAAGTAGCAGACAGCCCTGCACCTACCACGACCTTAGCTACTGATCGAGGCATCAAAGATAAAGAAGTAGATGATTTGGCTGTTTGAGGAGCACCTTTACCAATAACAGCCCCACTAGACAGCATCGTAAACTTACTCATATTAATTCCTTTTAAATAGAGATAGATTTAAGTAAAGAGGTTTAGATTGCACCTCATAATAGTGGCGGTCTATACAGTTGTTGTCTACTCTGTTTTTGACTAATCAGACCTTTTCGACAAACCTAATACCATTATGTATGGCCTATCAGATATCTAACGGACTCTGTGCCAAGCTTGATAGTTGCTGCCTTGAATCGTCCGTCAGCTGGGTTTTATCCAATTTAAGATAAGCCACTTTTTCTTTTGCCATCACGACTAGCTCATCGACACCATCTACTGCTAGCATTTGGCGTGACCAGTCTTGCATATTGACATTTTTAGGAATACTAACGGTCGTGCTTGATAGGTATGGTGGCTGCGCAATCGGTATAATAAGCAGCAAAGCCACGCCCATAATGACCGCCAACATACCCCATGCCAAGAGGCTAGGCTGACTCAATAATAGCCCACCCATTGCCCCACCCACAAATGCACCAAAAAACTGGCTAGATGAGCTTATTCCCATGGCCGTCGCTTTATTGGCCACTGGCGCGCGCTTAGAAATCCACGAAGGAATGGTCGCCTCAATGAGATTAAAGCCCATAAAATACAGTAATAAGCCGAGTATAATACCAATACCAGCCTGACTGCCAAGTGCGAGTATGGCTAAAGCTGCAGTTATTAACGCCAATGCACCCAAAAATACCTGACGCATTTTGCGTTTCTTTTCAGCGATGATAATAAAAGGTATCGCTACCGCAAAACCAATAAACAATAACGGCAAATAAACCAAGCCCTGCTGGCGTACCGATAATCCCATCACTTCATTGAGCTGATGCGGCAAAATAACAAATATCGCAGTCATAGTCAGATGTAGTGCAAAGATACCGATATGTAAGCGATTTAAATCACCAATTTTGAGTACTGTCGCTAATTGCTCACCGATCGATTTATTGTCTAGATTATGCTTAAGCACCCTTAGTGGCGTCGGTACTATCATTAATAGCAACATTGCCAAAACAGCAAAGCCTGCGGTGAGCCAGAACAGCCCAGAGATGCCAAGCGAACCAACCAACAGCGGGCCAAAGGCAAAGGCAAGCATAATGGAGGTCGCAATGGTCAAACCCATCGTAGCCATCGCTTTGGTACGCATCTCCTCACGAGTCACATCGGCTAGTAATGCCATCAACACAGCAGAGACCGCACCACTACCCGCCAGCGCCCGACCGATAATGACCTCATAGATATCTGTCGCATTGGCCGCGATGATACCGCCGATAGCAAATAAGATTAAACCTAAAAATATAATAGGTTTACGTGGAAATTTGTCAGCAGCAAGGCTCATCGGTATCTGAAAAATAGCCTGCCCAAGCCCATAAATACCAACTGCCAAACCAATCAAAAATGGCGTCGCATGCACATAATTGTTACCGTATACAGAAAATACCGGGACAATCATAAACAAACCAACCATCCGTAAGGCAAAGATACCACCGACCCCGAGGATTGCCCGTTTTTCTACGCTATTCATACTCGCCTCACTGGTTGATCATTAGCTAGTTTATCACTGCTGCTTTTATCGAGTCATCAGCCTATAAATCAAGCCCACTAGTATAAGACATTCGTCATTTGGTTGCCGAAATTTTTACTTTTTGCGCCCAGACTTAACGGTAAATGTGATGCCATATTTTTGTTACTAAGTGCATCTAATAGCAACCGTACCTTGAATAATGCCACTATCATGACAATAAAGTAAGACGGTGCAAACATTACCAGAGCAGCACTTTTAGCTTGTACAGAATTGACCATATAACGAATACCTCTCATAAAATGACATTGTTTGGCAAAATCTATAACAAACCTTACCTGTTACTCACTGCTGATTTGATTTAGATTTACTTATCAAAGTAAAAACTTAAAATCAGAAACTAAAGCAAGAACACACCGACTGTCGTTTACATCGTTTCGTTTATATCGCTCTATGAAGTTATCAACACCTTTATAGAGCGATATGAATGACAGCACTATCCACAATTTTAATAAACCACTTCGACTTCATTGACGCTTTTAACGTTTAGACATTTTTTTAAATACCATTTTAGCAAATAGGAAACCTATCACCGATGGCACATGACCATATCGCAATACGCGGCGCACGTACGCACAATTTAAAAAACATTGATTTAGACATACCACGAGATAAATTCGTGGTCATCACCGGTTTATCAGGTTCTGGTAAATCATCATTGGCATTCGATACTTTGTATGCTGAAGGGCAGCGCCGTTACGTCGAGAGCTTATCGGCTTATGCACGTCAATTCCTATCACAGATGGAAAAGCCTGACGTTGATAGTATTGAGGGTCTATCCCCTGCGATTGCTATCGAGCAAAAATCAACCAACCATAACCCGCGCTCTACGGTCGGTACGATTACCGAGATTTATGATTATTTGCGTCTGCTGTATGCGCGTATTGGTACGCCGTATTGTCCTGAGCATGGCGAGCCAATGGTTGCACAGTCGGTTACCGAAATGGTCGATCAAGTCATGGCTTTGCCAGATGACACCAAGATTATGATTTTGGCACCTGTCATTCGTGAGCGTAAAGGTGAGCATACGGTCTTGCTAGAGCAGCTCATTGGCCAAGGCTTTGTGCGTGTGCGTGTCGACGGCGATGTGTATGACACCGATGAGCTACCAACACTCGATAAAAAGAAAAAACACACCATCGAAGTCGTGGTTGACCGCTTCAAAGTACGTGATGACTTGGGCAACCGCGTTGCAGAAAGCTTAGAGACTGCCCTACGCTTAGGTCAAAGTCTGGTCACGCTGCATTTTATGGATGGTAATCCAAAAGAAGGCGGTGATGACAACCAAGTCATGTCAGCCAAGCATTCTTGTCCTGTGTGTGATCGCGCTGTCTCTGAGCTTGAGCCACGCATGTTCAGTTTTAACAACCCATACGGCGCTTGCCCAAGCTGTGACGGTCTCGGTAAACGTCAGTATTTCTCTGCTGAGAAACTGATTACCCATCACGAAAAATCGCTTAACCAAGGCGCTATAAATGGTTGGGATAAGCGTCATGCTTATTACTTCGGTCTATTATCGACTGTGTGCAATCATTTTAAAATTGACATGGATGCGCCGTGGCAAGACCTGCCAAAAGAGCAGCAAGACCTCATTATGAATGGCTCTGGTAAAGAAAAGCTAACCTTTAACTTTACCGATGAGCGCGGTCGTAAAACCAATAAGACCGTACCATTTGAAGGCGTGCTTCCTTATCTAGAACGTCGTTATGCTAAGACGCAAAGCAATCTCGTCCGTGACGAGCTGGCCAAATACTTAGCTGATACGACTTGTAATGTCTGTGATGGTGCGCGCTTGAATGAAATCTCACGCAATGTCCGTGTTGATGATCAAACCATTGCTCAAATCGTCAAACTGTCTATCGGTGATGCCGCAGAATATTATAAAACGCTAAAGATTGGCGGTCATAAAGGTGAAGTCGCAGAAAAAATCTTTAAAGAGATCAATGAGCGTCTGAATTTCCTAGTGAGTGTCGGACTAGATTACTTATCTCTTGCCCGCTCTGCTGAAACGCTATCGGGCGGTGAAGCGCAGCGTATTCGTCTTGCTAGCCAAATTGGTGCCGGCCTGATGGGCGTGATGTATGTACTCGATGAGCCCTCTATTGGACTCCATCAACGTGACAATGATCGCCTGCTCAAAACCCTAACGCGCTTGCGTGATTTGGGTAATACGGTACTGGTCGTTGAGCATGATGAAGATGCGATTCGCCAAGCGGATCACGTCATCGATATCGGTATCGGCGCAGGTATACATGGCGGTCATGTCATTGCTCAAGGTACGGTCGATGACATCATGGCAAATAAGGACTCGCTGACTGGACAATACATGTCTGGTAAAAAGAGAATCGAGATTCCAACCGTTCGTCATCAGCCAAAAATGATAGATGTGGAAGTCAAAGGAAAAGCCAAACCGAAAAAAGTACCGATGACGATTGAGCTAAAAGGTGCCTCAGGCAACAACCTACATGATGTGGATTTGACCATTCCCATTGGCATTATGACTTGCGTGACTGGCGTATCGGGTTCGGGCAAATCAACCTTGATCAACCGTACGCTGATGCCATTGGCCGCGACTCAGTTAAACAATGCCTCAACACTGATTGCCGACAAGTTCGAAAGCATTAGCGGTCTTGAGCATCTAGACAAAATGGTCGATATCGATCAAAGCCCAATTGGTCGTACACCTCGCTCAAACCCAGCGACTTATACAGGCGTGTTTACCCCAGTACGTGAGATGTTTGCACAAACGCAAGAAGCGCGTGCCCGTGGTTATAAAGCTGGTCGCTTTAGCTTCAACGTAAAAGGTGGACGCTGTGAGATGTGTCAAGGTGATGGCCTCATCAAAGTTGAGATGCATTTCTTACCAGACATGTATGTCCCTTGTGATACTTGTGAAGGCAAGCGCTATAATCGCGAGACCTTAGAGATTCACTATAAAGGCAAAACCATCGCTGACGTGCTCGATATGACCGTTGAAGATGCGACTGAGTTCTTCTCAGCCATTCCAGCGATTTATCGTCGCCTGCAAGCATTGATGGATGTTGGTCTGAGCTATATCCGTCTCGGACAGTCTGCGCCCACGTTATCAGGTGGTGAAGCACAGCGAGTCAAGCTAGCTCGTGAGCTTGCTAAACGTGATACAGGACAGACGCTCTATATCTTAGATGAGCCAACCACTGGTTTGCATTTCCATGATATCGATAAGCTGCTCAACATCTTGCATGCCCTACGTGATAAAGGTAATACCATCGTGGTCATCGAGCATAACTTGGATGTCATTAAAACGGCGGATTGGGTGATTGATCTTGGCCCTGAAGGCGGTAAAGGTGGCGGCATGATCATCGCTGAAGGTACGCCTGAGGAAGTGGCGGAAGTCAAAGAATCTTACACAGGTATATTCTTAAAGCCGATGCTTGAACAAGGCATGAAAGAAGTAAGCTGATACCAGTTAATGAACTATTGATAAAAGGCCACTCTACTGAATAGGGTGGCTTTTTTTGTTGGGTACTATTTTGTTGGGTACTATTTTGTTGGGTACTGTTTTGTTAGATACTGTTTTGTTAGATACTGTTTTGTTAGATACTGTTTTGTTAGATACTGTTTTGTTAGATACTGTTTTGTTAGATACTGTTTTGTTAGGTACTGTTTTGTTAGGTACTATTTTATTGAATACTATAAAGCGCTACTCAGTCCATGAGTTGCAAGCCTTAATGATCTATGTGTGTGTAAAATTTCGACCTGTACAGCTACATTGCGTTACCTTTCTTAATATTTATTAAAGATACTTAAACTTTGATTGTATTAATATTTAAATGGTACAACATCATGCGCAAATGCATACGATATAGAAATAACTGGTTGAGAACGATATAGCGTGCATGAATCGACGCTATTCCCTTTAATACAACCTTTAAAAAATTTAAGGACTTTCCATGAAAAAATTACTATTTATTGTCTTAGCCTCTACTGTTGGCGTTGCTGCCTGTGCATCAAGCGGAACATCAAATAGCAGCCACAATCACAAAAAACCAGCGATGTCAGCTGACATGAAACAAGCAATGGATGATTGTGCTAAGAGAACTGGCGTAAAAATGACTAAAGACAGCCGCCCAAGTAAAAGCGATATGAAGAAACTAGAATCATGTATGACTGCAAAAGGGTATAAAAAACCAGAAGGACATGGTCAAGGTCATTCTCACTAACTAGTATTTTTATATAGTCGATGATGAAAAGCCACTCTCTAGTGAGTGGCTTTTTTGTTGAAAGTCATAAAATACTCTCTGTTCAGCTAATGTTTCTTGATGACAGCCACAACTCGGACAAGTTAATCTCGCTTAAAGTATCGCGTCTACATCTGTACTCGGTTGCCTTGCATCTCTTTTAAACTGAATCAACTACACGATCATTGGGTATTACAATCTTCGCCCAACATATAAATTTCAGAGGAAGAAATGGGTCCTGATATAAGTGATGGCATCATTACTAATATAGATAGTATCTTATACAAAGCCTATATTCGGGATGCCTATGAAGATACCGTTTTTTACTACGATTTAAGTAAATATACAGGCAAGGACGTATTGCTAGTAGGTACTCAAGTCACATACTATAAACTTTATTATAAAACCCCAGTTGCTGTTGGCTTACTTACTAAAAAAGAAATATGTCATACTGGACTGTTCAAGAGTGATGATAGAAAAAAACATCATTCAAGTCATTATGAACAGGGATTTGAGATGTCCACTTATAAGACTTTACTTCTCGGTATATGTTTTTTATTAGGTATCGTTATAGGCTTACTGAACTTGTTTTGATTTCAATAGATAGGCTGATGCTGGAAATTGGAGGCATATATGACTGCAAAAGGGTATAAAAAACCTGAAGGTTAAGGCCGTACGAAATAATTAGTACTTCAAATAATCAGTGATAGAAGGCTACTCTTTATAGGGTGGCCTTTTTTGTTGGCTGTGACAAATAAAGTAGACTTTAGATGCTATATTTTGTTTTTCAGAATTTTAATCGCTTTTAAAATCTTCTCACGATTTTTGGCGACTTTAAGCCATTTGGGTAAACGGCTGGCTAATGAGCTATTCATCCACGTATCACTATCTGGATTACATTGCCTGTGTTTTGCTGATACGAAATCTTCCAAATATTCTAAATGGCGGCTATTGAACGCCCATAGGCTCGCACCAGCACAGTCAGTTTGCAACCATAGATTAGCACCAAAATAACTATCCGTTGGATTTTCCGCACCCCAATAAAAGGTTCTTTGTTCAGCTAATTTTGCTTGATTATGGCCACAACTTGGACAACTCAATCGAGCCTCATCATTATGTAGGGTAACGACAGCTTTAGATCGACATCTTGGGCAGTACACCAGCGTGGGATCATCTTTAGTAGGCGTGCTAATAGACAGCCTATTTTCTTCATTTTCTTGAAACCGTTGTTCATTCATAGTGTTACCATGATGATAAAATTGAATATAACGTACCCTATTTAACTATAAAAAATATTAGTAGGATGTTGGTATGGAAAAATTGGTGCCGTATGGCTAATGCTTATGCATCATAAAAGAGAGTGAGCCTAACTTAGCGCAGCAGCTATAGATAATGAGCTTTCCTAAACTGTCGCGATTCAAATAAGTAACAATGAGTCTATAGTCTTATGAATTTCAATACACATTTAGAAAGAAATAAATTGGCTGTTATTAACGCTCTCAGTAGTGACAAATCAGTATTGATTGGTGAGTTTATTACTATTCTAAAAAACTCGGCTTCTTTATTAAAAATAGATAATTTTAGTTTTTGGATTGATGAATTGCAAAACATCGACCATTCAGAAATCCCAATGACAAAGCATGCAGTCGTTGATGCTCAAAAATCATGGAGTGAATATAGTTATAGTAGAACAACCTTTGAAAATATATTGTTAGATACATGTGAAAAATTATTTACCTATTGGCAGGAAGATGACCTCTGTAGCACGCAGGGTCAGTTCTACTACTACAAAGATAAGAATACAAATCTAGTTTTCAAGGAAAGTGTGTTTGGCTGTATTGAATATGCTGATAGAGCTATGAAGAAGAGTACTGATACTCAATTTGGTATCGCATTGATTTCAGATTTACATGGAGTCGTTATAGTTAATAATTTATATTAGTGAATCATATTCTGAGCAACCCTATGAAATCTCATCAAGAAATATTAGTACAGTGTTGGTATGACAAAACAGATATAGAGTCAATTATTCAATGGGCTGATACATTCGTTAAAAATAACGACCATATTCCTGAAGAAGTGTTTGAAATTTTTTATGCGCCAAAACATCATGTTGAAGATATTTTTTTCAGACTAACTGTAGCTACGGAACCAGGTTTTTTACCGCAATCATTGAGTGCAGAAATCTTAGCGGCTAAATATCTGATCAACTTAATTAAAAGATATTTAAATGATGAAATTACTCCTCTAGATATCTGTAGAGTAATTAATAATATTGATTGCGATTTTATGGATGCTCCAAGAGATTTACCTGATAACGTTGCCTACTACCCTTGTTGGCTTGGCGATTTATACAATAGCTGTGATTGGTGTGATGAGACGTGGACAAACGACAGTGCGCCTCACTTAAAACAAGATTTGGAGAATCAATTGCCTCATATTACTGAGTGGATTGAAAGTCAACGCTCACCTAAATGAACTCCCTCTCAACATTTATCAGCCGTACATCTACCGTACGCTCGCCGCTCTCACAAACCGCGACGTTGGGCGTATTACCAAAGCCCCTAAGTTGGGTATAGCATGCGACGTAATTTCAAAATTAAACCAGTCATTTTTCGATATTTCTTTGCAAAAAAAGCAAGCCTCTCGACTTGCTTTTTTATTTGCCATGCTTTTTTAATAGTATCGTACTAATCTAACTGTACCGATCTATTTAGGTGCTTTAGCAGCCGCTTGATAAATTGGCGTAACTTCAGGCAAGAGTGCTTTGATTTTAGCGATACGCTGCCCAGAATTTGGATGCGTAGACGTCAAAGTAACTAAGGCGCTACTACGACCATTTTCGGCCTCCATTTTTTCCCATACTGACACTGCAGATGCTGGGTTATAGCCTGCCTGCGCCATCAAACGTAAACCACCTGCATCAGCTTGTGATTCTTGACTACGAGAAAACGGCTTATCAATACCTAGGTCATTAATTAAGCCCAACGCATTATCACTTAACCCTGTTTTTGACTGTAGTTGCGCACCACCTAACTGCATCGCTAAACCAGTCAGAACTTTTTGCCCTGCGTCCTTTTTACTGTGCTCAGACAATGCATGGGTCATTTCGTGTCCCATAATTGCAGCGATTTCTGCATCGGTTAACTTTAACGTCTCTACAATACCTGTGTAAAAGGCCATTTTGCCACCAGGCATTGCCCAAGCATTTAGTTCAGGTGACTTTATAACAGTAATTTGCCAATCAAAAGGAACGCCTGTTGTATTGGCTTGAACGGCGTAAGGCTTTATACGATTAAAGACTTTTTTAACTCGAATAGCAGTCGAAGAAGTATTATCTACTGCGCCTTGACTCTTGGCACTAGAAACCACTTGAGAGTAGCTTTTTGCCGCATCGCTATTTAGGGTAGCAGTATCGTATCCTGCCATATCGGCGACAGTAGTACAGCCTGCCAAAGTAGTAATGGTGGTAAGCAATAGAACATTTTTCATTTTATTAAAAGTGGTCATTAGACGTCCAAGTTAAAAAATACAGTTGAAGTAGGTAGCTAGATAAAGGTAATGAATTGAGAATGTAACCAAGATGTAAGTAATGTGTCTGAATTATCGAGGAAGAGATTATCACCATAGAAAACAAAAGTCTATTAATTTTATAATCTATCGCCTATTTTCCGTCGCAAGTCATACCCAACATACATCTGAAGTATATAACGTCATTATTTTAATTTGAGTCATTGCTTAGAGTACATTCTGCAATCCAAGCCCACCTAAATAAACACTATGTCTACTATCATCACCCACGCATCTGCGCTAGTCTCTATCTTCTATTGTCTAAAAAACCTTATCCTTTGTAGTCGCATCAAATATAATGTCCAATAATGCCTGCGCGTCAGCACCCAGACCCTTTATAATAGCGTATCAATAACCAATATGCGTACTTCCACAATGACTTCTATCAGTTACGTAAAGCAGCAGCGTGTCTACCGTACGTTCTAGCTTCTCTTCAATCTGACTACACTACGATTCAACCTCACATTTAAACAGACCAATTATTACAAAGGTCCATTCACTGGCATCATACCGATCACGTACTACTTTAACTCATGTATATTTAAGCGCTCATGAGCACTGATTACCAGTATATTTATTAAAAGATAGATAGTCTGTCGAATAATCACCAACAAACTCCACGACTGGAATATTATAGGATTTGTATGCTTTGAATCTGGTAGATTTCCCTTGGCTTATGCATTCATCCATATCAGAAACACAGTGACAAACCTCATTGGTTGCATAGCTACCAAACTGCTTACCTGTATTGATCACCATATCTTGAGAGACACCCTGTACTTTGGTACCGTCGTCATAACTACCATAGACCACACCAACAACTTTTGTTTTATGTGGATTATTGACTTGCCACTTGATCGCGCGATAAGACCCTAGATATAAAACTATAGGCGCTGTACTCTTTGGGATATCGAGCACAACCGCTTGATTATCCGCTTCATAAGCACCAGCATATAACGCGACGACATTAGGATATTGAGTCTTGATGTCTACTAAAAAGTCACTAGGGTCTGTGGGCTGTTTCACTTCTGATATTGGTGTTAGCATGACGCTGACATCAGTGGTATGCCAACTGTTTGAATACTCAACCTCAATAATGTGATTGCCTTTTGGAATAAATACTTTTTGCTCAACATCATGAAGTCCCTGCTCAAGAATGACGCGCCTATCAATGGAAACCCTGCCACCAGACCAGCTTTTATTCATCAATATATTATAAAACTCTGATTTAGGCGCGTTTAACACCCCGACCCAATACGCATTCAAATTACTCGAAGGAATCCCTAAAAACTCATCATAAGCGTACTTTTTTTGAATGGCAGAAACTGGCATTGCTTTGACTACCTTTTCTACGTTATTCGCATCAATGTAATAAGCAATGTAACCCGAGTCAGGTACTTTACGTTTAGGATTTAGAAAGTCGCCCCAGGTATTAGTGGTGAAAGGAAACTTGTATAGATGATTATCAAACATTTGCGAGTCATTAGTTTGCACCTGACCTGCGTTTGACTTTGTTTGAATAAGATAAGAGGAAGTATCACTATAAAAGGTGAGGCTGTCTTGATGATTTTCGGTTAGATTTGTATATGTATCCTCAAAATTAGAATGGACCCTATTTGTACACTGATTTTTTTTTGCTTCTATCTTTCTATAATTAACGGTAGCCAATTTTGCAAAATTTATAGAACGGTTAGTGTTGCTAAAAGACACTTTATCGACTGAAGATGCACCAGTATAACCTATCACTTTAAAGCCATACCTATGTTGCAATGAGCCGATGTCTAAGATGACATCGCTACCATCACAGCGAAAATTGCCACCAGCACAGCTACAGCTAACATCGGAGTTATAGTTACCCAGTCTATGACCATGATCAAAAGTCAGTTTTTTGTTCACGCCACTAACTTGTGAACCTTCACTATAACTGCCATATACCACACCAATTACATTGGATTCGTACTCGTTATTCTCGCTATCGATAACGGTCGTATTGATGTTCCAATGTATTGGGCTATACGAGCTTAGATATAAAATGACAGGTTCTTTTATATCAGGCATATCAATAGTTGTTTCTCGTCCACTAGAGTTATAAGCGCCTACATATAGTGCAACTGCATCCGGATACTTCTGTCTAATGTCGGCTAAAAAATAACTGGTTGGATCTTCAACATTGGTTATGTCAGCATCAGCAGGCAGTACAGAAAACCGTTCATCACACACTTCATTAGAACATTCTATTACTGTCTCATTGTTGTCTTTAATATTGCTGTCAAAGCTTTTATCACAGCCTATCAAAGATAACGGCATCATAAAAAGTAGCGAGATATAAGTGAATGCAGCAAAGAATTGTTTAATAATCATAGTGTGTTTAGCTTATGTATAGTTATCGTAGAGTATCATTTAGATAAGATAAATAACATTATAGTAACTTTTGATACAATAAGCGATATTCGTTCATTATTCTCCTTGCCAAAAAATCTTATACTTTATCTTAGCTTTCAATATAATGTCCAATAATGCCTGCGCGTCAGCACCCAGACCCTTTATAATAGCGTATCAATAACCAATATGCGTACTTCCACAATGACTTCTATCAGTTACGTAAAGCAGCAGCGCATTACCCGACTATGCGTGCGCTGCGGCCTACTTCTTATGCAGTATGGTGCTGAGTCTGCCATCGTGGTGGACTTATCCAAACGCTTGGGCATTGCTTTGGGTATGAACAGCGTAGAATGCTCGCTCAATTTTAATGCCCTTACCTTGACCACTATCTGTGATGAGCGCTGTATCACCACCACCAGAGACACGATCAATCAGAGTATCAACGTCAATTTATTGGTGCAAATTCAGCAAATCGTTAATAAGACCGAAGACACCATAGATAATGATGATTTGATAGACCTGACTACGCTTGCCTTTGATGAGTTAGACAAGACCGTTTATCCAACATGGCTAGTCGGCATATTTGTGGGCATCTCTTGTGCCGCGTTCGCTTACCTTAACAGTGCTAGCTGGTTGATGACGGCGGTGACTTTTGTCGCTGGTATGGTGGCGATGCTTACTCGTATTTATTTGTCCAAACATCACTTTAACCCCTTTATCACCGTTATCGTGACAGCATTTATCGCCTCTCTCATTGGCGCAACTACTTATTATTTTGATATTGGGAACAATGCCGATATCGCCGTTGCCTCTAGCGTGCTGTTACTGGTGCCCAGCTTTCCGTTGATTAACTCGTTCTCAGATATCCTAAAGGGCTATGTCAATATTGGGGTTGGGCGTGCCGTGTTTACCTATATGTTGACCTTATCCGCATGCGTTGGCATCGTGATGGCCCTTGTTTTGCTTCAAATACAGCACTGGGGGTTTTGACATGTGGTTTATAGAAACCGTTGTACTGTCTTGTATCATCACCCTTGGTTGGACGCTGATGTTCACCGTTCCCAAACGCTACATTCTGCCGTGTTTGCTCATGACTGCTTTTGGGTTTGGACTAAAGACTGCGCTTGTCCATCAGCAAGTACATCTTGTAGTAGCCAGCTTTTTTGGAGCCATGCTCGCCAGTTTTTTGGGCGTGTATTTTTCTAAGAAATATACCCTACCGCCTAAAGCGCTCATTTCGCCAAGTGTCATCTGTATGATGCCCGGTATCGCCGCGTATAAGGCGATGGTTAGCATGGTGCAGATTGGCTATTTCGGCTATTCAGATGAATTATTTAGTCAAATGATGGTGTACTTGTTTGAGGCTTTGTTTGTGACCTCAGGATTGGTACTGGGTTTGTCAATTCCTGGGCTGTTATTTTATAGACGTCGTGCTATTGTTTAAGTGGGTTTAGATAGGCTTAGCTATATAAATACTGACCACATGGAAGCAACTCAACACACCTTAACCATAAAAAACTTGTAAGATGGATTATAAGACCCATTACAGTAGAGTCCAAAACAAGAGCATTCAAAACAATAAACCTTAAAACTGTACCAATAACAATTTAATAAAGAGACCTGATTATGACCAAACATTATGACTATATCGCCATTGGCGGCGGCAGCGGCGGTATCGCCTCAATCAACCGTGCAGCGAGCTATGGCAAAAAATGCGCTATTATCGAAGCCAACCAACTGGGCGGCACTTGTGTGAATTTAGGCTGTGTTCCTAAAAAGGTGATGTGGTATGGCGCGCAAGTTGCCGAAGCCATCCATAAATATGCGCCAGATTATGGTTTTGATGTTGAGTTTAAAGGTTTTGACTTCCAAAAATTGGTCCAAAGCCGTCAACAATACATCGAAAATATTCACCGCTCTTATGATAACAACTTGGCGAAAAATGGCGTCGAAGTGATCAAAGGCTTTGCCAAATTTGTCGATACCAATACCGTAGAAGTGAACGGTGAACTCATTACCGCTGACCATATTTTGATTGCTACGGGCGGTCACCCGATTCAACCAAACATCAAAGGTGCAGAATACGGCATCGATTCTGATGGCTTCTTTGCGTTAAATCACTTGCCAAAACGTGTGGCGATTGTGGGCGCAGGTTATATCGCTGTCGAAATTGCAGGCGTACTAAACAGCCTGGGCGCAGAGGTGCATTTGTATGTGCGTAAACACTCGCCACTACGCGCATTTGATCATACTATTGTAGAAACCTTGCTGATAGAGATGGAACAAGATGGCATTCATCTACACACCAACACTGCCATCAATGAAGTCAATAAAAATGACGACGACAGCCTGAACCTATCTACCAATAGTGGTGGCGAAGACTGTATTGACACAGTAGATTGCTTGATTTGGGCCATTGGTCGTGCGCCATCAACAGACGGTATCAACCTGCAAGTGACAGGGGTCGCGACAACTGAAACTGGCAAAATCAAAGTCGATGAGTTCCAAAATACCAATATCGACAACATCTATGCAGTCGGCGATATTATAGAAAACAGTGTTGATTTGACCCCAGTGGCTATTGCCGCAGGTCGCCGCTTGTCAGAGCGTTTATTCAACAACAAGCCCAATGAGCACTTAGACTATACGTTGATACCGACGGTTATCTTTACTCATCCTGCTATCGGTACAATCGGTTTGTCTGAAATTGACGCGATTGAACGCTATGGCAAAGACAATATCAAATGCTACAAATCAAGCTTTACTTCTATGTATAGCGCAGTGACTCAGCATCGCCAAAAGTGCACTATGAAACTGGTATGCTTGGGCGATGACGAAAAAGTCATTGGCTTACATGGTATTGGCTTTGGTGTTGATGAGATGATTCAAGGCTTTGCAGTTGCCATCAAAATGGGCGCGACTAAAGCTGACTTTGATAATACGGTTGCGATTCATCCCACTGGCTCAGAAGAGTTTGTGACGATGCGTTAGTTGACGGTGCGTTAAACTTATTATCTTAGCTAAAAGTAAAAGGCCACTCTGAATCGAGTGGCCTTTTCGTTTGGAATGTCCCGTCCTAGAATAAATGTTTTTATCTAACGCTCACATTGTCAAAATGCCCAAGTTTTTCCAGACTTCCCTGCTCGCTCTGTGGCACTGACTTGAGTAAAACGCTCTTGTTAGATTGTCTCACTGTAATGCCTTGCTTATTGATCTGATAAACCACAGGCTTATTGAGAAAGCTAAGTGTTTCTTTAGCTGTATCATAAACAAATGGCCCATCATAATACAGCTCGATTCTGTCATTTTTATCGGCAAAGGCATAATACATCTGCTCACCTTCCTTATCATAAGTCTTATTTAAAACCATTTTTTTACCGTTATCTAAATCCAACTTATAAATGAAAGGCAATGTCCCATCGTAGCTTTCGTTATCGTACTCAGGTAACATCTCATAGCTATCTTCTACCATTTTGCCATTAACTCTTGTGCTCTCGGTGATAGAAATTAATTGTTTTGGATTATATTCTTCTACAAGCACATGTACGGCCACTGGCTTATTATCGATCACTTTATACTCTGAATACTGATGCCATCCTGCGCCACTCTTAGTCATCGTATACAAAGTTTGACTGTCTTTATTTATACCAAAAAAACCGCAATAGCCTTGTGCTAAATCAGTAAATCCTTCGCTATGAACGAAAGTCTCACCATCTTTTAGATAAACTTGATAAGAAGGCCCACCATAGCAACCGTTGCGCCCATCTTTTATCGCTAAATCTTTTTGTCCATCAAAATTAAAATCGTCATAGATCAACACACTATGTTCACCATAGGGAAGATTGACGATATTGGCACTGATTTTTCCGCCCAATTGATGCTCTTCACTGTTATCTAGCTCATAGTCAATATCGATATCAGATGGCTGACTGATAAGGGCTTTCTTAGTCTTCGACTCTATAATCTTTATGACACTATTTGTCTCATTACTTGCTTCAGTGCTTAAAGTGACATCTTCATCATTTGCGGTCTCGATAGTTGCATAGTAATCGTCCGAAAAATCTTGGATTTGATAGGTTTTCGCTAAGGCTGAATAGGATAATAGTGATGAAGCTAGCAGTACCGTCGGTAAAGCAATTGGTTTACGTCTCTTGCTAGGTATAAGAGCAATATTCATATAGATATCCTTAGCGCCACCATAAAATAAAGAAGGATGCCAACTCACATTACTCCCCCTCTTATAAACAATATAAGTCAGTATTTTCAGTGGGTACAGAAGCACAACCAGCAAATAGTATTGATGTAACCGTTAGAAAAGCGATTTTTTTAGCATAATATGTTTTCAAACCTAGGTATATTTTAATGGAAACTATTTAATCAATCGAATATTAAATGGCACTTTAAAGTCCTGTCCTGAAGAGCATTTAATCGCGCCCATAATACAGAATACTAAATGCGAGAAAGCATATAAAAATAAGAACATCATAGGTATGAAAGCTAACGGCGACCAGATGAATGCTAGAATAAATCCAAGTACCATAGCCACAATCCATAACCCAATATAAGTTATCACAAAGGTTATTGACCAATTTAAGGCTTCTTTCGCCTGAGATTGTACGTAAGCGTCATCTTTTTTTACCAAGAAAATAATCAGGGGCGGAATAAAGCCGAAGAATAGACAGCCTAACCAGTTTAGCAATGCTATGTTTGTGGAGTCTTGCTTACTATTATTGCCATTACCGGCTTGTAAATTCGTGTCATTACTGTTCATTTGAGAGCTTCCATCCGTTGTGATATTAGTTTGATCTTATTGAAAGTAGCAATTAAGCTTAGTCTTAATTACCCAACACCCATTCATTATTCACTTGATAAACTTTAAAGCTGGTCTTGTTGGTTCCACTATTACCACCTATGGTTTGAGTAATATCCGCCGTACACATATAGGTGTTTTCGCCCTCAATTGTGTCACAATTTATATTCTCGACGCTTTCAAGCTTGGGCATCATACCTTCCATCATGCCACTCATGGCTTTTGCCATTTCATCGTTGCCCGCATTTGCCATGGCATTATCCATCATGCTATTGGCTTGCTCATATTGTGCTTCAATCAACCCTTCGACCGTGCTTTCAGAAGGTGTATTCGAACATGCAACAAATAATGGTGACAATATCGAAATTAATATTAATTTCTTAAAACTATTCATATCGGTTTCAATGTATCTATAAAGTTACCTGAACTATACAGAATTATAACTTTAAACCCAACTTAATTTCTCGATATTTGCCTATTTTTATTTGATATTGCTTTTTTATAATTGAATCACTTCTGTTTGAATAGCTCTGAAAAGTTTAAGTGAAGTCACGTTCATACAGACAGCGCAATCACGATGCTGCTATCATGCCATTAATAATGACCATTGAGAGATGACTGTGTGGCAGGTGTACCTTTTTATATTACCGATTGGCTTAGGAATAATGACCTTGGCAGCGAGCTTGCTTTGTTTATTTGCTTACCTCATGTCCGATGACAATGCCACACGCTTGCCAGCCTTTAACTGGTTTAAGCGCTTAATCATCGTGGCATTTTTATTGTTGAGCGTAGGGCTATTTATGACCTTTAGATATTTTTGGCGTTGATTCAGACATTATAGTTTTAAGTGTCTTTTCGCTAAAATAATATAATCAGCTAACGATTTTTTCTAATTCTAATAGCTCCAAATCTTGACGCTTTGGCTCGCCATTATTGCCATCATTGGGAAACGGCATTTTATTACCATTTAACTGATAGCCACGGCGCTCATAATAAGCCAATAGCTCAGGACGATGGCTAAGAATAGACATGGTCAAACGGCTCGGCTGATTCTGTGACTGCAAGTGGCGATCTGCAAAAGTTTCTGCTGCTTGCAGGATCACGTTACCAATGCCCTGCCCTTGTAGCACAGGATGTACCGCAAACATGCCAATATAGGCTTTTTTATTTGAGTCAGCATCAGTTTTAATATCGACAGCAATACAGCCAAGTATCTCACCCGTCTCTTCTCCATCGCGTTCGCCGGTTATCGTTTTTGGATAAACAAAGTAATAGTGATTCGGGTCATTAATAACAGCAGCAAGCTCAGCTGAGGTGGTTCTGATACCACCAATCAAATCGGCCTCATTGGTCCAACCTGATGTCTCGCGATAGCAGCAATTCAATAACTGCTCAAGAGCGTCAATATCATCTAATGTGGCTTCACGCAAAAATACAGACTCTTTACTCAAGTGGTTTTCATTTATAGTACTCTTATCTACAGTGCTCTTATTTATAGTATTTTCGCTCATATTATAATTTTCCTTTTTTATTCATGTATAAAAAAACTGACTTAGATCCCTAAGCCAGCCTAGGGCATGTCATCAATTAGATTGTGAGGCTTAAAATGAGAAAAATTGTAGATAAATGAGGAAGAAATTGCCGTTAATATGAACATATTGACAAAACTTCTGACGATATTTATCAAAATTTAGCCATTTTAAGACCACTAAATGTATTAATGTGCTAATTGATGACATGCCCAAGATACTAATACTTATTGCTTGATAGTACTAGAGCGATAACACTTTTGCTTGATTAATAATATCGAATCCTGAGTTGATTTGAGCACGAGTTGGGGCTTGACCTATACGTAATAGCTCAGCAAAAGCAATTAGCTCTTGGTCGCGCCCTAATGTACTGGCCGCAGTGGCTCGGCTATTCTCATTACTGTCATCGCCATCATTAAAGTAGTACTCAATATAATCGAGCGTATCTGGGGTGCCAAGTAATATGCTGTTGTCTGGTGTTTGGGCATGGCCACTATAGCGTAGGCTTTTGCCAAATTGCATGGTCCAAAAAAACGGCACACGGGCATCTAACGTCTCTACTGTCTCGTCTTTTAATATCGCAGCGGCCGCCACAAGCCCATGCTGTAATGCCACTCGCCAATGCTCAATACGCATACGCCCCATTTGCCCAGATGCTTTTGCGATATCACCCAGTGCATAAACTCCATCACGCAATTGCAGCTTGCTATCGACCTGTACCCCATCAGAGTCGTTGACCTCTTCTAACAGCTCGGTATTGGCAGATACCCCAGTACCTAAAATCACAATGTCGGCATCGATATGCTCGCCATTAGCAAGCGTCACACCACCTACTTGTGAAAAGGTTTGTCTTGCCTCACTGCTGTCCGACTTGTTTTCAACCTTGGTAATTTCATTCACGTTGGCACCTAACACAAAGTTAATGCCGTTTTCTTCATGCAACTTGATAAGTGCTTTGCTAACAGTTTCTGAGACGATATTGTCCATCACACGGCCAGACTGCCCAACCACTGTAATTGAAGCTGTCGTGCCTGCCTGTGCTAAAGCTGAGGCGACCTCCATACCAATAAAACCAGTACCGATAATTACCACGCGCTGATCATGACTGGCCGCTTTAATCAACTTGGCATCATCCATACTGCGTAAGGTATACACGCCATCTAAATCTGCTCCAGTAATAGGCGGTATAGATGGCGACGATCCTGTGGCCACTACCAAATAATCGGCCGATATCGTTTCGTCACTATTGTCATCGTTGCTGTTGTTGTTACTGTTACTGTCACTAACAACCATTAAAGTACGCTCATTGGGCAATACTTTGCTCACGGTTTGATTTAAGCGCAAATCAATATTATTGTCTTTGGCCCAGTCGCTACCACCAAGCAGCAGCTTTTCTTCTGGCATGTTTCCTGCCAAAAAAGCTTTGGACAATAACGGACGATTATAAGGAGCTTTATTGTCAGCACTAATCAATGTGATATCACCGCCATACCCGGTATTTCTCAGGTAATGTGCCGTCATAAACCCAGCTGCACCGCCGCCCACAATCACAGTATGAGTGTCTTTCAATTTATCGTTTGATACGCTGATATTTTCTTTAGCCGATGTCGTCACAATCAACTCTTTACCATTGTCAGTCAGTTGATATTGGGTCAAGCCTTCGGTAGCGATTGGCTCTAATAATGTGCCATCACGACTATCAAAAGTGGCATGATGCCATGGGCAAACCACACGGTTGCCACAGCGTAACCCAGTGCCTAAATCCGCTCCCGCATGTGGGCATTTTCCATCAAACGCATGAAACTCATCGTCGTCTCGAGTGATTAAAATGATACTATCATCATCTTGCTTGTATGATTTCATACCGCCACTTGGAATGTCTGCCTTGCTGATAGTAACTGTGTGAATCGTTGCATTGGTCATAAGTCTTCCTTAACGGTTATAATGGATTTCTAATAAGAATGGGGTGAAAACAATCCTATGATCTTTTCATACCCTATTCATCGATAGTAACAAGACCATTTAGCACACGCTGTTTTTTTGTATGTTTACTGCGTTGCAAAACGTAAGTTTTCGAGTTTCGTTTAGACCCTCTATGACTATGACTTCCATTTTAAATTTACAATCAAAATAAAAGACCCCTTTATGACTTATCCAGACAACCGTATTGAAACGCCTACGATCTCTGACTCCGAATCACATTTGGAGAGCAAGCCAGTTACGAGTACATCCGTTGATATAGCTGATATCGACATTACAGCTGCCGCAGATACTACGCAGTTGCCACAGCCAATGCAGCCACCGTTAAAACGAGCAACTTATAAAGCCAATACTACGGATTTCATCGTTAATGAAATATTGCCATTAGACTTCACCAATGAAGGTGAGCATCTATGGTTGCATATAGAAAAATCAGGAATGAATACTGCTTATTTGGCCAAACTACTATCAGAGTGGGCCGAGATTCCATTGCGTGATGTTGGATATTCAGGGTTAAAAGATCGTCACGCGCTGACGACGCAGTGGTTTAGTCTACGAATACCAAAGAAGCAATTACCAGTTACTGAGTTTGCGCCAATAGATATCGGAGAGACTGAGTCAGTCACTATTCTCGCTCAGCATTGGCATAACAAAAAGCTCAATCGTGGTACACATCGTGCCAATCAATTCGTAATTACCTTACGTGATATTCAGTTTGACAATAGTGATACTGAAACACTTGAACCTGAGCAATTATTGTCTGCAAAAGAGACGGTCGAGCAGTACTTATCGAGTATTAGTAAAAGCGGCGTTCCCAATTATTTTGGTCCACAGCGTTTCGGTCGTCAGGGCAATAACGTCAGAGAGGCACTATCACTGTTTTCCCGTCCACCACGAGCGCCTCGCCCATCGTCTAAAAAAAGCAAAAGCAAGCGTGCCCCACGCGAGCAAAACACGATGGAGCTGTCTGCAGCCCGTAGCTTGATATTTAATGAGATATTGGCAGCACGCGTACGAGATGGTAGCTGGAATACTGGTCTATCCGGTGAAGTGTTTAATTTGGATGGCTCAGGATCGATCTTTACCAGTGAAGAGATAGATGACACATTATGTGAACGAATGGCTAGTGGTGATATCCATCCAACGGCTGTGATGTGGGGCAGAGACAATGACAAAGTCAGTAATGCGGCGGCTGACATTGAAAATGATACTGTACAACATAGCCCTCTATTGACGCAGTTAGCAGCAGGATTAGAGCAACGAGATATAAAGGCACAACGACGAGCGCTGCGTTTACCTATCGAAGCATTAACATGGGAATGGCGTGATTCAGAAGAAGACTCGCAGACACTCGTATTGAATTTCACGCTAACGACTGGCAGTTTTGCAACCAGTGTATTGGCGAGTTTGGTAAAGCAGTTGGTCTTTTAATTAAGTAGATACAGATTAGGACATTCATAGATGACATCTATCATCTATGAATGTCCAGCTGCTTTATCGATTTTTAATTACCATAAAGCGAATCTATCTTGTTATCGCCTGCTTTTAACATCTCGTTAGCACTCACAACTTTATCGCGCCCGAGGCCCTTAGCATTATACAAAGCCTTATCTGCCATACAAATTAAGCGCTGACAAATATCTTGGGGCAACTGCGTTGTGTCGATATTTTTACCAGCTCGTTCACTATTCGACTTACTGACCTGTGGTTTTTTAAACTGATACCCTGATTCTGTTTGTGACAGTTTTTCGCATGTGTGCTTTATGCAATGACGCTCGTCATGAGTCAGCGTGTATAGCCCGAGACTAGCGGTCACGTTAAAGGTAGTATTATCATCGACCACGATGGTTTGATCAGCGATGCTTAGCCGTAGTTGTTCGGCAATGACCATCGCACTATCATGCTTCGTATCTGGTAGCACAATCAAAAACTCCTCACCACCATAGCGGCTAACAATGGCATCGTCCGTTAAACACTGTAGTAGTGCTTGTGCCACTGTCACTAACACTCGATCGCCAATATCATGACCATAGCTATCATTGATATCTTTAAACCAATCTAAATCTAATAGAATTACGCTGAAATCTTGAGCAGGTTCTATGCTCACCAATGCCTGTTTCATTTGCATCAGGCCATAACGACGGTTTTTTAGTTGGGTCAGCTCGTCTTGATTGGCATGTTGTAAGGTTTCTTTTCTACTGTCATCTAATATCACTAACAAAGTACGAAACATATAAATGATAAAAATGGCTTTTGGTAACGACATATAAATATGGGTAGAACGCCACAATAGATTGGAAGATTGACGCAGATAATTGACACTATCCCAATTTAACCTTCCATTTGGCAGGACAGTAGCAGCGGTAGCGTCTTTCATCATAGCCATCTCATTATAAGTGACATAACTATGAATATTAGGAGGCAGCGTCGTAGCAATCATTTGACGCAAATTTGGTAACGTGATACCAAAATAAGGAAACAACGTTACTGCTAAGATTGCGATAATTTGCCCTACAAATGCTCGCCATACATACCGCCGGCTAATGAGCATCATTCCTAGCATAGCACCACCTACCAGTGAGACACCCGTTACCAGACTACTATGCCCTAATATGGTGATAACAAAGGTAATATAGGCACTATAAATAGTAATAAGTATCGCTTGCCACGTATACAAATTGCTCTTGGCATTTCTAACTGGTGAAAAACGACTGGACATCCATAGTAAAAATACACCTACCATGGACACGCTAATCCATAGTGGATAGAGCAGAGTTATATCAACGTAATTACTATAAATGTCGCGGCGATACCAAACAAATAAGCACCATAGCCAATGTGAAAAAACCTCAATCACCATAAATGCTGCTAGTAGAGCCGTCCTATCAGCTGCTTCCCACTCAAAAACTGCCTTAGAAAGCTGCTTGTAGCCTAGATAAAACTTAGATACAGCCATAATGGGCTACCGCAAATAGAAGAATTGATAGAGCTAAAACCAGAATAACAACTGACAACTCATGATTACTACTGAAACCAAAACTACTTATTCAGTGTGGCCATTTATGCCTGAATTATCAATCCATTTGATAGTTCACGCGTCAATAACTGACGCTTTGTTTTAAACATTATTTCAATCGACATATTAACTCAGGCAACCTTCAAGATTAAACGATAATCAACCACTTTTCAGTGGATTTTATAGGTATTTTTTGAATACTTGTAAAACACGAATTAAGCAAACATCCTAAATGACTGCCAAACCCCTTGCTGTTCAGGGTTCAGCGTCGGTACATCGCCCAAACGTCGCCACGGCATATTACTACCATGAAAGTCACTACCGGTTGAGGTGACAAGATTGTGCTCAGCGATACTACGATCGACCATTCTGCGGGTGCTAACTGGCTCACTATTGGCGGGCAGCTCACAAGCATCACCGCCTAACTGGGCAAACTCTTCAATCAGTTTGCGCACGCGAGTGGCTGAGAGTTGATAACGAGTCGGATGCGCCAGTACAGCCTTACCACCACAAGCATGGATTAGCTCGATACCATGCTGCATCGTTAGGGCCTCGATTGCCACATAAGCAGGTTTATTGTCCGCCAGATATTTATCAAAGGCTTTTTGTACGGTCTTTACTTCACCGCGCTCAAACAATACTTGTCCAATATGCGCACGCCCTACTGCTTGCGGATTGCCACCTGCTTTCACAAGTACCGCTTGCCATAGCTCGTCATAACTGATATCTAGCAATTCACTGAGCTTTTCCGTAATTTTCTGACCACGAGTAGCACGACTGTCTTGCAATTGCTGTAATGTTGCATGCATTTTTTCGAGATCAGTAAAATCAAGCCCAAGTACATGGATAATTTTGTTGGTCGATTTGTTTTTACCATAACCACCGCTAAGCGTATGCTCACAGCTGATCTCAACGCCATTAATGAGTTGCATGTCACAGGCCGTCGCAGCGACTCTCGCCTCATCAATTCCTGCTAGCGTATCGTGATCGGTCAGAGCCAATACATTGACGCCAGCCGCATGGGCGCGTTGTATTACTTCCGTTGGCCCATAAGTACCATCAGAGCAAGTGCTGTGACAATGTAGATCGAATTTCATAAATAAGCCTTAGCATTTTAAAATAATAAGCATTAAAGAGAGTAAAAAAGAGTAAAAAGAGAAATACAGTAGTAGCTAGCCGTTGTGTAGTCTATTCAATATGGAAGTCATTCAAACAAACCGAGTGTAGATGTCTATTAAACACTTCAAGTGGGGTTAACGCAGTAACATTTCTATAATGGAATGACTGTATTCAATACATAGAACTACTGACATTATCGAATCGTTATATTGGGTCGCAGCGCTGCTCATGAGCCACAATCATAAAGTGTTACTAAGCAAGCCCATCATGTAGAACGATTATCGCGTTGATTGCTTTTTTTTGGTGCAGTAGACGTGTAAACTACCCCATACGTTTTTGGTGGACACCCTATTTGTTATGAAAGCCCTATTAGACTTTATTCCTTTAATTGCCTTTTTCATTGGTGCGCGTCACAGTGGCATCTTGGCAGGGGCCGGTGCTTTACTCATCGCCACTATTATCGTTTATGCGATTCATTTTATCCGCCAAAAAGGCAAGTTTGATAAGCAGCAATGGGTTGTTTTACTATTAACCATTCTGTTTTGTGGTGGTACCCTAATCTTACGTGATGACATCTATCTGCGTTGGAAATCACCAATTATCAACGGTATCTTTGCCTTGACGCTATTAGTAAGTGCCGCGATTAATAAGCCTCTGATGCAGCTAGCAATGAAAGATGTTTTTTCGCTCACAATGAGTGGCTGGAAAAAACTTACCATCGCTTGGGCATTGTTTTTTGCCATGATGGGCGTCTTACATTATATCACAGCGTTTACGATGTCAGATGAAGCATGGATCAACTTTAAAACGTACGGTTGGATTCCAATTATGTTGGTATTCGTTGTGGCTCAGTTTGCGGTATTAAAAAATTACTTAAATCCAGAACTGACAAACAAAACCACTAAGTAATACTTAGGCTATTATTTTATAATAAATACGATTTTTGAATATCCATAGTATTTTAACTATTTACAGTATTTTAAACATTTACAGTAACGGCATTAGTTGCTATGAATTAAGCTTTATTTATCTATTGATTAAACACACTTACATCAATCATCATTTTATTGAGGAAGTCTTATGTCCTTATTTGCCATTATTGGTCATGATGTTGCAGAGAGCAGCGCGCAACGTCAGATTACCCGTATCGAACATCTTGAACGTCTTAAAGTATTGAACAATGAGCAGCGACTGATTATTGCAGGTCCAAACCCTATTGAGCATGGTAAAAGCGCTATGTCAGGCAGCCTAATCATTGCTGATTTCGACTCTCTTGAGGCCGCACAAGCATGGGCGAACGAAGAGCCTTACTTGCGCGACGGTGTATACAGCCATGTAGATATCAAGCCGTTCATTCAAGCACTGCCAAAACCAGATGACAGCACATCAGAAAAAGTAGCAGCGTCGTGAGTCAGCGTGTCTCTTATTTGAATACACGTCATTACAAACTCAGCATAGCTACCCTAATGTTTATGGCTGCTACATCGGTACAAGCTGTACCAACGGTGACGACGATGGATGTGACCAATCCATTGGCAACGATACCGGTGACAGAACCTGAAGCACTAAACGCTCAACCAACCAGTAACTCAGCGTTGGATATCAATCGTACTTTAGCAGCGCAACTGCAGCCATCTAAACAGGCGCTATCTGATGCCAATCAAGCGTTGCTAAGCCGCAATGCACAATTGCAACGTCAGGTAAACGACTTGCAGACTCAAGCAAACGTTTTGGTTTATGAAAGTAAAGGTCAGATTTTCTTATACGGGGCATTTACAGTATTAATCAGTCTGTTGGTTGGTATCTTTATCTCGTGGCTAGTGTTTGTCCGCCGTGAGCGTTGGTAGCGCACTCTCTATTTATTGCTCTGTCCTATGTGAGTGTCTATGTCTATGTTCACGTCTAAGTCCACGTCTGTACCCAAAGAAACGCCTAACCCTCCTGCGCAATCTAAAACTGCTAACGCACTAAACATCATCACTCCTGCCAGGATTGATTGGCAGGTAGACGATACGGGTAATCAAGTACCCGTATCAGGTGAGTTTGGCGATGTGTATTTTTCACATGCGGATGGTCTAGCAGAGTCACGATATGTGTTTTTGGCGCATAATCAACTACCTGAAAGACTGGCACGCCTTGCACCAAAGCAATGCTTTACGATCACTGAATTGGGCTTTGGTACAGGGCTCAATCTATTAGCCACTTGGCTGCTATGGCGACAGTTACGCGAGACTCACCCACAATTAGCAACGGCTCGCCTACATTTTATTACCACGGAAAAATTTCCCATACCCCTTGCAGGTTTAACGCACATACTCACATTGTGGGCGCAGCGTGCGCCTGAGCTTGCAGAATTGATTGCGCCTCTTTTGGCCGCCTACCCACCCCTTATTGCTGGCTCTCATCGTTTGAATTTCTTTGATGATAATTTGACCGTTGATATGTGGTTTGGTGATGCTGCTGAGAGCTTGGCCAAGTTAGCATTAGATACTTCCATAGAACCTACGCCCTGCGTTGACGCATGGTTTTTAGATGGCTTTGCGCCTTCTTGTAATAGCGCCTTATGGGCAGAAGATATCTTTACTCAGATAAAGCGCTTATCCTGCCAAGACACTACCGCTGCGACCTATAGCAGTGCAGGTATCGTTAAACGTGGGCTAAGAGAGCATGGCTTTGAGATTATTAAGGTCAAAGGCTTTGGGCGAAAAAACCAAATGCTAACAGCTGTCATGACTGATGCTGCCTGTTTATCTGAAATTAATAGTAAGAGCAAGCCTGCTAATAGTACACACAATACTCCTGCTCATAGTATCGTTATTGGTGCTGGTGTCTCAGGATTGCTAACGGCATGGTCGCTGGCCAATCGTGGTATTCAAGTCACTTTATTAGATAAATCCGCACCCTTAGCAGGCGCATCAGGAAACCCACGCGCCCTACTTGCTCCCAAGATGACACCCATTCATCATGTCGATGAGCATTTACACACCATGGGTTATCTCTATAGTAGCAGACTATATCGTGTGCTGAATGAAACAGCTGTACAGCTCAATATAGCGCCCATATTGGAGCCAACAGGTGCTCTTGATTTACTAATCAAGGCCAATATTGGTACAGAGCAAATTGCAGACTATCCTGATGACATGGCAACCACGTTATCGCTTACGCAGGCGCAAGATGCCAGCGGATTAAATATTCAGGATGTATCGGAGAATCTATATTTACCGCAGTCAGGCTTGGTGAATCCACAAGCATTAAAAGAGACGATTCTGACCCATCCGCTCATTCATTTTCAGCAGTTAGCCGTCAATAATATTAGCGAGATGGAAAGTCATGTTTGTATTGAAGGGTATGATCAAAATCAACAAGTAACATCTATAACTGCTGATAATGTGGTGGTTTGTGCGGCATTTGAGAGCCATCAATTAGATAAGCGTATTTTTGATTGTCGTAAAATTCGTGGTCAACTTTCTTGGTTTACGCCTACAGCCGAACAACTCGCAAGCTTACCTAAAATACCACTCAAATATAGTGGTTACTGTACGCCATTCACTGCCCAAGCGGGTGATGAAAACTTAAATGACACAGCAAAAGGCCAACCTCAGTTTCTACTAGGGGCGAGTTTTATACGTAATGATACGAACACGGATATCCGTGAAGAAGAGCATCAGATTAGCCGTGACAAGCTGGTCACCGCCATTCCTGAAATGGCGTCGGTTGTGCCGACAGATATAAGTGGATGGCAAGGACGTGCTGGCGTTCGTACCCAAACACCTGACTACCACCCCATCGTTGGACAATTGATTGATAGCGAACGCATTTGGGTAATGAGTGCGATGGGCGCTAAAGGCTATGCCATTGCACCACTATGCGCTGAAGCGTTAGTAGATAGGATGCTAGGCTCGTTTACACCTTTATCAACCGCGATGCTAGCACGCCTAGCACCAAATCGTACGCGTTTGCAGACACCGCTTACTTAATTATTTCTTTTAATGGAAAGCTTTAATCATTGCCTTCCATTCTAGATTTAACTGCACTAAAAAGTGACTTGCCAGAATCAGGCTGACTATTCACTTCTTTATCAATATTTATGCCGCTGTTGTTATTAAACCCTGTCATAGGCGTAATCAGCTTTCGAACTTGCTCCTCATCACGAGTATTCTTCTGAATGGTAACTGCTGCAAATAAACTAAGCGTAAATGCCATCATATAAAAGCCTCTCTCACTCAATATCAACCCATCTGCATTTACGAGTCCAATCACAATGAGGGCAATGGACAATCCTAGAGCAGCCCAACTTATCATGTAATACAAATTGGTTGTTGGAATACCTTCTGCACGGTCACGAATCGTCTTTTGCAAACTGATGGCGGCATATAAACCAAGTGCTAAAACAGCTAGATAATAGCCTTTTTCATTTAACAACATGCTTTGTGCATTCCATAATCCAATCAGGTATGCCAATACACCTATCAGCATTGCCCCCCAAGAGATACCTACATAAGTAGTCGTTGGTTTGTAAGCCGCTAGCTGACTTTCAGTAATTGTATCGTTATTCATTACCATTCCTAAGTGTATGTAGACTAACATTCATTAACGAAGCACGACATTTATCGACCTCCGTTTTTCCTTAACATAACACAATCGTATTATGTTGTAAGCTAAAATGTCTACTAATAGCTGAAATCCCAATTCATATATCAGACTAGATAACCGATCTATTACTATAAGAACACTTATAATGACAACCAATCAGATATATTATCACTATATAACAAAACGTTCGGATGACTTACCAGCCCATTTTAAAAGTATGCTGTTTGGCGTGAGTTTGACCATTCCACTTATCAATGGAACGCTAGGATTGGGATCATGGCAAGGTATTTACTTGTGTGAGCATAGAGACCATCTTGAAAAATATGGTGAGCAGCGAAAGCTGGTTATTACGGTTAATATTTAACAGCACCACTGACTCTTGCATCTTACTGTGCTTAAATAAAGCACGCTTATTGGATAACCGCCCTATTATGAACAACCTTACTTTAAACCTACTAAAATCCAAGTCTTACTATAAAGTAATCCCTGCTGTTTTCTTTAGTGCATTGCTACTGACTGCCTGCCAAAAAGATCCGGAACCTAAAGCGGCTAATGAAGTACAGACGGAGACAACTGTACAAACGACGCCAGTGACGACTAATATCAACGGTATTGATGCTGATGAAAGCTTAGACAGCAATACCGACAGTACCACAGCGCAACCAACCGATTCAGAGAGTGATATTAGCTTGAGTGAATTAGAGGGTGATCTTAATACTACTAATACATCAACAAACAGTGCTGCTGTAGCACCCAATCCTGAGCAAGCCATTAAAGGTGCACAAATCACAGATGTCCGTTATAAAAATGCAGCAGGTGAAACCCTATCCGTTGTCTTTCAAACCTCGGCAGCAGGCATGCTTAATGCTATCCTCACCTTGCCCAATAAACCAAAGCTGACGCTAAGTGCACCAGAAGGCCAAGGTAATAACCCCACCTATCGCTCAAATGATGGCAGTATCGAGCTGGTCAGTCATGCTGGCGGTGGTACTATCGACCTTGTCCAAAATAACAAAATTACTAGCTTTGATGCGGTAAGTGCGGAAGCAGAAGTCATCACTGAGTAATATCTGAGCCTTAACATTTATAAAAATTTGCCATAAAAAAGGCGGCATACGTTACGATTAAATAGTAACGTATGCCGCCTTTTTATTAGGGTCTGTTGAACATTCAAATATGGTGCTGGCAGTCACTATTTTTTAGGCAATATGCAGTGAAATTTTTGACACCTAGTCATTCTAGGTTAAACAATTTCGCCATGTATTGGCAAAAAATAGTACTGCCCTCCACTCGAGCACAGCTCTTGCCTTGCGAACGGGCAAAGCAGCGCTTTGCTCAATCCGTTCTCAAGGCTGATGCTAAAATCACCCCAAACGTTGTTGCAAACCTAGCTAAGGTCTCGATATTATCGTCGGTTTGCGCCTAATTTGGTGCAATTTTAGTAATCAGCAGCCCTAATATTTGAATGTTCAACAGACCCTACTGCTTTTATTTTAGCCAAACCCAGTGGTTTGCCCGAACAGACTGACCAACCAACTTATCATTGCCCATAATCCCCAACCAATCACCACAATGACGATTAATCCTAAAATATCAGGGATATGCAGGTACAGCCAAGCAACGATTGGATTACGCCAAAAAAAACCAAAACGACTTTGCTGTTGCTTATCTTCTAGCGATTGATGTAAAAATGGTCGATCCATATGCATGGTTTCAGTGATGCCATACTCATCATGTAGATGCTCATGCACGATACCCAATGTCTTACGACTCGGACGAATGAATATATCGAGCAGCGTCCCAATACCAGGCACGATACCCACTACCATATCAATAAGTGCTAGCCTAACTGCTGGCGTCATCTTATGTGCTGGCACACCCAATTGACGACCCAATATAAATGCATAGCTCGTCAGTGCCAGTCCTGCTAAATCGCCCGCCAATGGAATGGTTGAAAGCGCGGCATCCGCACCCATACCTTGTTTGGTAAACGGTATCCGTACTAACGAATCCATTGTATTGGCAAACTTTGCCAATTTACGCTCGGTCGCAATGACTTGCTCGCGTGTGAGACCATGCTCAGCCAGTCTTGCCTGATAATCGATAATAGGCGTATTAGCGGCAGAACTTCCTTTCGATTGGAATTTCGACAATTTATCCATTGAACGTCGTCCATATACAAGCGATGGCAATGAGAGCAAAGACGTAACGTCCTACCCAAATATTAGCCAAAAATGCCTGAAAGCAAGCCAATGCATTGTAGCTAGCACAAGCACTGTTTTGCTTAGCAAACATCATAGCGACTAATGCCAAACCAAATACTGGTATGACACCCAACGTAGTCGGCGCAAAATAATGCCACATGACCACGCCCATGATGAGTAAAAACAACGTTTGTAATAGCGAGATGATAATCACATCATAACGACCAAATAATATCGCCGTTGATTTCACCCCAATCTTCACATCGTCCTCGCGGTCAGCCATCGCATACTGCGTATCGTAAGCCACCGTCCAGCACATATAGGCTAAAAACAATAACCAACACCAGATGTCAGGAGCACCTTGTACGGCCACATAAGCCATCGGTATCGCCCAACCAAAAGCGGCTGCTAAAAATACTTGCGGCAAATGTGTATAACGTTTCATAAACGGATAAATAAATGCCAATATAACGGCACCAAACGACCAATAAAACACGGCAATAGGTAAGAAAAACAACAGGCTGGCACTTAGTAGCACCAACACCAAAAACGCAGCGACGGCTTCTTTACCTGATAATCGCCCGTCAGCTAATGGGCGTCCTTTGGTACGGGTCACATGGCCATCTACTTTTCGATCAGCAAAGTCATTAATCGCACAACCAGCCGCCCGCATAAAAATCGCACCTAGCGCAAATATTATAAATATTTTGAGATTTGGCAGCGCTGCCGTTGCTCCTTGCTGCTGCGCTTGACCCATCGCAGCCAGCAGCACGCCCCATAATGTTGGCCATAGTAGCAACTCAATGCCCACTGGCTTATCAAAACGGGTTAGCTGGATATAAGCTTGTAATTTTTCTTTAAATGTCATGGCTTTTTATTATCATCAATTAAATACTTTGTGTGCGTGTTTATAGACTTTGCCAAGAGCGACTAGATTGACTGTTCAATGAATTAACTGCTGGCTACTGAATTTGTTGCCATAATCGATTGGCATCGACCAGTGACAGCTCAGGATACTGTTTGCGCAACGCTTTCAGCGCAGGGACTTTATCTTTTTGTGCTGCTTGCTGACGTAAAAATGCCAATTGCTCTTGTGGATTGCTCAATTCTTTTAGTCGTGCTTCAAGCCGAAGGATTCGGGTACGCAAAATGATATTGATCAATAATAGCACCGCACCCATGGCCCAAATAATTAGCGTTGACATTCCTTGCTCCTAAATCCATTAATTTTAAACTTAATGATTATAAACTTGCTAACTAGGGCGCGTCCTTTCACCAAATACCATAGTTAAAGCATTCTAAACAAAATAACCATCAAAACGTACTGCTTCATTGTGCCAGCTTTCATTAGGTTGTTGGCTTGCTAACAATGGCGCATGCTGAGGTCGTTTTACGATGACGCGCCCAGATTGCTGTGCATGCTTACTGACAACAGCTTTTGCAGATGCTAGTAGCTGGCATTCTTCGTCCAATGTTGGAGGGCTTGCCAATTGATGCAAGGCTTGCATGTGCTTACCAACTTTAGCGCCCTTACCTGTCTTACTATCTTGATAGCTGTCCTCTGGAAACATAGGGTCCAGATAGACGACATCGATGACGTTACTCTCGCTAGTATCTGACTCAACGTCTAGTCCTTCAAAATAACTAAGCGCATCCGTATTTATGATCTGTAAACGCAACATCAGCTTTTGCCAATTCGGCAACGTACTCATTCGCTGTTGCTCTACAAGTAAGAGCAATGCCATCAACGGCTGCTGCTCAAGCATGATGACTTGGGCGCCAGTACTGCCCAATATCAAGCTATCATGCCCAAAACCCGCCGTCGCATCAATGATGCAGCTATCCGATGTGAGCTTGGCAGCTTGTAATAGCAATTCGGACTTTCGTCCTGCACTCACCACACGACGTTGTAGTTTATCCCACTCTGGGGCGACACTGAGTCCATCACTAAGCCATGATAGTTTATTTTTATCGTCCAATAACAAAATAGGTTGAGTAGCTATTTGGCTTAATTGCTGACGACGTTTCTGCGTTAACTTATCGACAGACAGCTCAGCATTTAATTCGATGGGTAATCGGTGCTGCTTTATCAATACTTGCAAGCTATCTACTTGGTCTTGCTGCGACTCACTCACATAGAGTAACTGGCATTGCATCAAGGCATTAGCCTGTTTAGAAGCGTGTGGCAAACTACTCATGACTACCCTCTTTTTTACTACTCATAAGGCCATCAACCATCATAATGGCTTAGCCTGCCATTTGATAACCAAAGCCCCAAGCGGCGACCAATACAACGATACCAGTGATGATGCGTAACCAAGCAAAGATCGTAAAGTCACGACGGCTCACCCATGCTACTAGCAAGCGAATACAGAGTAAAGCGACGATAAATGATACGACTGTGCCAACGCCTAATACTAACCAATCTTCACTATTGGTCAATACATCACCATGTTTGATTAGATCTAATAATGCTGCACCCACGATAACTGGAATACCTAAAAAGAATGAAAACTCTGCTGATGCTTTGCGCGAGACACCAAGCCATAGCGCACCAATAATAGTCGCACCTGAGCGTGATGTACCTGGTATGAGAGCTAGACATTGAAGCAGACCAATCATCAATGCTGTTTTTAGGCTGACGTCTTCCGCCTCCTCTGCAATGACCGTCTTAGGGCGTTTTTCTACATAAAATATCAGCAGACCGCCGATGATGAGCATAATCGCGACAACGATCGGATTAAATAAATAAGCTTTAATCTCATCAGCGAAGGTAAAACCAACGATCATCACAGGAATGGTGGCGACAATTAGGCTAAGTCCCAGCTGTCTTGGATTGGTCATGCCTTCTGCTTTACCCGTTAGCAACCCCATAAGCGCTTGCCATAGTCTGCCCCAATAGTCATAGATAACGGCCAAGATAGCACCCAGTTGGACGACGACAACAAACAAGTCGACCTTTTCTTTGGTCCAAAAGCCCATCACATCTGCTGATAAAATTAGGTAGCCAGTGCTAGAAATGGGTAAAAATTCAGTGATACCTTCAACGATACCCATGATGACAGCTTGAATTAATAAAATGATATCCACGATGGCTTTCCTAGATACAGACCTATTGGTTCGTACAGTTTTTAGTGTGTTGTTGTATTTTACGTAGCGCTAAAAATGATGGGGATTGACTACGCTTTGCCTTGCTCTTTAAGGGTTTTCCAAGCTTGGTTACGTAAATATTTTGGTAAAGCTTGTGATGCCTCAGTTCCACCTACCGCCATAAACTGGGCGATACCGAGCTGACCGATAACTACTGCATCCGGCGACACGTCTTCATGAAAAATCTGATTATCATGCAAGGTTAATAGACCCGAGCCATTACCGACAATGGCTATATCGAGCATGGTCTGACTATCATAATCTAACAGCTGCTCAGTGCTATCACTATCAGCAATCAGCACTGGCTGCATAATGGCTGCTTCACTATCAATTACTGCATACTGCCCAAAATACACTTGCTGCATACGAGCATCAAGCGCGCTATACACTTGCGTCAGACCATATTGCTGATACGCACTCTGCGCGATGGCTTGCAAGCTTGAGACGCCCACACATGGGATGTCATGTGCCACAGATAGCGCTTGCACCACTGCCGTATTGATACGGATACCACTAAATGCACCAGGACCCCGATTGAATATTAATGCCTGTATATCAGCAAGCTTTAACTGCGCTTCGGATAAGGCCGCATCAATCATTGGCAAAATCTGCTGAGTCTGCTGACGTTTACCAGTCTCGGTATGACTCGATAGCACCTGACCATTTGAATCCAAAATTGCGATTGAGCACTGATCAAACACGGTATCCATTGCTAAAAACATCATAACCTCGGCTTATAGTCTGGGCATTTTAAAGTAACTTGATAACTGAATATTATAAAAGCGTGCTAGCTTCGTAAAATAGCGCCTATCATAGCATTTAGGACAGACGAATTTTATTACTTTCTGCGTTTTCCATACTTTATCCATGAGCGCTGAATTGAATTAAAGGAAAAGAAAAAACCTCAAAACCATATCAGTTTTGAGGTTTCCATCAGACAATCATAGATAATACAGACAGCTATAGTTGATTCAGTTTAAAAGAGATACAAGGCAACCGAGTACAGATGTATATGTGATACTTCAAGCGAGGTTAACGCTGTAGCTCTTTTATAAAGGATTCACTATATTGTTTAAAAGCGCGTTTTAAACTTTTTCGGCGCTTGATTCTGCATTTCCTGCATCTGCTTTTGCATCTCTTCAGTGCTCGGCATGTTATTTGGATCAAGGCCCATCTGCTTTGCCATTTGCTCTGGATTTACATCCTTTGTGCCGCCTTGCTGACCACCGCCACCGAATAGTGGGCCACCGCCGCCACCACCTGCTCCGCCACCGCCCATCAGTCCTTGCATAGACTTCATCATTTTACTGATACCTTCAGGCTTGGAGATCATTTTCATCATTTTTGCCATTTGCTTATGTTGCTTGAGCAAGCGATTGACATCTTGAATCTCGCGACCAGAGCCCGCAGCAATACGGCGCTTACGGCTTGGGTTAATCTTATCAGGATTTTTACGCTCAAATGGTGTCATAGAATTGATTAACGCTTCCATTTCACGCACTTTTTCTTCTGGCTTGGCATCTTCGACTGCTTTTTGCATATCAGAGCCGCCCATGCCTGGCATTTTGTCTAAAAATCCTGCCATGCCGCCCATACTTTTCATTTGTTGGAACTGCGTCAAGAGATCCTCAAGGTCGAACTCGCCGCCCTTTTGCATCTTTTTCGCCATTTTTTCGGCTTTATCACGGTCGATTTTTTGCTCGACTTCTTCCACCAAGCTCAGTACATCACCCATACCAAGAATACGCTGAGCAATACGCTCAGGATGGAACAGCTCTAACTCATCTAATTTCTCACCGCGACCTAAAAACTTAATCGGCTTACCTGTGATCGCACGTACAGAAAGTGCCGCACCGCCGCGAGCATCGCCATCCGTTTTGGTTAAGATAACACCCGTCAACGGTAAGGCATCATTGAAGGCTTTGGCGGTATTGGCAGCATCTTGACCTGTCATCGCATCAACGACAAATAGCGTCTCAGACGGATTAACGGCAGCGGTTAGCGCCTTAATCTCATCCATCATAGTATCGTCGATATGTAGACGACCAGCCGTATCGATAATCAAAATATCTTGATATTGGATTTTTGCTTCTTCGATAGCACGTAGCGCGATATCGATTGGATTTTCGTCAGCGCTTGAATTCACAAACTTGGCATTTACCTGACCTGCTACTTGCTCAAGCTGCTTGATGGCGGCTGGACGATAGACGTCAGCTGAAACCAACATGACTTTTTTCTTATGACGCTCTTGTAAAAACTTGGCCAACTTACCAGCGGTGGTGGTTTTACCCGCACCTTGCAGACCTGCAAGCAAATAAACGACAGGCGGCTTACCCGTCATCTCTAGCTGTTGATTGGCACTGCCCATCATCTCAGTCAGCTCATCATGGACGATTTTGACAAAGGCTTGTCCTGGCGCTAGCTCTTTCAGCACTTCAGCACCAAGTGCTTGCTCTTTAACACGCTTAACAAAGTCGCGAGTGACAGGTAGCGCCACATCAGCTTCCAGTAGCGCCATGCGCACTTCACGCATAGTGTCTTTGATGTTGTCTTCGGTCAGCTGTCCAGTACCCACGATATTACGCAGGCTCGACGATAAGCGTTCTGTTAAGGTATCAAACATAAATAACTCTCAGTTAAAATAATTCTCGGTTAAACCATTTGAATGGCTTATAAATAATATTAGGGTGCATTATGAGGTATTAGCTATTGGCTCACACTCTCTAAAAATGCCCTATAAAAAATCGTATTATCAATACTATAGCATCAAGCAGGCGCAAAACTTATAGGGTTTTTGCAAAATCGTTCGCTTCTAAATATATCATTTAGGGCTATCTGTTCTATTTAACTCACTCTGGCTAAACATTTATAAGGAATACGCAAGATGGTACTCAATTGGCTGCCATTTTATGATAAATTGGATAATTATTCTAATCATTCCAATAATACCACTTTAGCATTCACCTGAGCGGCTATTTTCACTCAGTATGAGACGAGGCTTTATGTCTGTGCACCTTGCATTCTTACTTGCTAGCCTAGCTTATATCTTAGTCAGCATTTACATCGGTTGGGCGCTGATTCGAAGTACACCTATTCGGAAAGACATCAGCTTAGGTCTATTGACGGCTGGCATGGTCGCGCACGCAGTGCTGCTCTATCCCTATGTCGTAACTCTTTATGGTCTAAATTTTAATCTGTTTAATACCATTAGCCTGATTAGTTTGTTTTTCTTGTTTTTCTATATGCTATTTAGTCTCTATCGCCCCATCATTAGCCTTGGCATCTTAGCAGCGCCAACGGCACTCATGGGCATGACCATTGGTTATGTTGGCCGTGCACCTTATCAGCCCATTACTGATATCAGCATCGGGCTTGAGGCCCATATCCTGCTCTCTCTCGCCGCCTATTGTGTGCTGCTGATGGCAGCGGTGCAAGCGCTATTTTTACGCCTACAAATCCGCGAGCTTAAGCATCATACGATTCATCGGTTTTGGGTCAATAAACTCCCTTCACTACAAAGTATGGAAAGCTTATTGTTCGATATGCTTTTGGTGGGCTTTGTCTTGCTCAGTATTGCGCTCGGCATTGGATTTGTCTATGTGCAAGACCTGATGGCGCAGCACATTGTCCATAAGACCGTCTTTAGCCTGCTCTCATGGTTGCTATTTGGCACACTACTATTCGGTAGTTGGCGCGCAGGGTGGCGTGGCAAGCGTGCTGCTAATATTACCATTTATGCCTTTATTCTACTGGCTATTGGTTTTGTCGGTAGCAAGTTTGTTTTAGAGATGCTGCTATAAAAGATAGAGTCAGCAAAGGCATCATGATCGACAGCAATAGTTATTACTGCCGACTGCCTTCGTATTAGATGAGTCTTCTATTCGCTTTGTCTTAGTTAAAAACCACGGTCTTGTTACCTGCCACAATCACACGGTTCTGCACATGCCAGTTCACAGCGCGCGCCAGTACATTACGCTCGATATCACGGCCAATAGCACGCAGTTCTGTCACACCTTGACGATGCGTCACACGATGCACATCTTGCTCTATGATAGGCCCTTGATCCAGTTCAGCAGTGACATAGTGCGCCGTTGCACCGATCAGCTTCACGCCTTTATCATAGGCTTGACGATAAGGGTCTGCCCCCACAAAGGCCGGTAGGAATGAATGATGAATGTTGATAACTTGCATTGGCCAACGCTTCACAAAGTCAGATGATAGTATCTGCATATAACGCGCCAATACGATCAAGTCATTGCCTGCCATCAATTCATGAATCTTCTCTTCTGCTTCAGCTTTATTATTCTTAGTCACTGGTACGTGATGGAAGGTGATACCAAAGTTTTCTACCGATTGACGCAGATCAGGATGGTTGCTGACGACAGAGGTAATCTCGCAATCAAGCAGACCGCGCTGATGACGCCATAACAAATCTAATAACGCATGATCAAACTTCGATACCAAAATACCGACCTTAGTTTTAATCGCATTATTGTGTAGTCGCCACTCCATATTGTGGCGTTTGGCGACCGTATGACCAAAACTGGCTTCAAAATTATCAATAATATCGCTCAGTCCTGCTAAGGCAAACTCTAAACGCATAAAATACTGACCGCCTTCATGGGCAGTTGAATACTGATCGAGAGTAATGATATTGGCGCCATAGCGATGTATAAACTCAGATACAGCTTGTACGATGCCTGCTTGATCTTTGCATTTAATCAGCAATGTCGCGGTATCGATAGCAACCGGAGCGGCTGTATTTATAGAAGTGGTACTCGACTGTATATTCGATGATGAAACCGTTTTTGTATTATCTGACATAGTAAGCCCAATTAAAAATAAAACTCGCTACTAGGTTCAAATGCTAGTAGCACAGGAAACTGGCTATTTTAGTCTTTTTTGCGAGTCTTTGCTGACTGAGTTGATGATTTTTTATAATAACTGATACAAAATAACCTCAAGTTAAAATTAATCTTTACTATTAAACAATCAACAACATAGCCCATTCATTTCAGGGTATAATGACCACCCTTTAAACCAACAATAATCATAAAAATATTTGAGTATTCATCTCTTTTATGGTATAAATGTCGGCTTTAAAATTTTCTGAATTGGTATGCTTGTTATTTGCCTTTAGATAACAGTAATATCAACTCAACATTCATATAGTTTTGTTTGGTGCAAAGCTGCCGCTTGCTGTGTCCATGCCGCAAAAACGTGCAACTTGCCCAGACTGGTATGAGAAAAACTCATACCTCATAGATTAGGAGTTCGCCATGTCTCGAGTTTGCCAAGTGACTGGAAAGCGCCCTATGGTGGGTAATAATGTTTCGCACGCAAACAACAAAACCCGTCGTCGCTTTCTACCAAACCTTCATAACCATCGTTTTTGGGTAGAGTCTGAAAATCGTTTTGTACGTCTACGTGTGTCTACCAAAGGTATGCGCACTATTGACAAACTTGGTATCGATAAAGTGTTAGCAGATATGCGCGCACAAGGTCAAAAAGTTTAAGTTAAGACTTGCAGCTCGATATGTTGATAATTTTCAGCAATTGAGCTGCTTTTCTGCTACATCTTATGTAGCTACTTAATATTTTAGATCCGTACCTATCGTTTGAAGACCCCTCATTTACAGGAAAGCTATCATGAGAGATAAAATTAAGTTAGTATCAACAGCTGGTACTGGGTATTACTACACCACTACTAAAAACAAGCGCACTATGCCTGGCAAAATGGAAATCAAAAAGTTTGATCCAAAAGTACGCCAGCATGTGATCTTTAAAGAAGCTAAAATCAAATAATTACCATTTTTATCAATGGTTTTATCTGAAAAAAAAGGGTTTATCAATTGATAAACCCTTTTTTTATGACTAAATTTTTAACTGGCTATTTAAATTCGCCAGAAAAATGAAAATCAGCTGTAGTGCGTTGGCTCTTTGTCATAGACATGTGCATGCCATTGGCTCATCTGCTTTTGCATAATGACCTGAATCGCTGCATGAATCATGTGCTGACCAATCGCTTGAGTATCACTACCAAGCAGCTCTTTGAGTTTTTCAGAAAAATCAATGGTCATCAATGGTGCTTCATCTTGTTCGGCATCACGCAATAGCAACCTACCATCATCCGCTTCTACTAGCTCAAGTGTGGTCTCTTTGGCAAATCCTGCAAATTGATCGGTACTCTCGTTATCTACTTCTATATCGTTATCGATATCGATATCGTATGGCATGAATTTGCTCCTTATTATCCCGTCCAATACTGGCAAAAAATCGCATATAGCCACATTATTGTTTTGCAGTAATACGGGTAAAACTGTCTTACTCATACAATGGACGCTTTCACCTTGGAATTCAAGGGCTGTCACATAAGTCTTCTACATAGATGAGCACTTAAATGAGATGTTTCTTATAAAATCAATGCCAGTAACGCAGCTTTCCTAAGGTAAATAAGAAGGCCACAAACATGCCAAGGTAATAAACAAGCTTTAGCTCAAGCGTGCGATCTCGATATTTGAACGGTAGTGCAACGGTGGCAGTCGCGGTAGGCAATATCAACAGCATGAGTAGCCAGTTTTCAATGACATTTAGCCAACCTTGTAAATCCGTACCATTACGCAACGAAGCCAAGCCCAATAGCAAGCACGCTATAATTAAGCTCGTAAACAAACCATTTGGTAAATCTTTTGGATAAATAATTCTGGCAATACTGGCTGGCATAATTCGCATGTAAAATCCCAGTCATACTTATATAGCATGACTTCATGATTAAAAAGTGTATAGAAAACAGCTTATAAAATATAACAACGCTACCTGTATTAAGTAGCATCGTCTTTGCGTTTGCTGCTAAAGCCTTTAACTATAAGTACCCATCAACCATAGCATCGAAATACAAGACGTCAAATAGCCCAAACTAATAGCATTCCAGCTCTCGATATGCATGCCTTTAACCTTGTTGAAAATACGTGATCCTACCCAAAACAACAGGGGAATACCCAGTACAAATGAGGGCACAATTACGGCTGCATGGCGCAATACTTCTCCGACATCATCGCCGACCATTAGACGAAAGCCATAACCTGCTAGACTGAGAATGAGTGCAAACACTGCTAGGCCAATAGTGATACCTTTCGGAACTAAGCTACGTTGCTGCGCTGTGCTTGCTGCTGGTTCCGGCGACACTAACGAGTTGATTGAATTTTTTGTGTCCATATTTCACCTACCTTTACGTAACTTGCTGTTAGGCATCGTTATAAGTTATACAGCATATTTTAAGACTCTTTTGCGCCAATAGCATTGGGGCATTTTCGCTATCACACTATACGGCAGTGACTGGCAGTTATTGACAGCTATTAGCAATTATTAACAGTTATTAGCCAATGCAAGCTCTACACGCATCGCGTCGATAGCAGCCTTATAGTCTTCTTGGTTAAATATCGCAGATCCCGCGACGAACATATCAGCGCCTGCCTCAGCTATCGCACGAATATTACTGGCTTTGACACCACCATCGACTTCTAGTCTAATGTCTCGGCCACTGGTAATAATACGCTGACGAACTTGGCGCACTTTGTCCAGAGTACCTTCAATAAACGACTGGCCACCGTAGCCAGGGTTGACACTCATCAGTAGAATTTGATCCACTTTATCCATGACATAGTCTAAATAATGCAATGGCGTTGCTGGATTCAATACTAGGCCACATTCGGCACCACCGTCTTTAATGAGCTGTAACGAACGGTCAATGTGTCCACTGGCTTCTGGATGAAAAGTAATAATGCTCGCACCCGCTTCCAAGAACTGCTCAATCATACTATCGACAGGTGACACCATCAGATGTACATCGATAGGTGCATCAATGCCATAGTCGCGCAGCGCCTTACAAATCATACTACCAAACGTCAAATTGGGTACGTAATGATTGTCCATCACATCAAAATGAATCACATCGGCACCCGACTCTAATACCTTTTCGACTTCTTCGCCTAAACGTGCAAAATCAGCTGAGAGTATCGATGGTGCAATAAGATATGGTTTAGAAGGACTAATCATAATTGAGCTACCTAATTGATATATAAATAAAGTATTAATAAAATAGAAAGAAACTTGCAACGGGTGTGTCTATTATAGCAGGCATCAAGCGACTGATATTAAGTACGGATGACTAGCGCTGCTTGTACTGAGTTTTACAATAAGCACGACCAACACCAAAATCTCGTTTCGCTTGATGTTTGGTAGCGCGGTTGCTTACTCGCTGACGCCATAATCGAAAAGACGACGGCTTGAGCTCTTGGCGCATGAGTTTAATAACCCCTGCTTCATTGAGACCATAGCTGTGCTCGATAGCGCCAAACGGCGTCCTGTCTTCCCATGCCATCTCTATCACTCGTGAGACTTGAATCTCATCAAGCACTCTATCACCCGCGTCATTGATGTTTTTTGCGACAAACTCATCTGCGTTAGCTTTAGAGACTTGTTCACTGTTGCTATGCTGCTTATTTTTTAGAGCGGCATCCATTTCAGCTTGCATGGTCTCAAGTGCTGACGGCGCACTTTTAGACTCTGAGTGGGTGTTACGTATTGAATGGGTCTCACGTATTGAATTCGCATCGGAATTAGATGCTGTTAAATATTGATAACTTGCCATAATTTTACCTTTTAAACATTAGCGCGTGTTGAGCAGCTTAGTGAAAAGATTTCAATATCAATGCCTAGCTAAGTTGTGCCATGCGCCAATGATGTTCGATATGGTCGTTGATAACGCTCTGAATAAAATAATAACTATGGTCGTGACCTGCCTGATAACGCAATGTTAAAGGCTGTTTGGCTTTTTCACAAGCCTGTTGTAGCTTAGACGTTTGCAACTGACCTTCTGCTAAGAAATTATCCGCAGCGCCTTGATCAACCAAAATACTCGAGTACTGCTGACCGACTTTTTCGATCGTCTTTGAGGCATCTGCTTGCGACCATAATGACTCATCCTTACCAAAATACTCAGTGTAAGCAGCCTCACCCCACGCTGACTCACTGGCAGCGCATACTGGCGACAGTGCAGAAACACTGACAAACTTACTTGGGAATTTAAATCCTAAAAGCAGCGCGCCGTGACCACCCATCGAGTGCCCTGTGATACCAATGCTATGGATTGGGAACTCTGAGCGCAGCAAATCATATAACTCATCGACAATGTAGCTTTGCATATTGAAGTTGTCTACCCAAGGTGCTTGGGTAGCATCGATATAATAGCTGGCACCTTGACCCACAAAATAGCGCTCATCATTGGGCACATCATGGCCTTCACTGCTTCTAGGAGAAGTATCAGGCGCGATCAAGATCATGCCAAGCTCACTACATTTCTGTTGGAAATGCGCTTTGTGCGTGACATTATCAGCATTACAAGTGAGGCCTGACAAGTAAAGAATCGCTGGACAAAGTCGGCCAGCAAGCGCTTCGTCAGGCAGATAAATGCTGAACGTCATTGGCGTTTTGGTAGACGTTGATTGATGACTATAATAGTGTTGCTCGCCATCAAAACAGCGATTCACACTTTTCTTTGTCAGCGGTGAGTTGGCGGATAAACTGTGATTATAAGAATGATTCATGAGTGATGTTCCTTTTGTTCAAAGCAAAATACACAATATTTAGTTTGTAGTACTGGCGGTCTCAACGACTGGCTGATTACCATCATTATTATTAACGATGTTAATAGCTGTATTATTAGACTCGTTAGCGATACTAGCGACAGATGGTCGAGTGTTATCAAATAACACTTGTTCGAACGCAGGCAATGCTGTTTCCATGAGACTACCAATGACCATCTGCGGCTCTGATGGCTCAAAGCCCATTAAGCTCTCGCGTTCACTAACACGCAATCTCGCGTCTTTAAATGCTGTCTCAAAACTGGTGTTACTTCGCAGACTCTCAGCAAAAAATGCTTGCCCAAAATAAGTCATCTCTGCTGTATTGGTACAGCCAAATGAGGCTTTGTCAGCAGCAGATGCGGTAATCACCACCGTGGTTGGAGATGCCAAATCATCGATAAATGAGCCTGAATAACAAGCAGATACTACAATTACACGCCAGCGAATACCTGAAGCATCTAACGCCTCACGTAGCCACGCAGCATCTAAATTGTCCATCTCAATGGGTGGATTTGCCAGTTGTACGATGTCCTCGTTGCCATGTGAAGATAGCGTGAGAAATAAGACATCTTCGTCGGCATTCATCTGCTGACCGATTATTTTTAGGCCACGTAAGATACTGGTCTTGGTAGCGATTGGCTCATCCATCCAGCTATAGGTGTTGTTAATCAATGAAAGTGAGTGCCCACTAGTGCCGAAACGCACATCGAACAGCTCACGTACCTTATTAATCTCAGAACGGAAAACGTTTTGATCAGAGAAACCTGCAACACCCATGAAGTACCAGTCAGTCTTACCTGGCGTACTTGGATCAATGCTGTTTAATGCTTGCTGTAATAAACGTGGCTGCTCATATAATGCCGCTTCTTCTAAAACAGGCTCTACAGGAATCTGCTTAAATATCGGTTGGTCAGCGACATTACGCTGCCAAATCGTGAGAAGTGCCACAGCACCTACCAGTACGATCACCCGCTCCCACCACGGTATACGCAAGCGATGGAAGAAAATCCACATCAACGCTAACGTCTGCCATAAAAACAGCACTAAAAATAAGACGGGTAAAAATGAATAACTCCAATTAGGCAACCAACCATAGCTACTCAAGTATTGCACCAAGCTCTGTAATAGCGCTGACAATGTATCAGCGACCAACCACAAGACCACGGGTACAAAAACTAGCGCTTGATTACCAGCACGCCGTGCCAGAATAATGCCGCTCAATAGGATAATCATCGGCCAAATTAGATAACTGACCAACCCTTGCTCATTAAAGATACTGCCACTTTCGGCAGCCAACCAAGAAAACAATACATTGCTACCGAGTGCTAATAGTGCAAACACGGCAAACTGTATAAAAGTGGGCTTGACCCAAGAAAACGCACGCGTCGACCCTACCAGCATCCATAAGGTTGCAATAATATTGGCAGCGAAGTTGAGCGAAAAGCGCTGAAGAGATACGGTTTTTAACGACGCAAGTGACAAAGACTTAGACCTCTAGCCAGCCGAGAAAATAAAGTGAGTCAATGATAAGTATAGTCGGGGTAATTTAGAGTTAATACAAGGCAACCGAGTGTAAATAGTACAGCTGTACCACACACAAGATTAGCACCGTATCAATCTACCAATACTTTGACTATATTTTGATATGTTAGCCATTTAATGCCATTAATTTACATTTTTACGTGGCATATAAATATCAATTTTATATTTAATTCACTATGAAATGATTATAAAAGGCATCAAATACTGCCTAATAGTTTAGCTCGCTAATCTATCGCGATTGTAACGGATTGTCGGTCAAGAGGATAAGGCTGATTTGTAAAATTTGCTCATATTTGAGCTGAAAAACCAACAAAAAAAAGAGGCCTTGCGTACAAGACCTCTTTTTTTATCAAATACTAGTCATTACCTCATCAATAACTCATTAACACGTTTTAGATAAGCGGCTGGATCCTCTAATTGACCACCATCTGCGAGCAATGCTTGATCAAAAATTACTTGCGCCAAATCATCAAATTGTTCGCTGCTCTCAAGCTTCTTAATCAATGGATGATCAGGGTTTACTTCAAGCGTTGGTTTGCTCTCTGGTACGTCCTGTCCCATCTGTTTAAGCATCTGAATCATCTGTGGTGACAACTCACCTTCACCCACAACCAAACAAGCTGGGCTATCAACCAAACGAGTAGACACTTTAACGTCTTTAGCACGTGCGCTTAGAGCCGCTTTGAGCTTATCGACTACAGGCTTTAAGGTTTCTTCTGCTTTTGACGCTTCCGCTTTCTCTGCTTCATCTTGCAAGTCGCCTAAATCTACTGCGCCTTTTGCGATGTTTTGCAGCGGTGTCTCATCAAATGAGGTTAAGAAATTCATCGCCCACTCATCGACACGACTGGTCATCAGAATAACTTCGATGCCTTTCTTTTTGAACAGCTCAAGTTGCGGGCTATTTTTTGCCGCAGCCAAGTTATCAGCCGTTAGATAGTAGATGGATTTTTGACCCTCTTTCATACGGCCTTTATAATCTTCAAAACTGGTTTTTAGACCATCTTGCGTGCTGGTGGCATAACGAAGCAATTTGGCAATACGTTCTTGATTGCCCATGTCTTCGCCAAGACCTTCTTTGATAACATCACCAAACTCTGCATAGAACTGTGCAAACTTTTCTTGCTTATCACTGTCTTCGCTATTGCCCAAACTTGCCAATGTCGTCAAGATACGACGCGCGTTACCATCACGGATAGACTTCACATCACGTGACTCTTGTAATAGCTCACGGCTGACGTTCAGTGGCAAGTCTGCTGAATCGATAACACCTTTGACAAAGCGCAGATACATCGGTAGCAGCTGCTCTGCTTCATCCATAATGAAAACACGTTTGACGTACAATTTGAGACCATGTTGCTGCTCTCTAGTGTACAAATCTGCTGGTGCTTTTGTAGGAATATACAAAAGCTGCGTGTACTGAACACGGCCTTCTACACGGTTATGTGTCCACGTAAGCGGCGCATCCATGTCATATGAGATGTTTTTATAGAAATCAACATACTCATCATCTTCAATCTCAGATGCTGAACGTGTCCATAGTGCACTGGCCTTGTTAATGGTTTCCCATTCGTCAGTCAATACCATCTCGCCACCAGCAGGTGCCTGATCATCAGAGCTGTCGTCTTCGGCTACGTCTTCTTGCCAGATCTCTTTACGCATCTGAATCGGTAAGCTGATATGATCTGAGTACTTATTAACCAAACGCTTGATTTTGCCACGATCTAGATAGCTGTCTTCACCTTCAGAATACTCTTCTTTCAAGTGCAAAGTGATCGCAGTGCCGCGTGCAGCTTTCGTGATAGGCTCAACGGTAAAGCTACCTGTACCATCTGATACCCAGCGTACGCCTGTATCCGCAGGTTCGCCCGCTTTGCGTGATTCAACACTAATCGTATCGGCAACGATGAAGCCTGAGTAAAAACCAACCCCAAACTGTCCGATTAGTTGACCTTCTTGCTTTTGTGATTCAGACAATTTGTCTAAAAAAGCTTTGGTGCCTGACTTGGCAATCGTACCTAAGTTTTCGATAGCATCGGCTTCATTCATACCAATACCATTATCGGTAAAGGTAATCGTTTTGGCTTCTTCATCAACGGCAATGCGAATTTTTAACTCGCCATCATCTTCATAAAGACTGTCATCATTGGTACCTTCAAAACGCAATTTGTCACAAGCATCAGAGGCATTAGACACCAATTCACGGACAAAGATGTCAGCGTTAGAATATAGCGAATGCGTCACTAAATGCAGCAACTGCGCCACTTCCGCTTCAAACGTATGTTTTTTTAACTCTGGATTCAGACCTTCAGCTTGAGTTGCTTCACTCATAAAAACTCCTTTAAATTCTATGAAAGACCTATTATAAGATAACGATAAACTTGCCAGAGCTGACCTACTAATACTAGAAAATCTGCCGTGTGTAATATCGTTAAACTGTCTATACTAATAGGGGCATAGAAGAAAATTTCAAGCGTAAATGGGTTATTCAATAAAAAACACCGTCTTAGTTTGCTAAGGCGGTGTTTTCAGATAGTACTTATTATTGCTTAGTACTCATAAAAGCTTTCTTTCAATAGTAAATAACTCAAGTTGCACAGCTTATTCTGAATAAGCTTCTAGCAATATATCCAAAATAGTAGTGAGTTTTTTTGAAAAACGATTGTTCTTTTTCATAGTAACCTTCAGTGCAGTCATATTGTCTTGGTAGACACCATTACAACCGATTACTATTATTTTGTAAAACCTATTAAATATATATTTTTGTTTTGTTTTTTAAAACAATATAAACTTTCAACGTTTAGCGCGGCATCGGACGAATAGTCAAAATTTGCTCACTGCGACCAAACGGCCCTTGTACGTCATGCAACACAGCGCTGGTTAGCCCTATCCCATCATCACCGTATTGCTGCACGGCTTCGATACCGAGCCAGCGACCTTGTGGTATACGGTGCATATGGATTTGCAAATCAGTGTTTGGAAACATCCATTCTAATTTTGACAACCCAAGACCGAGTCGCGGTACGACACCATTGGCGGTATCAACCATGCCTAGCAAATGAACCATGTCATCTGTAGGTTCGCCTTCGATCATTTCCATATCATTGGTGATCCATACCATCCCTTTACCAGGGCGACGGTCAGGTTCCGCAACTAGGCGTACGCTTTCGATAAAACCACCCGGCCAGCCTTTCATATCGTCCCAAACTGGCAAATTTTCAGGTTTATGTTTGGCTTTTTGGTCTTCAAGCCCTGCTATAGGACTGGTATCTTGCGTCATGAGTCGCCACGCCCGTGCAATGATGGCATCGCGACCGCGACTGCTCATCACTGCCTCAACCAGCTCAATGGTCTTGCCCGGACGAATACAACGCGTGGTAATGGTAAAATCATCAAGCGGTATTAACCCTAAAATATCGAGACTGATACGGGCAATACGGGTGCCTGCTTGCGGTACATAGCCTTTTAGTTCAGCAGTAAGCAAGCCTGTCGCTGGTGCCATGTGTTGCTCATGCTCATTCCAAGCACCTTGTGCATGCTTGGTTGGCTGATAATATGCCACGCTAACGCCATCATCCTGCTGTTCTCGTTTGATAAACTTATAATAAGCGGTCATAACTGTCCTATATTTTTTGTTTTTTATTCTATTGAGTAAGCTCTTGCTTTCTTAGCATGAGGATATTACGAGCTTTTCTTATAAAAAATAATAAAAAAATCATCAGCACAACGAGTGCTGCATAAAAAAATGTTTTTTCTAACATAAATTTCATCATGTTCATAAACAACACAAATGCTACTACCACAGTCACCAGCATATTAATTTTTAATTGCTTATTAACTTCAGCGAGAGTGGCAGTTGCTAGTACAAATTTATTGTTTTGCTTGTTCATTCTACTGTGCTCATAGTAGGTTATTTTAATCGCGAACCTTTATAGTAACTGATTTTACGCTACTTACCGACTTGGGTAATCGGAATACGTAGCGCTTTGGGCAAGCTAAATATCACGTTTTCCTCAATACCTGATAACTCGCTAGGCAGGTCGCCACCCCAGTCTTGGAGCTGTTGCAGTACTTCTTGAATCAATACTTCAGGCGCTGATGCACCAGCAGTCACACCTATACTCTGCACACCCTCTAACCAGCTTCTGTCCATTTCACTGGCATTATCTATCAAATAAGCGTGGCAATTCATACGCTCTGCTAATTCACGCAGGCGGTTAGAGTTTGATGAATTTGGTGAGCCGACGACTAAGACCACCTCACAGCGACTGGCTAAGTCTTTTACCGCATCTTGGCGGTTTTGGGTGGCATAGCAAATATCGTCTTTGCGTGGCCCTTGAATACTAGGGAACTTGTCACGTAGCGCATCGATGACGCGCGCTGTATCGTCCATAGATAAAGTGGTTTGAGTGACAAATGCTAGACGCTCAGGATCTTGTACCGTCAATGCTGCGACATCACTTTCATCTTCAACCAAATGAATATGACCACCATGGCGGCGGTTAAAGCGCCCCATCGTGCCTTCCACTTCAGGGTGCCCAGCATGACCAATCAATACCGCATCCATCCCATCTTGTGCAAACTTAGCGACCTCAATGTGTACCTTGGTCACTAGCGGACACGTAGCATCAAATACCGTCAAATCACGACGCTCCGCTTCATCTTCCACCGCTTTTGACACGCCATGAGCAGAGAAAATAACAATAGAGCCATCTGGCACTTCGTGAAGCTCTTCGACGAATACCGCACCGCGATTGGCCAAGTCAGAAACGACAAATTTGTTGTGTACCACCTCGTGGCGAACATAAATGGGTGGCTCAAAACGTGTCAATGCTTCGTTCACAATCGCAATCGCGCGATCCACACCAGCACAAAATCCACGTGGATTGGCAAGATAAATTTGCATAAGAAGGCCTATCATTAGATAATTTATAGTTAAAGCTTATTTTAAAAGCTTCAATTCAAATATTGGGATGAATTCATTCTGCTACTTTAGCATAATTTGCTTTTATTGCTCTTGAAAATAGCATGTACTAATAGCAATGAGTGATACAACTCACTGATATAACAGTAGCGTCTGGACAAGAGTGGCTTTAATTAAAATAAAAGCCACAAAAGCAGTTTATAATGACTTACTTCACATAGCTTCTATCGCCTTGTATGATGACGATTTTTATTTTTACCAGTCTTTAATTGTTTATCAGAACACACTCCATTAGGACAAATTGTATGACAGGTTCATTATTTATTATTACCGCCGCCTCTGGTACTGGCAAAACTTCACTGGTTAAGCAGTTACTTGCCACCACCAATGACTTAACGGTCAGTGTGTCACACACAACTCGCACCCCGCGTCCTGGTGAGATTGATGGTCATCATTATCATTTTACCAACGTAGATAGCTTCTTGGCAGATATCAATGAAAACAAGTTTTTAGAACACGCAGAAGTATTTGGTAACTATTATGGGACGTCAGAACAGAGCGTGCGTACGCAGTTAGAAGCAGGCGTTGATGTCATCTTAGAGATTGATTGGCAAGGCGCATTGCAAGTGAAAAAAATCTTTACTGAAGCGACGATGGTTTTTATCTTGCCGCCCAGTCTCGCCACCTTACGTCAGCGCTTATCGACTCGTGCACAAGACAGTATAGAAGTTATCGAGCAGCGTTTGGCAGGTTCAGTGAACGAGATGTCACAGTATGTGCATGCTGACTTTGTAATTATCAATGACAACTTTGAAGTCGCATTAACTGAACTAAAGGCCATTATCGTGGCAGATAGACAGACTCTCGCTCGCCAGCAGCAGCGTTATCACCGCACGATTAGTAACTTGCTCAACAGCAACGTAGACGTATAAACCAAGCACCGATAACTGCCTAGTAGCGCATAAATTAAGTAGCGACAAACAGATACGCAAAAAGCAACTACGCGACTGGGCAAAAAATGCTATAATGTCTAGCTATTCCCCTTTTATATTTTTGATATTATTTTTATTGAGTAGCGGTAAAGTCCGAGACTAATAAAAACAACCGAGGTAGCTATTTATGGCACGAGTGACGATTGAAGATTGTTTGGATAATGTTGATAATCGCTTTGAACTAATTTTAGTAGCAAGTAAGCGCGCACGTCAATTGGCCAAAGGTCTCGCTGAGCCTATGGTTGATGTCGATAACGACAAGCCTACTGTATTGGCATTACGTGAAATTGCCGCTGGTAAAATCACTCGCGATATTCTGAATCAACCAGAGCATAATTTTGCGACCAGCTCGCTAGATTTAGCACTGTCAGGCGATCACAGTTTTTAGTAAACTGATTGCTAAAATAAGCATGTAGCTACTACATGCTTATAATAGAAACCACAGCTTATGCTGTGGTTTTTTGATTATAAATTATAACGATAGCTACTGGACTGTTTTAACCCCTATTTATCCGTCAACACCTACCACTGGGTTATAATTTTTAATTTTTTATAGCGCCGACTCGCTTAGCAGTTGACATTGAATGTGATTTGCGATTAATTAGAGGATGGGCTACCCATTTTTATCTTTTTCTCAAGATTTTTATAGTATTCACTCAGTCACCATTTACCTCGACAGACAATCAGGCAAATAGGTAATGGAAAATAGGATCGTTACTTTATGAGTCAAACCTTACCCAAACTCAGTCATCACCTAGTCGATGACGCTCAATATAATTTGCTGCGCTCAGTAGGTTATCTCACTGCCGCTGAACGCCGTGATATTGTTGATGCCTGTGAGTTCGGTGATATTGCGCACATTAAAGACAAGCGCAAATCAGGGGAACCTTATATCACCCACCCGATTGCAGTCGCTGAGATACTGGCAGGTTTTCGATTGGACCGAGATACCGTTATCGCCGCCATTTTGCATGATACGGTCGAAGATACTGATGTGAGCTATGAGCAAGTTGAGCAGCGCTATGGCATAGTGGTGGCAAGATTGGTTGATGGTGTGACCAAGCTAAAATCCTCTTCGCATAATAAGCAACAAAATAAAGCCGCGACTTTTCATAAGATTTTGACCGCCACACTTGCTGATCCACGTGTGTTAATTATTAAGCTTGCCGACCGTTTGCACAATATGTCTACGCTTGACGCAGTGCGTCCTGAAAAGCAACGCACGACGGCACAAGAAACCCTAGATTTTTATGTACCATTTGCACGGCTCATGGGTCTCAATGATATTGCTGATTATATCGAGGTACTTTGCTATCGCAATCTTGACTCTGATATGTATAACAAGATCTCTGATAAGCTACTACAACACGGTCTTGGGCGTAACTTTCAAAGAGAAGCCATTCATCGCTATTTGAGTATTGTACTCAATAACTTGGATCTTAATGGACTGGTCACTGTCTTAGATAATCGAGTAGTGATATACCGTCAGTTTTTCCGAAACCGTGGCGAGATTAATGCGCTACTACGTCATTATGCGTTTGAGATTATTCTCGACAATATCGAAGCCTGTGACAAACTCGCTTATTACCTGATTAAAAAATACCAAATTGACGATACCCATATCGCGGATAATATTCGTCGACCTCTACCGGGCGGCAATCAATCGCTCACGCTTATCTATGAGCGCGATAACGATGTGGTCAAAGTGACTATTTTGACCAAGCAAATGCAAAGTGCCGCCAGACTCGGGGTCATCGGTGCAGAACATGCCTCCGATGTCAGTCAATCGGTCATTCAAGCATCACTGCGCAATATGAAAGACTTGGTCGATGAAGACAATTTAAATGCACACAGTCCTGATTTTGCAGCAGCCGTCGCTACGATTAATGAGCTGATGGATTATCTGCACTCCAGCAAAATCATCTGCTATAGCCCGAAAGGTCGTGCTTATGAACTCCCACAAGGGGCAACGGCATTAGACTTTGCTTATGCTGTCGGACCCATGGTTGGTAACGTGGCCGTTGGAGCCAATATCGAGGGCAAAGCTGCCAAACTTGGCACCGTGGTAAAAAATGGACAGCTGGTTGAAATCGAAGTCAACAGTCACTCAGAGCCGAAAGCAGAATGGCTTGGGTTTGTGGTCACCAACAAAGCCCGTGAAGAGATTTTGCGTTGGTTTAAAGACTTATCTGCCGCAGACAAGCAGCATCATGGTCAGCAAGCATTAGATAGAGCCCTTAGAACCTACCAAAAAAGTCTGGATGACTTGACTGAAAGTGACTGGAAAAACCTCACTGAATGGCGTGGATTAACAGAAAAAGATGCGCTATTTGAACAAATAAGCTCTGGCACACTACTACCGCAACTTGTAGTGACCCGCTTATTCAGCGATGAAGTTCATGATTTGCAAGCTCGAGAGCATAGCGATGACATGACTCAGCCACAACAGCTGATAGTAAATGCCTCTGGAGTTGAGCTCGATTTTGCCAACTGTTGTCATCCTATCTATGGCGATCCTATCGTTGGCCATTTATCGCGTCACGGTTTAGTAGTGCATCGACACAAATGCTTCTCTTTGGACGACATCCGTAAAGACAACCCTTATCAAGTGATTCAGCTACGTTGGCGCAATGATAAAGCGGTCAAACAAGGCGATCCAGATGAATACAATATTAAAAACACTGGCAAAATTCGCTTCCCTGCTTATTTGAAGCTCTCTGTTGCTCTCAGCGACGAACAAATCACTGAAGTCATTTATCATTTGCGCCAATTAAACATGGGTATCGAAACCGTTGATGTCCGTAACAGTGATACCATCATCCATATTATTGTACGTAGTCGCAATCATTTAGCACAGGGTATTCGAGAGCTGCGCTCATTACTTGGGTTTCCTAATATCATACGCCTATATCAACTATAGTATAGGGTCTGTTATTTATAAGAATAGTCTCTGAGTTGTTTTTAAGTCGTGTATAAGTCATCTTGAATTGGTTACTAGAGCGATGACTTATCGTTAAAACTTGCTTAAGAAAGCGTTGAATATTCTCTTCATCAATTTTAGAAAGCCCTAAAATAATGATAAACTGTTTTACTTGATTTTTAGCACCTACAATTAAAGCCTATCGTCATTTATACTGAAATCTACAAAATGATGATACGCCACTATTAACCAAACCAAAAAAGCATAAAAAGGACATAATATGACTCGTCAAACTATCCAAACTGATAAAGCCCCTGCCGCTGTTGGTACTTACTCACAAGCCGTAAAAGTCGGTAATACTGTTTATATTTCAGGTCAATTAGGTTTCGATCCTGATACGATGGAGTTAAGAGAAGGTTTTAAAGCGCAAGCAGAGCAAGTATTCGAAAATATCAAAGCCATCTGCGAAGCTGCTGGCGGCAGTTTGAATGACGTGGTTAAATTCAACGTATCATTAACTGATTTGAGTGATTTTGCTGTTCTAAACGAAGTATTCGTTGCCAATTTAAGCGAACCATACCCTGCCCGTGCAGCGGTTCAAGTAGCAGCATTACCTAAAGGTGGCGTGGTTGAGATTGAGTCTATTCTATATATTGACTAATTTTGACAGTGACTAATTTTAATGGTGACTCTGCTTAAATAAAATATTGTATATTGAACCATCATAAGCTTAGCATCATGCTAAGCTTATTAGTCTCTGTCTCTTTTTTTTACATCAATCTCATTAAATTGCGAAGCCTTTTATGTTGGTACAAGTTGCTCTGCCCGTGCCCCTTTATCGGGTATTTGACTATAGCCTACCAGCAAATGCGCATGCTTTGCCAAATACGATTATCACATCCATACCACCTATTGGTAGCCGCGTCGAAGTATCATTCGGTCGTCAGACTCTAATCGGTATCGTCGTTGCTCATATCTCCAAAGCCGATAGTAGCGTGCCACTTAACAAGCTCAAACCTATCAATAAATGCTTAGATGCTGAGCCTATTTTAGATGAGCGTATGCTAAAGCTCGCTTCTTGGCTATCGCGTTATTATCACTACCCCCTCGGTGACGTTTTAGCAGTGATCTTGCCAACCCTCGTTCGTCAGGGTAAGCCGTTAGATCTGCTGATTACCCATTGGCGAATTCTGCCCCATATCACAGACGATGACTTTCATACCAATGCAAAAAAGCAGAAACAGCAATTTGATATGCTCAAGCTGCATGGCGATCGCGGCGCAAGTGAAGATGTGCTGTTATTAGAAGGCATGCAAAGAGCGTTCTTAAAAACGCTGGAAGGAAAAGGACTTATTGAGCGCTATATTGAGCCTAAACAAGCACCTGCACCTGTTAAGCTCGCAAAAATGCCGCTTGATCTCAACGATGAGCAAAAGCTTGCTGTTGAAGCCATCGTCGCTGCACATGAATCTGGCTGCTATACAGGATTTTTGCTAAACGGCATCACTGGTAGCGGTAAAACCGAAGTCTATCTACAAGCGATGCAGGCAGTATTAGAAGCCGGCAAACAAGTCTTAATTTTGGTGCCCGAGATTGGATTGACCCCGCAAACTCGTGCACGATTCGCCAGTCGATTTGCAGCACATATTGTCTTGCTACATTCAGGGATGAACAATACCCATCGTTTGCAAGGATGGCAAGACTGTCGCACCGGTCATGCACAAGTCATCATTGGTACACGCTCATCAGTACTGTATCCCTTTGCAAACTTAGGGTTAATTGTCGTCGATGAGGCACATGATGGTTCCTACAAACAACAAGACACACTGCGTTATCATGCCGCTGACGTTGCACTATACCGCGGGCTACAAGCCAACATTCCAGTTGTGCTAGGTACAGCCACCCCTTCCCTTGAACATCTAAAATTGGTCGATGATGGCAAACTCGTAGAATGCCAACTGCTCACTCGTCCTGGCAATGCCAAGCCTGCCACCATGCAACTCATCGATGCCCGCCTGCAAAGCACACATCAACAAGCACAAGACGATGGCGCGCGCTACGATACAGGTTTGACTGATGCATTAATTGGGGCAATACGAAAAACACTAGAAGCGGGCAATCAGGTATTGATATTCCTAAACCGTCGTGGCTATGCGCCTGTTTTATTATGCGAGGCTTGTGGTTGGCAGGCCGACTGTCCGCGCTGTGATGCTCATTTAACCGTTCATTATAATAGCCAGTCTCAACATAACACTTACGTCAGCAACTCTTATTTAAAATGTCACCATTGCGACTGGCAATCCTATATTCCTACTGTGTGTCCTGATTGTGGTAGTCAAAATTTGGATGCCAAAGGCATGGGGACCACGAGGCTCAGCGAAAACCTGCATGCTATTTTTGCCAATCCGCAAACCAGTAAAGAGCTGTACCCCATTATTCAGATAGACCGTGATACCACAAGACGTAAAGACAGCTGGGAAAATATCTACCAGCGTATCAACGAAGGCACTCCTGCCATATTAGTCGGCACACAAATGGTCGCAAAAGGTCATCACTTCCCTAACGTCACACTGGTCTGTTTGCCTAACGCTGATCGTGGCTTTTTGTCAGCAGATTTTCGCTCACCTGAGCATACTGCACAGCTTATGATTCAAGTGGCTGGGCGCGCTGGACGCGGTGATAAATCTGGACAAGTATTGATTCAGACACTGCAACCAGATAATGAGCTATTATTAAAGCTCGTGAAGGATGGATATTTATCATTTGCGCGTGAACTACTACAAGAGCGTAAAATGATGGGGTTGCCGCCTCATACTCATGCTGCGTTGATACGCTGTGAGGGCAAGACACTTGCCGCCACTACTCAAGCGCTCAAAGATGCCATTAGTATTCTACCGAACGCACATAATCTGGCCGTGCTTGGTCCTATCGATGCACCGATGAGTAAAAAGAACAGTCGTTACCATGCGCAACTATTGCTCTTAGCCAAAGATAGACGTCAATTACACCATGTACTTAATCAATGGTGGGAGCCAGTACTTGCCTTGCCAAATGCGAAGTATCTCAAGCTTACCTTGGACATTGATCCAGTTGGTTGGTAACCTAAATACCTTAAGCACCTATCGCTAAACTCTGTAAAGCCAACATTGACGATCGAATTCAATGTCAGAGAATTTGAGGGTTGTTATGACTATAGAAGATTCAAAAGCTAATGCAATCCATGATACGCATGAACATCAGCACGATGAGCAAAACTCTCATGATTCGCATTTAGAGCAGTCAACCTCACCGCAAGATACCAAAGGCTATCAGCGCACATTGCTATTTAGCTTCGTTATCATCACTGGATACATGTTCGTTGAGGCCATTGGCGGCTGGCTCACTGGCAGTTTAGCGCTATTGTCTGATGCAGGCCATATGCTCAGCGACGCAATCGCACTTGGCGCCACCTTAATGGCATTCAAAATTGGCGAAAGAGCAGCCACTCCTCAAAAGACTTTTGGCTATAAACGCTTTGAGATATTGGTCGCTACCGTCAATGGCGCTACGCTCATTATTATTGCGTTAATGATTTTTTATGAAGCGATTAAACGCTTTAACGCTCCTCCTGACATTGCTACTCAGGGCATGCTCATCATCGCGACTATCGGTATGCTAGTAAATATTTTAGTCGCATGGCTGATGCACCGAGGTAGTCATCGTGGAGAGGTACATGGTCATAGCCATGAGGAGAATGAAACCAAAGCAATAAACAATGCAGCTGACACGAAAGAACCCGTTAACCTTAATATGCAAAGTGCTTACCTACATGTATTAAGTGATTTAATGGGATCAGTGGCTGCGATTATTGCAGCGCTATTGATGATGAGTTTTGGTTGGGTGTGGGCAGATGCGGCAGCATCAACCATCGTTGCTATTCTGATTCTCTTTAGTGGTTATCGCGTTGTTCGTGACTCTGTACATATCTTGATGGAAGGTACGCCAACAGGGATATCACTGATAACCGTTGAGCAAACGTTGATTGCCCATCCACAGGTACAAAAAGTTCATGACCTGCATGTTTGGAGTATTACCAGTGGTCTCAATGCCTTATCTTGTCATGTTGTCGTCGATGGTGAGATGAATATTCACGAATCAAGCCTATTGATTGCCAATTTAGAACAACGCTTGCTCACGCTTGGCATACATCACGCTACCATCCAAGTCGAAAGCTCATCGCACCCGCAGACTAAGTCACATAGCGATGCGTTGGTCTGCAATATTTCCGAACAAGCAACTGATAATAACAGTCACATTGGACATAACCATTGACTATGATCCATTTATAACAAGTAAATGAATATAAAATAAGTAAATATTAACAAATAAAAAGCCTCAAATTCATGTCACACTAGTTTCTATCAATGTAATGGCATGTCACAAATAATGAAAAATTGAATCTCGTTGCCATATTTTTAATAGAAATTCTGTATACTTAAGACTTAAAAAACTTATTCACGATCTATTGAAGATATACCATTATGTCTAGACGCTCAGCGCCCTTTGTCGCCCCTGACTATATCGACGATCCCACTTCAAAAGATGGCAAAAAACATGCCAAAGTTTTGCTATCAACGCTGCAAGAAGATATTGCGAGCTTTCGTGATGAGCAATTTCCACCTGATATTTTGCGTCAAATTCGTGACATGCCTATTTATGAAGGTAACTTGGCAGAAGTCCAAGCCTACCAACAACACTGGCAAACGATACTTGAGCGCGCGATGGCGTTTTACCCTGCAGCCAATCTACCGCCCGACTATCTACCGCTACCAGCCAGCCTTGAGATTCCGCAGTTTATCTATCACGTTCAGCGTCTACATTTAACCAAGACTCGTGCTAAAGAATCCAAAAGCTTTGGTTCAGTGGGTGCGCTGACGGATAAATGTGGTGATTATAGTGCTGATGAAATTGCACGTATGTCAGCAGTATTCGATAACGATGATGAGGCACGTTTGGTTGCGCACCGTGAGTTCATTGATCTGCGCGCTTATGTGTTTTGCCGTGATAATAAAGGTGAAATGCTAGAGCCTGAACGGGTACGCTTTTATCGTACAGGACTCATCGTCCATGCCTTACCCGACTTTAAAATAGTCGATAGCAGACAGACCCCACGTAAGCGCCGTAATGATGCTTATAACAATCCGCTTGCCGATAATGGCATTTGGAAGATTTACCGTAAAAAATAACCTACGTTGACGCTATATTATTTTCACTATAGCCACTTTATATTGTTTGTCTTATTACCACATCTTAAGGATATCAGATGCTTGCTGCCGCCGCCGGCTCACCAAATTTAATGTTACAAGCTACAATCTTCTTAGGAGCAGCACTGCTCTTTGTACCCCTTGGTAAACGATTTGGTATTGCGACGGTCTTAGGTTATCTCATCACAGGTCTGATATTAGGCCCCAGTGGCTTAGATGTAGCGGGCGACGCTGAGAGCTTATTACACTTTTCTGAGTTTGGCGTGGTGATGCTGCTATTCATCATCGGTCTTGAGCTTCAGCCTTCACGACTATGGGCATTACGGCGCTCCATATTTGTACTCGGTGGCTTGCAAGTCGGCCTGACCGGCACGCTACTGATGTTACTTTTACATCATTTTTTCTCCTTACAACTGGATACTGCTTTCATAGTTGGCTTTGGCCTTGCTCTCTCTTCTACTGCGTTTGTATTACAGATATTGACTGAAAAGCAGCAGCTTGCGAGTACCCATGGTCGAGAAGCGTTCACTATCTTGTTATTCCAAGATATCGCCGTTATTCCTTTACTAGCCGTCATTCCGTTTTTATCAGGGGTGCGCGAGCAAAGCTATGATTTGATTTATTTTGGTAAGGTGTTTGCCGTATTTGCAGGTCTAATTTTTGCCAGCCGTTATGTTGTTCGACCATTTTTTAAATTTGTGGCATCAAGTGGCGCGTCAGAGTTACTGACTGCAGTCGCACTATTTATCGTGATGGGCGTGTCTATTTTGATGGGGCAAATCGGTCTATCGATGGCATTAGGTGCCTTCCTAACTGGTGTATTGCTAGCGGATTCAGAGTATCGCCATGAGCTAGAAGCCAGTATCGAGCCCTTCAAAGGGCTGCTGTTAGGCTTGTTCTTTATGTCTGTTGGGATGCTTACCGACGTCAAACTTATATTAGCCGAGCCTATCTTTATCATCGGTTGTGCGATGGCATTAATGTTTATCAAATTTGGTGTCATTACAGCAATTGCAAAAGTACTAGGAAATCGCTGGCCGACCAGTCTCAGACTCGGTGTGACTCTCGCTCAGGGCGGTGAATTTGCCTTCGTACTATTTAGTGTCGCTACCGCACAGAACGTCCTGCGTCCTGAGCTTGCCAATACACTGAACCTTGTTGTGACTATCTCTATGGCACTCACGCCATTGGCATTTTTACTATTAGAAAAGATAGGTGAGCCTTTATTTGCTAAGAGCAAACCAAGCCGTGAATACGACTCCATTCCAGACCATGAGCATCAAGTAATCATCGCCGGATTTGGCCGTGTTGGTCAGATTATCGGTCGTGTGTTACGCATGCACAATATTGAATTCACCGCCATCGAGCGCTCTGCAAATCGCGTAGATTTTGTCCGAAAATTCGGTAACCAAGTTTACTATGGTGATCCCAAAAACCCCGAAATCTTACGCGCCGCCGGTATCAAAAAAGCACGTGTATTCATTCTCGCTATTGATGACTTAGAGCGCTCCATCACGACCGCTCAATATTTGCGTAAAAACTATCCAGACGTGATTGTCCTAGCGCGAGCACGCGATCGTCAGCATTACTACCGCCTACGTGAAGTGGGTGTTCGTCATATCTGGCGTGAGACTTATTTGTCGTCGTTGGATATGTCACGTGAGTCGCTACAGCTGCTCGGTATCTCACCAGAAAAAGCGCGTGAGACGGTGCAAACTTTCCGTGATTATGATGATGATTTGATTGAACGTCAGCAAGCCATTTATGATGATGAAGCCAGTATGATTGAATCTGCACAATCAGCAATGGCAGAGCTTGAAAGCTTATTTGATGAAGACATTGGTAAAGCACGCAAAATGGATTTGACTGACTTTTATGAAGCGCTAAAGAGCCAAGCGACGCCAGTCGATGAAAAAGACGATATCGTCATAGACACTAAAAAATAATAGCGTAACGCTCTATTCAGGCAAGCAACTTTGTGGCGCTTGCCGTTTATTTAGCGACGTCATACAGTTCCAACTATCGCTGTCTGGCACATGATAAAAAACCAGTGTCTGATCATTCAAATAACGTATCGGAAACTTGATGTTCTGAATCGTTGCAATCACCGCACAGTCAGTTTCTGCTACCCCAGCAGCAGTGGTATCAATGTCGATACTTACTTGCTCTGTTGCCGTATTCAAGGACGAATTAGTTGGGCACTGTCCTGTTTGCTGATAAAGTAATGCCACACGATTTTGTGTCGTTTTGACCGTATCATAGGCATCAAACACCACTTCATTTGCTTGTGGCTTGGCAATAATCGGTAAAAACTGCACCTTAATCACCATTAGAGCAAATGCAAACAATCCAAACCCCAAGCCTAGTCCAAACAGACTTACTCCACCTTCCCTCTGCAAGTGAGCCTTCTGCGCATTCTCATCGCGCTGATAGTCCTCCACAACATCGGTAATTTCACGGCGCGCCATACGGTAATAATACGCGTCTGTCCAACGTGCAACCATAGATGACCAAAACAGCCAGATTATTGCAGCAATACCTATACGCGTAGCCATCTGATAAGCATCAGGAATATAGGACATCGCCACAAACTCAAAGGCAACCAGCACCAATGCCACGTTGAGTTGGATAAACGACCATCCTGCCACACTATATACAATGGCATCCATATAGCGCTTGCGATAGAGTAGCCAAGGAAAAGTCACAAAAAATGCCGCCCAGTGCCATTTGGGTGACAGATAACCTTGCTCATCAAACTGCTCAAAGCGCTTGAGATAATAGTGCTGGCTACGATGACCGATAAACCACTTATCTAGCTGTTTACGCTTCGCAGCAGTCAGCTGATCCTGATAAAACGGAGGCGGCGAATCTGTCTCGATAAATAGCATAGTGAGGTGCCCTATTTACTATAAAGAAAAGTTTAAATTCATTAGGGTCTGTTGAGCATTCAAATATTAGGGCTGCTGATCGCTAAAATTGCACCAGACTAGGCGTAAGCCGACGATAATGTCGAGACCTTAGCTAGGTTTGCAACAACGTTTGGGGTGATTTTAGCATCAGCCTTGAGAACGGATCGAGCAAAGCACTGCTTTACCCGTTCGCAAGGCAAGAGCTGTGCTCGAGTGGAGGGCAGTACTATTTTCTGCCAATACATGGCGAAATTATTTAACCTAGAACGACTAGGCATCAAAAATTTCACTGCGTATTGTCCAAAAAATAGTGGCTGCCAGCACCACATTTGAATGTTCAACAGACCCTATGCATGTTATATGATAACGCCAAAACCGCTGTACAGAATAGTAAGTGACCGATAAATATAGTTGATTCAATGTAAAAGAAGTACAAGGCAGCCAAGTACGAATATATCTGCAAAACGTCAAACGAGATTAACGCTTTGATTCTTTCATGGTAGATTGAGCATAAGCGTATTAAAAAAGCATTGTCCGTTCACAGCTGTATAGATTTAACTTATAATAAGCGTACATCACCCATTTTATTAAGTCTTGTCAATCCTATGAGTCAACATCCCGATATTAACGATAACATCGATAGTACGAGTACTACTGATGAGCCAAACACCCTTAGCACCAGTATTGAAAGCACTATTGATACTGACATTGATGACAGTGTCGGTAATGAGATAGCGCCTGAAGAAAGCAAACACATTCGTATCGTCAATACGTTTATGAAACGACGTACGCACATGAATAAAAATGCCGAACTGGCACTGACCGCTCCAGAATTTTCTGAGTATTTGGTCAATAACAGTTTCGGTGATGGCGATTTAGAGGGTATCAATAATCTGCGCACACTCTTCGCTGATAGCCCTAACGGTAGTGAGGCGCCACTTACTTTAGAGATTGGTTTTGGACTGGGCGTCTCATTTATTGAGATGGCAGCCGCTGAACCTAGCCGTAACTTCGTCGGGGTGGAAGTGCATGAGCCTGGTATTGGCAAATGTGCTTATATGGCAGGCACACAAGGCTTAAAAAACGTCAAAATCATCAACGGCGATGCTATTCAGTTGCTCAAGCAATTACCAGAAAATCATGTCGACCGTATCCAACTTTACTTCCCTGATCCATGGCAAAAGAAGCGTCATTACAAGCGTCGCTTTGTCAGTGCGGAACGTATGACCATCGTCACTCGCAGCTTAAAACAAGGTGGCTGGTTCCATACGGCGACAGACTGGGAGCATTATGCATTTTGGATGGTTGAGGTATTAGATGGTTTTGCAGGGTTAACCAATCAAGCGGGTGCGGGTAACTTTACGGATCGTCCTGACTTTCGTCCAATGACCAAGTTTGAGCGTCGCGGCCTAGAACGTGGGCATGGCGTATGGGATTTAATCTATATCAAAGATTAATACTGATAGCGTATTTTTGATAAACCTAAAAAAGCGGCTAATATATTTAGCCGCTTTTTTTGCTTTACAACTGACCATTTACTGGTTTTCAGATTGATTCTTGATAAATCACCAGCTGTAAGCCTTATTTTAGGAGCTTTCACTACTTTTATAAAAAAAACTTATAAAATATTAATACGTGAAACATAGCCATTAGCATGGGGTTTATGGCTAAATATATATTTTGACAATTGTGACAATTGTATTAATTCTTGATTATTCTATATCAATAATCTACGCAAACATCGATGCTATAAGGGTTTGGTGAGTTCTCCCCATAAGCTGTGGATAACCCTGTGTATAAGTCGCCACTTGACAAGAATTTCCCTAGATAACTTAAAGGGTAAGGTAAAATCGTTCATTTTTTGTACAATTAAAAAAAACTTATAAATCAAATACTTAGGCTTATATGACAACTACTTGAAATTATTTTTAATATTTCCAAAATAAAATTTCATCGTTAGCGATGTTTCACAATTTATGATTTTCTAGGCTTTATCTGCTGTGGACAACCTTTAAGCCTATTGACAAACAGTACCATTATATTGTCCAAAATAATAGTTCCTATTTTCATTATTTTAGATGAACTATCATATATATATCATGCGACATTTAATGTCGTCTACCGTCACTCGACCCACTAAATGATCTTTGCAATTTGTTATAATCACTCTACACAATCAATAGTACTTAAGAGAAAAATTTCGCGATATTCAGGTACAGCATAGCTTCATAGCAATACCAACAGATGCTAATTATGAACTTATTTTTGCTTATCTCACGATTTGATTTTACTGTATAGTAAGGTGACATACTAACTATTACTGTCTGTATCATCGATACGACAACCTATTTATCCTAGGTAGATGCTGAACGCTTCTTCCTATCTAAGTGGCAACCCGCCCTATTGAGCCGCTACTTTCTATCGTACAAATATATTACGTATAACACCGAAATTGATAGTTTTACATTAATGATTGAAAATAAGGAATCTAGTATGGACGACAATAAAGCCAAAGCACTTAAAGCAGCACTCGGTCAGATTGAGAAGCAGTTTGGTAAAAACACCATCATGCATTTAGGCGATGACGCAGCCATCATGGATGTCGATGTAGTCTCAACAGGCTCATTAGGCCTAGATATTGCCCTTGGCATTGGTGGTCTACCAAAAGGCCGTATCGTTGAAATTTATGGCCCAGAGAGCTCAGGTAAAACGACCATGACCCTGCAAGCCATTGCAGAGTGCCAAAAGCAAGGCGGTACGTGTGCCTTTATCGATGCTGAACATGCGCTTGATCCTGTCTATGCTCGCAAACTGGGTGTAAACACGGACGAGCTATTGCTATCTCAGCCTGATAATGGCGAACAAGCGCTTGAAATCACCGATATGTTGGTTCGTTCAGGGGCCATTGATATGATCGTGATTGACTCAGTTGCCGCATTGACACCGCGTGCTGAGATTGAAGGCGAGATGGGCGACTCACATATGGGCCTGCAAGCACGTCTGATGAGTCAAGCACTACGTAAGATTACAGGTAATGCCAAACGCTCTAACTGTATGGTGGTCTTTATTAACCAAATCCGTATGAAAATCGGCGTTATGTTTGGTAGCCCTGAGACCACTACTGGTGGTAACGCGTTGAAGTTCTACGCCTCTGTACGTATGGATATTCGCCGTATTGGCGCAGTTAAAAATGGTGATGAAATCATCGGTAACCAGACCCGTGTGAAAGTCATCAAAAATAAAATGGCACCTCCATTCCGCCAAGCCGAATTTGAAATCACTTACGGCGAAGGTACCAATCACTTAGCCGAAGTCATTGATTTGGGCGTTGAGATTGGAGCCGTTGGTAAAGCAGGCTCTTGGTACAGCTATGGCGACGAAAAAATCGGTCAAGGTAAAGCCAATTCTGTACTGTTCTTAAAAGAGAATCCTGTGATTGCTCAAGAAATCGAAGATAAGATTCGCGACGAAAAACTTGGATCAAAAAAGAGTGCCAAAGATAAAAAGACTGACGAGGCCAATGAAAAATCAGGCGCTGAACCTGTACAATAACGGAACGATTAATAACTGTTATCAATTATCATGATTTATTATGAAAATTAAAACCTTAGCTGAAATACTCGCTGAATCGGACACCGATTCAGCGAGTTCTCCTAATGCCCAACCAAAAAAATATACTAAGCACACATATAAAGATGAGCCAAAAAAGCCCCGTAAATCCGGCAAGCGACCTACCTATTCAAATAAAAGCAAATCTATAGCCAATGACTTGTCAACCAATGACTCGTCAATTAGTGACGCGTTAATTAGTGACTCTACTACTGACATAGAATCGAACGACCCACTCTTCTCTTCCTCTATCAATCAAAAAACATCAAAACCTAAAAATCGTAAGAAACGTGAAAAATGCTTCCATCCAGCGGCTAATTTTAGCCCTGAGCCTAGTGATGTGCCTACTTATCTGCCACCTGAAGCGCAAAGTATTAAAGAGATGCTGGCAGAGGTTAAGCATAGCGTTCATGGAGATGAGACAGATAATAGCTTAGCAACAGATACTGGTCGTAGCACTGATCCGTCTTTGAGAAAATCAAAAAATGAAGCTGAGCTTTCGACTATTGATGATAACGACATAGACAATCAAAACGATAATATACCAGCTGCTCTCAAAGCTTATTTGCGTACACCTGAACAAAAACAAGCAGAGATCGATGTGATTAAAGCCGAAAGCCGCTTACGTTGGTTGGCATTTTATTATTTATCGCGCCGTGAATATAGCAAATCTGAGCTGAAGCAAAAACTCATCGATAAGGAACAAGACCCAGAGAAAGTTGATGCTCTCCTTGATGAATTTGAGGAGAAAGGCTATCAAAGCGATTACCGCACTACTCTAATGCTAATACGTGAAAATATTCGTAAAGGCCGTGGACGCGGTCGTATTAAGCAAGAATTTTATCGTAAGAAGATTACTATGCCTGGTAATATTGATGAGCTGATTGATATGGCAAATGCAGAGTCAGAGGAATTTAGCGAGTTTGTAGATGATAGTGATGACAACTTGGTCGATGGCGTAGACTGGCTGAAATTGGCTGTCACAGCACGTACTAAGAAATACGGCGATGACATACCTATTGAACAAAAACACAAAGCCAAGCAGCTGCGATTTTTACAATATAGAGGATTCAATACCGATATATGTTTTGCCGCGCTCAACTATACACTAGATACGTTAGATGAGCGTTTTTAGCCAACACTCACCTATATATTGACTAGGGCGTGTCTTCAATTCACTCGATATTCATCTAAATGGGCTAAAAATGGCTAAATCTTGCCAAACTACGTCAAATAGCTAGTTAATATCCAGATATTAACTAGCTATTTTCTTATTTGACGGCAATTTTTATCACCATTTTTAAAATGAAGACACGCCCTAGGTAAAACACTGTAGTCGATTCAATTTAAAACTAGTACAAGGCAACCGAGTATAAATGTACATGAAATACTTCAAGCGAGGTTAACGCAGTAATACTTTTATAGCGGAATGACTATAGATTTAGATAGCTTATTAATAATAGCCAAGTACTTTCCACCAAATCAAACCAGCACCTATCCAAATGACTAAGTTAACCACACTCATAATTGCACCAATGCTCCACCACTCTTTCAATGTCACATAGCCAGAGTTGAAAATCACAGGGGCCGTGCCAGTCGCATAATGGGTCAATGTCATCATGATGTTACCTGCGGCGGCTAAAATCAAAGCATATAGCATTGGCGGCGCGCCTAGTGTCAGGCCAACTGCGTAGAATGCTGCAAATAGTGCGGTAATGTGGGCTGTAGTACTAGCGAAAAAATAGTGTATATATAGATAGACTAAGGTCAGAATTGTCACTGCACCTATCCAACCTACCCCAGTCGTTCCAATAAGAGATTCAATATTGCCCGCGAACCAGCTAATCAAACCAAGCTTGTTCAGATAAGCGGCCATCATAATCAATGCACCGAACCAAACAATGGTGTCCCATGCAGACTTCTCTTTTAGAATGTCATCCCAAGTTAATACGCCAGTCAATATCAATGTCGTCAGGCCAATAAAGGCAGTCGTCGTGGCATCAACGCTATACTGCTCACCCAAAATCAATGCAGGAATATTAGCCCACAGTACCAACATAAGACCAAATACACCGAGCATTATTTTTTCGTGGGTGCTGATTTTACCCATTTCTGTTAGATTATCTTTTGCGAAGTTTTTGGCATCAGGTGTTGCTTTGACATCAGGAGGATAAATCAAGTAAATAACCAATGGCATGACGATCAGACAAAGCATCCCAGGGATAAACATCGCTACTGCCCATGTCGTCCATGACAACTGAATATCGCCACCCGTCGCTTTATTCACCAGCTCTACAACTAAAGGGTTGGGAGCTGTTGCAGTAATAAACATACCAGAGGTAATAGGATTGGCGTGGTAATTCACCATCGCTAAATAGCGACCAATTTTATTTTGAGTGCCTTCTTCTGGTGTCGAATGAAAACTTTGTGCAATGGATTTCATAATGGGATGAATAATACCACCACCACGTGCCGTATTAGACGGTGTGATAGGTGCGACCATCAGTTCGGCAGCGGCCAAGGAATAAGCCACGCCAATGGTTTTTTTACCAAAGATAGAGATGAAGTAATAAGCGATACGGCGACCTAAGCCTGTCTTTATCAACCCACGCGATATCATAACCGCAATACCAATTAGCCAAATCAAAGGGCTTGAATAGCTTGATAAGGCATCGCTAATGGCTTGCTTTGGACTATCACTTGTGACGCCTGTCAATGCAACTAAAGTCACGGCAATAATAGCAATGGCACCAATAGGTAATGCCTTTCCTATGATGGCAACAATGGTCGCGATGAATAGTGCCAGCATATGCCACGCCTCTGGTGTGACACCCGTCGGCACGGGAATGACAAACCAAATTATCAAACCAACTAAAATAGCGATAGCCGCTTGAACAGGCTTAAATGGCATAAATAATAATCCTTATAAAATCATTGAACGAACAAATGGATATACCTTTCATTCAATACTCTTAGTGTGACAGGTATTACCGTCATCACTTAAGTTGTCATCTTAGCTATTTTATAAGATTTATAGAATTCTTACGTTATTGTTTACTGTTTTTAACATATCTATTTAGATTAAAAAACAAGTTAGTGACAACTGTTCTGCTAAATATGGTATTCATGTATAAGCTATAAAAAAACAGCCCGTCTAGTGACGGGCTGTTTTTTTATTATGCTTTCATTGATATGTCTAATTTTGCAAATAGAAATTTATTTTATAAGAGACTATTTGAAATTACCAAGACGGTTAGATAATTGGCTAATGATTTGGTCAATCTCTTCATTGGCTTCATTTTCAGTATCTAAGTTACCATTTGGTGTTAACTGATTCATCACTTCAGGCAGTAGTTCAGCGAGACCCTGACGTACTTCTGCATCATTGGCACCGGTATGCGCAGCTACTTGTTGAATTTCATCTTCATCAAACAAGCGATTGATATCATTAGGATCAAGGTTGTCGTTAGTTTCTTGACTGCTCATCCAAGAGCGCGCTTTGCTTTCATGACCCATGGCAGTAATTTTCGATAGTGCACCACTTAAGCCACCATTACGCTTGATCCAGCTGAGTACCATTGGCATCAATGCAGCTATTAGCATGCTTTTCCCACCAAATCCGCCACTTTGTTTTTGACCGCCACCCAATACACTGCCTAATATATCTCCTAAGCCACCAGCACCTGAGCTCATACTACCGCTTTGAGAGCTTCCAGTTAGACCACCCAGAATATCATCTAAACCAAAACCATTATCGGCCTGACGACTATTTTGTGAATTATTAGCACTTGTCTGATTGCTTCCACCTAATACACTACCCAATATATCACCCAAACCACCAGTACCACGCGAGTTCGCGCTTTGGTCGGTAGGATTACGCTGTGTACTTTCTGGACTCATCGCACTACGGGCAACTTGGCTCACTAAATTCCCTAACAAGCTCATACTCTACTCCTTTTTTGTCATATTATTCTAAAAGAATCACTATACTTTTTTAATATACTAAAATTTAATCAGTATCTGACGACTGTACAGATCTCTTAAACGGCGCACTTTACTCTTATAAGAAAAAAAATTGCCTTAATTATCGAGAGAGCTGTTTTGTTATCACCTGTGGTCATTCATCAACCTTGTAAAAAATCTAAAATTGAAAGAGTTGAAATACCAAAACTGCCATTCAAGGACTGAAATAACAACCACCTACTTGCTTTTAGCAGAGCTCACATTGGCTAAAATATTCAGTTCTCGCCACTGCTCAGCGCTCACTTGATCACGAAATACTGTCATTGATAAAGAACGTTGATAGGGTTCTACAATATTGAACTCAAAGCTCATAGCCCACCGATAATTATGAACCTTGACCATTTGTGCCTGCCACAGCTCATCACCGCGACTTGTCTTAATCATTAGCTGCCAACCTCTATCAACACGCTGACTCAGGGGCGGCTGGCTCATATGCAATAGTGCAGGCCGTGATAATATCAAATAACCGGTAACCGCTGCTGCCACTATTGAGATAATGACATACTGCCATACGTTTAAAGGAGCAAGCCATGCGAGTATAACCATAGCACTCGTCAAACTCATATACAGCAACACGCGCAAATAGCTAGCAGGCTTAATAGCAGTATCAATACGTAGCGAAGTTGCCATAGTCATATTTGAGTGCCACAATAAATATGAAGTATTAAGCCAAATCTTTAGTATGACGCCATGTTTTAATTTTATTCACTAGCGCCCATATGTCTTCGTTTTCTGGACGATTTTGATTGGTGAAATAATCTAATAAATCAGGATCTTCGTGAGTTAACATTTCTGCAAATGTATTTTGCTCTTCAGGCGATGCTGTCAAATATAGCTCTTTGACATAAGGATCAATATAAAAATCTAACTCTTTGAGTCCACGGCGGGCTTGATAAATAATGCGGCGTTGCTCATTCGTTGCTTCTGGTTGTGTAGTGGTCATAAAGCTACCTTCATCAATTTGAATAGTTTTTTTAGTGTATTTAGATGTTTCTAAAATCGTTTCTTATTTCTTTAAGTAAAGTATAGAACACCTATAGCATTGGACAACAGCGTAAACGAGTATAAATATCTATTGATGACGATCATACTCAGACAACTGATTCCATAGCGCTACTGCTTGCTGCATCATCGTCACATTATGCGTGCGAATGATACTTGCCCCTTGTTGTAGCGCAAAAACACCTGCGGCCATTCCTGCTGCATCACGCTCTGTTGCTTGAGTATTAGCCACTGCTTCAACCCCACTTTTACTCAATACTTCTGCTAAAAATCGCTTACGTGAAATGCCAAACATCATTGGCAATCCTAGTATCTGCAACCGCTGAAGCTGGCTTAATAGTGCACAGTGGTGCTCATAGTTTTTCGCAAAACCAAAACCTGGATCAATAATTATTTTTTCACGTTTGACACCGATACTGATTACCTCATCAACACGGTCGACTAGCTCGGTACTCACATCCTCTATTACATTATCATACTGTGCCAAGTCATTCATCGTCGTTGGCTCACCGCGCATGTGCATGAGCATGACTGGTATATGAAGCTTGGCTGCCATTGTAGCCGCACCAACACGCTTTAGAGCCCGTACGTCATTCCATATATCAGCACCGGCTTCAAATGCGGCTTCCATAACTGCTGGATTACTGGTATCGATAGACAGCCAAACATCATTTCCAAAAGATTGTCTAATGGCTTGAACAACAGGTACAACGCGATGCATCTCATCACTCGTAGCGACAGCATCCGCATTTGGGCGAGTAGACTCTCCGCCAATATCAATAATAGTCGCGCCTTCATTAATCATTTTCTGGCAATAAGCAACGGCCGTATCTACTCCGTTAAACTGCCCACCATCTGAAAATGAATCTGGCGTGACATTAAGTATACCCATAATATGAGGTATTGATAAATCTAAAGTTTTATCACGACTAGATATCTTGTAGTCAGGTAAGGCTTGGAATAATGACATAACCCATTTATCTCTCATAAGAACAATTTTAATTATTACTGTCTATGCTCATGATACCAGTAAATCTTACTCGGCCCTAAATCCTTCATAAAACAATGACAATAAAAAAGCCCTTTATATAAAGGGCTTTTTTATTGAGAGTTTATAAACTAAACGCTACATCGCTGGTAATGGTGGCGGTGTTGTGCCCGTTGTTTTGATGTCATTCTTTGACAAATTGACTTCATTATGCTGATAGACTCTTGGTGGACGCGGTGCTTCACCTGCTAGGATATCTTGCAGTTGGTCACGATCGATGGTTTCCCAATTCATGAGAGCCTCAACCATGGCATGCATTTTGTCTTGATTGGCTTCAATCAATTCACGAGCGATATCATACTGCTCTTCTAGCATACGGCGTACTTCTTCATCAACCTTTTGCTGAGTGGCTTCAGAGATCGTACGACCACCACCGCCGAAGTATCCTTGTGAGTTGTCATCATCTTCGTACACCATAATACCAAGTGCATCAGACATACCGTACTTAGTAACCATCGCACGTGCCATTTTAGTTGCACGTTCAAAGTCGTTTGAAGCACCCGTTGACATTTGATTGATAAAGACTTCTTCAGCGATACGACCACCGAACAAAATAGCAATGTCACTCAACATCTTTGACTTATACATACTAGTTTGGTCATGCTCAGGCAGCTGCCAAGTGACACCAAGGGCAAAACCACGAGGCATAATAGTAACTTTATGCACAGGGTCTGTACCCGGTAGCAGTTCAGCTACTAGCGCATGGCCGGCTTCATGATAGGCAGTCGCACGGCGCTCTTCTTCGCGTATCACCATTGATTTGCGTTCTGGACCCATATACAGCTTGTCTTTCGCATCTTCAAAGTCATTCATATCGACGCTAGTCTTGTTACGACGTGCTGCAAATAATGCGGCTTCGTTTACAAGATTGGCAAGCTGTGCACCACTGAATCCGGGCGTACCACGAGCAAGAGAACTTGCATCTACACTAATCGTGTTTGGTAATTTTTTCAAATGTACTTTCAGGATTTGCTCACGGCCTTTGATATCTGGCAAGCCTACTTGTACCTGACGATCAAAACGGCCTGGGCGTAATAGCGCCTTATCAAGAACATCAGCACGGTTAGTCGCAGCAATAACGATAACGCCTTCATTACCTTCGAAGCCATCCATCTCAACCAATAGCTGATTCAGTGTCTGTTCGCGCTCATCATTACCGCCGCCCATACCGGAGCCACGATGACGACCGACTGCATCAATTTCATCAATAAAGATGATACATGGTGCACTTTTCTTTGCTTGTTCGAACATGTCACGTACACGTGATGCACCGACACCGACAAACATCTCAACGAAATCAGAACCTGAGATAGAGAAGAATGGTACTTTAGCTTCACCAGCAATGGCTCTTGCTAGTAGTGTCTTACCAGTACCCGGCGGGCCTACCATCAAGATACCACGTGGAATAGTCGCGCCTAGCTTCGTGAATTTATCTGGAGCACGTAAAAACTCAACCACTTCCACGACTTCTTCTTTAGCTTCTTCACAACCAGCCACGTCTTCAAAGTTGACGTTGATTTGATCTTCGGTCAGCATCTTAGCTTTTGATTTACCAAAGCTCATAGGACCGCCGCCTTTTCCGCCTGCGCCGCCTTGCATATTACGCATGAAGAATAAGAACAGACCAATAATCAATAGAATTGGGAAGCTGGCGATCAATAATTGCATCAGTACGCTTTGGCGCTTTGGTGCAGTTCCTTGAACTTCGACTTGGTTTTCACGTAGCAATGGCATCAGCTCGTCATCTGATACAGCAGGTCTAATGGTCTCAAAAGCTGAGCCATTTTTCTTCTCGCCGGTGATTTCTTCGCCGTCAATTTCAACACTGGCTACTTGGTTTTCTGACACAGCGGTCACAAACTCAGAGTAGTTAAGGCTATCCGGCTCAGATGATTGATCGAAGCCGCTAAACACCAGCACTAAAACGCCGATTACCACCAGCCACAATAAGGTATTTTTTACCATGTCGCTCACTAGTTATTCCCATCCCTTACTTATTGGTGTGTCTATTAAACACGTGACGTCTATAAACGTATCGCTCATTTTTCATAAACCTATCAATGTCAGAGTTTTCTGATTGGGGCTTATACATGTCAAATGTCTTATAAAACAGGTTTAACAAGTTATAAATATCAATGATATATGAATCTATCGCAGATGAGCTTATCAAGCGCTTATTGTCAGACGACTTTGCCTAAAACAAAGTTAATATACCATGATATGTGGTACTAACCTGCATAATTCAAGCAGGTATCGCTATTATTCAATCAACGATTGTAACGTTTTTAATATTTTAATAGATATACTTAATGGTGACACAATATCCCGCTTACAATGGTAATAACTCATCAAAGTTAAAACTATTTAATCGCTATCCAAAACATCTCTTTTGAACGCGGCCTAGAAGCGCCTGGTTTGATACTACGGATTTTACTAAAATCATGCTGCATTTGCTTGCGTAATTCTTGTGTTCCTTCACCTTGAAACACTTTCATAATGAGCGCGCCACCTTCTGGTAAGGTTGCCAAAGCAAAATCCACGGCCAATTCACATAAGTACATCATACGCGGCTGATCAATCGCGCTATTACCTGCCGTATTGGGCGCCATATCAGACAACACCACATCGACCTGCCTGTCACCAACTTCTGCCATGATACTATCGAAAACTTCTGCTTCACGAAAGTCGCCTTGGATAAAGGTAACATCAGGCAAAGTATCCATCGCTAAAATATCGGAGGCAATCAAAATGCCTTGCTCGCCTACCAATTGACCAGCCACTTGTGACCAACTACCAGGAGCACTACCCAAATCTACGACCGTCATGCCTTTTTTAATCAGGCTGGTTTTTTCATTGATTTCTAATAATTTATAGGCAGCACGGGCACGATAGCCATCTTTATGAGCCTTTTGCACATAATGATCGTCAATGTGCTCTTTCATCCAAGCGCTACTACTCTTTGACAATTTTTTATTTTCGATACGCGTGGCCAAAATACCTGCTCCTATTGCTTTGCAAAACACTAATACATACTGATGAAATAGCCACTATATTTATAAAATGCTTTAAAGATGGACTCAATGAGACCATTGATTTGTTCTCTTGTCTTAAACTGAACAAATTCTATTGGTTAAAACACTGTTTTATAAGACAGTAGCGTTTATAATGTGGCTAAACATTCAGTTTAACATTTTCATCACGTAAAATCGTGCAAAATCCTGCTGATCTCATGCAAGTTGACCACAGATTATTTATAATGGTCATCAACTGCTCTCAATAGTACTGTCATTTATTTTTATCAACACTTAGGAATTCTATGGAACTCGATAACGCTACAATCAAACGCCTAAGAGGCATTGGTCACGAACTGAAACCGATTGTCATGATTGGCAACAAAGGTATTACTCCAACCATCATTGAAGAAATTAATCGTGCTCTAACAGATCATGAACTTATTAAAGTAAAACTGCCTTCAGGCACTAAGCAAGAACGTGATGTCATTGGCGCTGAGCTTGCAACTGCTGCTAAAGCGTCTTTGGTTCACTCTATTGGTCGTATGGCATTGTTGCTACGTAAAAATCCAAATGCCAATCCAAAACTATCTAACCTAGCACGTCACGCACAGTAATTTGTGATGGCACATTTAGTTTAAGAAATATCATCCCGTAAGATCTTATATCACAGTTAAATCCTTACGATAAAGCCTAAAAGCCGCGATGCAACTTGCTCGCGGCTTTTATATTGTCTACTCTCATCGATTTGCCTGTTTTATAATACCAAATCACATTATAAATATAGTGCTCGTTGAACACGCCCTAATTTCTCTCATTATTATTTTTGAGTCTTATCAAATTATGAATCAAACCTTTGACCTTTACATAGCAAACGAAACGATCGCAAGTGACGCACAACAACTTGGCGTAGCTATAGATGATCTCAAGCGTATCTGTGTGCAGGTAAGTTCTAATATTATTCAATATCCTGAGGTATGTTTACAGCTGACTTACCACATTACTTTGCCCAACCAAATGCTAGCAGATAAATTGGACTGGCCGATGTGGCAACCTGAGCAGGTCGGGTTTTCTGATTACTTATGGGAAGAGACCTGCCTTGAGTGCTTTATCACTGGTCGCACTATCAACTCTCACACTGTTCCCGAGTATACAACGTCTTATGTTGAGATTAATGCCAACCCAGATGGTCGTTATGCACTCTATCAATTTCAGAGTTACCGTAACCCTGCGACATTACCGCCGACACCTTTGTACCAAGACGATGGACACAAGCGTGCCTCTATTGAGTGGGCTAACAAGCCAAAGCAGCAAAGTGCGTCCGCACGCATGAATTTACTCGGACAACCAAACACGCTAATTAAACCTGAACTCAAACCTAATAATTACGAGCGAAGCTTCAACATACCATTAACTCGGCTGTCTGACTCGCATCTGAAATATGCTATCAATAACACTATCATTGAGCAAATACATCCATGCGTCATCTTATGGTTGGACAAGACGCCTTTATACTTCGCAACCAGTCATACCTCGCCGCCTGATTTTCATAATCGCCAGTACTGGTCTAGATTTGAACTTTAGCCATATCATATGCAGAACATTACTTGAGTAACACTGCAAATAGAAGAATCTCTAGTCATTATTCTCACTTAAATTTGATGTTTAAAATATAAAAAAACCCAGTAATGTCATAAAGAACATTACTGAGTCTAGAGAAAACGGTTTGCTTAGCAGATGATTGCGTGTACTTAACTGATTACTTATCAGCCATCGCAAGATAGATGCCACGGTCTGATGCATCATCAACATACTGCGAATCGCGCCATGTGGTATAGCTATAGTTACCACTATATGGGCTGATGCTGTTTTGACGGAAATCAGATACCCAGTCATTGCCATCAAAGATCTGAATGTGACCATGTGGACGACTTGAAGTACGGTTATAAACCACGACATCACCAACTTGTGGCTGCATATCATTACTGATTTTGGTAAAGCCTGCTTGGGCTAGTGTGCCACGAGAGGCATATTGATAAGCTGAAGGGTTCGGTGTAAATTCGTAACCAGCTGATTGTAGTGCTTTACGTACATAACGAGCACAGTAGCCAGAGCTTCTAGATAAAGCGACGCGTGATGCGTTTGCTGCTGCAATAGCAGGGGCAGAAAAACGATCTGGAATTGATTTTGCTTGTTGCTGACGCTGCTCATAAGATAGGCGACTGGTTAGCGAAGCAAGCTGATATTCTTTTTGCTTAGCATGTGCGCTTAGATTATCAATGGCTTGGCTGATCTCATCGTTACTATATACATGAGCACCACTGTTCGTGCTATAGATATTACGACTAGAACCATAGGTCGCAGAAGTAGAGATATTTGTGGTGGTATGACTCAAGGTATTATTTGGTTGAAAGGTTGTTTCGACAGCACCACTTGCCTGTGCTATACCCATTCCCAATACTGACAAAATTAATAAAGCTTGTTTCATAAATTTACTACCTATTGTTAATGCAAGACAGCTCGTCATCCTTGACGAAGCATCAATTAATTTAGTGGACATTATCATTAAACAAACATGATAAAATCCTTATGACAACAGCCTGCTCTTTCTTCTGTAGTGACTAATGCTGCTATCAGCATTCATTTAGTCAACTCTCATGTAAATCGCTTGCCATATATCGCTTTAGCATGTCTGTTATGAGTATCGATTTTGTCACCTATTAGATGAGTCATTACGATGTCAAAAAAACAGCCTAACCGGCTTGCCCAACTTATTGATCATCAAGCTTTTGCTGGTAGCGCACTACCCCAAACACTTGCTGACAACATGAGACTATATATAGAAATGACCTATGAGGTAAAAGAGCTATTGGTAGACTGTCTACCTGAGGAAATCCTCAATACCTGTTGGGTTGTAGGCTTTACTTCTGAGCAATTAATTCTTAGCGTTGGCTCAATGACTGCTGCTAATCACATACGGTATTTGCAAAGTTCTTATTTGCAGGTACTGACAGAGCAGTCCATTACATTTAAACAACTCAAGCAAATCCGCGTCGTGGTGGCTAGCAAATCAGCTGATAATTATTCATCTAAACAATCACCAACATCATCTGCAGTCTTGTCAAAGCCTCAGAAAGCCAATGAAAATCAGGCCCTTAGCCAAAACATAAAGCGGACTATATCACAGGCTGCAGAGCATGTCACCACTGATGAAAAACTCAAAAAAGCACTTTTGCGCTTGATAAATTCTTAAAAAACATGACCCTAACATGTAAAGTTATGTAAATAAAAACGTAAAAATTGGCCAACAACGCTGATATTTTGTAATGAAGCCAACAAAAAAAATCATCTACCAGCGCTATTCATAATATGAATATCACCGACAGATGATTGGAAAACCACCTACAGCTTTTGTATTCCCTACTCTAAAGAGAAATTATTAAAATAATCATGACTCTATATTTATATTATAGAATATTATAAGAATGTAATTATCGTAGACCTATGTAATATTGCGTCAATGTTTCGATACTTCGTGTATACCCCTCTCTTCACCCTTCAACAGCCATCCCTTTCAGAGGAAGATACTCGATAGGACAGGTTACATTGTCATCAAAAGTTACAATTTCAAAGTTATCATGATCAGATAGTATTTCACGCACTAACAAGTTATTTAATGCATGACCAGACTTATAAGCGTTAAAACGACCTAAAATTGGATAACCAATCAGATATAGATCACCTAGCGCATCCAAAATTTTATGACGAACAAACTCATCATTAAAACGTAAGCCTTCTTCATTAAGAATATTGGCTTCATCTATGACAATAGCATTGTCCATACTGCCACCTAACGCCAAATTATTCTGGCGTAATGCCTCAATATCACGTAAAAATCCAAAAGTACGTGCTGAACTCAACTGTTCAATGAAATTTTGCGTTGAAAACTGCAGTTGTGCATGCTGAAAATTCTTATCAATAGCAGGGTGATCAAAATCAATTTCGAAATTTAATTCAAACCCTTCATATGGGCGCAGCTCTGCCCATTTATCGTCGACCTTTACGCGTACTGGTCTTATTATCTTAATAAACTTTTTCAAAGCGTCTTGTTCACAAAATCCTGCATCAAGTAGCAATGCAACAAAAGGTGCAGCACTACCGTCCATAATCGGAATCTCTGAAGCAGAGACACGAATTAAAAGGTTGTCTACACCAAGTCCAGCAATTGCACTCAATAGATGCTCAACCGTACCCACTCGTGTACCACCGAATACTAGGTTTGATGACATCATGGTGTCTTGTACTAAAAAGGCACTGGCTGGAATGGGCTGACTGCCTTCGATATCAGAGCGCTCGAAAACAATACCTGTATTTACAGGTTGCGGATGAAATTCTAAGTCAACAGGCTGACCACTATGAAGACCAGTACCTGTAATAGCTATCGCAGTTTTTATGGTTCTTTGGTTCATGACTGTCTTCTCACATATTTTGTTACAATTGCCATAGTGTACCATTACAGGCCCCTAGTTCGCCACAGTTAAAAATCGCTATTTTCCTTATCTCCTTGATTGATAACACTTATCGCACCAAACCGAAACTATTTCTATGCTCTATTGACATAACTATCTCTGTATAAATAGCTATAGTCAATCCTCTATAAAAGAGTTACAGCGTTAACCTCACTTGAAGTATCATATATACATCTGCACTCAGTTGCCTTGTATCTCTTTTAAACTGAATCAACTATATATTGAAGTCTATATTTATTATCAAAAAATGTTTCATACTACTATTTATTAATGATTAGCTCTTCCTAATGTGCTACTTCTATCGATAAAAAATTATAGAATCACCTCTTTGCAAACAGACATACTTTATTTACAGCCACAAAAAAGCCAGCGATTGAACGCTGGCTTTTTTACTCTATTTAAAAATATCTTAAAACACTATTTATTTTGTTGGCGTTTTAGATAGTCTTGAATACTGTTGGTTTTGGTCTTAGCTTGTTCTTGAGGCGCGTTAGAACGTACAGTAGCAGAGGTATCTTGATACATTTGAGCTTGTGACTGCTTTTGGCTGTTCAAAGCACTGGTATGTACATTAGGATCAACAGGCTGAGTGCTGTTCACAGAAGGTACCGGCTGCTCCACTACTTCAGGTTCTTGGCCAGCATTTTCATCTAGAGTCAAACCCGTTGCAATGACTGTCACATGCAAGTCATCACCCATTTTTTCATCAATCACTGAACCATAGAAAATATGAGCATCATCAATATCAGTGATTTCTTCAACGATGACACTGATCTTGCTCATCTCATCTAATGATAGTGATTCAGAAGAAATCACGTTGACTAGTAGACCCTTAGCATTCTCTAAACGTAGATCATCAAGTAATGGAGATCTGATTGCTTTTTCAGTCGCTTGACGTGCACGATCATCACCACTTGCACGGCCAATACCCATCATCGCATGACCTTTAGCAGTCATAGCAGTACGGATATCGTTGAAATCAATGTTGATCATACCTTCGCTAGCGATGGTTTCAGCAATACCTTGAACCGCATGCAATAATACATCATCTGCTTTTTTGAAAGCATCTTGCATAGAGATATTGCCGTAGACACTCATCAACTTATCGTTTGGAATAGTAATGATAGAATCAACGAAGTTGGTTAGCTGCTCAATGCCGGCCTTAGCCGCTTTGATACGTTTACCACCTTCAAACTTAAATGGTGTGGTCACTACGGCAACTGTTAACACTTCCATTTCTTTAGCAATACGAGCAACCACAGGTGCTGCGCCAGTACCTGTACCACCACCCATACCAGCAGTAATAAATACCATATCTGCATGTTCAAGTAACGCACGGATAGCTTCTTCTTCGCTTTCTGCTGCTTCACGTCCGACTTCTGGATTGGCACCAGCACCTAGGCCACGGTTCGTCTTTGCACCCAATTGTAGTTTATGCGGCGCTGTTAGACGATCAAGTGCTTGTTTATCTGTATTAGCACAAACAAATGTCACACCTCTAATCCCTTGTTGTACCATATGTTCAACTGCATTACCGCCGCCGCCGCCCACACCGAATACAGTGAAGCTCGCTTGGCCATTGTTTTGAAGCTGGTTATCATCTGGCATGGTGTATTTTGACATAAAAAGGATTCTCCAGTTGCAGATAGCGTGATGATTGATACGTGGTAACGCACTCATATGGCGCACTATCGACATACTATATATAAATGTATTTAAATAAAATAGGGTTATGGCTTAAATCTTTCAGCATAGATAACAATAGGTCATCATCGCAAAGGGTATTACTTTTTATATTACTTCGTTTTCTGCTTAAATAATTTAGTGTACGCTATAAGAGTGCTAGTACTTTCTGCATTATATCAAAAAACCTACAATATCTTTTTCAGTACACTAGCAAAACGTTGCCCTGCACTCTGAAATACACCAGTGACTCGATTTTTTTGAATTGCTTCAGGCTCACTCTTCTCACTACGACGGAACTGTTCGCTCTGACTGTAGAGTAGCGTACCAAATGCTGTCTGGTAGGCACGATCATTAACCTGAATATTCAGCTGCTTGAACGATTCATCATTATCAAAATGATTATAAGCACTGATAGCAGGATGGATGTTGGTCAGTACCACAGGCATTTTGAGCAATTTTTTGGCAAAAGGTATCATACCTTTAATCACGCTGCCACCACCAGTGAGAACGATACCTTTGTCTATATAGCCAATCAAATCTGCATCATGTAATTGACGAGCCACTTCTGTAAATATCTGGACATAGCGAGCTTCAATAATACGGGCTAAATTATAAATACCAATGTTAATCTCATCGCCTGACCCTTGTGGTTTAAAGATAAAGAAAGAGCTAGGATCGACACTATTAACATCAACAGTACCATGAGTCTTTTTGAGCTTTTCAGCTTCAATCATTGATATGCCAAAGTCAGCTGAGATATCCATCGTGACTTCATGGCTTCCCGTTGCGATACAATGGGTAAATATCAGTTTGTTTTCTTTATAAACACAAATACTGGTGGTACTCGCACCAATATCTACCAAGCACACACCTTGTTGACGCTCATCACTCATCAAGCTATATTCAGCGCTTGTCACTGCATCGAAGACAATATGGTCAATACCAACGTCACAGCTTTGCAATAATTTTTGGATATTTTGGCGGCTAGACACTGGCATCATCATCATGTGATACATCACGGAGATATTATGCGCCATTGTTTCGATAGCATCATCAACCATAAAGTCTTGATCATTGACGTAAATACCTTGCTGACAGCAGTGCATCAAATAATAGTCCGGTGGCAAATCGCGTGACTTGGCATTAGATAGTGCTTGTACCATATCTTTGGCACGTACAGCATCCTCTTCCACTTGCACATCACCTGTACTGTTTTTGCTAGACAGTTCAGGCGTTGCCAACGTCAACCACACACTATGCACACGGCAATTGGCAGTATCTTCTGCTTCTTGAATGGCTTGTTTGATAGCACCTTGCAGACGCTCACGATGCTTTATTTGACCTTGATAAAAATCGCTATTTTTAACTTGCCCAACGCCCAAAATGCGAATGTCTTTTGCAGAGACAACATTGCCAATGACGACATAAACTGCCGTGGCACTTAGATGGACAACAACCAGATTTTCAGTATTTTTCATGGTACCAGACAAATTATCGCTAAACAGGAGACCAAATGACGTCTCCATTAGATCATTAAAAAATCGCTATCAATACACTACAAAATTGTGTATTCAATGCTAAATACTATTAAAACCGTTCGAACAAAACAGCTCATACTAAAAGCCAAAATATTAACCAGTTTTTGCTTATGTCTATCTATGATGATGGTGCTTCATCATTCTTTGGCTGTACCATATCTCCAGAAATGGTAAAGCCATTTTTATAACGCAAATCTACCGATTGTATCTGGTCTCGACGATCACTTAGTTGATTACCAAGCAGTTGACTCAGATTCAGTAGCTTTTGCGCAGTATTTTCGTTATCAACGATAACGCGTAATCCATTATTAAAGCGAATCAACCATGTCATTCTTGGTGATAAGATAATATCTTCAACCTGTATACCTAATGGTGCGTACCAGTCATTGACTTGCTGCATCTGCTGCATGATGACTGGCGCTTGGGTTATCTCACCTTGTAGAGTAGCAAATTTTTCTTGCGTCAGATCTTTCGTATCAGCAGGAACAAAAACCGTCCCTTTTGCATCAACCAAACGTTCTGTCCCAAAATTGGCAACGGCCTGTTTAGGTAGTGCAGTTACCACAATGCCACGCTGCCAATTACGAGAAACACTTACTTGATCCACCCAAGCCAGACCTATCGTAATATCTCTTAGCGCTTGCAAATCAGAGGTAAAAAAACTGCTTACCTTCTGCTGATCCATGACTTGCTGTAATGACTGATATTGAACGCCTGTCAAACCTTGATGATTGACATGGATGGCAGCTGGCGGCGCATCGCGCAGAGCCTTGCCACCCATGATCAATATCAGTACTAGCAATCCCAATACCATTGCCATAAACAAGTATTTGACTGAATTTGGTACTTGGAGCTTAGATTTTGGGCGACGGGCTGTATCACTCATCAAGTCAGTTACCTCGTTGACAGTTTGAGCCATAACGACCTGTGTCCCTATATTTGCATAAAAATGCTTATGCTATTCATTGATGTCAGTCCACATATATTATGCAGAGGTCTATTAAGTTGATATATTATCAAAGTCTTTGGCTAAAACAATTTATATAATGCTATTACGCTTATTCAAACGTAACATTTTTCTTAGTTCATAGATAACTTATGGTTTTTTCTTATAAAAACTTAAACATCATCAAGATATAACCACAATATGTAATATTAACGTATTTCATAGTTAAACAATAGCCTAACCCTTACTGGCAACAGCGAATTTACACAAGTTTACATGAAGTTGTGATATAGCATCTCTAGTGATACATTAACTCGATTTTTCAAGAAAACTTATTCATTTTGAGTAAGAAGCGACCAACGTTACTGATGACGTTTTCAATTCACTCACGCAGCTCACTTTCTGAATGAAGCCGCTTAAATGAAGCTACTTGAACTAATACAGCAGTACTTAAAACTAACTAAACTGTCTGCGCCAAAATATGCCAGCACAGCGTGTCAAAATCCATGCCTCGAGCCTTGGCTGCCATTGGAACCAAACTATGACTGGTCATACCCGGTACAGTATTGATTTCCAGCAACCAGAAATTGCCTGCTTCATCTTGCATGGCATCGATACGTCCCCAACCTTTTGCATCAACAGCACGGAATGCTGCAAGACTCAAATCCTGTAAGTGCTTTTCATCAGCATCACTCAAGCCACACGGAATATAGTAGCTGGTATCATTACGATTGTACTTGGCTTCAAAATCATAGAAGTTGGTAATATCTGCAGGCTCAAGACGAATGACCGGATAAGCCTCGTCGTCGATAATAACAATCGTAAACTCGCGACCGGTAATCCAGCGCTCTGCCATCACTACATCGCCACACTGTACCGCCGTCGCGTAGGCAGCTGGAAGCTCATCAAGATTGTTGACCTTCGTCATGCCAATACTTGAGCCTTCATGGACAGGTTTGATGATAAGTGGCAAACCTAACATGTTGACCACTTGCTGCCAGTCGGTATCCGCTGTCAATAGTGAAAATGGGGCTGTCGCCACACCGCAGCCTTGCCACAATTGCTTGGTGCGCACTTTGTCCATACCCAGTGCCGACGCCAAAATTCCTGAGCCTGTCTGCGGGATATCGAACCACTGCAGTACGCCTTGTAGCAATCCATCTTCGCCGCCGCGACCATGCAGCACATTGAACACGCGATCATACGCGCGTAGCTCAGTGATGTCTTGATGCTTAGGATCGAAATGAGTGGCATCAACGCCTTGGTTTTGGAGTGCTTGCAATACAGCCGCGCCACTGTCTAAAGATACGCTGCGCTCATTGCTACTACCACCATAAACGACTGCAACTTTGCCGAACTCACTCGCATTTTTTACTTTGCTAGGCGCCACATTTGATAATACTTCTTGGCATGACTGGTTATTTTCCATACTATTTTTCTCTGCTTGTGCAACGGCTGCTAGGGCTGGCTCTGGATTAATAATAGCTGTCTTATCCTCAGCAGCATCCATGGCTGTATTTTTTGCATGTTTTTGATCATTGTTCGTCGTCATGAGGATAACTCCTAGAGTTCTTTTAGCTTACTTGATGTAAAGGTTGTTTGCGGCCAAATCAACGGATATTTGCCCCACATTACCAGCGCCTTGAGTAATCAGCATGTCATTGGCTTTCAATAAACGCTGCATCACAGGCGCTAGATTGTCCTTATCAACAATCGTAGGTTCAACTTCACCACGCAAACGAATACTACGCGCTAATGACTTGGTATCAGCACCTGTAATCGGTGTTTCACCTGCTGAATATACGTCTAATAATAATAGCTCATCTACGCTTGACAGTACTTCGACAAAATCATCATAGCAGTCACGCGTACGGCTATAACGATGCGGCTGAAACAACATGACTAAGCGGCGATCAGGGAAACTTTGACGAGCAGCTTTAATAGTTGCATCAACTTCCTTTGGATGATGACCATAATCATCAATTAATAGGACGTTACCATCATCGATATCTACAGAGGCATGCTGCTCAAAACGACGGCCAACACCTTCGAATTTTTGCAGGGCGCGCTTAATGGCTTCGTCATCCACGCCTTCATCGGTCGCCATCGTGATAGCAGCAAGCGCATTATAAACGTTGTGAGTACCAGGAATATTGAGCGTCAAACGTAAAGGCTCACGGTCACGGCGCAATACGGTAAAGTGGGTTTTAGTACCTTCAGTAACTAGATCAACACCTTGCACATCATTGAAAGGCTCAAGACCAAAGGTCAATACAGGGCGGCCAATATCATCAATCATCGCATACAGCTCTGGATCATCACCGCACACCACAGCCAGACCATAAAATGGCATGTTTTGTAAGAACTGAATATAAGCTGCTTTTAATTTATCAAAGCTGTTCTCATAAGTTTCCATATGATCTTGATCGATATTCGTCACAATTGCAGCCATAGGATGCAACGATAAAAATGATGCATCAGACTCATCAGCTTCAGCGACTAGAAAACGACTGCTACCGAGCGCGGCATTTTTCCCAGAGGCATTAAGCTTACCGCCAATCACGTACGTAGGATCGAGCTGACCTTCTGCCATCATCGTGGTGAGTAAGCTTGTTGTGGTCGTCTTGCCATGAGCACCCGCAACAGCAATACTGTGACGATAACGCATCAACTCACCCAACATATCTGCACGGCGAACGACAGGTAAGCGCGCTTCGAGTGCTGCTTTAATCTCAGGATTACTACGATCAATCGCTGACGATACGACGATGACATCTGCATTGGCAATGTTTTTAGAGTCATGACCAATCGATATCTCAATACCAATCTGCTGTAAACGTCGAGTTACCAAGCTCTCAGCGATATCAGAACCACTTACTTCGTAACCTTGATTGCTCATCACCTCAGCGATACCGCACATTCCTGAGCCGCCAATACCCACAAAATGCAAATGCTGGATACGACGCATTTCTGGTATTTCAATCAAACGTTTAGGTAGCGCTTTCGCAGAGGTAGGCATAATCAATTCTCTTGGTTAAAGGCGAATAAAATGTGGTGAATCAGAATAATCAGTTATAAAAATAGCAGCTGATAGAAATATAAGCTACAGGGTTTGCCAAATAATATCAGCGACCTGCTTGCTAGCACTACGGTTGGCAAGTGCATGGCCTTTCTTGGCCATGGTTAAGCAAGCACTTCGATCAAGCGCTGCCAGCTCATTGCTCAAATGCTGCGGCGTCAGCTCAGATTGAGGTAATAAAATTGCTGCATCATATGAGGTTAACGTACGAGCATTGGCAGTTTGATGATCATCAACTGCATGTGGCAGCGGTACAAAAATAGCAGCAATACCGACGTTTTGAATTTCGGTAACAGTCAATGCGCCTGCTCGGCAAACAATGATGTCTGCCCAATTATAAGCAGCGGCCATATCATCAATAAATGGCTGTACCACAAATTTATGAATGCTCAAATCTTGCTCATCATAAGCAGTTTGCGTGGCAGCCTCATTGTTTCGTCCACATTGATGACGCACTTCAAAAGGACGGTCTATCAACGCCAGCGCTTTTGGCACGGTATCATTTAATACTTGTGCACCAAGCGAGCCACCAACCACCAGTAACTTAAGTGGTGACGTATCATTCAAATCGTAACGTACAGTCGGCTCCACGACACCAGTGATGGCGTTACGTACCGGATTACCGACCGTCTCTAGCTTTGCATCAAGCTCACTATTTGCAAAAGTGTGCTCAAAGGCCTGTAATACCTTGGTCGCAATTTTAGACAGATAGCGATTACTCATACCAGCAATTGCATTTTGCTCATGAATAATAAGCGGCGTACTAGTCATACGTGCTGCAATGCCGCCCGGTGCGGTCACATAACCACCGAAGCCTACGACAATATCAATCTGATTGTTGCGAATGACTTTTATAGCAGCCATCGTCGCTGATAGCAGGGTTACAGGTAGCTTTAACAAGCGCCCTACTCCCTTACCACGCAGCCCTTGCATATCAATGGCATGAAAGCTATAACCAGTTGGTTTAACTAAGCCATTTTCCATGCCATTTGGCGTTCCTAACCAATGAATAACCGCACCGCGCTGAGTCAATTCCTCAGCCACTGCCAATGCTGGAAATACATGCCCACCAGTACCAGCAGCCATCATTAATATATGCGGTTTTTTCATGAACGCCTGCCTATCTTTTTATTTATATGAAGGACTTATCATCCTATCAGGATTTTGGTTATCGACAAATAACGACCCTATAAAATCTCGCATAGTATAGTGTAAATCGTTGACTTATATATAGCATTTTATGCGTCGTTAATAATAAAAATCCAAGCCGTGAACAACCTCGGCTTGGCGTTAATAAATACGCTTTAACATCGATAGAATCGACATCTTCAATCACGTTTCGGTAAGATATAGTCGATTCAATTTAAAGGTAGTACAAGGCAACCGAGTGTAGATGTATATGTGATACTTCAAGCAAGGTTAACGCTGTCATACTTTTATAGTGGAATGACTATAGCTTAGCACAACTATTTTTTTATCATTGTGCACATACCTTAATGATAAATCACTCTATCATTACTGCGGTGCTCAAATCGTGAATTTATTTTCAATGGCGATAATAAAGTCCGTCGCAATATCCGTACCACACTGATCGTCAATCTCGCGTACACAAGTCGGACTGGTAACGTTAATCTCAGTAATACGACCACCGATGAGATCTAAGCCAACGAACATAAGACCTTTTTCTTTCACAATAGGTGCCACTACCTCTGCCACTTGACGTTCGATATCAGTCAACGGCATAGCAACACCACTACCACCTGCGGCTAGATTACCACGGGTCTCGCCTTTGGTTGGAATACGAGCCAAGCTATAATCTACCACCACACCATCGACGATTAATACGCGTTTATCGCCCTCGACAATCTCTGGTAAATAACGCTGTGCCATAATTGGCAGCGTCTCTAGCTCTGTCAACACTTCTAGTGTGACACCAATGTTTGGGCTATCAGCAGTCAGACGGAAGATACCTGTACCGCCCATGCCATCTAGGGGTTTGACAATAACATCTTGCTGCTCAGCAATGAACTTGCGAATGTGCGCCTGTTTACTGGTCACAATCGTTGGGCTCATATAATCGCTAAACCAAGTGGCAAATAGTTTTTCATTACAATCACGGATAGCTTGCGGATCGTTGACCACGAGTACGCCTGCCGCTTTTGCATGATCGAGCATATAGGTCGTATAAATAAAACGCATATCAAACGGTGGATCTTTACGCATCAAAATCACGTCATAATCACTAACCGGTGCAGTGCTTTTGTCACCTAATGTATAAAAATCTGCTGGATCACGCTTCACCGTTACTGGCTGCGTATCGACCATCAACTGCCCACGATCCAACCAAAGGTCAGGAATCTGACAGTAGCCTAGACGATGCCCACGGTCTTGAGCGGACCACATCATGGCTAAGGTAGTGTCTTTTTTATAATTGACCTGCTCGATAGGATCCATAATAACGAGTATGTTTAACGATTTTTTTTGATTTTCTAGACTCATAACAAAACTCACTTACGTTGTATAGTCAATCAATCTTAAAAATGGTATAAGGCAGACGAGCGCAAGTACTACAGTAGTAGGCTAAGCAAGTCTAACGTCATAACACTTTAAGAGTGGTTCGACTATATTATTAATAGGCAGATATGAGCGATTAAGGTAAATACCATCTATTTAGCATAAAAGATGCTCGCTCATAAAACCATCTACGACAAATTATACGCCGTACTGCGTGCGATAATGCTGCATTTTTGCAAGCTGAGTCGCATCTTTGTATTGGCTATTGTCATCTGCTAAATAGCTGATTAAATCATCAATATCGATGAGTGCGCGCACAGGAACCTCTAAGGTCGAAGCCAGCTCTTGAATAGCAGAATGCTCAGCTTGACCTTTTTCTTTACGATCAAGAGCGACGATAATACCGGCAACGCTTGCGCCTGCTTGCTCTAATATCTCAACCACTTCACGCATGGCCGTGCCAGCTGTAATGACATCATCTAATACCCAAACTGCTTTGCCATTGACATCAGCACCCACCAAATTACCACCTTCACCATGGGTTTTGGCTTCTTTGCGATTGTAACCCCATTTAGCATTGATACCATGATGGTTCCATAGTGCTTGTGCGGTGGCAGCAACAAATGGGATGCCTTTATATGCGGCACCAAAAATGACCAGCTCTTGCTCATCGGCACCATTATTGGTCGCTGCCATCTGTTCAGCCAGGGCATCTGCATAACCACGCGCTAATAACGATAACATCTCACCTGTCGCTAGCAAACCTGCATTAAAAAAGTATGGACTAATACGACCAGACTTGAGGACAAACTCACCGAACTTAAGGACTTGGTTATCTAAAGCCAATTGAATAAATTGATGCGATGAAAAAGTAGGTTGAGCATTAGTTACTGAATTATTAGGTACACGAGCATTGGACATTAAGGCATTCCTATTAACAAAAATGAGGGCAAAAAATTGGCATCATTGTACGCATTATTGATCAGCTTGACCAACCATTGATGTCGTAATCCTGCATATTAGGATAACGGGTCAACAGACCACTGCGTGATGAGAGATTGAAATAGCACTGACCATCATGACTCACTTGTATCTCCCAACCCAAGTGATAAGCAGCAACAATAATATGTCCCGTAAATAGACGCACCTGACGGTATGCATGACGCTGTGATGGCTCGCAAATGATCTGACTGAGCAAATAACTGCGTACATGCTGACAAATTTGCGCCGCGCTATAGCTATGATTGATACTTTTGCGCGTACTGCACTGCTGCAACGCATGGACGGCAACACTACACGCCATGATATCAGTGGCCAGACTGCCCTCGCCTGTCTCAAACTGCTGCGGCTGCAAAATCACTTGCCAATCATCGGCATAGAGGCTGCTGAGTAACTCATCAGGATTATAACGTTTGGTCAATGCACGCAGAGAGGTTGAAGCATCTCTAACTTTACTGTTACTGGCATTACGATTACTGGTATTGCAGTTACCGGCATCAGCACCATTCAGATCAGCGCTTAATGGACTACCAGCAAGTGTGAAACCATAACGCTGTAGTTTTGGATAAGCCTGAAGCGCTTGCTGAATATCTGACATATCTAACAATGTCATATTCGTTAATGCTGACAACAACGGTTGCTCGCTATTATTATGATAAAAGCTATCTGGAAACTCAGCAAGCTCCGCCGCACTCAGTAATGACAGATGTTCGCCTAAGACTTCTGAAGCAATTAATGCCCATTTCGATAGGCTGTCTTTGTTGGGCTGATAAAAACGGGCAGCGTTACCATATAAACGACGCAGCTGAGTATTCAGACGACGCGCAGGCTCTGGGATATCAGTCAAAGGCCTTGCAGGATCAAGTGGAGACTGCTTAGGATCAAAGTTAGGATGCACGATGGCAGGTTGTGTACTATCAGCAAAAACAGGCGACTGCTCAGCCCTGCCTTCTGCACGCTTGCCACCTACTGCTGTGATGTCAGCACTGGATAAGCGGTTATCAGAAGTAGAAGGCTGGGTCATGAGAGCTCCATAAACTATAAAATATAAAACGAATAAGGTAAATCAGGTCGAACGGTCATCTTATACCATTCACAAAAACTAGAGTAGCGAGGAATACGAACGCTAGTACTACGCATTGTAGACTAAACCAGTTTGGACGCGACAACGCTTACTTTTTTGATGTAGGGCGTGTCCTCATTTTGAAAATGGTGATAAAAATGAGATAAATTGCAGCCAAACAAGGAAAGTAGTACAAATAATATCAAGATATTAGCAAGCTACTTGACGCAGTTTAGCAAATATTTAACCATTTTTAGCCCATTTAAAGCTTAATGCTCAGATTGAGGACATGCCCTAGTACTATGCTTGATGGCGCAAAATATCACGGTAACCTTCTTGCCAATCAGGATAATCTAGCCAAGCTAATGGAATGTTGCTATGCAAGCGTTTTCCTGTCACTAATGTTTTTTTGTCATCAATGGCAGGAGGTGTCTCGCCTATTTGCTCACTTAACCAAACACTCAACTCCAATGTTGTCACTGGTGCATAGTCAGTCGCCAGATATATTGACTCTGGCGACTCCATGGTCAATACATTGGCAATAATATTGACCAAATCGCGATCCATAATTCGATTGCTCCAATGGCTCGCGGCCACTGGCTCTTTTTGCGGCTCGCGGGCTTTACGTAGTCGCATTAACCGCTCGCGCCCGTAGATACCGCTGGGACGAATGACCACGGCTTTATCATTGAAACCCTGCTGCAAAGACTGTTCCGCCTGCAATATAACCTTTGACGCAGCGCGTACAGGAGTCGCCGGCGTTGTATCTTTGTCAATCCACTCGCCATTGTCTTGGCCATAGACACCAGTAGAAGAGATGAATACCACACGCTCAAGGCAGGTTAGATTTTCTGCAAGATTTGCCAAGTGCTGACAGATCGCTAGATAACTGTTGTGATAGCCGCTGGTTGAATACTCGTCAGGGGTCACGATAATGGCAATATGCGTAAAACCTTGTAAGACTTGAGCAGTCAGCGTTAATGCATCGGCTTGTTTAAATATAGCTTTATCATCCAACGCATAATCATACCGCTCACCACGAGCCAGACCCGTGACATTCAAGCCATCCTGCGCAAGCTTATTGGTCACTGGTAATCCAATACCACCTTGACCAATAATCAGTAAATTTTGCTTACTCATCACATATCCTTCATTTAACACAATATCTGGAGACAACTTCAACAGTCATACTTAAAAACAATCTCTAAGAAAACTCTATCAAGACGCTAATATAAAAATACTAATATAAAAACACTATTATCAAACTGCCAACTTAGAAAGTACTCAGTTAAAAAGATATTAAATTAAAAATAGCGTCTGTATGACAGCTGTACATCTTCATTGGTATCAACACGATCTTGCCAATCATAGTTAGCATTGATACGTAATGCTTGTTTTTTATCAATATCGTATTGCAGACCTAGTGTCGATATCGGTTGCCAATAGTGACCACGAACGTTCGACTCATCGCTGCTGCCATGATACCAATATGGCAGTTGCAATTCAGCCTGCGCGCGTAACTGATTGTTAATCTGATAACGACAGCCCGCATTCACGCCTGCCCCGACGCGAAAGCCCTTATTGATACCACGACCTACTTGCGTCGTACCTGACAAAAAGGTGTAGCATAACTGCGGCGGCATCTCACCAGTTCCTGCATTAGGGGTTCCAAATGCCCAAGACCACCCTGTCTCGTAGCCCACGCTCCCCACTAAATGGTCTGTACCGTCTTTCTGCGAACCGTCATTGACGCGTGTCGCTTCGATACTTGCGCCCCACGTTTTACCTTTTTTGGCAGAATTAACAGGATTAAAAGAACGACCGCGAATTAACGTGGCATTTTGCAAGACCACATTTTTTGGCTGATTGTCTTTATCATTATCCGTGTCATATAGGCGTAAGGTCGCCGCAATACCTTCTAAATTAAAAAACTGTGGGTATCCTGAAGAGCGGTCAAGCGTATCATGAAACCCTGCCCGCAAGCCCAAATCGATATAGTTATTGTCACCGCGCTGCCCTATCCCGACGCTCCCCAATGTCAGCGGATGTCTGTCAATAGGGTTATTATCTGATACAACGATGCTAGTTGGTAATAATGTTTGCTTATCAGCTGACATGCTCGAGACAGCATTGAGCTGAGCAGATTTAATCTCGTCAATCGTCTGTGTGGCGCTGTTGTGATAGCCGAGTTGTTCGCGCTGCTGCTTCACTTTATTTAACTGAGATTGGCGTAAAGTGCTATCAGCTGGGGTGTAAATACTACTGGCAAGCAAGCCTTCACTATTGAGTAACTGCACGACATCTGAGGGAATGACCGCATAAGGCAATCTGCTTAATAAATGCTGCTTCGGGCGCACCACGTCAATTAGACGCAACACTTCAGATGCGCAGTTATCTGTGGTGAAGTAATATGGTAACTTCAAATCTTTGGTTTCCCAGACATGCAACATGATTTGCTGCACTTCGCTTGGCGTCAGATCCAATTGATAAGTCCACGTATCGCGCTCATCTCCCTGTAGATAATTAACCAGCTTTTCAGGATAAGGATCAATTTCAATAAGACTGTCATAAGCACCAATCATTGACTTGACGGAGTATATCGGAAAGCTATCCTCAGGATTGCCATCTACCGTATAATTCAGCGCATGAGCGTGATGAATTTGGCTAGGGTCAGCCACGCTTTGTTTTGAGTCGATACGCAGTAAAGTATGGGCGAACGCTGAGAGAGGATTGTCCAAATATTCCTGTGCAAACATGAGAGACAGCTGCTCAGGTGCAATCGTTTGCATCCACTCATCTAGCTCTGGACAGTCAGCTTGTAGCACAGTGTCGTCAATATTCAACGTATCAGTCAGCCATTGTACTCGCGCTGGAAAATGGCATAGTAAAGAGTTGCTATCGACAGCACGACTACTGACAGAATGGCCGTCACTGGTTTTGGCAGAATTTTTATTAGCGGTCTGCATTTCGTCAGCAAGGGCAACAAGCAGCGCATCAAGCTCTGCACCCGAATCACTCTGACCGTTTTTACTTAAAAAGAAGCCAGCATCATCAACCATACTGGTGTTTTTTTTCTTACCAATTAAGTTCTTTTGATCATCAAAGAAATACAGTAATCGTCGCCATGTTGTATGCTGTGCCAGATTTTCTGTTTTTGCTTGTGTGCGCCACGTGGCTAATAACGGTTGAGCACTGCTGTCTTGTACGCCTTGCATACTTTGCGTGCTATTGGTTTCTTCTGCAACGCCATCATGTGGCATATTATATGCCACTGTATGTGCCGCATTACTATCTATCGTCGCTTGTGGCTCACTCGCCAATTCACCTGTCGTTACTAGCGAGTCTGGCGTTGGCAAAAAAGCCTGTGCTTGGCCAGAGAACAGTAACCCAGCGATAGCAAGTGGCAAACATGCTCGTTGACAGGTTATTGTTAAGGTACAATCGACTGATAGAGACATAGGCTTTGTAGCCATGAGATAAAACCTCGCACGTTATTATTCATACGCTGATAGCGTGATTAGGGGCTGACTAATAATGTCTACTGTAGTGTTAAGGTCTGTTGAATATTCAACAGACCCTAAATAAAACAATCCAAAACCCGTTTTCGACCTAGATCATCTAAATCTCTGGGCCTGTTTGATAAATTTTAGTAAAAGAGAATATTATGTCAAAATCATCCTCAATGACTATTAAAGATGGCTTATTATCTGCAGCCACATGGCTAGCATCACCAAACAAAAATATGCGACCAGCAGATATGAATATCGACACTATCGTCATTCATAATATCAGCTTGCCACCCAACGAATTCGGCGCTTGCGACACTGATGGCACTCATTATGTTAAGGCGCTGTTTACCAATCAATTAGATTGGAATGCCCATTCCTACTTTAAGACCATAGAAGGGGCAGAAGTTTCTGCGCATCTATTTATCGAACGTGATGGCGCGATTACTCAGTTTGTGAACTTTAACGAGCGCGCTTGGCATGCGGGTCGATCAAGCTACTTGGGGCGACCTGAATGTAACAATTATAGCATTGGCATCGAACTTGAAGGGTCAGATTTTACGCCTTTTACTCAAGCACAGTACGACACACTCGCACCAGTTATCGCCGCTATATACGAGGCTTATCCAAAAACACGTCGTCATGTAACGGGTCATAGCGATATCGCACCAGGCCGTAAAACCGATCCCGGTGATTATTTTGAATGGCCAAAGCTGCGTGAAGGTATTTCAAAAATAATCATGATTTAGAATCAGTTAATAACGCTTGAGACTTTACAAGTAAATTCACTATTTTCTGTGTTCTAGTGCTAATACCGTAATGGATTGACCAAGAATTATCAGCTCCAGCATAGGATCCATGGGATGAAGGATCTGGCAATAGTAGCCTCATTCGTATTAGCTCATAAACATAAACTGCTATGGTCTCTTTATCCCAACCTTTACTAGTAAAATCCTCGCAATCTACACTTGAAACGGTACAACGTGAATAAGGAATATTGTCACGTTCAATACTCTTTCTCTTATGAGCCAACATATAGAAATTAATTAGATCGTCATCAAGGTTTTTCGAAGCCTTAATAAAATTTGACTCTTCTACGTCCGAAAGGTCTGTGCCCTTGCAGAATAATAAAGCCATTGCCATCATTACTCTATTACTGGACACTTTTAATATTGAATCAGCATAGTCTGCAAGGAGACTTTCACCTTCTTCGCTTTCAATGAATTTATTTAATTTTTGTTTATCTTCACAACTCATCACTTCATAACGCGTTTCGATACATTGTACGAACTCTCCTAAACGCTTTTTTTGTCTTTTCATATGTGCAGTCTGCAGATGATTAAAAGTTTTTAAAGCAACTTTAGACATTGATTGTACTGCTTGAGTAGATAATTCCATCAAATTAACCTTAGAATAATATGTCGGAAAATAATTAGTAGTAATTAATATTTGTACAATAGCGACTGCTCATAATAACAGAAGGACTCATTTCCACACTCAATCCATTTATCTCGATTATGAAAGTGATATAATTCGTCAGTTTTTCAACACAGAAAATCAGCACACAACCCAATACAACTTAGCAAGATAGGTTCTCATGGCAAAAAGTCGGTTATTTCGTTCAACCATGGTGGTCAGCAGTATGACCATGCTGTCTCGTATTTTAGGCCTAGTACGCGATGTCGTATTGTTAGGTGTTTTTGGCGCTGGTGGTCTGATGGATGCCTTTTTGGTCGCCTTTAAGATACCCAACTTTTTGCGACGTCTATTTGCAGAAGGCGCTTTTAGCCAAGCGTTCGTACCTGTTCTATCCGAATACAAAGAAAAGTACAGCCTACAGCAAGTACAGATTTTAGTCAGTCGCACTTCAGGTGCTCTGTTAATGGTTCTATCCATGCTGACAGTCGTGGTTATCTTAATCGCGCCTTGGGTCGTGACGTTGTTTGCACCCGGCTTTGCCGATCAACCCGATAAATTTGCCATCACTGCTGAATTACTACGCCTAACCTTTCCGTATTTGCTATTCATTTCCATGACGGCTTTTGCCAGTGGTATTTTGCAAAGCTACGGACGATTTGCTGCACCAGCGTTTGCACCAGTGTTATTAAACTTATGCATGATTGGTGGTGCACTGATTTTCGCACCAATGTTCGACACCCCTATTATGGCACTCGGTTATGCCGTCGCTATCGCAGGTTTGCTACAGTTTTTGCTACAGCTGCCACAGCTATGGCAACAAAAACTGCTGGTCGCGCCAAAGATTGACTTTCAGCATGAAGGCGTTCGCCGTATTTTAAAACTCATGCTCCCTGCCATTTTTGGTGTTTCTGTCACTCAGATTAATTTACTATTAAACACCATCTTTGCATCATTAATGATTGGTGGGTCGGTTTCTTGGTTGTATGCTGCAGAGCGTATGAGCGAGCTGCCACTAGGTCTGATTGGCGTGGCAATTGGTACAGTCATATTACCAAGTCTGTCAAAAAGTGAAGCGATGCAAGACGACGTTAGCTTCAAAAAGACGATTGACTGGGCGGCACGCTTAATCATATTAGTAGGTGTTCCGGCATCAGCAGCGCTATTTATACTTGCAGATGTATTAATGCAAGCATTGTTTTTGCGTGGTGAATTTACTTTGCGTGATGCACAAATGAGCTCGCTAGCATTGCGTAGTATGGCTGGTGGTATCTTAGGCTTTATGTTGATTAAGATATTTGCCCCTGCATTTTTTGCACGTCAAGACACTCGAACGCCTGTAAAAATCGGTATCATCTCCGTTATAGCCAATATGGTCTTTAGTGTTATTTTTATTGGTATTTTCTATTTCTTGGAGATTCCACTACACGGTGGCTTGGCATTAGCAACCACAGGTGCGGCATTTGTAAACGCAGGGCTATTGTATTATTTCTTACATAAGCGCGATATTTTCCGTTTTGGTAGCCACTGGAAAAAACTGTTTGCCCAGTTTGCCATTTCTACAACCGCGATGATTGCAGTGCTGTATTTCATGTTGCCCTATTTCCCTGCCGATGATGCTCAGTGGCGACGTATTACTGCTCTTATTATTATGTGTGCCGTGGGTGCTTTGGTTTATGGTGTGGTATTACTCGCTACAGGCTTCCGCCCCCGCCAACTAAAGCATGGCTAAACATACCAAACAAGGCCTTAACTTACGAAACCAAAACAAGCTTGGCCTGAGAACTGACAGTGTTCGATACGAATATTTGTCATAATAGCTTATGCATTAATAAATAAATTTTGAGGTCTTATAATGACTAAACAGCTGATAATTCCACGTTTGCCAATCTTATTTGCGACTGGTCTACTGAGTACTGGATTGCTTCTGAGTGGTTGCAGCAATGATGTCGATACAGAAGAAACGGTACACAAAGTAGAAGTGGCCGATTCCCATAGCGCAACTGATGATGGAAAGACATCTGACAGCGAAGAATTATCTGACAGTAATAAAGAGGCTACTCAGCAAAAAAGCCTAGTCACCAACCCTACCGAAGCTGGCACACCAGAAGATACGGTCAAGAAATCGTTGGATAGCCTGTACTACGGTGATGTGAAACAAGCCGCTGGATACTATAAAGTAGATATGGCAAACTTTGAAGAAGAGCTAGCAAAAACTCAGTCTGCCTTTCAGCAAACCGTTGAAGGTGTTACCATTACTGACACTCAGTATAACGATGACAAAACTCGTGCCACCATCACTGGTGAACTGATGCTAAAGGGACAGAGTGAGCCTGCACCCTTGACTTACGAACTACAAGAAATAGACGGTCAATGGAAAATCTTAGGCTAAAGCATCACACTATCAAGCATGATGCTATTTGATTCTCTGTTTTATCCAACTGACTTTAATCTTCTTTCACTGCTCTTCCAAGCATGACGACATCCGCCATAAAACCTTCCATATCACAAACTTTTGGCATATAACCCCATTGTTCAAAATCAAGCTTACGGAATAACCCTAGGCTTGGTTGGTTGTGCGCGAAGATAAGCGCGATGATGTTTTGAATCCCTAAGCTTGGTGCTTGAGTAAGCATCCAGCGTGTCAGCAAGCTACCCAGCCCTTTTCCTTGATGCCCTTCGTGCAAATAAATACTAATCTCGGTGCTGATATGGTATGCCATACGCGCATAAAGATCACTAAAACTGCCCCATGCCACTATCGGTGATGACTCTGCTTGCTCACCACTTTCGGTGGTTTCTGTCACTGATCGAACAACATAAATAGGTCGCGTGGCGCTATTTAAATGCTCATCAAACCACTCTGCACGCTCTTCACAGGTCACTGGGACAAGGTTGGCTGTTGCTTGCTTACCTGCAATGCTTTGATTATAAATCGCTAATATCTCTGGCAGGTCTCTCTCACTTGCGCGCTGTACGATAAAATCGTCATTGAGATTGTGTTGGGGTAAGATAGATGGCACAGCATTCAAGGCAACATCGGACATAGGAGCTCCATAGTTAGTTGGTTGTATGATTCGCAGGAATTTTTGAATATAGTCAATCTTTTATAAAAGAGCTACAGCGTTAACCTCGCTTGAAGTATCGCATATACATCTGCACTCGGTTGCCTTGACTCTCTTTTAAACTGAATCCACTATATAGCTGATTGCTAACGATAGTCGTCAAAGGAAGATAAGCGCAAGTGTTTCTTTAGAATAGAGGAACTGACAGCGCCCTACTTATATTATGAGTAGACTATAGGATGTTAGTATAGCCATTTTACTTTATAATGGCTGATTTTAGACACATCGATTTTTGGTATGGTGTGTTTTTCTTTTTTATCTGGTCTTATCTATCATAGCTGAAAATTTATGAACACCTATTTTCTTGAGCAACTGATTGCGTCGCCAAGTACACTGCCTGCCAATATTAGCCCTGTAGATTTAGCGCCTTGTGTGCTCACTATAGGCAATTTTGACGGCGTACATTTGGGGCATCAAGCGATGCTTACACAAGTCAGAGAAATTGCACAGGCGCAAAATCTTGGCTCTGCTGTCATGATATTTGAGCCACAGCCTCGTGAGTTTTTTGCGACAGCCACTGCGCCTGCACGCTTAACCAATCTCGCTGAAAAACAAGCCTTGCTAGCAGAGTATGGTGTTGAAACTTTGATTGTGGCGGGATTTGATACAGATTTCCGGTCGCTATCCGCACAAGCATTTGCAGATATTTTGGCACTGCGCTTGAACGTGCAAGCTTTAGTACTAGGCGATGACTTTAAATTTGGTCATGATCGTACTGGTGACAGTCAGTTTTTGCGTGATTATGGTTTGGATGTGACCAACTTACATACCGTCACTGACAGTAGTAATGACGCGGCACGTATCAGCTCTACTCGTGTGCGTGATATGCTGTTGGCTGGTGATATTGATGCCGCCAATACCTTACTAGGTCGTGACTATGCGATTACAGGACTGGTCGTCAGTGGTGATCAAATTGGCCGCACGATAGACTTTCCTACTGCCAATATTGATCTAAAACGCTTAAAGCCTGCGTTGCATGGCATCTTCGGTGTCGATGTGGTCAGTCTCGATGATAATGGTCAAATAATTCCTAATGGCCTAACTGTAAATGCGGTCAACGGACAAACTGGTATAGCAGGATTACGTGCTGATAGCTTGTTTGGTACAGCCAACGTTGGTACTAGACCTTCGGTAGACAAAGCGCATAATTGGCGTTTAGAAGTTCATTTCCCAGAGCTGCAAGCTGATTTATATGGCCTGACTCTACAGGTTCGATTTTTGCATTATCTGCATGGTGAACGACGTTATGATGGCTTAGAGGCATTAAAGACGGGCATTCATAACGATGTAAAAGAGTTGACTGACTGGCGAGCAAAACAACAACCTTGTTAGAACAGATATCTAACTCATAAAAAAACCCACAACATAAATGTTTGTGGGTTTTTTTATAAGCTTTCTTTCTTTACAAGCTTACTTTTATAGCTAGGCATCTGGGTGCATACGTACGTTTAAGTCATCAATGACTTCTACCCATTCCGCATCTTTTTCCCATTCTTCTTGCAAAAACATACGCTGATTTTCGGTCCAGACATTTGACTCTATTAGCTTCTCTTCTTTTGCCAATTTGTTTTTTTCAATAAAGCTATCGATTGCTTCATCTGAGCTATCAAGTCCTAGCTGCGCAAATAATTCATTTATATTATATTCAGGTTCATTCATCATATTTTTCTCCCTAGATAATGCAGGTTTAGCTGTGATTATTATTTATGCTTACCACTTTATTGTAGCAGGCTCTATTTTAATAGCTGTTAACCAACGTTTATCTAACGTTATCAATTGTATTAATGGCAATGGTCCAGTCTTGTATAAATCAGATACGATGTCAGGTTGTTTATTTTAGTGTCTTGCTTGCCTTATTTATATCTAATTTTTTTGAACCCATTACAACGATTGCTTATTTTTCCAAGACATAAAAAAGCCCTCATATTTCAGAGGGCTTTTTATGTGCTACTTTTAGTCTTACCACTTAAGCAAAATATCTGCTTATGGTAGTAAGTGTGCTACTGCATCACGCTCTTCGCTAAGCTCTTGCTCAGTCGCAGCCATTTTCTCTTTTGAGAAATCAGATGATACATCAACGCCGTCTACGATAGACCAGTCGCCGTTAGTACACGTGCATGGGAATGAGTAGATCAAACCTTCCGCGATACCGTATTCGCCGTTTGAATAAACGCCCATTGATACCCAATCGTTCTCATCAGTACCAAGTGCCCACGTGCGCATATGTGCAATGGCAGCATTGGCAGCAGAAGCGGCAGATGAAGCACCGCGAGCTTTAATAATTGCTGCGCCGCGTTGTTGTACTTCTGGGATATAAGTGCCTTCGTACCAAGTACGATCAACTAGATCTAGCGCTGGCTTACCGTTTACAGTACAAGCCGTTAGATCTGGATACTGAGTTGATGAGTGGTTACCCCAGATGATCATTTTTTTCACGTCATTTACAGTGCTGTCAGTTTTGCCAGCCAACTGAGCCATGGCACGGTTGTGATCCAAACGAGTCATTGCTGTGAAGTTACGTGGATCAAGATCTGGTGCATTGCGTTGAGCGATAAGCGCGTTGGTGTTCGCAGGGTTACCGACTACCAATACTTTTACATCACGGCTAGCGACTTCGTTCAATGCTTTACCTTGTGCTGAGAAGATCGCAGCGTTGGCTTCTAGCAAATCTTTACGTTCCATACCTGGGCCACGAGGACGTGAACCGACTAGCAAAGCATAGTCAACATCTTTGAACGCAACGGTCGCATCATCAGTTTGAACGATACCGGCCAATAATGGGAATGCACAGTCTTCTAACTCCATGACCACACCCTTTAGGGCGTCAAGTGCTGGGGCGATTTCAAGCAATTGCAAAATAACTGGCTGATCTTTACCTAGCATTTCACCAGATGCAATACGAAATAGCATAGCATAGCTGATATTACCAGCGGCACCAGTGACGGCAACACGTAAAGGCTGTTTCATTGACATTGAATACTCCCTAATTAATTATTAGATAATTCATGATTCTAATTGATGACTCTAATGAATGATTATCATTTTAGATATCGACTTGTTTGCTGCATAGCAGCAGCCATAAACCGAGGGTTAGTGTAGCACTTCGTTCGGCGAATCGTCTAGAGACAATAAGAGGCCTACGACCTATTATATTGTTACATTTTATACGAGAGAGGCTTTAAGCAAGTAAAACGCTTATGAATCAAGCGCTAAGGCAGATTAAAAAGGAGCTGATGATCACGTGGATTAGCACTATATCGCTTGATATAACGCTTATAATAAAAGGATAACGCTATAAGTTATGACTAAAAACTGTCAAAGAGGGTATCAAAAAGGATGCTAAACGATGACTTTCAAATAGCATTGAGGAAAGTTACTCACCGCCTGAAATGATAAAGCGACTACCACAACTGTCCACAACATTAGGACAACTACCAAACTCAGAACCTTCATAACAAACATGAATATCCGTCAATATAGACTGCTTCCGACTGCCCGCTTGGCAAATTAGGTCGACACTAGCTGATGACATACCTTTATTAAGGCGAGTCATCTGACTGATAAATCGTGACTTAGAAACCGTATAGCTATTACCCGTATTTAGCTCCTTCGGCAATTTCAATGCGCCAGCGTAATTGGTAATCTGGCGAAAGTAACTACTGGCACTAAATGGACTACAGGCACCATAACGTTGCCATGTTTGGCTGCGTACTGTGGTATCAGGCATGATACGGTTAACGACTTTCAGCTGAAGCGGTGTCAATCGTGGCTCACTACCACGACCGCAGCGCTCACCGTATCCCATGTCTAAACCCGATACGGTCAACGAATACCCTTCTAGACATTGACGCATACGGGCACGCGTTGGCTGCATACTACATAAAGCAGGTGTCATTTCGATCATCAACACACGTTGGCCACTCCTCGCGGTACTGGCAGCATGTGCTGGCATTAGAAAAATACCTTGCAATATTAGTAGTGCACCAATCCCCACCGTGGTATTTATTTTACTCATAAAACGCTTGTTGATTAGGCTTGCGTGACATTTATTCAAAATTTTGATTGGTTTGATCGCTGAATGAACATTCGAATGACTCGGAGTCGCCGTCAGGTTAGATAGCGAGTGCACCTGCATAGATGACTGACGTCTAACTTTCGATAACATACATAGAGTAAAGTATTTTTTGATCATAAGGGCTGGAGGCATCTAGCAGTGATAAAATATAGGCTATCGCTTAGATTATGGCGTTTGACATACAAACACTCATACCACTAAACATAGAGCTAAAAAATATGAACGGCGATTTGTAAACATCAATTAAAGACAATCATTAATGCAATGGTAACAAATCGTTTTTTTTAATCTATAGCAGAAACGTAAACATGAGATTAGGACGACTAAAATCAATGTATAAAAATAAGCCACTAACGATTGCTCATCAATGGCTTATTTGAATCGTAAATGAGTGCTCTAAAAAGAAGAAGGAACGGTACCCATGCGCTGGCTAATAGGCTGACTACGACCCAATAAGCTGCTATAGATAGTGGCGTTCTCCATTACGTGCTTGACGTAATTGCGCGTTTCAGGAAATGCGATAGACTCAACATATTGATCTGCTGCAAGTGAGCCATACACTGGCTGCCAGCGTTTGGCATTGTTAGGTCCAGCGTTGTAACCTGCTGTAGCGACGACTGGCTGACGGTTCAACTTGCTCAAGATATCACCCATATACCACGTACCATAACGAATATTGGTATCACCACTATTAGCACGGCTAGCACTATAGGTTTCACCTAGATTACGAGCGATATATTTTGCCGTATCAGGCATGACCTGCATCAGTCCACTTGCCCCAACGTTTGAGCGGGCAGAAGTCACAAAGCGACTTTCTTGACGCATAATGCCATAAGCCCACTCTGGGTCGATGCCAGCAGATTGGCTGTAGCGAACAACGGCATCTTGGTGCGGCATTGGATGAGACAGTGCCAGGCTATCAACTCTATCTGTATTATCAACCGCGTAAATCGCACGATCGAGCCAGCCCATGTCATGTGCTTGACGGGCAGCAGCAATGATTAGATTGTCATCACGCTTGTCACGCGCCTGCTTCACCGCCCAGTTCCACTCACGGTTGGCATAACCACGGCTAGCATCAGAGTTATATAAGGCAAAAGCACGAGCAAAGTTACCATCTTGCATGACACGTGCGCGATCTGAGGTACTCACGTTGGGTAAATTACTACCACCGAACTGGCTAGCATCGAAGCGCTGACCAATTTTATCTTTTGCCATTAAGCCATAATACTCATTACTTTTTGCGATGTTCTTATACATCTTTTTGGCAGTGTTACGCTTGCTTGAATCGCTCGATTGCTCATATGCGCGTGCTAGCCAATATTGCCACTGGCTGCTCTTTTGAGTTTCGCTCTCCATTCTAGAGATAGCTTCAACCACATCATCCCATTGGCTAAAGCGAATGGCTGCCATGGCATAATCTTCGGCTTCTTCAAAATTAAAGTCGTTATCTAAGCTGTTACGGAACCATTCAACGGCCTCAGCATTAAAACCATCATCAGTATTGTGGTTCATACGCTGTACCCCGAGGATACGATAAGCATAGCGACGGGTATCATCATTCAACAACTTCACTGAACGCTGGTTGTCTTGTTTGATATCAAAATCTAACTGTAGCGCAGCCTCACGATAAGACTTGTCAGCGACACGGCCTAACGCATACAGGTAGAGATATTGATTGGTCTGACTGGCAGACTGTCTACCAAAACTGGTAAAGAATGAAGACGGACTCAGCTGAATCTCACTCAATGCTGAATAAGCAATAGGTGTGCCTAGGCGTGATGACAACGCCATGATATCACCTGTCTTACCTTTACGTAGCATACGCTTAAGACGAGCGGTACGATCTTGATCACTAATCAATGCGTTATTATTCATCTCCATCGCTAACTGATCACACAATGCTGGCTGCTTTTGCGTATTCAGCCAGACATCAGATTTCGCTGCCATAGCACGCATAGTGTCGCCACCATTATTAAAGCCAAGCGCAACAGCACAGCGCTCACTGGCATCAGCATTGGTAATTAAATTCGCGACTTGACGTACTGATGCATAATCGTTTGATCCTGCTTTTGTCTCAGCAAAATCCGCAACCAATTTCTCAGCCATCACAGTGTCAGGATACTGACGCACGAACTGTGACACCGCAGCCGCACTTTGTGAATTAAGATCCAGATTCATTCGCCAATACGTTGGATACATCGCAAACAAACCACCACTCATCGCTTGCTCATAACCATAAAGGGCGCTGACATCACCTCGGTCCGCGGCGCTTGCTGCTGACATAAATGAGTCAATACCACTGTCTTGCTGATAGTTATTCTCTTGCTGGTAGCTATCGATATCACCCCATGTCAGCTCTGCACAAGCAACTTGCGATAGCCCTAACGCACTCGCTGCCGTCGCCAAACTCAGCGCACTCACCCGCAGCCTGCCTGCTCTAGATCGCTCAGAACTACGCTTTTGACTGGCCAACTCTCTATCCTTGATGCTATGAGCAACGCGCAACTCTGTCATATTGACTCTCTTTATTATGTCTCTACAAATAATTAAACAGCGATTTATAATGTACCGCTAAGGTGGTTTTATTCATCATACTATACTCGTTGCACTTTCAACCATAGCCTTTACCTTTTGTTAATAAATAGGACAGTACGGTGTAACATAGAAATGATGTCGAGTCGTAGTTTTTATCAAAAGCGCTGCTAACTCTAGTAAACAATTGATACCGTTATGAATAATTTATGATAATGACCAACGATCACCCGCGCTAATTTTTCACATTGATAGAGGGTTGTGATAAAATACGCCACCTGTTAATCGTCTACCCCGCTATATTTTTAGTCAATCATGGACTTATCCTTATGAGTGTTACTGTATTCAATCCCCGCATCAAAGACGCTGCTGTTACTGAAGCAACTGCTGCCGCGCCTGCTGTCACTGCACTCAATGAAGCAAGTTCAGCCCAATCTCCTGTAAACAAAACAGCTACCAAAAAAGTCTTTGTCACCACTCAAGGCTGCCAGATGAATGTCTATGACTCTGGCAAAATGCTCGACGTGCTCGGTGACTCCCACGGTATGGAAGTCACGCATGATATCGACGAAGCCGATGTACTGCTAATGAATACCTGCTCTATCCGCGAAAAAGCGCAAGAGAAAGTCTTTTCAGAATTGGGTCGCTGGCGCAAACTAAAAGAAAAACGCCCTGACCTCGTCATTGGCGTCGGTGGTTGCGTGGCCTCACAAGAAGGCGATAACATTCAAAAACGTGCGCCTTACGTCGACATGGTTTTTGGCCCGCAAACCTTACATCGTCTACCAGAGCTATATGATCAATCACATGAACAGCGCGAAATCGCACCTAAAAACCGTATCGGCACAGTTGACGTATCCTTTCCAAGTATTGAAAAATTCGACTTTTTACCTGAACCAAGAGTAGAAGGCTTTAAAGCGTTTGTCTCTATTATGGAAGGTTGTTCAAAATATTGCTCGTTTTGCGTGGTGCCTTATACCCGCGGTGAAGAACTATCACGTCCACTCGATGACGTATTGGCTGAAATTGATAGCTTAGCAGCGCAAGGCGTGCGTGAAATCAACCTCTTGGGCCAAAACGTCAACGGCTATCGCGGTGAAAAAGATGATGGCAGCATTTGCCGTTTCGCTGAGCTATTGCATTATGTCTCGCATGTCGATGGTGTCGAGCGTATTCGCTATACGACCAGCCATCCGCTAGAGTTCACTGATGACATCATTGATGCGTATGCACAATTGCCAGAGCTGGTATCACACTTACATCTACCGGTTCAAAGTGGCTCAAACGCTATCTTGGCAGCGATGAAGCGCAACCATACGATTGATGTGTATATCAATCAGATTAATAAGCTAAAAGCCATTCGTCCTGATATTCATTTGTCGAGCGACTTTATCATTGGATTCCCTGGTGAGACCGATCAAGACTTCCAAGATACGTTGAACTTGGCAAAGGAATTAAACTTCGATCACTCTTACAGCTTTATTTACTCTAAGCGCCCAGGCACGCCAGCCGCTGAGTTACCAGATGATGTAAGTTTTAAAACTAAAAAAGAACGCTTGGCTGAATTCCAAAAAGTCATCATTGATTCGACACTTGCGAAAACACATGAGATGGTCGGTACCACGACTCGTGTCTTAGTTGAACAAGTTGCCAATCGTCATCCTGACTGTTTAATCGGTACTGCGGATAATACCCGTACCGTCATGTTCCCTCATGATGTCGAAAAAATGGATGAGATGTTGGGTAAACTCGTGAGTGTACGTATTACTGATTTCGTCAGCCCGCATATGGTAAAAGGTGAGCTGATCGAAGTATTGGCATAGTGGTTAAGGTAACAATGGTTAAGTTACAAGCTTGAGCAAAAATAAAAAAGCCGTTCACTATCATAGCGAACGGCTTTTTTGTGCGTGAATGTTAACTACCACTATTCTGATAACCAATCTGTCTTCCGTAACTGTTGCTTGGTCTCGCGGCGACGTTTTTTGCGGACGATATCTATATCTTCTTTTTCGTGAATACCACCCTTTCTTAACAGTGGATCAAGCGCCAAATAATTACGTGGTTTGACAGTGCCTAGCGATTGTTGCGCACCTGTTTCAGCCTGCTGCTCTAACTGCCGTTCAATTTGTTTGGCCTTTTTTAAAGTTTGTTTTAAGCTCATATTGTTACCTGTTCTTTAATTCTTCTGAGATACCAATGCCGAAAATCATCTTAGTGAAGAAATCGAGCGCAAATAGTACACTTAGTACATTTAGCTCGATTGACACCGTCGTGACTCGCTATGGTTTTACTCATTAGCCTTTAATACACATGACCTGTTTCAGCGTATGCACCACCTCAACCAAATCTGTTTGATTGGCCATCACTTCATCGATGTCTTTGTACGCTCCGGGTATTTCATCGATGACACCTTTATCTTTGCGACACTCGACGCCATCCGTCTGCGCTTTTAGCTCATCGATAGTGAACGCTCGCATGGCTTTACCTCGGCTCATCTGTCGCCCTGCACCATGTGAACATGAGCAAAACGATTCAGCCTCGCCCAGACCACGTACGATAAAGGACTTTGCGCCCATAGAACCTGGGATAATCCCAAGCTCACCTGCATAAGCACTGATTGCACCTTTACGGGTCACATAGACTTGCTCGCCAAAATGCACCTCTTCATTGACATAGTTATGATGACAATTGATGGCTTCTTTGGTCAGCTGAAATCGTGGTAATCCCGCTTGGGGCGACTGCAATGACTTTATGACTAAACGCATCATCTCACGGCGGTTCTCTAACGCGTAGTCCTGCGCCCAGCCCACTGCTTCGACATAGTCAGCAAAACTATCAGACCCTTCGGCAAAGTAAGACAAATCTCGATCTGGCACATGACCAAAGCGCGATTGACGTTCTTTTTTGGCAAGGTTAATAAAGTACTGGCCGATACAATTACCGATGCCGCGACTGCCAGAATGCAGCATGACCCAGACATCCTTGTTTTCATCCAAGCACAGCTCAATGAAATGATTGCCACCGCCCAATGTCCCCAACTGTTTCGCCCACGTACGCTCAAAACCTTTAAGCATTTTGAGTAAACCTGGATGCTTATCAGTAATCGGTTTGAGGCGTTTGCCCAACGGATCAAGCGTTGAGTTCTTAGCTTGGATTTGCTTGTGCATGTTAAAGCCGACTGGCACTTGCTGCTCAACGATCGATCGCAATGACTTCAAACTGTCAGGCAAATCACTCGCTGTCAGAGACAAACGTACCGCATTCATACCGCAGCCAATGTCCACACCGACTGCCGCAGGAATAATGGCAGACTTGGTCGGAATCACACTGCCAACTGTTGCGCCTTTGCCAACGTGCACATCGGGCATCACCGCAATGTGTGAGTGTACAAACTCTAGCTGAGCTAAATTGCGTAGTTGCTGCATCGCACCTTGCTCAACATCTGAGGTGTAAATCTTGACGGATACGCCGTGTTTGCGGTTTTCATTTAATATTAATTGAATGCTCATGATTTATTATTTCCGTTTTATTATTTTTATAACCATACATATTCTTTAATTTACTAATTTTTAGACATTACTTATCCGTCTCCATTAAACGATACGTTTAACAAGAATACAGATTAATAAATCATAAAATAAAGACAATAAAATACCGTATTTTTATTAATTAAAAAATCAATAAAAATGCATGGTTAATTTATGATGGACGTTTTAAAGAAAGCTTTTACCATACCAAAATTGAGAGCATAAATATTATGCACGCAGAAAGGCATACGCTAAACAATAGCGTGAATCGCCTCATTAGCAATAACGGTAAAGCAAAATGTTAGGTAAACAGATAGCAGCAAGCACAATATGGCTTAGCACGATCGCAGAGCGATTTTGGCACAGTAGACTTAGAAGAGGGTTAGCGCAAGTAGATACAGAAGGCTATGCGTTGATATCATTCAATAGGATATCACTTAGTAGCTTACATATAAATTCAGCCAAACCTTTTCGAAGTCGTCATTGCTGTCATATGGTTTACACATTCAATCTTTAAAAACGTCTTGATAGTTAAATAGGACACGATGATTCCTCCATAGGTTATGGCCAATGTCAGGGCGACAATAGCAGGTTAATTGGAATGACTTATCACTTATAAAAGATAAGCGATATAAATCAATGCACCAATAATAACGGTTTAAAAATAAATGTCAACTTTTAATTTAAAAAAATACTAAACAATGAATATAATAAAAAACCACCTAATAAAATAATGATTTAAAACAATCATGGATAATTATTTATACCATAAAACTATTGATGACTTCAGCCAATAAAGCAGCGGCAATAAGGATAAATATCACCCCGCAACCACGATTGAGCCAAGCCAAGCGATGACCGACATCTAGCCAACTTGCCAGCTTTTTACCACCTAGGGTATAAACAACCTGCCAAATCGTCTCGCTAAAAAACAAGCCGATGGTCAATAAGATATATTGTGGCCATAGTGGCGCACTAAAATTGATGAACTTAGGAAAAAAGGCAGCAAAGAACAAAATAGCTTTAGGATTAGATAGTGATACCCAAACCCCCGTACGAAACAAAATCAGGTTACTTGGCGCTGTTTTCACGGCAGCACTAGAGAGCGAGCGTGACGGCGGTGTGGCAGCCACACCTTCAGAGACAGGATAATCAGCTGCCACCTCAGCACTCAACTCACGAGCATCGCTCATCAAGCTACCATCACCCGCATCGCGCCATGAGCTGATACCCAAATAAATCAAGTATGCCGCGCCCACGGCTTTGATGATCGTCAACAGCCAAGGTGACTGGCGACTGATCACATCGAGCCCAAGTAGAGTCGATAGCAGCAATACAAACAAGCCAAGACTCAGGCCTGCCAGCGTCCACAGCGTTCGTTTTACGCCATAGTTCATGCCATACTGAAACGCCAGTAGCATATTAGGACCAGGGGTCGCTGAGATAAAAAACGTACTTGCGAAAAACACTGCAAACAGATGCCAAGACATCAACCCACCCCTACGTCATTATGTGTAAGCGGTTCTAATACGAACGGCTCTGCCACTAAAAAATAAACACCGCCATTGAGACGGTGCACTTTGTACTCATTTATCGTAAAAATAAAACGTCTGCTATGCTACTGCGTAGATTCCTGAGTGGTACAGCTATCTAGCAACTTCTGTAAAAACTCATCACAACGGGCAATTTCGCTAAGCGCCACATACTCATCTACCTTGTGCGCCTGTTCAATACTACCTGGGCCACAGATAATCGTTGGAATGCCAGCATTGGTAAATTGTCCGCCTTCCGTCGCATAAGCCACTTTATGACGCTCATCATCCCCTGTCAGCGCAGCGATTAATGATTGCAGCTCGGCGCTATCATTATCAGTCATTGCGGGTACGCCTACTGCTTGCACCAGCTCAATACCAGTCTCTGGTGCTCGTGCTTGCATTTGAGCATTTAACTCTGCCACCTTTGCATGAATGGGCGCTAATATGTCGTCTTGTGTCATGTGCGGCAGGTTGCGATAGTCAAAGGTAAACTCGCACAGATTGGGGACGATATTGGTCGCGGTACCGCCCTGTATCGTGCCCACCGAAAGTGTTGAGTAAGGCACATCAAACAGCGCATCCCCATCACCAAGAGCATCATCGCGACGACTTATCTCTTCTGCCAGCTCATCGACATAACCAATCAAACGACTGGCATAGCTAATGGCATTAACCCCTTGCGCCGTCAATGACGAATGCGCAGACTTACCATGCACTCGGCAACGATATATGGCAATACCTTTATGTGCCACTACCATCGTCATATTGGTCGGCTCACCGACGATGCAATAATCAGGCGTGATACCGCGTGCCTTTAAATCTGCCAATATGAGTGGCGCACCCAAGCAGCCAATCTCTTCATCGAAGGACAGTGCCAAATGCAATGGGCGACGCAGCTGACCGCTGTTCGACCGTTTCACCGCTTGCGGCAATAATGTCAGCGCACAGCCGATAAAGCCTTTCATATCACACGCACCGCGACCATATAGCTTATCACCACGAATCGTCGCCGTAAATGGCTCTGATGACCACGCTTGGCCATCGACGGGTACGACGTCAGTGTGACCCGATAAGACCAGACCATGATTGACGATATCGGTATTTTCGCCAGCGGGTACTGTCACAAACAAATTGGCCTTGGTTTTGGCCTCATTAAAGGTCAAATCCACCGTTAGACCCAGCTGCTCACAGTAAGCTTTTACATCGTCAATCAAAGCCAAATTGGAATGCCGACTGACGGTATCAAAAGCAATGAGGCGGGTCAGCCAATCAATGCTGTTTGCCGGATAAGTGACCGTATCTATGGCTTGACTGTCACTATCCATATGGTTATTTATGCTCATAAAACATCCTTATTATGATACGTGATACTCGTATTATGAAGGGTTATTTTGATTCATGATATCAATAACTGGCGGCATTGGTTTTGGTAACTTACCTTCTGCTTGCAACTCTTTTGTCGTCTTGGCATCAATAGCGAGTCCAGAAATTAAGGCGATGTCTTTGACTGCTTTACGCTTACGGGTCGCAAAACTGACTGGCACCATACGCGCAAACTCATAGATATACAGATAAGACTCTTCACCACCTTCAAATATTTCGTCTTCCTCTAAACGAATGCCGCCAATCTTGGCCAAATCCGATAGCATCTCATTTTCGTCAGCGCTAATACTGCAATCGGTGATACCAAAGCCAGTCATAAAACCATTGGCCCACTGTTTCAAGGCCATCACGCGCTCGTACAAGTCGTGTTCATCATCAGGTATCAGCGGCATATAAGAGTAAGCATCATCTTTATCCTTCAGCTGAAACACGATATCTTCCGCTTCTTCGGCTAATAACGTCAATGCAGGCTCTGGTAATGCCGAAAAACTCAACTCCTCAAAAACCTGAGCCCATACAGCTTCATCAGGGGCATTACAGGCCGTCATAAGCCCTGTCATGAAGCCATGCACTTCACTGATAGACACGTCAGTCCAGTCATCAAAAGCGGTAAGCCAAGTGTTCCAGCCAGAGATATTGTCATTCATAATAGATGTCCTAGTGATTGATTATTACTTAAAATACAAAAACAGCCCCCGCGCAACATCATTGATGCGACGGTGGACCATAAAAAATAAAAAAACCAAGCTCAGGGTCTGTTGAACATTCAAATGTGGTGCTGGCAGTCACTATTTTTTGCCAATATGCAGTGAAATTTTTAATGCCTAGTCATTCTAGGTGAAACAATTTCGCCATATATTGGCAAAAAAGAGTACTGCCCTAAAAGGCTAATGCTAAAATCACCCCAAATGTTGTTGCAAGCCTAGCTAAGGTCTCGACATTATCGTCGACTTGCGCCTAATTTGGTGCAATTTTAGCGGTTAGCAGCCCTAATATTTGAATGTTCAACAGACCTTAATACTTGTAATTACTTTGTTGATATAGATATTATGCGGTCACCTATGGCATTATTAAACGCAGAGAACAAAATTCATTTACGCTTACTTGTGAAGGATAAAAACTGACTATGTATGATCAACTTAGAATCTTAGAAAAAATGGTACTCGACATCAAAAAACAGTATCAGCTTGTCAGTGCTGAACTTAGCAGCCTTAAACAACATCCTGTTGCTGATCCACAAGAGCTTACGGTGCTGAGAACCAAGCTCAAAACTAGCTATACAGAACGTGACGGTACTAAAAAACAACTAGGCGATCTCGACAAACGCTACCAAAGCCTTGCAGAAGCGCACCATATGATTGGTGAAGAGCAAGACAAGCTGCAAAAACAGATCGACCAATTACAACAACAAAATAGCGAGCTACAACAGCATAATAATGAATTAAAGCAGCAGTATAGCGACATTAAACAACAAAATAGTGAACTACAGAAAAAGAATCAATTGGCAGCCGAGCGTACACAAGTAGTATTAAAACGCTTAACCCATATTGACCAAGTAGAAGGCTAATAACTAAGCGCAATTTTTTATTATAACGACTCATTGCTTCTTATGAATTAAGCCAAGCTCATAACGGTAATATCTGATATTACTCACCTTACTGACCAAATATTGTAGGATTTATCATGACCGATGACCACAAAAAACCGATAGAAAAACAGCTGCCAAATAACCAAACGCAAAATACTGCACAACAACCAAAGAACGTCGCTACAGCGGCTTCAATTATACCGAATACCTCTGCTCAGCCTAATGCGAAAGCACCTAAAATCGCTGAACCACAAATCAAAAAGGTCGATATTGCCATTGCTGGCGTTAACTATCCAATCTACTGCCCTGTACATGAGCAAGAGGAGCTACATTCAGCCGTCTCTTATATTAACAACTATGCGCTAGACCTCAAGAGAGATGCACCAAGTCTTAGTCAAGAAAGCCTACTGGTACTGTGTTGCCTGAGCTTGTATGAGAAAATCCATGCCAATCAGAGAACTAGCGAAGACCGCTTGCAACAAGACAAGCAATCTGAAGCTCTACTGAATAAGATCATGAAGGACGCGCAGTCCATTCTATAGTAAAGTTCATATAAATCCGCTACATCGTCATCCTCGCTAACCATACTAATGTATAGCTTGCACTCGGCTTCCTTGTATTGGAATTCAACTACATAAGCAAATAGCACTTTATTAAAAAGATAAGCGCCTAGCCAACTCAAGCTAAGCGCTTTTTTATGCTTGAAACAAAATCTATCTATTTAGTCATCGGCACCATAAGTCTTGCCCGCGTGAAAATCTGCCTGATGCTCATAATTGCAAAAAAATAAGTCTTGATTGGTTTTTATAACACTGTCGCTATTGTCAGCCAAACTCGGCGTAGTCTGAAGGGTCTCTAGTACACCGCGATATTCAGCCAATCTATTACCACAAAAATTACACTGGCGCGGTGTGGTGACATCACCTGCTTTTGGCATCATGCTTTTAGGCGCACGCGGGTACATAAACTTATAAAAAACCCACATCGATGCCCAGATAATGAGGATAACAATAATAACGGCAAACACGGCAGTGCTCCTTCGAATATAGGTTAACGCGAGGAATAAAAACAGCTAATAAGCTAATGATTATTCAATACGTTTTAATAATATAAATTTTACCGTCAATAATAGCGATAACACAATGCCTTTGCAGTTTAATTACTGATTGCGCTGAATTGCTAGATAAATCCACTGAATGGTAGTCCTAAACAATGACGCTATTCTATAACAGAAAAACCTGACCACGATAGGCCAGGTTTTTGCATCAAAATTAACAACTATGTGTCAGTAGAGCTAAAGCTGTAACTCGCTGATATCCGCTACGGTTAAGAATAACGCGCGAACTTGCTTGAGCAACGCTAAGCGATTGTTCTTCAGCGCAGCATCTTCACTATTGACCATCACATTGTCGAAGAACTGTGTCAATGGCTTGTCTAGACTGGCAAGCGTTTGCAATACTTGCGTATAGTCAGCTTGTTCGAGTAATGGTTGCACCGCCGTTTGTGCTTGCTGCACACTCGCATATAGACTCTGCTCAGCAGGCTCAGACAATAACGCCTCATCAACATTATCAGCCACGCTCACTTCTGACTTGGCCAAAATGTTAGCAACGCGTTTGTTCGAATCGGCTAGCATTGACGCTTGTGACAACTCGCTAAATGCTTGCACTGCACGAATACGCTGATCAAAATCTAGCGGCATATGCGGGTTAATCGCTTGTACAGCTTGGATGGTATCAACGCTCACGCCTTGCTCGGTATACATCGCACGGTAGCGCGAGTTCAAGAACGCCATAACTTGTGTAAAGGTATCACCCATTTTGGCAATTTTACTACCGTCAGTATTACTATAGCCTTTAATCGCCTGCTCAACGAGCGCTACCAGATTAATCGGTAACTGCTTTTCGATCAAAATACGCAAAATACCAATAGCTGAGCGACGTAAACTGAACGGATCTTTTGAGCCAGTCGGTGCTTGGTCAATCGCAAAAATACCGACTAACGTGTCCAGACGATCCGCCAATGCTAAGCAGATACCAATCGGCGTCTGTGGCAATACATCACCACTGAACTTAGGCAAATATTGCTCTTCTAAACTGGCTGCTACGGCTTCAGGCTCATTGTTTAAGCGGGCATAGTAAGTACCAGCGATACCTTGTAACTCTGGATACTCACCAACCAATGAACTTGCCAAATCCGCTTTGGACAAAATACCAGCACGTACCGTTTCATCGATACTAATCTGCTGACCTTGCTGTTGCATCAAGGCCGCGATAAATGCAGCAAGCTTGGCTATACGCTCAGACTTCTCCCAAATCGTACCCAATTTATCTTGGAATACACGGTTTTTGAGACTTTCTGTCAGTGCAAACAACGGCTGCTTTTGGTCTTGTAAGAAGAAAAACTCTGCATCTGCCAAACGTGGACGCACAACCTTTTCATTACCTTCAATGATTTGGTTCGGGTCTTTTGACTCGATATTGGTAATAAAGATAAAGTAAGGCTGCAATTTTCCAGTTTTATCTGTCAGGCAAAAATATTTTTGATCCGCTTGCATGGTCGAGATTAGCGCTTCTTGTGGCACTTGTAAGAAACGTGCCTCAAAGCTTGCTCGTAGCGCAATGGGAAAATCAACCAGTGCAGTGACTTCATCTAACAATGTCTGCGGTACGATGGCATCTGAGTTGACTTCATCTGACAACGCTTTGACTTGGTTTTTGATCAGCATTTGACGCTTATCAAAATCAGCAACTACTTTTAAACCACTTAGTAATTCTTCATAGTCATTAGCATGAGCAATATTATGGTAGTCAGGGCTATGAAAGCGATGACCACGAGTTTGCGTTCCCGTCTGATGACCTTGGATAGTAGCGTCGATGACAGCGCTGTCTTGCATCAATACTGCCCACTGTACCGGACGGACGAACTCATTACGGCTAGCGCCTGAGCGCATACGCTTGGCAATCGGCAACTTATCAAGCGCGGTCTGAAAAATAGCTGGCAGCAATTCAGTGGTCGCTTGACCCTGAATGGTTTGCTCATAACCGACATAATCACCTTTATCGGTGTTAATCGTTATCAGCTCACTGGCTTCAATACCCAAACCTTTGGCAAAACCCATTGCTGCACGCGTTGGATTGCCATCGGCATCAAAGGCAGCTTTAATCGCTGGACCACGTTTTTGCTCACGGCGATCCGGCTGCTTATCACCAATACCCTGAATTTGAAGCGCTAAACGGCGCGGCGCAGCAAAGGCTTTAATACTATCGAAACTGATTTCTGCTTCAGTCAATTGCTCAGTAATGCTTGCTTGTAACGCGTCACGTAGTGGCTTTAGGCTTTTTGGAGGCAGTTCTTCACACCCCAGTTCAAATAGAATAGTACTCATGGGATGCTCCTATTTATTGTTATTAGTAGTTTGGTTTTTATTAACAGTCTGGTTGTTATTAGCAGTTTGATTGTCATCTGTGTTCTCAGTTGCCACATCTTCTTTTGGCAAATACTTATCGAGCGCTGCCTGACGATGGGCTTCATCTGCCAATGGGAAACCAAGCTTGGCGCGTGCTTCAACATAACCAATGGCGACCTTACGAGCAAGCGTACGTACACGTAGGATAAAGCGCTGACGCTCAGTTACGGAAATCGCACCACGAGCATCAAGTAAGTTAAAAGCATGTGAGGCTTTTAGCACCATCTCATAGGCTGGTAATGGCAAACCTTCAGCAACCAACTTATCAGCTTGCTGCTCATAAAAATCAAACATCTGACCCATCATTGGCACATCGGCGTGCTCAAAGTTGTAGGTAGACTGCTCGACTTCATTTTGATGGAAGACATCGCCATAAGTCACACGGCCAAATTCACCATCTGCCCACACCAAATCATAAACGCTATCGACGCCTTGCACATACATCGCCAAGCGCTCAAGACCATAAGTAATTTCGCCAGTCACTGGGAAACACTCAATGCCGCCGACTTGCTGGAAGTAGGTAAACTGCGTCACTTCCATACCGTTTAACCAAATCTCCCAACCAAGTCCCCACGCACCTAGTGTTGGCGACTCCCAGTTGTCTTCGACGAAACGCACATCATGCACCAGCGGATCGATACCAATGGCTCTTAGCGAGTCTAGATATAGCTCTTGGATATTAGGTGGATTCGGCTTTAGCACGACTTGAAATTGATAATAATGCTGTAAGCGGTTTGGGTTGTCACCATAACGCCCATCAGTCGGACGACGAGATGGCTGCACATAGGCAGCATTCCAACGCTCAGGACCTAACGAACGTAAAAAGGTCGCCGTATGGAATGTACCTGCGCCAACTTCCATATCATAAGGCTGCAAGATAACGCAGCCTTTGTCGGCCCAATAGTTTTGTAAGGTTAAAATCAAATCTTGAAAAGTCATCGGTTGAGAGTTTTTCGCTTGGGATGTCATAATAAAATCACTATGGAATTAGTATTAATAAATAAAACGTTGATAGCACTCGTACAGCCTATTCGGCAACGACTCTATTTGTCTGCTCACCTTACTAAAAATTGACTATTTTATCCATATTTACCTTAACTAAATTTATATCTCAGCGATAAAAATCCTATTATATGGCTCATTTATAATCAAACTGAAGCCATAAGCGTCATCAAAGCAATAGATAAAAAAATACCCAGATGCGCGAGCATCTGGGCAGGAGGAAAAGTATGTCTTTGGTATCCTGATTGATCAGGCTTTTTATTTTTTAATTAAACTTTGATTTTCAAAGTATAGCTTTAAATCTTCAAGATAATTTACTGATACGATTCACTGGTTGCTTTGGGCATGATTATCCATAAAATGATATAGATTAAGATGCCTGGTACTGCTGCACTCAACGATGAAATAATTACGAATAGCACTCTCACCCAAGTTGGTGACCAACCGACATATTCTGCAACGCCGCCCATCACTCCTGCTATCATACGGTTGTTCTGTGAGCGATGTAATTTCGCTAACTTAGCCAAATCAGATACCTCTCTATTATTTGTATTTTCTTATATTTTTTATACTTGTTTGCTATATTCAATCAAAATGCTACTTAGCCCTCTTGACTTACGAATAAGTATATCAACTATTCAGCCCCTATCTGTTGAAGATGTAGCAGTACTTTGTGAGTTTATGCTACCTAAGCTTGCCCTAATCTGTCATTAGGGCACCTAAACCCCTGATTTTAAATAATTATTTCAAAATGTTTCAAAGCTAGGTTTATTGCTAAAACCTTACGCTAATAATTCATCTGCTCAGTATTTTTTAATGCTATCAAATAGATAAGCATCATTTATGTAGTAATAAAGCTGGTAAAATTTAGCTTGATTAGCATAAAACTGGTCACTAATTATCTTCTAAAAAGACGAATAATCTATATAAAATTCTGCATCAAACTTGTGTTTACAATAACCTACCTGCAAATCAACTAAAACCTTTATATAGTCAAACTTATATCAGTCGGTACAAGTCAGAAAAACAAAATAAATATAAAGCCAAGATGAGGCACAGATAAGGATAATTATGTACGACACTGGATTGATGATTGGAAATTTTGAACCTCTACATTTGGGGCAGATACGCAGTATATTGGATGCAGCAGGACAAGCCAAAACCTTACATATCGTCATTATGGTGCATCCATCGCCGCATCCAGACTTTACGATTACCTTACAAGATAAAGCGCGTTGGCTACAGATGGCATGTGCAAACCTACCATTTATTCATATCCATACGACTCACGAGATTGAGCTACCGCTGCACGAGCACCTCTATAATGCTAATGAGGATGTCAGCGCCAATGATGATGTCACTATCGATATCGCTGCTAGTAATGCCAAATTGCAACGTTTAACGGACGCACTATCACTATCAGCAGAGACTGTATTGTTTATGGCGGACAATCATCCACTCACGAGAAACGACATTCAAGACCAGCTGCTTTTACAAGTGGTTACCACCCCACTACAGCCTGAGTTTGACTCTTATGCGATTGCTCGTGATCCGGTAGCGCATTGGTCAGCCATTCATCCGCAAGCTCGTGGTGACTATACCAAAACCGTCGCTATCGTTGGTGGTGAGAGCTCAGGTAAAACAACCTTAATACATAAGCTTGCTAATTATTATGGTGCCAGCTTTGCATTAGAAATGGGGCGGCTGTATGTCGGCACAGATTTGGGAGGTAGCGAGGTTGGGTTGCAATATAATGACTATGGGCCCATTGCCCTACATCATGCCCAAGCTATCCGAGAGGCGACAGCGAATGCCACCGCCCCTATCACCATCGTTGACACAGATTTTGTCACCACACAGGCGTTCTGTGAAGAATATGAAAATCGCACGCACCCGTTTGTGGCTGCTTGTATCGATGAGTTCCGTTTAGACCATACCATTATGCTAGATAATAATACGCCATGGGTTGATGATGGTATGCGCTCATTGGGCACGCCTGAAGCACGAGGGCGTTTTGAACAACGACTGGTTGATATATTTGCGCGCCATCATATCGAGCCATATATGATTGATGAGCCAGACTACGATGCCCGCTATCAGCAAGCGGTGCTATTTATTGACCAATACATCTACGGTAAAAATCCGTAAAATGGAAAATAACAGCATCAATCACTATGCGGCGACCAACTCTCATTTTAGGAAAGAAGCCTTATGCGTATTCAGCTACTAGACAACATCACCGGAAAATGGGCAATGCAATGGATTATTACTTGGTTCATTTGCGGCGTGGTTGCCCTATCCACTGGCTTTTGGCTCACCACAGACCATACCTCGCTCGATATGTTTTATTTGGGCGTGTCTTTTGTTGGTTTGGTCTGTGTTGTCTCACTGTCATTCCGAAAAAACGTCATGGGTAATGGTCTAGGCATGGCAGCAACTGCTGGCGAAGTAGTCGTACAAGCGACGTCTGGCGCAGTGGGCTTAATGCTTGCGCCGCTATTTAATTTTTTCACTCATGTCTACGGTATTTTTTATTGGTCAAAGCATACCGATCCTGATGGTGACATGATACCGAAGGCTGCTAATAAAGCCGTTTGGTTGATTACCGCTGCCTTCATTATCATTGGGCTTGCATTGTTCCCCACGGTAAATGAATTATTAGCGAGCTATGGTTATGTAGTGGTAGAAGATGATAGCAGCCTGTTTCTAGGGTTTATTTCTTTCTTTTGGATTAATGTTATTGCCTTCGTACTGTCAATTACGGCACAAGCCGCGATGATTTTGCGCTATTCATTTAACTGGTGGCTATGGATTGTCGTGAATTTTGTCTGGCTCATCGTCAACTTAATGTCTGGTAACTATATTTTTGCTATCCAAACTATGATCTATCAAATAAATGCCTTTATCGGTCTCTATGAATGGCATCGTAGCGAACAAGGTTAGTTTTTTAACCTTGAACTAATCTTGAACTAATACTGAAACGTTCAAGATGAAAAGTATAAACATATGGTCAGCTGTGTTGGCCACAATATTACTAGAGTCAGTTCAATATGATTTGGATACAAGAAAGCCGAGTGAAAGTGCTACAAGTAGTAGACTAAAGGAGCCTGACACCGTATCCAATTTATAGAGGATTTGACTATAGCATCATCATTTCTGACTGTGCCGTCTATTGGATAACATGGTAGATTGGCATAATTAATGCTAAAACTGATACTACGAATGTTATTGGCACCTGAACTGGTGGCCAGTATCAATTCATCCCTTTAATTACTAACAAGGAGGTTGGTATGGCTCGTGTTAAGCAGCAGAGAATGTCGAAACGCACACTTGAGCAGTGGCTCAGCGAGTACTCTATTAGTCATCAAAACCTGGTCAATAAAAAAATTCATTGGTTATGTGTCCCTACTATATTTGTCAGCCTGCTAGGCGTCGGAATGTCGCTATCTGTATGGTTTACCTTGGTACTTAGTGCCTTGGTATTATTGTTCTACATACGTTTATCCACGCCGCTATTTTTAGCAATGGGCATATTTATCTTAATTTGCTTGTCTGTTATGGTGTTCTTACCGTGGGGGTTTAAAGTGTGGGCGGGTATCTTCATCGTCGCTTGGATTGGCCAGTTTATCGGTCATAAAATCGAAGGAGAGAAGCCATCATTCTTTAAAGACTTACAGTTTTTATTAATTGGGCCAGCATGGGTCGCCAATAGTTTGATGCAACGTAAGAATAGCTAGCTAGATCCATAACATCTAGAGCTATAAAAAAAGTGCCACCCAACTGATTGTTGAGTGGCGCTTTTTCTGTCTAATTTCTCGTAATACATATAGTCCTATTGCTAGCCTGTTTAATAAGACCACAATAGATATCTACCAAATATGCATCGATTTAAATACTACCAATCAAATTATATTTCTAGCTTGCTTTCTATCCCTTGTACTTTACGACGTGCTAGTGCAAGGTTGGCTTTTGATTTATCAAGCACCAAGTAAATAAACAAATCTTCATGGTTATGTGTAGGACGAATGATATGTATTTGAGACTCTAACGTGATTAACATATCGTCAATTTCACCTTTGATACCAAGTGATCTCATTGTAGCGACTTTCGCTTTTACTACTTGTGCATTGCCAGCTGCAGCAAGCTCTAAATCTATACTGCCACCATTACCAGTCATACCTAATACCATACCTGACATGTAATCAACAACACAGGCACCCATAGCACCATCAAGATTCATTAACTCTTGTAAAGACTCATTGATATTTGACATTTTTTTCCTATCTACTTGGTTGTGGTTCAATAAAGTAACGCTAAAATTGTGAGATGTTTTTGATCAAGAAACATCAATAACGAAGTATGTCTTTCAGCAAAGATAATGAATCTTATTCATTAAAAAAACTAACATAACTTAGTAGTTCGCATTATACTCTATGTATTATAAGGGATATTATTTTGAACTAACCAGTCATGACAAAATAACTGCCGTCTGACATATAAAGCAGAGAAATATTATATATCTATTATTAGACATATCTCATCGCCGAAATAATTCCAAACAAGGTATAAATTAAAGTGAGGGTAATGTTCACTTATTAGCTATAATTTACAATGCTGCTTGAAAATATATTAATACCAACATCTAAATCACAAAAAAAAGCGCCCCTCAACTGATTGTTGAGTGGCGCTTTCTATTTTGATCTTTGAATTCGATAAATACCAGAGTAGCTATAATAGCTATGCGACTGCATTTGTCTTCACAGACAAATCACCCTACTCTCTAATAGCAGAGATTTCCCCAATCAATTTCTTGGTCTTATATCGTGCTTCGGCTAGTGCCATCTTATTGTGGGCAACCACCGTCAACACACAAGGCTTACCAATGTAGTCTGTTTTGACGAATAGTATATTGCCAGAAGTGGCTTCAACAATCGCAATATTGCATTGGCCTTGCTTCATTTGCTTTGCAGACGAATCACTTAGTGAAGACAGTGTGCTGCTCATCGCTGCAAATTTATCTGCTTGGTTACTAAGCTCGCTGACTGAGAAGCAGCTGATAGGAAAGCCATCTGTGGTACAGAGGCTGACCAATATAATTTCTCTATTAGCATCACATAAAGTTTTGATGTGGCTTAGTAATG